>JAIEQJ010000032.1 GCA_019747815.1 Hyphomonadaceae bacterium
GTGGTGGCGATCGACCAGTAGGCGGCGTTGTCGGATGCGTCGGCAACGCGATAGCCGGTGGAGATGCGGTTCTGCGTGTCCGTCAGTGCCTTGTTGGTGGCGGAGAGCGACTGCAGCGCAGTCATTGCTGCGACGTTGGTATTGATGCTTGCCATGTGCGGGACCCTCGAGAGGTGGTAGCGGCAACAAACGGGGGCACACCGGGTGTCGACCGGTCTGGCAGAGTGGCATCACGCCTCTTGGAGCCCCGTCTGCGTGTGCTCCGGCCTGCCATGGGCAACATGGTTAAGCAAAAATGGTTGCATATCGCTTAACGCGCAAGCTTCGCGTCAGACAAACGAGCGCACCAGCGAGCCCACCAGGAGGTTCCAACCATCGATCAAAACAAAGAATAAAATCTTGAAGGGAAGCGAAATGACCGTGGGGGGCAGCATCATCATGCCCATCGACATGGTCAGCGTCGCCACGATGAGGTCGATGACGAGGAACGGCAGAACGATCAAGAAGCCGATCTCGAACCCGCGTCTGAGCTCGGAAATCATGAACGCCGGGATCAGCACGCGCATTTCCACATCGCTCCCGTCCATCGGCGGGGCGCCCTGTGCCGGCGGGGCGACCGGGGACTGCACCTTTGGCCGCGGCCCGGGCGCCAGGTCCTCGAACAGCTTCAAGTCCTTTTCCCGCACGTTGGCACGCATGAACGCCTTGAAAGGCGCGCTGATGCGCGTGAAGGCCTCCTGCTCGTTGATCTTGTTCTCGATCAGCGGCTGCACGCCGTTCTGCCAGGCTTGGTCGAAGGTCGGCCCCATGACGTAGAAGGTCATGAACAGGGCGAGGCTGATGAGAATCAGGTTGGCCGGCGTCGTCGGCATCCCCAGCCCCGAGCGCAGAAAGGAGAGCGCCACCACGAAACGGGTGAAGCAGGTCACCATCACCAGCAGCCCCGGCGCCACCGACAGGACGGTAATGGCGAGGATGAGCTGGACGATCCGGCCGGCCGCGGTGCCGTCCGTGCCGGGAATGAGCGTCTCCAGCTTGGGCACCTGGGCCGACGCCGCGGTCGCCGTCACCAGGATCAGCAGAGCGATGATGGCAAGCTTCTTCACCAGGTCCTCATTCCACAATCAACGTGTGGATGATCAGGTCCCGCACCTTGCCGCCGCTGCGAATGCGCGTGCGATCGTTCAGCTCCTCGCGCAGATGCAGCAGGCCGCTGGCTCCCTCGATCAGGGGCAGAGACAGCGTGCGCAGGTAGGCAATCGTGTCCTCGGTAATGGAGGCCGCCAGCCCCTTGGCTTCCACGCCCTCTCCGTCGATGACGATCGATGCCTCAAGCCTGATCCAGGTGCGCTCCGGGCTGGCGAGATTGGTGACAATGGGTGACAAGGCGTGCAGCGTGGCCTTGTCCGAGAAGCGCCCCTTGACGGCCTCCCCGCCCTTGGTGTCCGTCTTGGATGCGGGCGGCTGGCGCCCGATCTTTGACAGCACCTGCAGTCCGAACATGCCGCCAACCCCCACGGATAGGCCCGTCAGCACGACCATGGCCATGATCAGGGACGCGACCGTCGGACCCGCGGCCGGGGCCTGTGGCGCGTCGGGGGCTGCGGCGGGTTTTGCCATCGCACCTCGCCGTGCCGCTAGAACGGCGTGATGATATCAAGCAGCTGCTGACCCCAAGCCGGCTGCTGCACATCCGTGATGCGCCCGCGCCCGCCGTAGGAGATGCGCGCCTCTGCAATCTTGTCGTACGACACCATGTTTTCAGTCGAAATATCGCGCGGGCGCACCATGCCCTGCACGGTGAGCACGCGAACCTCGAAGTTCACGCGCACCTCCTGCGTGCCGCTGATGATCAGGTTGCCGTTGGGCAGCACGTCGGTCACCACCGCCGCGACCAGCAGCTCGATGCTCTCGGAGCGGTTGATCGCACCCTCGCCCTTGGTTTCGCTCTTGGAATCGATCTTGGAATCGATGGTGCCCTTTCGCTTGCCGTTGAGAAGCGGCAGGTTGGTGTCCCATCCCACGTCGAGGCCGAAGCTCGTCTTGTTGTCGCGTTTGCGCTCGGAGGTGTTGTCCAGCGTCGCCTTGTCCTTGATGGAGATCTTCACCGTCATCACGTCGCCGACCTTCATGGCGCGCGGATCACGGAACAGATCGGCGCTCGTGTCCTGCCAGAACGAGTTGCCACGCACATAGGTTGGTGGCGGGGCCGGCAGGTTCGGCACGGCAACCCGGCTCGGCTTCAGTCCGGCGCCCACAGGGGTGAGCGCGGGTTCCCTGCCGATGCTGTGGAGCTGCTGGGGGGCGCAGCCCGTCAGGAGGGCCAGGCAAAATGCGATCATGATGGCCGATCTGATCATTTTGTCCTTGCCTCGGGTGCGGTTTTCGACGCGGCCGGGGTTACCTTGCCGGCGCCGCTGATGGTTGCCGTCAGACGGACGGCCTGGGCGGGCTCCATCTCGTTCAGGATCAGGCTGGCCGAGCGCGGCTCGAGCTTGGTCAGCACGGAAGCTGCGGTCTCCTCGTCCAGCGCCGCCAGTTGCGCCGCAGCCGCATCGGGGCGCATGCGGGCATAGATGCGCAGCACCGTCTCGTTCGCCTTCTGGGAGAATTCATCCCGGCGCGCCAGCCACTTCTGATATTCCGCCGTCTTCTCCTCCAGAAGTGCGATGCGTTTGGCGATTTCCTGCTCCATGTCGGACAGCACCTTTTTCTGCCAGGCAAAGCGCGCATCGGCGGCCGGATTGGCGATGTTGGTGCAATAGTCCTCCGCGCGCGTTCCCTTGATCGACCCGGTCTCCAGACCGATGGTGACCGGCTGTGCCGCCGCCACGGGCGGGGGGCTCTTGCGCTCATCCAGCTTTGCCGCCTGCTCGATCGCCATCTCCACCACCGCGGCGAGCGGAGGCCCGGGCTTTGCCTTGGGCGCCGCCGACCTGGCCGATGCCGGCGCGGCGGCCCGCGGCGGCCCGGCGGACACCATCGGCTCCCAGCCCTGCTGGGCCATCGCCACCGCGCTGCCGCACAAGAGCACGCCAACCGCCGCCGCGAGCGGCACCGCACAGGCGATGGCCCAGCGCATCGGCCGGCGCGTTGTGCCGATCCTGATCATTGCACCACCAGGTCTGCCTGGAGCGCACCAGCCGATTTGATCGCCTGCAGAATGGCGATGATGCCAGGCGGCTTCAGCCCGATCCGGTTCAACCCCGCCACCAGCGTCTGCAGGTTGGTGCCGCGAATGATCGCCAGATTGGCGCCTTTCTGATCAACCTCGATCTGCGTATCGGGCGTCACCACCGTCTCGCCGCGCGAGAACGGCAGGGGCTGGGAGACCTTGGGCATTTCCGTCACCCGCACCGTCAAGTTGCCGTGCGCCACGGCCACGGTCGAGATCTGCACGTCCTTGCCGATCACGATCGTGCCGGTGCGCTCGTCGATCACAACCCGGGCCGGTGCGTCCGCCTGCACCACCAGCTCGCCGACCTCGGCGATGAACCGCGCCGGCGAAAGGAAGAAGGGACGCGCCATCGCCACCGTGCGCAGATCGTTTTCCTTCGCGACCTTGATGCCGTAGCGCTGCTGTGTGTAGCGGTTGACGGCATCGGCGATGTTGACGGCGGTGTTGAAATCCGGATTGCGCAGCTCGAACACCAGCACGGTCTCATCGGCGAGCTTGCCCGGCGCCTCGCGTTCCACCAGCCCGCCGTTCGGAATGCGGCCGGTGGTGGGAACGCCCTGGGTCACCGTTTCCGCCTTGCCCGTCTGGGCAAAGCCCGTGACCGCCAGCGGACCCTGGGCCACGGCGTAGATCTGGTTGTCGGCGCCGGTGAGCGGGGTCAGGACCAGGGATCCCCCCTGCAAGGAGGTGGCATCGCCGAGGGATGACACCGTCACGTCGATGCGCGCGCCCCTGCCGGTGAATGCCTGCAGCTCCGCCGTCACGATGACGGCCGCCACGTTGCGAGTGCGTCCCTTGGAATTGCGCACGTTGATGCCCATGCGGTCGAGCATGGACTGCAGCGACTGCTCGGTGAACGGCGCATTGCGCAGCGTGTCGCCGGTGCCGTTGAGACCGACGACGAGACCGTAGCCGACGAGCTGGTTGGCGCGCACGCCCTGCACCGCCACGATATCCTTGATGCGGGTCGCCGCCACGGCCTGCAACCCGATCAGGCAGAGCGCACATGCAAGAAGGGCCCGGCGGATCATTGGCCCCCCAGGCGAACGGACCCGTCGCGCTCGACGGTTCCCTGAATGACCACGCCGCTGTCGGGATTGCGCAGGGTGACCACATCACCGGCCACGCCGTTCTGCAGCGCGATCGCCTGCGTCGTGATGGTGAGCCCCCCGTTCTCGAACACCACCAGCGAAGACTTGCCCTGGTTGACGAGATAGGGATCGCGGATGGCGTTGACCGGCACTGGCTGTCCGGGCAGCAGCGTGCGCCGCGCCACCTTGCCCACCAGCGCCTGCCGGTCATCGAAGACCGAGGATCGCGTCACGGTCTGCGCGATGAACGCGCGGTCGGTGAGTTGATCGGCCGAAATCGTATCGCCGGGATAGATCGTCACGCGCGGCACCGGTAGTTCGAGGTTCGCGGCCCGGGCGATGCCGGCGCCGGCCAGCGTCATCGCCAGCACGATCACCATGCCGACAGCCTGCAACCCCCCTGTGTGCTGCACGACATCTGCCCCAATGCTACCGCAGGTTCTTCGCCACCGTTGCGTACATCTCGTCGGACGCCTGGATGATCTTGGAGTTCATCTCATAGGCGCGCTGCGCCGAAATCAGCTCGGTGATCTCCTTCACCGGATCGACGTTGGAATTTTCCAAATAGCCCTGGTGCACGCTGCCGAAGCCGGGATCACCGGGCACGCCGGCCCTGGGCGCACCGGAGGCCAGGGTTTCCCGATACAGATTGCTGCCCAGCGCCTCCAGACCGGCCTCGTTGGTGAAATTGGCCAGCGTGAGCTGCCCGATCTGCTGCAGCGTCGTTTCGGTGCCGTTGCGCACGAACACCTGGCCCGTCTCGTTGATCACCACCTCGGTGGCATCCTGGGGAATTGTCATGTTCGGCTGCACGAGATAGCCGTCGCCGGTGACGATCTGCCCAAGCGCGTTCTTGTTGAAGGAGCCGGCACGGGTAAAGAACGTCTCGCCGTTGGGACCCGTGATCTGGAACCAGCCACGCCCGTTGAGGGCCACGTCCAGCTTGTTGCCCGTCTGCGACAGCGAGCCTTGCATGTGCAGGTTGCGCACCGCCGTGGTGCGCACGCCAAGTCCGATCTGCGCCCCTTCGGGCACAGCCTCCTGGCCGCCGCGGTTCGGCACGCCGACCGCCCGCTCGGCCTGATAGAGCAGATCGGTGAACTCCGCGCGCGAGCGCTTGAAGCTCGTCGTGTTGATGTTCGCGATGTTGTTCGCGATCACCTCGACATTGGTCTGCTGGGCCTTCATGCCGGTTGCGGCGATGGCAAGCGATCTCACGTGGCGTTCCCCTTAGATCTGCATCCGGCTGATTTCGAGATAGGCAGCGACGACCTTGTCGCGGATGGCCACCGCACCCTGCAGCGTCCGCTCGGCCGCCATCACTCCTTCCACCACCTGCTGCACGGAGACTTTGCCCTGAATGGCGGCAACCGATGTCGCCTCCGCCTGCCGCACAACGTTGGCAGCGTCCGCACTCATCTGCATGAGCATCTTGCCGAAATCGGTGTCGGCAGCGGCCGCCGGCGCAGCTCCACGGGCGCTCGCCACGTCCGCCCCGACGACCGAGCGGGGACCAGCTGTCGCCGAAAAACCAGCGGGAGAGACAGGATCGATCACGACGTCCTCAGCATATCCAGCATCATGGACTCAATCTCGTTCACGCGTTTGATCATCTGCAGGTTCGCCTGATACGACCTGTTGGCCTCGCGCATGTCGGCCGCCTCCACCGTCAGGTCCACGTTCGGCAGCCGCACGAAACCCTGGGCATCGGCCGCAGGGTGCCCGGGCATGTGCTCCATCCGGTAGGGGGCTCGGGCCCGCTCGATGCCGGCTACCGTCACCATGTTGGCGCGCGCCACCTCGTCGACCTGACTTTCGAAACTGACCACCTTGCGCGTATAGGGGTTCGACCCCGGGGTCCTTCCCGTGGAGTACGCGTTCGCCATGTTCTCAGCGATCACCCTGAGCCGCAGGGATTGGGCCTGCAGCCCGGAAGCACCGATTTTGGAAGCGACGTGAAGCGGATCGGACGACATGGCGCTAGACCTTCGAGCTCGTCATGATCATGCGATGAAACGCCTTGGCCACAGTGGTATTCAGACGAAGGCCTGAATTGATCTCGCCGGCCTTGAGCAGCTCCTGCTCCAGGCTGACGTTGTTGCCCGAGTGCGCCGTCTCCCAGGGTTCCTCGCGGCGCAGCTCCGTAGCGGGCGCGTCCGGCGCCCCCGACGTCAGATGCCCCGGCTGCGTCGCGGCGACCGCCAGGCGTGCCTGCTCGAGCGCCATCTCGAAGGGCTGCACGTCCTGCGCCCGGAAGCCGGGCGTATTGGCATTGGCGATGTTGCCCGCGATGGTCGTCTGGCGCACCGACAGCCAGTTGTTGTGTCGCGAGACAAGGTTGAAAAGTTGCATAGAGCCCCCGCGGCGCTCGGAATCCCGGCTGGAGCCATTCTCTAGGCGCACAATCTTGTCCGAGGCTTGCGCCGGGGATTATGCGCCGTGCCGCCTGATGTTACCGGCGGCCAAAGCTTCACCCTGTCATCCCGGAATTCGCCGCAGGCGAATATCCGGGACCCAGGCGCGGTCAACCTTAACCTCTGGGTCCCGGCGCAGCGCGCAGCCTGCCCCGGGCTTGATCCGGGGTGCTCCGGCCGGGATGACAAGGCGTGCCGGTGTCAGAGAAACAGCGGCATCGATCACTGCCGGCGCAGCAGCAGCTGCTCTACGCGCTCCTGTGAGCGAGGTCGAGCGAAGGTTGCGGTGCGTGGGGGCCGCGCACCGGCGCGAGCCGCGCGCTGGCAATGGCCTCGACCAGGCGCTGGGTATTCTCGTCGGGGTCGGAGGATCCTTCATCGAACGTGATGTAGTCGATCTCGATGCCGGCGTGCAGCGCCTCCAGCAGCAGGCGGAAGTAGACGTTCACCCGCATGTAGTGGAATTCCATGTCGAGCGAGACCGAGGGCGTGCCCCCCCACTGCAGATTGACGTCGCCGGACAGGCCGAACTTGATGGTGTCGGGCTTGAAATAGAGTTCGGTCGACGAGCTCACCAGGTTGCCGATGTTGGCAAACTGCTCGGTGCGGATGAAGGCCACGAAATCGGCGGCATCGATCAGGCGCAGCTCCGAGGCAACCTCCTTGATGCCGTCCGCCAGCGCCTTCTCGCGATCGTAGGTGTAGTCCTTGCCCTGCTTCTGCATGTGCGGCCCTCTATCCGGCTAGTCCTGGTGCACCGCCGCGGCGCTGGAACAGGAAGAATACGATTTCGGCCACCGCCTTGTAGAATTCCGGCGGAATCATCTTGTCCACCTCGACCGCCTTGTAGAGCGACCGGGCCAGCAGCTTGTCCTCGATGATAGGGATCGAGTGCTCGGTGGCGATTTCGCGGATCTTGAGCGCAATCAGGTCCTGGCCCTTGGCGACCACCAGCGGCGCGCCGCCTTCCTCCTTCACGTAGCGCAGCGCCACCGCATAGTGCGTCGGATTGGTGATGACGAAGGTGGCACGCGGCACCGCCGCAATCATGCGCTTACGGGCGCGGTCACGCGCCAAAGAGCGCAGGCGCGCCTTGACGAGTGGGTCGCCGTCGACCTGCTTCATCTCGTCCTTGACCTCCTGACGGGTCATTCTGAGATCGTGAGCCCAGAACACCCGCGTCCACACCAGGTCGGCGGCCACCAGGACGATGGTGGCAACGGCGATCGCCATCACCAGCCGCGTGCCGATCGACAGAATGAGCGACGGCAGCGCGCTGGGTTCCATGAACATGGCATTCAATATGTCGTACTGGGCCGCCCGCAGCAGCAGGAAGCCCAGCACGCAAACCGCGACCAGCTTCACCACGGCCTTGAGGAACTCGACCTGCCCCTTGCCTCCAAAGATGCGGCTCCATCCCTGGCTGATGGACAGGCGCGAGAGCTTGGGGGCGATGCGGTCGAGCACCAGTCGCGGCGAATTCTGCAGAAAGGACGACATGACGCCCACCACGGTCAGAATGACCACCACGGGCAGCAGAAGCCTCACCGCGTCCAGGCCGATGGCCTCGAGCAGACGCACGGCATCACCGCGGTTCTCCAGCCGCCAGCCACCGGCGTTGTCGATCAGGCGCGCCAGCGAGAAATTGAGCTGGCCCACGCTGCCAGCAAGAAAGAAGCTGGCGATGACCGCCATGCCCATCAGCGAGGCCAGCGTCGCCGCCTCGCGGGAGAACGGCACGTTGCCCTTCTCGACGGCATCCCGAAGCTTTTTCTCCGTTGCCTCTTCGGTTTTGCTGTCCTTGTCGGGACCCTCGGCCATGCATCCGCCCCTGCTAGACTGTCAGATCGTCGACGGCATCGGGCTCGGGCATCGCAATCTCGCCCTTGGCCATCATCTTGAGCACGGTATCGACGATGGCCCGCCTGGCGTCCGCCACCTCGCGCTCGCTCGCCGAGCCGCCGCCCTGCAGCTCCGCCTCGACCATGCGCCGCGAGCGGGCGGTGAGCGAGGAGAGTATGGTCGCCTGGAACGCGCTGTCGGTTCCCTTCAGAGCTGCGACCAGGCGCTCGATGGGAACCTGATCGAGCAGCAGCGTGCGCGCCTTGGCCGGCAGGTTGACCAGCTCCACGAACGTGAACAGCATGCTCTTGAGCGTCTTGGCATCGTCTGGCCGCACCGACGCGAGGTCCTTCAGCAAATCGTCGGATTGCGTCTTGTCGAGCCGGTTCAGGATGTCGGCAATGCCCGCATGCGAGCCCGACGAGGTCTTGGCCAGCAGGTCCTCGGCAATGGCAAGCTCGACCGCGCGGGCCGCGTCCTCGTCGACCTTCTTGATGCCCAGCATGCGAATGAGCAACCCATTGCGCTGCTGGGCCGGGAACGCCCCCACGATCCTGGCGGCGGTCGCAGGATCGATGCGCGAAAGGATCATGGCCGCCGTCTGCGGGTGCTCCTTGCCCAGATAGGCGCGCAGCGTGTCGTCCTTGATTCTGGAAATCTTGTCCCACACACGCTCGGGCGCCTCGCCCGGCTCCTCCTGCTCGTCGGCCATGACACCGGCGAGCTGATCCTCGCCCATCACGTCGGAAAGCAGGCTTTTCACCTCCTTCTCGGTGCCGACAAAGTTGATACCGCTGGAGAACCTCTGTGCGAACTCCTCCACCAGCACCTCCAGGTCGGAGGCGCCGATCGGTGCCAGATCGCCGGCGAGCTGGGTGAGAACCTTCAATTCCTCGGGATCGAAGCGCTTGAGAAGCTTGGCCGCCCGCGGCTTGCCGAGCGCAAGCAGCAGCACCGCGACCTTTTCGGCCCCGGTCAGCGATGCCGCCTCAGGCGCGGCAGGCTTGGCTTGCGCTGGCGCGCTCATCGCAAACGGACCCCTCAGGCCCCCTTGTCGTTCCCGGAAGTCCCGACCACCTCGGTCAGCGAGATGCCGAAGCGCGAGGTCGCCTCGTCGACCACCACCACTTCTCCCCGCGCAACGACACGGCCGTTCACAACCACATCCACAGGCTCACCGACGCGACGGTCGAGCGGAATGACGGCGCCGCGCCCAAGCTTCGTGAGATTGGCAACCGGCATGGTCGCCGAGCCCAGCACGACCTTCACCGTCACCGGGATGCGCATGATCATGTCGAGGTTGCTGCCGGCGGCGCCGGGCTGGGGAGGCGCGGCCCGCCCCGGTGCGGCACCGGCCGCCAAACCGGGCTCGGCGGAGGTTTTGGCGACTTCCGCGGCGTATTCCTGAAGAAGGGACTTGGCGCTCTGCGCAGGGGTTGGTTGCGTCATCTTGTTTCCACCATGGCCATGCGGTCCGGTTCAACCTGACAGGATTTCATTCAAGAATTCCTGCTCGCGATCGACGAGCTCGTCGACGCGCAGCGTATATTTGTCTTGCGACTTGCCGAGGTGGCACCACATGAGCCGCTCGCCGTTGCATTCCAGCCGGACGCGCCCATGCGCTGTCGCGTTGAGCTCGACCACCTGGCCGACCTTGAACCCGGCCACCTCACCCAGCAGCCCCATGCGCTCGTCGAGCACCGCAGTCAGCAGGACGTGCGCGCGCGTGACCCCGCTTTGCATCTGCTGGGTCCAGCGCGCATCCGCCGGGGGCCCCTGCCTCGTCGGCGTGTGTCCAAGCGCCTGGCGCAAGGGATTGAGCGCGGCGCGCGTCGCGGCAATGAGCACTTCCCCGCCGCGACCGGCCACCTCCAGCCGGAGCCGGGCGACGACCACCGGATTGTTGCGGCGCCCGACGACGTCGTAGTCGATCTCCTCGGCCGTCCCTTCCACAGCAAACGTCGTGTCGGCAATGCCCGCAAACGCCGCCTCGAGCGCCCTGGCGATGCTGTCGAAGACAATGCCGACAATGCGCATCTCGATGCGCGAGAGCTGACGGTCCGGCACCTGCGCCGGCTGGGCGCCGTCGCCCCCGAGCAAGGCCTCGACCATGGCAAACACTGCCCCCCGATCGGCGCTCACCAGCAGACGGGCGTTCCACTTCGCGGCATGCAGGACACCGATCGCACTTCTGCGGTCGTGCGCACCAAGCAGCTCAACCGCGGTTCCGCTTTCGATCTTTTGCAACGCTATCTGCGGCGGCTGCACGGTCGCGGATGCAAAACTCTCCGTGCAGGTCGCGGCGGCACGCTCGAAGGCCACCCGCAGCATCGGCACGCGCTCGACAAAGTTGGAGGAGCCGGCGAAAAGCTCAGCCAGGCTGTCGCGCCCGTTCTCCGCTCTTGCGCCTGCCCCCGACATCGCCGGCTACGCCGCCTCCTTGCGCGCCGCATCCGCATCGCCACCACCACCCGGTGCCATGGTCTCCTGCTCCACCTCATCGATGGTCGGACGCTCGTAAGCAGAGATGGTCTTGCGGCCGTGCTCCAGCGCAATCTGCGGCATGGCACCGTTCATGAACGCCAGCAACGTCTGCTTGACGATCACATAGAGGCGCATTTTCTTTTCACGCACGATCTTGATGTTGTTGGCAATCGGTGACACCACCGCATACGAGAAGAAGATGCCGGCAAAGGTGCCGACCAGCGCCGCGCCGATCAGATGGCCCAGAACCTCGGGCGCCTGGTCCAGCGCTCCCATGGCCTTGATCACCCCCAGCACGGCAGCCACGATGCCGAGCGCCGGAAAGGCCTCCGAGATCGTGATCATCGAGTGATAGGCCTTCAGCTTGTCCGCCTTGACGGTCTGGATCTCCTCGTCCATCAGCGACTCGATCTCATGCGTGCGCGCATTGCCGATGATGATGAGGCGGCAGTAGTCGCAGATGAAGGTCAGCAGTTCGTCGTTCTTTATGACGCTCGGGAACCTCTGGAAGATGGGCGACTGCGTCGGGTCGTCGAAATGCGCCTCCACCTCATTGCGCGGCTTGCTCCTGAGCTCGCGCATCAGCGCATAGAGAACGCCGAGCACATCGAGGTACTCCCGCTTTTTCGGCACGGCGTACTTGAACGCCTCGACCACCCCCTTGCCGCTGTCCTTGATCGTCTTCATCGGGTTGGAGACGACGAATGTGCCGAGCGCGGAGCCGCAGATGATCACGTACTCCCACGGCTGCCAGATGACGCCGACGTGCCCGCCCATGGCCACGAAACCGCCAAGCAGACAGCCAAGCGTTATGATGAGCCCGACGATGATCGTCACGGCCGCCCCCAGGTCGCAAATGCCCAGATCTCTCTAAAGCGCTTCGTCCTTGCGCGAGCCTGATTTGCGACAATCAAACGGGGGCGACGTCAGCTTCGGGCAAGGCGCTTGCGGCAGCTTCATGCGCTGCACACCGGCAACGGGGGCATCGAGTTGTGCTGACCACTTCCGCAAGCTACGGCATCATCACAGCCAACCTGGCGCGATCCCTGAAGGCCGCCGCCGACCAACCGCAGGTGGCGCGCGAGACGGCCTACTATCTCGAAAACATCAAGACCGTGAGATCGATCGACGATTTCCTCGCCGACGATCGCATCTTCGCCTATGCGATGAAGGCCTTCGGCCTGCAGGACATGACCTATGCGAAGGCCTTCATGCGCAAGGTCCTCACCGAAGGTGTGGCCGGCAGCGGCAGTTTCGCCAACAAGCTCGCCGATACCCGCTACCGGGAATTCGCCGGCGCCTTCAACTTCGCCGCATTCGGCGCCACAACCACGTCCTCCAGCGCCACCCGCCAGGGCACCGTCGACCGCTACGTCCGCCAGGCTCTGGAGGAAGGCGCGGGCGGCCGGGACGAGGGCGTGCGCCTTGCGCTCTACTTCGAGCGCAAGGCCACCGACCTCAAAAGCCCCTACAGCATCCTGGCCGATACCGCTCTTCTCAAGGTTGTGCAGACTGCTCTCAATCTGCCGGCAACCACATCTCTGCTGGACGTCGACAAGCAAGCCGAGCTGATCACGGCCCGCCTCGACATCGCCGACTTGAAGGACCCGGACAAGCTTGCCAGGTTCCTCAAGCGCTTCACGAGCCTGTGGGAGGTGTCCAATCCGACGGCGGCGGCTCCCAGCCCCACCGTCTCGATCGGCCAGCCGATCCAGGCGGGCCTCGGCGGCGACGTGCTGGCCAGCCTGCAAAACCTGAAGCTGGGAGGAAACTGACGACATGCAGAACAATCTCTACGTCGGCGTATCCGCCCAGGTCACGTTGCAGCGGCGGCTCGAGACGATCGCGCACAACGTGGCGAACGCCTCCACCGCCGGCTTCCGCGCCGAGGAGGCGAGATTCGAAACGCTGCTCTCCCGCGCGGGCACAGACCCGGTGGCCTTCGCGGTCACGGGCCCGACGTACCTGTCGCGCCGATCGGGTGAGCTGGTACGCACCGAGAACCAGTTCGACGTGGCCGTCCAGGGCGACGCCTGGCTCGCGATCCAGACCCCGGCAGGGCAGGTCTACACCCGCGACGGCCGCATGAAGCTGGCGCCCACCGGCGAGTTGCAGACGCTCAACGGCTACCCCATTCTGGATGCGGGCGGCGCAGCCATGCTGCTCGATCCGAACGGTGGTCCGCCACGCATTGCCCGCGACGGCACCGTGACACAAGGCAATGTCCAGGTGGGCGCCATCGGGCTCTTCAACATCGACGGCGCTGCCAAACTCACCCGCCACGAGAATTCCGGAGTGATCCCGGATCGGCCGGCCACACCGGTGCTGGATTTCACCAGAGTCGGCATGCAGCAGGGTTTCATCGAGAATTCCAACGTCAATGCCGTGATGGAGATGACACGGCTCATCAACATCACGCGTGCATTCGAGATGGTGTCGGCCTCGCTGGCGGCATCGGAGTCCTCCCTGCAGGATGCCATTAAGTCGCTTGGGGCAGGCGGGTGAGCGGCTCTGCTGTGGCCGCGCAAGCGCTGGATGCGCTGGACCGCCTCATCGCCTCTGCGCCGGATTTGCCCAAAGTGCGCATCAACGGGATCGTCACAGAGGTTGCACCCGCCTTCTGTCGCGTTTCGGGCCTGTCGCCTTTCGTCAAGCTGGGCGAATGCATCGAGCTCGACACGGCAGGGAAGCGGCAGCTCGGCGAGGTGGTCCGCATCGACGAGAGCGGCGTCACCGTCAAGCCGTTCGACACGAGCATGAAGGCGGGACTTGGCACCGCCGCCCGCCGGCGCGGCTTCATCACCATCAGCCCGCATCCCTCCTGGAAGGGACGCATCATCAACGCGCTGGGTGCGCCCATCGACGACGGCGCACCGCTGTTCCAGGGCGAGCGCGCCGCCTTCAGCGATCGCGAGCCCCCGCCGGCCATGCGCCGGCAGCGCGCCCGCACGCCGCTGAAGACCGGCGTCAAGGCCATCGACTTCTTCACGCCCCTGTGCGCGGGCCAGCGCATCGGCATCTTCGCAGGCTCGGGTATCGGCAAATCGACCCTGCTTGCCATGCTCGCCCGCTCACGCGGCTTCGACACCGCCGTCATTGCGCTGGTCGGCGAGCGCGGCAGGGAGGTGCGTGACTTCCTGGAGGACGCGCTCAAGCAGGAGCGCAAGCACGCCGTCACCGTGGTGGCCACCGGCGACGAAAGCCCGATGATGCGTCGCCTGGCCCCCAAGACGGCCATGTGCGTTGCCGAGTATTTCCGAGACCGGGGCGACAAGGTCCTGCTCATCATCGACTCGGTGACGCGCTTTGCCCATGCCGCCCGCGACGTGGCCCTGGCCGCCGGCGAGCCGCCGGTATCGCGCGGCTATACGCCGAGCGTATTCAGCGAACTCCCCAAATTCCTCGAGCGCGCCGGCCCCGGAGAAGAGGGCACCGGCTCCATCACGGGCGTGTTCTCGGTGCTGGTCGACGGCGACGACCACAACGACCCCGTGGCCGACAACATCCGCGGCACGCTCGACGGGCACATCGTTCTGGAGCGCGCCATCGCCGACCAGGGCCGGTTTCCCGCGATGAACGTCCTCACCTCCATCTCGCGTCTTGCCAAATCGGCCTGCACGCCGGAGCAGTGGAACCTCGTCACCAAGATCCGCGCCATGATTGCGCGCTTCGAGGACACGCGGGATTTGCGCCTGATCGGCGGCTATCGCAGCGGATCGGACCCGGACCTCGACAAGGCGGTCCACCTGGTGCCGAAGATCTACGATGCCATGCGGCAAAGCCCGGACGATCCAGCCAGCGCAGATGTGTTTCAGGATGTCGCGCGGGCCCTGACCGCCGAGCCGGCGGGGACACCCGCCCCCCCTGCACCCCGCTGACCTGCGGCAAACGGCGAGCCTCAGGTGCCCTGCTTGGTCCCGCTTCTCACCCCATCCTTGGTGACGTAGCTGAATTCCTGGATGAAGGCGTCCTGCACGACGTGCGTGCCGAAGCGCTGGTTGGACCCTTCGACGATCCGCTTCATCAAGGCGCCGAGGTCCTGCTTCTTCATGTTGCGAAAGTCGAACCCATCCTCGCTGTAGATGGCTCTGAAGGCTTCATCCAGCACCACCACATCCGCCTTCAACGGCAGCCGCTTGAGGGTTGCGGCCTCGGCGGTGAATGAAAATTGCGCCACCACGTAGCCCTGCACGAGGCCGGAGCGAATGACGGGGACGCTGATCATCCTCGTCCTCACCGTCTCAGTGACGCCAGCGAGCCGCTCCGGCTCCGGCTCCGGCGAGGCATGGTTGGCATGCCAGGACACCGCGGCATAGCTGGCGGCCAGGGTGATCAGGCACGCCCACAGGCCCGCCAGGATGAGCTTGATCACAGGGTCATGCCGCCGCTTCGAATCGATCGCGAGTAGGTGCCGTCGGATTCGGCATCACGCATCGCATCCGCCATCACCGCCGAGACCTCGCGAACGGCCTCCAGGTGCATCTTGAGCGCGGCGCTGTTGATCTCGAGCTTGCTGCGCAGCTGAGCCAGCCGCTTGGCCAGCGCCGGCCCCGGCGCCGTGCCCTCGATATGCCGCATGGCCCGCGTGAGCTCCAGCAGGCCCTGGCTCTTGCGGTCGTTGAATTCCCTGAGATCGACGCCGGCACGGGTTTGCAGCGCGGCGGTCTCCTGCTCGACCGCTTCCTCGAGCCGCTCGATCGCGTTCTCGACCAGGCTCAGCATCACGGTTCCTTTTTCGTCGTTCGGCCGTGCGCCAAAGCCGATCGGGGCCTTCGGCGCGCCGGGGGTGGCTGACGCGTATGCACTCAACATTGGCTCAACTCCGTTCATTGGTGGGAACGCCGACAGGCATGGCCGCATCGGTGGCCTGCACCGCATCGGCACGCGCTGGCGACAGGCGCGCCGGCGTGGCCGCCGGTGGCGGCGCCGGCGGGCTCGTTGTGACCGTGGTTGCCGGGCGCGTGTCATACCCTGGACCGGCGGCCAGCCGCCGGGCGATGCCGACCTGGCCGCTGCGGGCCAGCTCATCGCCCATCTTCTCCGCCAGCATCGATTTCCAGAACTCGCCGGCGCTGCCGCTGCCGAACACGTTGGTGGCATTCTTGGGAAGCATCGACTGGACGAAGCTTTGCAGCACGAAGGCTTCGAACTGACCGTAGGCATCGAGGCGGCGGCGCGGCGGCCCACCCGCTCCGGCGTTGGCACGGGTGGCGGTGGCGGCCAAATCGGCGACGTTGGCCGGCCGGACAGCTGGGGCCTGTGTGCCGGACGGCATGGCCGACTGGAAGGCCTCGGTGCTGGCGGCCGTGTTGCGCAGGCGGGCCAGCCGCTCTGCGGCCATCCGATATTTCTCCGGATCGGCAGCGCGCGCAACGTCGAGAACGATATCCGATGGAGGTTTGATCGCCACGGTCGCGGTCCCAAGATCGCTGCCAAGCCGGGCTCACTATGAGCCGGTAATCTTACGGGAGGCTTGTGCGCCCGCGGCCCACGAACTGCTCGACAATATCCAGCAGCTCCTTGCCCTCCTTCTCGCGCGCAAACTCCTGCTCATGCTCCAGCGCCAGACGCTCGCAGACCTTAACGCGCGCGGCATGCTCCTTGAGCTTCAACGCCTGAGCCTCCTTCTCGCGCCCCACCCGCTCCGCCTGCTCCGCGATCGAACTGAGGCGGCGGGCGGTGGCATCGATGAACAGGCCGTGCAGGGCGTTGGTGTCGTTGAGCGCGCCGATCAGCTCCACCTGCGTCGCCTCGAGCTCGGCCAGGCGGCTCTCCAGCTCGGCCTGCCTCCATTGCTCGATGCGATGGAGTTGCTGCTCTGCAGCAAGGATGCGGTGCGCCTTGTCGACTTCCTTCTTTTTCATGGTGCTTCACCCGTTCAACAACCAGGCCGTGAAGCCGGCGATGAAGAGACGCAGAGCCTCGCCGATGGTGAAATAGAGAAGTATGAGGCCGCCGGCGAGCACAAAGGGCATGGAGATGAAGTAGACGGGGATCTGCGGCGTCAGCTTGTTGGCAATGCCCACCATCAGATTGATGATGAGCGCATAGACGATGAATGGGCTGCTGATCTGCAGTGCCAGGATGAACGCGCTGGAGAAGCCATCGGCCAGCCGGGCAAGGCTGAGGGCGGCCGCCATCGGCTCGCCGATCGGCAGCACCGAATAGGAGGCGAGCAGGGCCCGCAGCACCTCCCAGTGCTGGTCGGTAACGAACAGCAGCACGGTGGCCGTCAGCGTTATGAATGTCGCCAGCGGCGGCAGCGGCTCGGTATCCTCGATCGGCGCGCCTCCCACCGGATTGAAGCCGGCGAGCTGCGCGGCCGCGGTCGCCATGAACTGCAGGGCCATGTAGAAGAGGCGCCCGATCAAGCCGATCAGCACGCCGATCAGGGTCTCGGAAACGATAAGATGCATCACCAGGGGCGGCGCGGGATCGGGAACGGCCGAGTTGACCGTGGAGAGCAGCAGCGGCGTCAGTGCCAACGTTACGGCCACCGCCAGGAACAGCCGCACCTGCACCGGCACGCGCGGGCTGGAGAAGCCGGGCATCAGCATGAGACAGCCGCCGATGCGGCAGAACAGCAGAAAAACCACCAGGATCGTCTCCGGCGGCAGAAGCGTCATGAGATGGTGCCGAGCGACTTGATCTGCACGCCGCGCGCGATCTCGACGTGGCTCAGCACCGGCAGCGTTGCAAACAGCCGCTCGGTGACCATGCGCACGTAGGGCCTGACATCGGGTGCCGCCACCAAAACGAACTGGTTGCCCTGGTCCATGTGCGTACGCACGACCTTTGCGGCCTCCACACCGAACTGCTCGATGAGGCGCGGATCGATGTCGAACTCCACCACCTCCCCCTTGGCATCGCGCTTGAGGCTCTGGTGGAAGGCCAGATCCCAGCGGTTGCCGAGGCGCAGCACCTTCAGCACGCCGTTCTCCGACAGGTCGCCGCAAATCTGCTGGGCCATGCGCGTGCGCACGTGCTCGGCGAGCTGCTCGGCCCTGCGCACATGCGGCGCGACCTCGGCGATCGCCTCCAGCACCAGATGCAGGTTGCGAATGGAGATGCGCTCGGCCAGCAGCAGCTTCAGCACGGCCTGCAGGCCCGAGTGGGAAAGCTGCGACGGGATCATCTCCTCGATCAGCCGCTTGTACTCGGGCTCGAGCCGGTCGACCAGCGTGCGCATGTCCTTGTAGGACAGCAACTGAGCGAGGTTGTTGCGGATCACCTCGCGCATATGCGTCAGCAGCACGGACATGTTGTCGACAGGCGCGAACCCTTCCCGCTTGACGTTGTTGATGAAGGCTTCCGACACCCACATGGCCTTCATCCCGAACGCAGGTTCGCGCGCCTCGTCCCCCGGGACGTCCGGACGCGGCCCGTCGCCGGTCACCACCAGCACGTCGCCGATGCGCAGCTCCTCGCTGGCGACGACGGTCCCATGAATCTTGATCTGATAGGTCTTCGGGGGAATGCCGAGATCGTCGGTCAGCTTGATCTCGGGAACGATGAAACCATACTGCTTGGCGAAGTGGCGGCGCATCTTGCCGACGCGCTGGGTCAGCTCGTTGTGGGAGCGCACGAACGCGCTCGAGATCTGCTTGCCGAGACAAAGCTCGATCTCGGCCGTCTTCAGAGATTCCTTGACCGACTGGCGCACCTCGTCCGCGGCGATGTCGGCGGCCTCGCGGGCCTTGGCATCCTCGACGGCCTTGGCTTCCGCCCTGCGCCTGGGAACCAGATAGGCGACGAATGCCAGCGCCCCGCCCAGCAGGGCGAACGGCAGGAAGGGCAATCCGGGTGCGACCGCCAGCAGGAACATGACGGAGCCCGCCAGCAGAAGTGCGCGCGGATAGTTGCCGAGCTGCCCGAAAATGGCCTTTTCGGCGGAGCCGCGCGTGCCGCCCTTCGACACCAGCAGGCCGGCCGCCAGCGAGACGATCAGCGCCGGGATCTGCGTGACGAGACCGTCGCCGACCGACAGCTTGGTGAACACGTCGGCCGCCGCCGCCGGCGACATGTCGTGCCGCGTCACGCCGATGATAATGCCGCCGAAGATGTTGACCGCCGTAATGATGAGGCCGGCGATGGCATCGCCGCGCACGAACTTCGATGCACCATCCATCGAGCCAAAGAAGGCGCTCTCCTCCTCCAGCTCGCGCCGGCGCCGTGTCGCCTCCTTGTCGTCGATCAGGCCGCCGTTGAGGTCAGCATCGATGGCCATCTGCTTGCCTGGGATGGCATCCAGGGTGAAGCGGGCACCCACCTCCGCGATGCGCGTGGCCCCCTTGGTGATGACCAGGAAGTTGACGGTGATCAGAATGACGAACACGATCGTGCCGATCACGAAATCGCCGCTCATCACGAAGTTGGCAAAGCCGGCAATGACGTGGCCGGCAGCCTCGTAGCCTTCAGCCCCGTTCGACAGAATGAGGCGCGTGGTGGCGATGTTGAGCGACAGCCGCAGCAGCGTCGCCAGCAGCAGCACCGTCGGGAACGCAGAGAAGTCGAGCGGCTTTTGGATCCACAGCGCCACCATCAGGATCAGCACCGACAGGGCGATCGAGAACGCCAGCCCGAGATCGATCATCCAGGCCGGCAAGGGCAGGAAGAGCACCGTCAGGACGAAGACGATGCCGAGCGCAAAACCGACGTCCTGTCCGCTGCTGCGCTCTACGGGTTTGACACTCGAAGCAATGGCCATGGTTGCCGCTCAGCTCCTGCCGGAGCCGCAGCTTGGCCTACGAAGCTTGCGCGAGGATACCCAAACGCAAAGGGCCTGCCCGGCTCAGAAGCCGACCTCGATGCGGGCGTACACCTGCTCTGCAAAGCTGTAGATGATCGCGCCCATGAAGGGCGCGGTCAGCGCACAGACGACCAGGATCGCAATGATCTTGGGGATGAAGGTCAGGGTCATTTCCTGCACTTGCGTCAGCGCCTGCAGCAGCGCGATGACGATGCCGATGGCCATGGCGGCGATGGTGGCCGGGCCCGAGGCGACGATCACCGCCCACAGCGCAGCCTGGACGATGTCCAACGCATCGGCCTGATTCATGCGCTATCCGATCTACTTGATCTTCACACCGGGACCGAGAACGACCTCGCGCCCGTCTTCCAGCACCGCGACGGCGCCCCCCGTGATCACGTTCAGAGCCGCAACCTTGCCGGACACCTTGCCGTCCGCCGAGACAACGGTGCGGCCGAGGACCCCATCGGCCTGGGACAGCGCCAGCGACGTCATCAGCGAGTCGAGCTTCTGGTTCATTTTGACGCCCTGCTCGACATTGGAGAAGCTCGCCAGCTGGGCCATGAACTGCGCCGAATCCATCGGCTTGGTCGGATCCTGATTCTTCATCTGCGCAATGAGAAGCTTCAGGAAAGCGTTGTAGTCGACGGAGGCCCCATTGACGTCGGTCGACTTCGATGCCGCCGGATCGCTGGTCGCCTTGTTGGTGACTGCCGATACGTCCATGGGTCTCTTCCCCGTGTCCTTCTGCTCAGCCGCGCGTAAGACCCGCTCGCCTATGCAAGGCCATCGCGAATGGTCTGGGAGACCTCGATGATCCCCTTGAAATTGTCCGACTTCTCGAGCCTGATCTGCTCGGCCTCGCGCATCACCCAAAGCCCGATCGAGATCAGGTCGGCCCGCAGTTGCTGGGGCAGGTCGTTCTCGGTCTTGGCGAGGTCCTCGACCAGAATCGCCCAGAGCTTGCGCACGAACATCAGCGCCTCCACGGCCTCGCGCGATTGCACGCCGGCCTTGTCCGCCGCCTCCAGGAGCTCGATGGATCGCTCGATGGCTTGGCGCTCGCGCTGGCGAGCCCCTTGCGGGGTCTCGTCGAGCACTTCCGCATAGGAGAATTGGTACATGCGCTGCCTTTCCGTCGCTTACGGGCCGCAATCTGCGGCCCTGTGGTTGCGGGCTGCGCGCAGCCCTGTAACGCGAAAAGCCATGGTCACCCCAGATACTTGAGCAGGCTTAGGTTCTGGATGCGGGCCGTCATGGCGTAGGCCGTCTCGACCTGGGTCGTCAGCGCCGAAACCCGCGTCGACGCCTCATAGGGGTCTACGCCCTCCAGCAACCCGATACTGTTGGTCATGATGTCGATCTGAATCGACATCCGCCCATTGGCATTCTTGACCCGCTCCTGGGCGATGCCGAGGCGCGCCTCCTCGTTCGCCACGTCCTGCACCGCCTCGCCGGCAACGCGCGTGGCCGCATCCACCAGGGTCTGATAGGCAGCCTCGTTGAGATTCTTAATGCCGAGGTCAGCGATCATCGCGTAGGCCTTGGCAAGCTTGCGAACGGCCACGTCATTGGAGTTCGTAGAGGTCTCGATCAGCTCGGAGGAGGAGATGCGGCTTTTCACATTCTGATCGGAGGCCGACGACCAGTTGGTGGTCCAGGCCGGATCCGCGAACAGATCGCTGAAGGGGCCATCCAGGAATGCCTGCATATCGCTCGCCGTTATGCTGGCGTTGGCCGGATCGTCCGCGGTGGTCCCGAAGGCCGCGAGGAATGCGTCCGCCACCGCCTGGCGGTTCGGGGAGGTCGGGGTTGCGTAATAGTCGGTCAGCGGCCGCACGTCGGCATTGATGCCGGCAAACAGATAGGCACCGTCGACCGCGGTATTGAGCGTGTTGGTGAAAGAGGTCAACGCCGCCTTGGCCTGGCCCTGCACGACGGTCGGCCCCATGTCTGCATTGCGCGCGCCAATGAGCTGGCTGACGAACAGTTTCGAGTCGTCCGACAGCCCCTTAAGTGCGGCCTGCGTCGTCGACAGACGCGTCGATACCACCGAGTTGGTATCGATAATCGTCTTCAACCGAGCGTATTCCTGCCGCAGCGACAGCGTCTGCCCCGTCTTGTAGCCGAGCGTGGCGCTCACATCGGCAAAGCGCCCCGTGGTCACCTCCTTCTGGGCGTCGGCCAGCTTGAACTGCGTCTTGCTCAGCGACAGCCGTGTTGCCGTGGACATCGCGCTGGTCGAGATGAATGAGGTTTTCATGGCGCTATCCCGTCGTGGCCAGCAACGACTTCAGCATGTTGTCGATGGTCGTGATCAGGCGGGTCGAGGCCTGATAGGCCCGCTCGAGCTCGAGCAGGGACGTCATTTCATCATCCATGTTGATGCCGGTTTCCCGGGAAAGCGCGTCCGAGGACCGCTCCAGGAGCGTGGTTGCATAGTTGGCACTGTTGGTGGCGGTCTTGCGCGTCTCTGCGAGCCAGGCGCCCGAGGACGAGGCAAAACCGCCCAGAGGCGCGTTGGACGTGACCTGCGCCGCCGGATCGAAGGTGCGCGCCTGTGAGAGCTGAGAGACGTATTGATTGAGGCGGTCTGCATAGGCCGATCCGCCCGTCGTGTTGTAGACGTAGGCGGGATCGCCCGCGATGCCGCCGTCGCGCAGCAGGGCCGGATTGCCGCCCTGGTTGGGATCGACATTCGGATTGATGCTGATCGACCCCGCGAGGCCCACCAGCAACGTGCCCGATGCCGGCATCGCCGGCGCGCCGGGATAGGTGAAGAGGCCAGGAGCATCGGGCAGCGACGGCGCCGCGCTTTGATCGCTCTCGGCGAACGCCTCGACGAGACCACGCGCGATCTCGTCGAGCTGGTTCTGGTAGGTGATCGTGATGTTGTCGCGTACGGCCGCGAGCCCCGTGAGACGGCCCGAGCCCGCCAGCATGACCCCCGCGCCGCCGGCGATCGGCACGCCGTCGACGTACACGGGATTGCCGATGGTGTCGGCGGCGTACAGCATCGTGCGATCGAAGGTGACGGCGCGCGCCGTCACGTCGAACAGCGTCACGCCGCTGTCGGTGAAGACGGCCATGTCGCCGTTGTCACGCTCAACCGTGCGGATGCCGACCTCTTCCGACATGCCGCGAAGCAAGGCATCGCGCTGGTCGAGCAGGTCGGTGACATCGGCGCCGCTGCGCGTGCCCTTGACGATCTCGGTGTTGACGGCCTCGAAGCGCGCCAGCAGCGTATTGAGGTTGTTGACGGAGCCGGCCATGCTGGCATCGGCCTGCATGCGCACATCCTGCACCGTGCGCGTCGCACTGTTGAGGGATTCAGCGAGGTTCTGCGCGGCGGCAATGGCAGATTGCGCCCGCACCGGATCCTGGGGCGCGACCGCATATTGCTGGATCGCATCGTTGAGCTTGCGGATCATCGCCGCGGGCGACGCATCGAACTCCGGATCCGCCACCGTTTCGTCGAGCCGGTCGAGGCTCGCAACAACGGCGTCTTGCCCCGCCGACGCAGAGGAGGCACTCAACAGCCTGTCGAGCAGGGCACTGTTGGCGGCGCGGGTCACCGAGGCGACATGAACACCGCCGCCGCTCGTCGTCGTGATGTTGGCGATCTTGCGCGTGGCGCCAGCGTCGCTCGCCCTCGCAACGTTGCGCGAGGTGATGGCGGTCCGCTCCGCCGCCGTCGACAGCCCGGACAGAGCAACGTCCAGACCTACAGAAAGCGACATTCGCCAGCCCTTCTAGCGAGCCCCGGCCTCACGCCTAGCGCCGGAGGTTGACCACCACGTCCATCAGATCCGAGCCCGCCTGGAACACCTTCGAATTGGCGGTGTAGTTGCGCTCCGATTCGATCATGGCCGTCAACTCGGCGGCCATGTCCACGGTCGATTGCTCCAGCGCCTGCGACTCCATGCTGCCGAAGCTGCCCTCCCCGGCAAATCCAACCCGGATGTCGCCGGAATCGACGCTGGGCGCGAACACGTTGCCGGCCAGCGGCTGCAGGTTGTCGGGACTGGCGACATCCGCCAGCGGAATGCGATACGTGGCAACGCGCGCGCCATTCTCGAAGACGGCATAGAGCGTGCCGTCATTGTCGATCTCAACGCGCTCCACCTCGCTCGGGGCATTGCCGTTCACGCCCGCGTCGAGCAGCGTATAGCCACTCCCGAGCTGGCTCGTTTCCGACATGTCGAGCCTCACCGTGGCGCCGTTGGGGACGGGAATATCGATGGCGGTCGGGCTGCCCGCATCGAGCCGCCCCGTCGTCGGATCGAAGGTCAGGTTCTCCGTCACCAGGGCCGCGGCGCCGTAGGGAAAGCCTCCATTGGTTGCATCGGCCTGATTGTAGACTGACACCTCCCAGGCCTCCGGTCCCGTCTTCGTCATGTAGACGTCGAGCGTCACCTTGTTGCCGAGGTTGTCGTAGGTGACGAGCGAGGTCTTCGCCGTGTAGGCGGCGGTGCCGGCATTGCCGGACGGCAGATCCGTCTCCTCCTGCGCATTTGCAGGCAGGTTGACAAAGAGATTGCCAGCCGTGGACGGAGCCGCCTGCAGGGCCAGCGGACTGATGTTGACCACCTCCAGCCCGGCCGTGCCGTTCGCTACCGGCGTGGGGGCGCCTGGCGCCAGACTGTAGCCCATCAGCTTGAAGCCGGCGGCATTGACGAGATCGCCGCTGCTGTCCTTCACGAACGAGCCCGCCCGCGTCATGAAGGTCTGGCCGTTCTCATTGTTGACGAGGAAGAACCCCTGGCCCTTGACCGCCAGATCGGTCACGGAGGTCGTGAACTTGAGCGTGCCCGGCTCGCTGATGCCATAGCGCACACGCGTCTGCACGCTGCCGGATTCGTAGGACGACCCGCTGGACTGCAGCACGAGGGAGGAGAATTCCGTCGAGGCCCGCTTGTAGCCCACGGTGCTGGCATTGGCGATGTTGTCGGCAACCGTGCTCAGCCTGTTGGCCTGCGCATTCATCCCGGACACGCTGGTCCGCATCATTCCGTAAAGGCCCATTGGGCAATGTCCCCCGCGACGAGCTAGTCCCCGACGCAGAGTAAATCAGGCTCGGCTTGCGCGAGGCTGGATCTTGCCGCCATCGTTTCGGCTTGAACCACCGCCTCAGGAACGATCAGGCGATATCCAAGGTAGCGTTGCGAATCGATGGGATCGAGCCCCAGCCGATGCCGCAAGCGCTTGCGCAACTTGCTGATATGGCTCTCGATGACGTTCTCGTCGATGTCCTCGCTGAAGAGGCCGTAGACGGAATTGAAGATCTGGGTCTTCGTCACCCGGCAGCCCATATTGCTCACGAGGTATTCCAGAATCCGGCGCTCGCGGCGCGGCAGGGGCAGCACCTCGCCCTGCACCTCCGGATCGCGACCGTCCGAGAACACCCTGAGATCGCCGATCACCGTGCCCTCGCTCCGCCCCCTCATGCGGGTCCGGATCGCCTTTATCCGGGCGAGAATCTCGCGCACGTGGATCGGCTTGCGGACGACGTCATCCACCCCCGCGGCAAACAGATCCAGCGTCTCCTCGAGAGACTTGTTGTCGTTCATCGCGATGATGGCCGCGCGCGAACGCCCCTTGATCAGCCTGGGAAACACGTGGCGCTGGCTGCAGTCGCCCAGCAGAAACGCCTCGACCGCAAGCATGTCGGGGTCCGATACCGTTCGGACCCAATTGCTGAAATCCGATGGACTGAGACCGGTCGCCGAGACCCCCTCGCGATCGAACCAGGCCGAATACCCCTCCGAGACAGACTCACGATCATCCACAATAACGATCATTGGATATCCCCCGAATCGCATTGATCGTTGCTCAAGCAGGCCCTACGGGTGCGGGTTTGCTTCGTCAACCGCAGCTTGCCGCCCACAGTTGCCGCAAAGCTCCCGCCGCAAGCTTTCACGCATCGACCGTGACTCGAAAGTCTCACCTGCGATCGATGCGATGCTGCTTGAATAATAATTTGTCAGTCAGCTGCGCAACTGCGGGGGAGGTCACCGCACGCCTCCGCGGTCAGCCCGAGATGTCGGCGGCGGCCAGGGCGCGCAGGGCGGCGGCCGTGCGGGTCTCGACGCCCAGCTTCTGGAAGATGTGCTCCAAATGCTTCTGCACGGTGCGCGCGCTGACAGCGAGGAGGATAGCGACTTCCGCGTTGGTCTTGCCGGCAGCCACCAGCGCCAAGACCTCCCGCTCGCGCTTCGTCAGCGGCAGCGGCGCCAGCTCTGCATCGCTCACCCCGCGACGCTCGTCCTTGAGTAGCAGGTAGCTGCTCGCATCATCGGGCCTGGCAACGAAGCGGACGGTCAGGCGCAGGCCCAGGCGCGCAACTGTCAGGGGCTGATCATCGCGCGCCGCCGGTCGAACGAGCCCCCGATGGCGGCGCCCGAGCACCGTGCGCGTGCCGCGTTGCAGGTCGCACAGGCTCAAGGTCGTAAGGTCGGATGCCACAAGCTGCGTCAGCCTGTCGAGCACGCACAGGACAAAGGCGCGGTGGTCGAGGCTTGCATCCACCAGGACCTGCACGAGGGCAAGCGCACGGCGCAGATCGGCTTCGTTCAGCTCACGAAACAGCGTGGCCATGGCCACCTCCGGCCGGCCCCGTCGTGCGTGCGTCAGCCTCCGCGCTTCAACCCTCCCATCCCGCAGTCGTAGAGGCCTAGGCAGCCGACGGCAATCCGCCGGAGAGATAGCGGTAAACGCATATTCGTTAAGCAGGCCACCTGCCCGCCCAGCCGATGACCGACGGCGCTCACTTGCCCTTGGCGTAGTCGATCATGCCCTGGAAATCGACCACGACCGCGGGTTCATTGCCGACGACCCAGGCGTCATGGCCGCTCGGCAGCAGCGAGATGTCGCCGGGCCTGCAGTCGAACTCGGAGCCGTCGTCCATCTTGACGCGCAGCACGCCCGCCACGTGATACTGGAAGTGGGGCGCCTCGCAGCTCTTGGTTTTGGCGATCGGCTGGACGGAGGTTGCCCAGCGCCAGCCCGGCTGGAGCACCGCGCGGCCGACGACGGCGCCCCCGACCTTGACGAGATCCACGCGACCCTTGGGGAACTCGCGCACCTCATCGGGGACCCCGAAGCTCTTGAGCTCGGCCTTGTCCATCTTCGATGCGAACGTTTGCTTGGTTTGGGCCATGACAAAACTCCTTGTGCGTGTGCCACGTCATGTGGTTGGAGGCCACGCTAGGCCCGCGGCTGCCGAGTTCGAATACGCCGATTGGCGTAGGCGGCAGACGGCCCAGGGCCGCGCCCGGCCACCCCCGTCTCGGGAGCACATGGGGCACATGGGGGGCACATGCTCTAAAATTCCTTTTGCAGTATTTTGCATGCTGGGCTAATAATAAGCATAATAATGCATCACAAGCCCGCGGCGCGCTGGACGGAGTGAGACCGCAGCATGGCTGCGGCTGGTCGCCCGGGATCGGGCGTGCAGCGAGGCGGGAGCGAACGGTGTCATGGCCAAGCGCATCGATTTCCAGACCGAGCCCCGGCGCTACCGCCACTGGAAGCTGAAATTCGACGGCGACGTGGCCGAACTCATTATGGATGTCGACGAGACCGCGGGCCTGTTCGAGGGCTACCAGCTCAAGCTCAATTCCTACGACCTGGGCGTCGACATCGAGCTTGCCGATGCGGTGCAGCGGCTGCGCTTCGAGCACCCGGAAGTCAAGGTGGTGGTGCTGAAATCCGGCAAGGACCGTGTGTTCTGTGCAGGCGCCAATATCCGCATGCTGGCCGGCTCCACCCATGCGCACAAGGTGAACTTCTGCAAGTTCACCAACGAAACGCGCAACGCCATGGAGGATGCGAGCGCGGCTTCGGGCCAGAAGTATCTCTGCGCGGTGCGCGGCACGGCGGCGGGCGGCGGCTACGAGCTGGCGCTCGCCACCGACCACATCCTGCTCGCCGACGACGGCAACTCGTCGGTGGCACTGCCCGAGCTGCCGCTGCTTGCCGTGCTGCCCGGCACCGGCGGGCTCACGCGCGTCACCGACAAGCGCAAGGTGCGCCGCGACCTGGCCGATGCCTTCTGCACCGTCGAGGAGGGCGTGCGCGGCGCGCGCGCCGTGAAATGGCGCCTGGTGGACCAGTCGGTGCCCAGCTCCAAGTTCGAGCAGGGCGTGAAGGATGCGGCCCGGAAGCTGGCGGCCGGCTCGGACCGGCCGGCCGATGCCAAGGGCATTCAACTCGCGCCCATCGAGCGCAGGATCGACGCCGACGCCGTCACCTATTCGGCCGTGAAGGTCGACATCGACCGCAGCACGCGGCGCGCCACCATCACCCTCCAGGGCCCCGCCACACCGCCGCCCGCCTCGGTTGCCGACATGCACGCTGAGGGCGCTGCATTCTGGCCGCTCAGGCTCGCGCGCGAGCTCGACGATGCCATTCTGCATCTGCGCCTCAACGAGGGCGAGATCGGCGTCCTCATCTTCAAGACGCAGGGCGAGGCAGCCCAGGTGCTGGCCTATGATGCGTTCCTGGACGCCAGCGAGGGCCATTGGCTGGCGCGCGAGGTGCTGCACTACTGGAAGCGCGTGCTGAAGCGCATCGACGTGACATCGCGCTCGCTGGTGGCGCTGGTGGAGCCGGGAAGCTGCTTTGCGGGAACGCTGGCCGAGATCGTGGTCGCCTGCGACCGCTCCTTCATGCTGGAAGGCTCCTTCCCGGGCGACAATCGGCCACCCGCGGCGCTCACCCTGTCGCGCCTCAATTTCGGCGCCTACCCGATGAGCAACGATCTCTCCCGCCTTGCCACGCGCTTCCTGGGCGAGCCCGAGAGCCTCGACACCGCGAAAGGCGAGATCGGCAAGCCGCTCGACGCCGAGGCCTGCGAGACCCTGGGGCTGGTCACGGCGGCCTTCGACCACATCGACTGGGACGATGAGGTGCGCATCTTCCTGGAGGAGCGCGCGAGCTTCTCGGCGGACGGGCTGACCGGCATGGAAGCCAACCTGCGCTTTGCCGGCCCGGAGACCATGGAGACGAAGATCTTCGGCCGCCTGACGGCCTGGCAGAACTGGATCTTCCAGCGGCCCAATGCAGCCGGCACCGAGGGCGCGCTGAAGCGCTACGGCACCGGCGTGAAGGCCAACTTCAATCCGGAGAGAGTGTGAATTCATCCCCCTCTCTCCATTCTTCATGGGGAGAGGCCGGGGTGAGGGGCAGCCTCATACGCAACGCTCAGTGTGGAGCTGCCCCTCACCCTAACCCTCTCCCCGCAGGCGGGGAGAGGGAACTGGACGAGCAAGAGGAACGACAGAATGCCCGAGACAACCCACGTCGACTACTCGACCAAGATCCCCAACAACGTCGGCCTGATGGACGACCAGCGGGTCCTGAAGGCGCTGGAGCAGTGGCATCCGGGCTACATCGACTGGTGGATGACCATGGGACCGGAAGGCTTCCAGACCTCGGACGTCTACCTGCGCACCGCCGTCAGCATCGACCCCAAGGGCTGGGCCAAGTTCGACTACGTGAAGATGCCCGACTACCGCTGGGGCATCCTGCTGGCCCCGCGCCACGACGGCCGCCAGGTCAACTTCGGCGCCCACAAGGGCGAGCCCGCCTGGCAGGAGGTGCCCGGCGAATATCGCGCCATGCTGCGCCGCCTGATCGTCGTCCAGGGCGACACCGAGCCCGCCTCCGTCGAGCAGCAGCGCTTCCTCGGCAAGACCGCGCCCTCGCTCTATGACATGCGCAACCTGTTCCAGGTGAACGTGGAGGAGGGCCGGCACCTGTGGGCGATGGTCTATCTGCTGCACAAGTACTTCGGCAAGGACGGCCGCGAGGAAGCCGACGAGCTGCTCAACCGCCGCTCCGGCGACGACGACAAGCCGCGCATGCTGGGCGCCTTCAACGAGGAGACGCCGGACTGGCTGTCGTTCTTCATGTTCACGTTCTTCACCGATCGCGACGGCAAGATGCAGCTTGAAAGCCTGGCGCAGTCGGGCTTCGACCCGCTGTCGCGCACCTGCCGCTTCATGCTGACCGAGGAGGCGCACCACATGTTCGTGGGCGAGACCGGCGTCGGCCGCGCGATCGAGAGCACCTGCCTGGCGATGAAGGCAGCCGGCATCGAGGACCCCAACGATATCGAGGCCGTGCGCCGGCTGGGCGTCATCGATCTGCCGACCATGCAGAAGAAGGCCAACCTGCACTTCTCGCTGTCCCTCGACCTGTTCGGCTCGGAGGTGTCGACCAATGCCGCCAACTACTACAATTCCGGCGTCAAGGGCCGCTTCCAGGAGACGCGGATCGATGACGATCACCAGCTGACCAACGCCGTCTATCCGGTGAGCAAGCTCGTCGACGGCCGGATCAAGATGGTGGACGAGCCGGCCCTCACCGCCATCAACATGCGCCTGCGCGACGACTACGTCGCCGACTGCAGCAAGGGCGTGGAGCGCTGGAACAAGGTGATCGAGAAGGCCGGCGTGAACTTCCGGCTGAAGCTGCCGCACGTCGCCTTCCACCGCCACATCGGCGAGTTCCAGAACGTCAAGGCCTCGCCCGACGGCGAGGTGCTGAGCGACGGCGACTGGAGCAAGAGGAAGGATCAGTGGCTGCCGTCCAAGGCGGACGGCGACTTCATCCAGAGCCTCATGGCGCCCTGCTGGGAGCGGGGCAAGTTCGCATCCTGGATCGCCCCGCCCAAGGTCGGCATCGACAACAAGGGCGGCGATTTCGAATACGTGAAGATCCATCAGGCGTGAGTGGTGGAGAGGGATTTTTCAGCTCCCCACCCCCTCCTTTGCCTCATCCCCGAGCCGCGGGGAGGGGCCCGGACGGTGGGCCAGGAGAGGGGGAAGAGGCGCAATGTGTCCGATCCCGACCCCATGGTCTGCTATGCTATGCAAAGGAACGCTAAGGTCGGGCGAGCATTGCAAAACCACCCGCGCCGTGCGAGCTAGGGCGCTCGCATCTCGGCCTGGCCGGGCAACAGGTCACCCCCATGGGAGCCTCTGGACAATTCCGGAGCGGGGCGTGCGACGCAGGGAGGTAAGGATGACACGTTTGGCTGGAAATTCCGTATCGCGCAGAAGCCTGATCAAGGGCAGTGCCGCGCTCGCCGCCGCCACGGCGGTCCCCACCGGTTGGGCGATCGCGCAGGCGAGGCCGGTCAAGGTCGGGCTGATGCTGCCCTACTCGGGCACGTTCGCCCAACTCGGTGAGAACATTACGCACGCCATCGAGCTGTTCATCGCCGAGAAGGGCGGCAAGCTGGGCGGGCGCGAGCTGCAGATCATCAAGCTCGACGACGAATCCAAGCCCGAGAACGCACCGCAGAACGCCGACCGCCTGGTCAAGCGCGACCAGGTCGACGTGCTGATCGGCACCGTGCATTCGGGCGTGCAGATGGGCATCCACAAGGTGGTGGCGGAAAGCGGAACGCTGACCATCGTGCCGAACGCGGGCAACGTGGCCGTGACGCGCGATCTGTGCGCCAAGAACGTGTTCCGCTCATCCTTCTCCAACTGGCAGCCGGCCTACGGCATGGGCGCGGCCGCCGCCAAGAAGGGATACAAGAAGGCCGTATGGGTGACATGGGACTATGCGGCGGGCGCTGAAAGCGGCGCCGGCTTCAAGGAAGCCTTCGAGAAGGGCGGCGGGCAGGTGCTGCCGAACCTGACGCTGCCGTTCCCACAGACCAATTTCCAGCCCCTGCTCGCGCAGATCCCCGGCCTCGGCGTCGACGTGGTCGGCTCCTTCTTTGCCGGCGGCGGCGCGGTGCAGTTCGTCAAGGAGTACGCGTCCGCCGGCCTCAAGGCACCGCTGTGCGGCTCGGGCTTCCTGACCGAAGGCACGCTCGGCGCACAAGGGGCCGCGGCCGTCGGCATCGAGACGGCGCTGCACTACGGCGACGGGCTCGACAACCCCAAGAATGCAGCCTTCCGCAAGGCCTTCAAGGACAAGGCCGGCCGCGAAGCCGACGTCTATGCCGTGCAGGGCTACGATGCGGCGCAGTTGCTCGGCATCGGCCTGGAGGCCGTGAAGGGCAAGATCGAGGATGAAGCCAACCTCTACAAGGCCATGCGCGCGGCCAAGATCGACAGCCCGCGCGGTCCCATCAGCATATCGCCCGCGCAGAACGTGACGCAGAACATCTATCTGCGCAAAGTCGAGGGCGGGCTGAACAAGGTGATCGGCGTTGCCGTCGAGAATCTGGCCGACCCGGGAACGGGCTGCAAACTGGCCTGAGACTGAAACCCGAGCCGGCTCGTCAGGAGACGGGCCGGCTCCCTATCGCAGGTGCGCCGGCATTTTTGCGCCATGGCTTTGTCCGGATTTCTCGCGCAGCTCCTCAATGGGGTTCAGTACGGCCTGCTCCTGTTCCTGATCGCGAGCGGGCTGACGCTCATTTTCGGCGTCATGGGCATCATCAATCTGGCCCACGGCTCGATGTTCATGATCGGCGCCTATGTGGCGTTTCTGGTCGCCCGGCACTGGGGATCCATGTGGCTGGCCCTGCCGGCGGCGCTGGCCGGCGGTATCGTGCTGGGGCTGCTGCTGGAACGCTTCCTGTTCCGCTATTTCTACAAGCGCGAGCACCTCGACCAGGTGCTGCTGACATTCGCCCTCATCCTGCTGTTTGAGGAGACCCGCGCCCTGATCGTCGGCAACGACTTCCATTCCGTGGCGGTGCCGGCCCTCTTCGACTTCTCGGTGCCGATCACGGCGGGCTTCAGCTATTCGGCCTATCGCTTCGCGGTGATCGGCATCTGCCTGGCGCTGGCGGCGCTGCTGTTCTTCTGGATCGAGCGCACCAAGATGGGCGCCATCATTCGCGCCGCCGCCGAGAAGCCGGAGATGGTGGACGTGCTCGGCATCGACGCGCGCCGGGTGCACATGACCGTGTTCGCCATCGGCACGGCGCTGGCGCTCATCGCCGGCGTGCTGGCGGCACCGCTGTACTCGGTCTATCCCAACATGGGCGACGGCTTTCTCATCATCTGCTTCGTGGTCGTCGTCATTGGCGGCCAGGGCTCGGTCTCCGGCGCCTTCTGGTCGGCGCTCATCATCGGCCTGGTCGACACGCTGGGCAAGGCCTACGCCCCCAAGGTCGCGGGCCTTGCGGTTTATGTGCTGATGGCCGCCGTCCTGTTGTGGCGCCCATCAGGCCTGTTCGGACAGCAGCGCACATGAGACGTGAACGGAGCGGGCGCTGATGCTGCCGCAGAGCAAGACTGTGCCGGTGATGCTGGGGCTCGGCGCGCTCGTGCTTGCCGCGCTGCCGCTCTTCGTGCCGGGCTACTATGTGGAGCTCGGCAGCTACGCCTTCATCGCCGCGATGCTGGCGCTGAGCTTGCAGCTCCTGGTGGGCTGCACGGGCCTCGTCAGCCTCGGGCATGCCGCGTTCTACGGTCTTGCCGCCTATACCGTCTATCTCGTCACGGGCAACGGCGCCGGCCGCTCGATCTTTGTCACGCTTCCCGCGGCCGTCGCGGTTGCAGCCCTGGCGGCGCTGCTCGTCGGCAGCCTGTCGCTGCGCACGCGCGGCTTTTTCTTCCTGATGGTGACGCTGGCCTTCGGCCAGATGGTGTTCTTCCTGTTCCATGACACCAAGCTGGGCGGCGGCACGGATGGCGCCTTCCTGGCGCGGCCCGTGCTGTCCATCTTCGACTGGCAACTGCCGCTGACGCGGCGGCAGCGGCCCATTGCGGTGTACTATGTCGCGCTCGCGCTGCTCGTTGCCATGTATCTGGGCCTCGTGGTCCTGATGCGGTCGATGTTCGGGCGCGTGCTCGAAGGCATTCGCGTCAACGAGCACCGCATGTCGGCACTCGGCTTCAACACCTATCGCTATAAGCTCGCGGCGTTCGTGATCGCCGGAGCGCTGGCCGGGGTGGCCGGACACATGTGGGCCATGCACCGCGGTTTCGTGAACCCCGAGCTGATCGGCTGGCACCGCTCGGCCGAGGCGCTGCTGATGATCCTGCTGGGCGGCCTCACCACCCTGCACGGCCCCATCATCGGCGCGCTCGCCTATACGGGCCTTGGCGAGGTCGCGCAGCTCATCACCGAGCGCAAGCTGCTGGTGGAGGGGCTCGTCATCCTGTTCGTCGTACTGGTGCTGCCCAAGGGCTTGAGCGGCATCAGCCTCCCCCGCCGGTCGCGCAAGCCTGCACCCAAGACGCCGCCGGTCGGCGCCGCGGAGGCGCGCCCCCATGGCTGACAAAATGGCTGACGGACGCCCATCGACCCAGCCCGTGCTCGCCACGCGCGGGCTGACCCGCCATTTCGGCGGGCTCATTGCCGTGCGCGAGGTGTCCGTTGCGCTGCATCAGGGCGAGCTGCACGCGGTCATCGGGCCCAACGGCGCGGGCAAGACCACGCTCGTCAATCTGCTGTCGGGCGAGATCAGGCCGACCGCCGGCTACATCGAGCTCGACGGGCGTGCGGTGGCGGGCGAGCCGGCCTGGCGCCTGGCGCGGCTGGGCGTCGGCCGATCCTTTCAGCGCACCAACATCTTCGCCCCCCTCACGGTGCTGGAGAACGTGCGCCTGGCGGCCCAGGCCGTGGATCGCTCGCAGCGCAACCCGCTGCGGCACGCCAAGCACGGGACGGGCCTGGTCGACAAGGCACAGGCGGCACTTGCGCGCGCCGGCCTGACCGGGGTCGAGACGCGCGTTGCCGGCACGCTGTCGCACGGCGAGCAGCGCCAGCTCGAGATCGCCATGACGCTGGCGGGCAGCCCCAAGGTGCTGCTGCTCGACGAGCCGCTGGCCGGCATGGGACCGGAAGAATCCGAGCGCATGACCGCCCTGCTCAAGGGCCTGGCGCGCGAGCACGCCGTGCTGCTGATCGAGCATGACATGGATTTCGTGTTCGCCGTCGCCGACTGGATGACGGTGATGGCGGAAGGCGGCGTCATCGCGCAAGGGCGGCCGGAAGCGATCCGCGCCAACACCGCCGTGCAGCAGGCCTACCTCGGGAGCCATGCGTGATGCCGGCCAGCTCCCCATCGGCGCCGATCCTGGCCGGGCAGAAGCTCAATACCTACTACGGGCAGAGCCACATCCTGCGCGACGTCTCCCTCGCCATCCGCGCAGGCGAGACCATCGGCCTGATGGGCCGCAACGGCATGGGCAAGACCACGCTGATCCGCACGCTGGTGGGTCTCGTGCGTGCGCGCAGCGGCAGCGTGGAGATCGACGGACGCGATGTGACGCGGACGCCCGCACACACCATCGCCCGGCGCGGCATTGCCTACGTGCCGGAGGGGCGCGGCATTTTCGCCAGCCTCAGCGTGGCCGAGAACATGGCGATCGCCGAGCGACCGGGACCGGGCGGCGGGCAGCCGTGGACGCGCCCAAGAGTGCTGGAGCTGTTTCCGCGCCTGGGTCAGCGTCTCGCCAATCGCGGCGACCAGCTGTCAGGCGGGGAGCAGCAGATGCTGGCCATCGGCCGCGCGCTCCTCACCAATCCGCGGCTGATCATTTTGGACGAGGCCACCGAGGGGCTCGCCCCCATCGTGCGCGACGAGATCTGGAAGACCATCCGCCTGATCCGCGCCACCGGCATGGCGACGCTGATCGTCGACAAGACCGTGTCGGCCGTCGCCGAGATCGCCGACCGCGTCGTCATTCTGGTCAAGGGCGAGACCGTCTTCGACGGCGCCCCGCCCGAACTCACGGCCAATCCCGAGTTCATGCACCGGCATCTGGGCGTGTGAAGCGCGGGCCTGTCATCCCGGAATTCTGCCAATGCAGAATATCCGGGACCCAGCGCGCGGGCGTCACACGCCGGGGCGGTTGTCGCGCTTGCCGGGCACGCTGGCGCGACTGGCCGCCCGGCGTGCCGCAGCAGCCTGCTTGGCCGCCTGCTGCTGCGCCACCCGCAGCTTGTTCGCCTGCATGGCAATCCAGCGCTGGCAGGCAATCAGCTTCTGGTTGCAGGCAACCGCAATGGACGGGCCGCCGGGGCGCAGTTGCACCCTGGGAGCGGGCTGGATGCCCAGAATACGCCGGCGCGGATCCGGCGCCGCCGCCACGCTCGTGCGTTGATGCTCGCCCACGTCCCGCGCCGACCTGGCGATCAGCTGCGATGCGCTCATGCCGGCCATGAAGGGATTGGCTCTGACCACGGACGCGCCGAGAATAGTGCCGGCCGGGGTCTGTGGATGCGCCTCGAGCAGGCGCGCTGCCGCAGTCGGCCCCACCAGATAGGCAAGTCGCAGGTCGCCGAACGACGGCTGCAGGCCCCTGCCGCTCAGATAGGCGAGATTCTCCATGGAGTAGATCGCCGCGGCGCGGCGCGCGGTGGCGCGATTGGTGCGGAGCGCCAGGATCTGTTCGTCGCTGAGGGAAGCAACTTCAGCGAAATGGCGCCGCGCCACATCGATGAACGTCGCCTTGATGAACTGGAACGGCCCAAGCGCGGTGGAGCGCGGATTGGCCGCGAAGTCGCGACCATTCGATTCCGCACGCATCAGCCGATCAAGGAAGGTTTCGAAGTGCGCGTCAGACGCGCCGGCGGCCGGTGCCTCGGCAACGGCACTCTCAGCAAGCCCATCATCAGCCATGGTCGCTGCCAGGCCGGCAAATACGCAGGTCAGCAGCCCCGCCGCGAGCACGCGGCCAAGTCGAGCGTGGATACGCAAAATCTGGAGGTCTCCCCGTCTGTTGTTGTCTTGGCCCCAGCCATCGGTGTACCTGCAATCTTGCGCGCGCCGAGTCAACCGCGGCCAGCCGAAACTGGCGCAAATCGTCGCAACTTGTTCGCGTGTAAGCTTAATTCGCGCGGATTCTGGCGATCTCGGCATCGGCCTCGACGAGCTCGGTGTCGAGCGGCACGGCGACGCACTTCTTGTCGATCATCGTGCGCTGCAGCGCGTTCACATGCGCGCGCTCGCGATCGTACTGCTGGATGGCGGCCAGGCCCTTGTTGGGCCCGCCGAACCAGCGGCCGAACAGCGACGAGGCCGTCGGCGGCGCGGTCTGCTGCTCCGCGCGGGCTTTCTCGGGGAGCCCCTTGAGGATCTGGATGCGGCCCCAGATGTTCTTGTGCAGCGACTGACAATCGGCCGACTGCTCGTTGCGCTCCAGCACATAGCGGCCGTCGGTCTGCAGGCCAACGCTGACGGCTGCACAACCCGACAGATGAGCCGCAACCAGCAACAGCATCAAACAACGGAATTTTCGCACGGACTTGACGTCGGCTCGCTGCGCAAGAGTAATGGCCATGAATGGAGCGTTGAAGTGTGGCACGCCAATGTCCGCTTCCCGACCCGGCAAAAACCAGTAGATACGCGCCAAGCCGCCTTCTAGGCGCCCTTTCCATCGACCGCAACCTGCTCATGCCCTTTGTCACCATCGACGGCCGCCGCATCGAATACCGCGCAGTGCTCGGCAGCGCCGGGCCCCGTCCGACACTGGTATTCCTGCACGAGGGGCTCGGCTCGACGGGGCTCTGGCGCGATTTTCCAGACAAGGTTGCGCGCCGCCTGGGCTGTCCCGCCGTGGTCTATTCCCGGTTCGGCTACGGTGAATCCGACGGCCTGCTGGCCAAGCGGACCCCGCGCTTCATGCACGAGGAGGCGCTCGACATCCTGCCGCGCCTGCTGGATCGGCTCGAAATTGAGCGACCGTTGCTCATTGGCCACTCCGACGGCGCTTCCATTGCGCTCATTCACGCCGCCGCCGCCCAGCGCCCGGTGACGGGCCTCGTCTGCATGGCGCCGCACGTCTTCGTCGAGCCGGTGTGCGTGGAGAGCATCGCCAGGACCCGCGATGCCTACGTCAAGACCGACCTGAAGCAGCGGCTTGGCAAGTATCACGCCCGCGTGGACGATGCGTTCCTGGGCTGGGCGGACATCTGGCTGGAGCCGGCATTCCTGGCTTGGTCGATCGAGGAGCTGGTCGGCGACATCGCCGAGCCGATGCTGCTGATCCAGGGCCGCGACGACGAGTATGGCACGCTGGCACAGCTCGAGCGCATCGAGGCGCGGGCCAAGGGAGCAACAGCGCGGCTCGTGCTCGATCGTTGCGGTCACTCGCCGCATCGCGATCAGGAGGCGGCGGTGATCGAGGCGATGGCCGCGTTCGGGCACACCCTCGCCCGGTAAGCGCTTAGAGGTGCTGCGCTCCTTTGCTGAGCTGCAACACGGCATCCACGGCGCGCTTCCAGCCGGCGTATATCCTCTCGCGCTCGGCTGCGGCCAGCGCCGGCTGGAAGGCGCGGTCGAGCCTCCACAACCTGCCGAACCCGTCCGCCCCGGGCCACACGCCGGCCTTGTGTCCGGCCAGCCACGCAGCGCCCAGGGCGGTCGTCTCCTGCACCACCGGACGCTCCACCGGCGCATCGAGAACATCGGCGAGGCGCTGCATGGTCCAATCGCTCGCCGCCATGCCGCCATCGACCCGCAGCACCGAGTTGGCGCCGGAGTCCCAGTCGCCGCGCATGGCCTCCAGCAGATCGCGCGTCTGGAAGCACACCGCCTCCAATGCGGCGCGCGCGACCTCGGCGGGCCCGGTGCCGCGCGTCAAGCCGAACAGGGCGCCGCGCGCCTCGGGCTGCCAGTAGGGTGCGCCGAGGCCGACGAAGGCGGGAACAAGAACCACATCCTGCGTGGGGTCGGCATCGGCAGCCAGCATGCTGCTCTCGGGCGCCGAGGCGATGATCTTGAGCCCGTCGCGCAGCCATTGCACGGCCGCGCCGGCAATGAAGATGGCGCCCTCGAGCGCGTAGGTGCGCTGGCCGCCGAGCTGATAGGCAACCGTGGTGAGCAGGCGGTTGCGCGAGGCGACGGGCTTGTCGCCGGTGTTGAGCAGCGCGAAGCAGCCCGTGCCGTACGTGGCCTTGACCATGCCTGGGCTGAAGCAGGCCTGCCCGATGGTGGCGGCCTGCTGATCACCGGCAACGCCCAGGATCGGCACGGCGGCCCCCAGGATGGACGCCTCCGTCGTGCCGTAGTCGCCGTTGGAATCGCGCACCTCGGGCAGCAGCGGCCGCGGCACGCCGAACAGCTTCAGCAGATCGTCGTCCCACGCGCCCTTGGCGATGTCATAGAGCAGCGTGCGCGAGGCGTTGGTGGCATCGGTGGCGTGCACGCGGCCGCCCGTCAACCGCCAGATCAGAAACGTATCGACCGTGCCGAAGGCCAGATGCCCGGCCTCGGCCAGCGCCCGCGCCCCCTCCACCTGATCCAGCAGCCACGCAATCTTGGTGGCCGAGAAGTAGGGATCGAGCAGCAGGCCGGTTTTGGCCGTGACCATCGGCTCGTGGCCCGCCTCCCTCAGCGCGCGGCACATGTCGGCGGTGCGCCGGTCCTGCCAGACGATGGCGCGGTGCATGGGCCGGCCCGTGCGCCGATCCCAGATGAGGCAGGTCTCGCGCTGGTTGGTGATGCCGACGGCGGCGATGTCCCGTGCACCACCGCCGGCCGCGGCAATCGCCTGGCGCGCGGTCTCGACCGTGGTCCGCCAGATATCCTCGGGCTCGTGCTCCACCCAGCCCGAGGCCGGATAGAACTGGGCGAACTCGCGCTGGGCCAGGCCCCTCATGGCAAGGTCCGCACCGAACACGATGGCACGGCTCGACGTTGTACCCTGATCCAATGCGAGAATTGAGCCAGACTTCAGCATACGTCCCCCTCATCGCATCCAGCGCGCGCATGTCAGGCCCGCAAGTATTCAAGGCCGCAACCGCGGCGGCAAGCCCGGTGGGTGTGGCGCCCGCGCGGCCAGGACTTTCAAGCTCGCCCGGTCTTAGGCTAGGCTCTTGGGCTAGGCTCTTAGGCTAGGCTTGTGACACAAGACTGTAACGGGGAAGCGCTACGGCTCGCAAAAATATAATCGGGGCTATGGAGGACGATCGATGAGGACGTACGGGAAGCTGGGCTGGCTCGCCGCCGGCGCGATGCTCTTTGCGGCCAGCGAAGCCGCCGCGCAGACGGAGATCCAGTGGTGGCACGCGATGACCGGGGCCAACAACAACGTCATCGTCAAGCTCGCCGACGATTTCAACGCCACACAGAAGGACTACAAGGTCGTCCCGAGCTATCGCGGCGGCTACGCCGACACCATGAACGCGGGCATCGCCGCGTTCCGCGCCGGGCAGGCGCCCCACATCATGCAGGTGTTCGAGGTCGGCACGGCGACCATGATGGCGGCCACCGGCGCCGTCAAACCGGTGCATGTGCTGATGAAGGAAGCCAACGAGCCCTTCGACCCCAAGAACTATCTGCCCACCATCACCGGCTACTACTCGACGACCAAGGGCGAGATGCTCTCCTTCCCGTTCAACTCGTCGAGCACCGTGATGTGGTACAACAAGGACAGCTTCAAGAAGGCGGGGCTCGACCCCGAGACGCCGCCCAAGACCTGGCCCGAGGTGTTCGAGGCCGCCAAGAAGCTCAAGGCCTCCGGGCATCCCAACTGCGGCTTCGGCAATGCGTGGGTCACCTGGGTCAACCTCGAGCAGCTCTCCGCCTGGCACAACGTGCCGCTCGCCACCAAGTCCAACGGCATGGACGGCTTCGACACGGTTCTGGCCTTCAACAGCCCCCTGCACGTGAAGCACCTGCAGAACCTCGTCGATCTGCAAAAGGACAAGACCTACGACTACTCGGGGCGCACCAACACGGGCGAGGGCCGCTTCACATCCGGCGAATGCCCGATCTTCCTCACCTCCTCGGCATTCTTCGGCAACGTCAAGGCCAACGCCAAGTTCGCCTTCGGCAACGCGCCCATGCCCTACTATCCGGAGGTGGCCGGTGCGCCGCAGAACTCCATCATCGGCGGCGCCTCGCTGTGGGTGATGGGCGGCAAGAGCGCGGCCGAATACAAGGGTGTCGCCAGGTTCTTCACCTTCCTCTCCGACACCGACCGCCAGGTCGAGCTGCACAAGCTGTCGGGCTATCTGCCGATCACCAAGGCGGCCTACGACAAGACCAAGGCGTCGGGCTACTACAAGGAGTTCCCCTACCTCGAGACGCCGCTCATCGAGCTCACCAACAAGGAGCCGACCGCAAATTCGCGCGGGCTGCGCCTCGGCAACATGGTGCAGCTGCGCGAGGTGTGGGCGGAGGAGTTCGAGGCGGCGCTGTCGGGCAAGAAGACCGCACAGCAGGCCATCGACGACGCGGTATCGCGCGGCAACGCCATGCTGCGGCAGTTCGAGCGCACGGTGTCGCGGTGACCCCAGGCGCATCTCCCTCTCCCTGCGCTGATGGCGATAACGGAGAGCTGGAAGGGCGCGAGGAGAGGGAGGGTGCACATGGAGAAGCGCGCGATTTTCGGCGGCCGGGCGCTCCCGTATCTGCTGCTGGCGCCGCAGCTCCTGATCACGCTCGTCTTCTTCTACTGGCCGGCCAGCCAAGCGGTGTGGCAATCGTTTTTGCTGGAGGACGCCTTCGGGCTCAGAACCGACTTTGTGTGGTTTGAGAACTACAACCACCTGTTTCACGACGGCGACTATTACCGGGCCATGGCGACGACGGCGATCTTTTCCATCGCCGTAACCGCGCTTTCGCTGTCGATCGCACTGCTGCTCGCCGTGCAGGCCGACAAGAGCATCAAGGGGGCGGGCGCCTACAAGACGCTGCTGATCTGGCCCTATGCCGTGGCGCCCGCCATTGCCGGCGTTCTGTGGCTCTTCATGTTCCAGCCCTCCCTTGGGCTGGTGGCGCGCGGCCTGCGCGCGCTTGGGCTCGACTGGAACCCGCTGCTTAACGGCGATCACGCCATGGCCCTCGTGATCATGGCATCGACCTGGAAGCAGATCAGCTACAATTTCCTGTTCTTCCTCGCCGGCCTGCAATCGATCCCGCGCTCGGTGATCGAGGCGGCGGCCATCGACGGTGCACGACCCGTGCGCCGCTTCTGGACCATCGTCTTTCCGCTGCTGTCGCCCACCGCCTTCTTTCTACTGGTGGTCAACATCGTCTACGTGTTCTTCGACACCTTCGGCATCATCGACGCCATGACCGGCGGCGGCCCGGCCAAGGCCACCGAGACGCTGGTCTACAAGGTGTTCTTCGACGGCCGGCTCGGCGGCAATCTCGGCGGCTCGGCAGCGCAGTCGGTGATCCTCATGATCATGGTGATCGCGCTGACCGCCGTGCAGTTCCGCTACATCGAGCGCAGGGTGACGTACTGATGTTGGCATGCATTTCAGATCCTCGCGCATGCTCCCCCTCTCCCCGTTTACGGGGAGAGGGTCGGGGTGAGGAGCAGCCGCAAGTTTCAGCGACGGCGCCTATTGCCGCCCCTCACCCCAGCCCTCTCCCCACTGAAGAGTGGGGAGAGGGAGCACGCGCGCCGCTCGACGGAGCGCCCCATGGTTGAGCGGCGGCGCTTCGGCGATCTCATCCCGCACCTAGTCCTGCTCACCGGCGTCGCCATCGTCGCCTTCCCGGTCTACCTGTGCTTCGTCGGCTCGACCCTCGATCAGGCCACCATCGCCAACGGGCAGATGGGCCTCACCCCCGGCCCGCTGTTCTTCGAGACCTACTGGCGCACGCTGTTCGTCGGCACGTCGGGCACCACGCGCGAGCCCGTCGCCACCATGCTGCTCAACAGCTTCGTCATGGCGCTGGCGATCGCCGTCGGCAAGATCGCCATCTCCATCATCTCCTCCTACGCGGTCGTCTACTTCAAATTTCCGCTGCGCATGGCGGCCTTCTGGCTGATCTTCATAACACTGATGCTGCCGGTGGAGGTGCGCATCTACCCCACCTACAAGATCGCCGCTGACCTCAATCTCCTCAACTCCTATGCCGGCCTTACCCTGCCGCTGATCGCCTCGGCCACCGCCACGCTGTTCTTCCGGCAGTTCTTCATGACCATTCCCGACGAGCTGATCGAGGCCTCCAAGCTCGACGGCGCCGGGCCCTTCCGCTTCTTCAAGGATACGGTGCTGCCGTTGTCGAGGACCAACATCGCCGCGCTGTTCGTGATCCTCTTCATCTACGGCTGGAACCAGTATCTGTGGCCGATCCTCATCACCACGCGCGACGACATGCAGACCATCGTCATCGGCATCAAGAAGATGATCGTCACGGCCGACGCGCTGACCGAATGGAACGTGGTGATGGCCACCGCCATGCTCGCCATGCTGCCGCCGGTCGCCGTGGTGGTGCTGATGCAGCGCTGGTTCGTGAAGGGCCTGGTGGAGACGGAGAAGTGATGTCTTTCCCTCCCCCCTTGTGGGGGAGGGCAGGGAGGGGGGAACTGCAGAACGTTTGCCGTAGGGGTTTGCCCCACCCCTAATCCCTCCCACGTCGTGCCGGAGGCGCGCCTTCGGTACGACGGGGAGGGGAATCGCGGAGAACTTGTTGATGGCCTCAGTAACGCTCCAGGATGTGCGCAAGGTCTACGCCGGCGGCGTCGAGGCCGTGCAAGGCGTGACGCTCGACATTCCCGACGGCTCCTTCACCGTGCTGCTCGGCCCCTCTGGCTGCGGCAAGTCCACGCTGCTGCGGATGATCGCCGGCCTCGAGACCATCACCGCCGGCACCGTCTCCATCGGCGGCAGGATCGTCAACGAGGTCGAGCCCGCCGACCGCGACATCGCCATGGTGTTCCAGAACTACGCGCTCTATCCGCACATGTCGGTCTACGACAACATGGCCTACGGCCTCAGGAACCACGGCGTGCCCAAGGCCGAGATCGAGAGCCGCGTCGCGCAAGCCGCCAAGCTGCTCGCGATCGGCGACTTCCTCGACCGCAAGCCGCGCGCGCTCTCCGGCGGCCAGCGCCAGCGCGTCGCCATGGGACGCGCCATCGTGCGCGAGCCACAGGCCTTCCTGTTCGACGAGCCGCTGTCCAACCTCGACGCCAAGCTCAGAGTGCAGATGCGCATCGAGATCCGCCGCCTGCACAATCGCCTCAAGGCCACCTCGATCTTCGTCACCCACGACCAGATCGAGGCCATGACCATGGCCGACAAGATCGTGGTGATGAATGGCGGCCGCGTGGAGCAGACCGGCGCGCCCAACCAGGTCTATCGCTTCCCCGCCACGCGCTTCGTCGCCACCTTCATCGGCTCTCCGGCCATGAACCTGATCCCGGGGCGCGTCGTTGAAAGCGGCCTGGTGGATGTCGGCGGCGGGCGCATCGCCTTCGATGCCGCGACACTGCCCACAGAGGTGGGCCGCGAGGTGGAGGTCGGCATCCGGCCCGAGGATCTGCGCCTCGCCGGCAATGGCGGGGGCGCGCTGACCTTCACCAAGGATTTCGCCGAGGAGCTGGGTGCCACGCGCCTGTTCCATGGCATGGTCGGCGATGCGGCCGTGGTCGTGGCCCTTGCGGGACCCGCCCCCGCGGGCGACACGTTCGGCCTCAGCGCCGCCCCCGAAGCGGTGCACCTGTTCGACCCGGCCTCGGGCAACAGCCTGCGCAAGGCGTAGGGGAGCCGAAGCACGATGACCGATCTCGTTCTCCAGCCGCCTGTCCTCGTCTTCGGCGGGCCCTACTCCAACCTGCGCGCGCTGTTGGCGCTCAGGCAGCGCGCCGAAGACCTCGACATTCCCCCCTCGCACTGCATCTGCACAGGCGACGTTGTCGCCTATTGCGCCGAGCCGGAGGACACCGCAGCCGCCATCCGCGACTGGGGCTGCCATGTCATCGCCGGCAACTGCGAGGAGCAGCTCGCCGACGCTTCCGACACGTGCGCCTGCGGCTTCGAGGAGGGCTCCGAATGCGACCGGCTCGCCAAGGGCTGGTATCCCTTCGCCAACGCGCGCATGTCGCCCGCAAGCCGCGCCTGGATGGCGGCCCTGCCGAAAACGCTCACGTGCACGATCGGCGGCTGGAGTGTCCGCGTTGTCCATGGCGGTGTCGACGTGATCAACACGTTCATCTTCGCCTCCGAGCGCGCTGCCCTCGCCGCGGAGCTGGAGCGCTCCGGCGCCGACATCGTCATCGCCGGCCACGCCGGCGTGCCGTTCATCGAGCGCATCGACGGCCGCGTGTGGTTCAATCCCGGCGTCATCGGCATGCCCGCCAACGATGGGACGCCTGACGTCTGGTACGGCCTGATCCGGCTCGAGGACGATGATCTCCTGATCGCGACACGCCGCCTGGCCTACGACCACCACGGCGCCGCCGCCGCCATGCGCCGCTCAGGCCATGCCAACGGCTACGCGCGCACGCTGGTGACGGGCTTGTGGCCGAGCCTCGATGTGTTCCCGCCGGCCGAGCGCGCCGCCACGGGCGGGCGCCTTCGCCCGCGCACCCTGCGCCTTCCGATCCGCACCGCCGCCCGGGCCGCCGGGTAGACCCGCGACGCGAGCACGCGGGGCACGCGGCAGCGCAGTGTGCGTGCCTGTCGTGGTCGGGCCTGCGCCGCACGTGCCTTTGCCCCCGCGGCGGCTTCCGCCCGAGGCTGTTGGGAAGGTGGAGGAGCAGGACGTTCTGCGCCTGCTGACCTGAAACTGCTACAGTGGCGTCGAACGCCCTGCTCTGCCGGCATCCGGGCCCCATACATGGCGATCCGCTGGTCTGGCGGCCACGCCCGCAGAAGCGATCGGACTGCGGCCCCCGGCTCCAATTTGAGGCCGCGTCTCCGGAGACGCCGCCCCATGTCCGAGGTGAAGCAAGCTCTAGCACGCGCGCAGGGGGGCGGGGATAGCGAGCCCCATCCAGATGAACCCGCGATCTCCCTATCCCCGCTGCGCGTCACGTCCGACCGCCGGCGGCAAGAACAGTTGCGTTCAGCGTCAAAGAGGCGGGTCGCAGACGCGAGGCACCAGGTGCTATTTCTTGGCCTTGACCCTTTTCTGCGGGACAGGCGGGTCGTCGGAGCCAAAGCCGAATCCCGAGAACAGGGCGGACAGCGGCATGGACTCGCTTGCGCCGGAATAGTTCGAGACGACCCGCACGGTCGTCCCAATGCGCGCAAGAGTAGCCAGATGGGTCACGTGCTCGTTCATCATGCGGAAACATCCCGATGACGACGCGCGGCCGATCGAGCGCTCGTTGTTCGTTCCGTGAATGCGGTAGATCGTGTTGCCGAGGTAAAGCGCCTTGGCTCCAAGCGGATTGATGACGCCGCCCGACACGGTGATGGGCAGGCCCGGCTGGCGCTGGCGCATCTCGGGCGGCGGCGTCCAGGATGGCCAGGATGCGATACGGCTGATCTTCTCCGTCCCGGTCCAGGTGAAGCCGTCTCGGCCGACGGAAATCGGGTAGGCGTAGGCCTCCTTGTTGGGCAGGACGTAATAGAGCTTGCGTCCCCCCGTATCGACGATGATCGTGCCTGGCGGCTCGTTGTACTCCAGATAGACGACCGGTGGCTTCTGCGGAGCGATGTTGGGCTTCTCGCCTCCGTCCATGAACTTGGGATAGACGACAACATTGTGCAGCTTGCGGCGTTCGGCGCGTTGCGCCTCGCGTTCGCGTTCCTGGCGTTCAATGTCGCTCCGGAAAACAGGGGCGTCCTGCGCGTGGGCCTGGGATGCAGCCCACGTCATATTGATCGCAGCGATCAGCATGCAACGCGATGCCGTCCGAGCAAAGTTCATTGTCCCCCCTCGAACTTTCTACTCCTCTCGCCACGCAGCGCGCACCGGCGAGGCCTGTTCAGTACCTAAACGCATACTTGGTTCTGGACAAGGTTTCCGCTGCCGGCAGAGCCCGACAGGGCCGAAAAGCGCGGCCGAGAGTTCGAATTTTGCACAGGAGGGCGCGTTTCACACAGTCGCGGCTGCGCGCAAGGGTCGGCGCTGGAACAGGTCCGATCCCGTGCGATCCCGCCTCAGCCATCCTGCCGCTTGTGCCGAAAGCTGCAGTGGCTGGCGCCTTGCATCATGGTTTGCGCGCGCGTGAGCTCGAGGACGTCTGGTGGGTTCAGGGTTTGTTGATTGACGCTCCCGCCAGCTCCCCCTTCAACGCCTTGTCGATCAGCGTGCGCGTGTTCTCCACGCCGTAGAGCTCGATGAAGCTGCCGAACCGGGGCCCGCGCTCCTCGCCCAGCAGCACCTGATAGATGGCGCCGAACCAGGCGTTGGAGACGCCGGGCTTCTCGGGCGTGGCGCCCTTGGCCTTGAAGTCCTGATAGCGCGCAACGGCGCGCCCGACATCATAGATGACGGTCTGCAGATCCTCGGCCCTGGCATCGGGCGGCACCTTGCCCAGCGCATCCGACAGCGCGCGCAGCGCGCCGGCCTCCACCTCGTCGGCCAGGCGGAACGTCTTCTGCGGCTGCACGAAGTCCTCGTAGTAGCGCACCGCGTAGCCCGCCAGATGATCGAGCAGCGGATGTGTCTGGGGCCCCGCCCCGGGCGCATGGCGGCGGATGAAGCCCCACAGCACATCCTTGTCGTGGGCATTCGATGCCGCCACCAGGTTGATGAGCAGCCCGAAGGAGATCGGCAGCTCCGCCGCCGGCGGGGCGCCGCCATGGATGTGCCACACCGCGTTGTCGATCTGGCCCTTCGCGTCCTGGCGCGGATAGGCGGCGAGGAACTGCAGGTACTCGTCCACCGTGCGCGGGATCACGTCGAAGTAGAGCCGCTTGGCCGCCTTCGGCTTCTGGAACATGAACAGCGACAGGCTCTCGGGCGAGGCGTAGGTCAGCCACTCCTCGATGGTGAGGCCGTTGCCCTTCGACTTGGAGATCTTGCCGCCCTCCTGATCCAGGAACAGCTCGTAGGTCAGGTTCTCGGGCGGCGTGCCGCCAAGCGCGCGGCAGATCCTGGACGACAGCGTCACCGAGTCGATGAGATCCTTGCCGCACATCTCGTAGTCGACGCTGAGCGCCGTCCAGCGCAGCGCCCAGTCTGCCTTCCACTGGCACTTGACGCGCCCGCCCGTCACCGGCGTCTCGACCTTCTTGCCGGTCTCCGGATCGAGATAGACGACGGTGCCCGTCCTCGGATGCCGCTCCAGCATCGGCACCTGCAGCACCTTGCCGGTGGTCGGTGAGATCGGCAGGAACGGCGAGTACGTCGCGCGACGCTCGGGCCCCAGGGTCGGCAGGATGATATCCATCACCTTGTCGTAGGTCTTGAGCATCTTGAGCAGCGTCTCGTCGAACATCCCGGCCCTGTAGCACTCGGTGGCCGAGTAGAACTCGTAGTCGAAGCCGAACTGGTCGAGAAAGCGGCGCAGGCGCGCATTGTTGTGGTGTGCGAAGCTCGGATGCTCGGTGCCGAAGGGATCGGGCACCGAGGTCAGCGGCTTGTCGATGTGCTGCGCCAGCATGTCCCTGTTGGGCACGTTGTCCGGCACCTTCCTGAGCCCGTCCATGTCGTCGGAGAAGCAGATGAGCCGCGTCTTGCGCCTGCCCTCGGTCAGCACCTCGAAGGCGTGGCGCACCATGGCCGTGCGCGCCACCTCGCCGAACGTGCCGATGTGCGGCAGCCCCGACGGCCCATAGCCCGTCTCGAAGATCACGGTCTTGTCGGCGCCGCCCTCGAGGGTGGCCAGCCGCTTGATGATCTTGCGCGCCTCCTCGAACGGCCAGGCGCGGGCCTCCTTCGCGGCAGCGGCCAGCGCGGGTTCGGGCGGCGTCATCATGTCTCAGGTCCTTCGCGAGATTCGCCCGCGGACCTATGGGCTGTCCGTCGGCGCACGTCAATTGCCGCAGCGCACGCCCAGCCCCCTGGCCCGCCGGCCGCCAACTGCAACGGAGCCCTGTCGTTTTGGCAGGTTGTCCGGGGTTCCACTTCGCGCAATCGTGACCCTGGCCCAACCCTGGACTACGGAGAAATGCGATGCGCCTAGCCTACGCGACTGTGCTTTCGGCCGCCTTGTGCCTCGGCCCGGGGGCGGCGAATGCCCAGATATCCGGAGACGCCGTCAAGATCGGCGTTCTGAACGACCAGTCGGGCCTCTACTCCGACTTCGGCGGGCTCGGATCGGTCGTCGCCGCCAAGATGGCGGTCAAGGATTTCGGCGGCACGGTGCTGGGCAAGCGCATCGAGATCCTGTCCGCCGACCATCAGAACAAGGTCGATGTCGCCTCCACCGTCGCCCGGCAGTGGATCGACGTGGAGGGCGTGGATGCCTTCGCCGACCTCACCAACTCCGCCGTCGCGCTCGGCATCCAGAATTTGACGAAGGAGCGCGGCAAGGTCGCGCTGTTCTCGGGCCCCGCCACCACGCGCCTCACCAACGAGGACTGCTCGCCCACCGGCTTCCACTGGACCTTTGACACCTACTCGCAGGCCATCGGCAGCGCGCGTGCCATTCTGCAGGAGGGCGGCAAGGAGTGGTTCCTGCTCGTGGCCGACTATGCGTTCGGGCACCAGATGGCGGCCGATCTCAGCCAGGAGGTTGTCGCCGGCGGCGGCAAGGTGCTCGGGCAGGTCCGCCATCCCACCGGCAGCAACGACTTCTCCTCCTTCCTGTTCCAGGCCCAGAGCTCCAAGGCGTCCATCATCGGGCTCGCCAACGCCGGCGCCGACACCGTGACCGCGGTCAAGCAGGCAGGCGAATTCGGCATCACCGACGGCAAGCAGAAGCTGGTCGGGCTGGTGATCGTGATCAGCGACGTGCACGCGATGGGCTTGCAGGCGGCCAAGGGGCTGATTGCGACGACGGCCTACTACTGGAACCGCGACGACGGCAGCCGGGACTTCGCCAAGCGCTACGAAGCGGAGACCAAGCGCAAGCCGGGCATGGTGCAGGCCGGCGTCTACTCCTCGGTCCTGCACTACCTGCGGGCGGTGCAGGCGGCCGGCACCGATGACGGCAAGGCCGTTGCCGACAGGATGCGCGCGATGCCGGTGGACGACTTCTTCGCCAAGGGCGCGAAAATCCGCGCGGACGGCCGGCTGATCCACGACATGTATCTGGTCGAGGTCAAGCGCCCCGAGGAGTCGAAGGGCCCGTGGGACTACTACAAGGTGCTGCGCACCATCCCCGGCGAGCAGGCCGCCCTGCCGCTGGCCCAGAGCAAGTGCAGTCTGGTCAAGAAGTAGAGGCTGCGGGCCTCCGTCGGACCGCCGTTGACACGGTCAACGACGGCACCGCGCCGCCGGCCTCGAGCCGCAGGGCCGGCAGCTGCAGCGCGCCTATGCGCGAGGCGTCTTGGCCACCTGATCGATCGCCATCAGTTCGGCAACCAGCCCCTCGAGCTGCCTGAGCGGCACCATGTTGGGCCCGTCGGAGGGCGCCTGGTCGGGATCCTGGTGCGTCTCGATGAACACGCCGGCCACGCCCACCGCCACGGCGGCCCGCGCCAGCACCGGCACGAAGGCCCGGTCGCCGCCCGAGGCCGTGCCCTGGCCGCCCGGCTGCTGCACCGCGTGCGTGGCATCGAAAATGACCGGCGCGCCGATCCGCGCCATGATCGGCAATGCGCGCATGTCCACCACCAGGGTGTTGTAGCCGAACGAGGCGCCGCGCTCGGTCACCAGCACATTGGCGTTGCCGCTGCCGGTGATCTTGGCGACCACGTTCTGCATATCCCATGGCGCCAGGAACTGGCCCTTCTTCACCTTCACCGCCCGGCCCGTCCTGGCCGCCGCGACCAGCAGGTCCGTCTGCCGGCACAGGAAGGCTGGGATCTGCAGCACGTCCACCACCTGGGCCAAGGGCGCGCACTGTGCCGCCTCGTGCACATCGGTGACGACGGGCAGGCCGAGGCTGGTCCTGATCTCGGCAAACACCGGCAGCGCGCCATCGAGCCCGATGCCGCGCTTGCCCGTCAGGCTGGTGCGGTTGGCCTTGTCGAACGACGTCTTGTAGACGAGGCCGATGCCGAGCCGGCCGCACATCTCCTTCAGCGCGGCTGCCATCTCCAGCGCATGCGCGCGGCTTTCCATCTGGCAGGGGCCGGCAAACAGCGCGATCGGCCGGTCGTTGGCGAACGTCACTTTGCCGACGACGACGGCGGCGTTGGGTTTCGTTGAATCGCTCATGGCGCGCGTTATAGCACACGGCGCGGCAAGGGCGGGGCGCTCGAATTCGCGCCAAGGCGCCGACCGCCCTATACCGCGGGCGGCGCTAGAAATACGCGATCAGCCGCCCGCAGGCGGCCACCAAGATCCAGGTAAGAAGCGAGATCACCGCCGCCAGCCGTGCCCGCGCCGGCAGCACCGCTTTGGCCGGCAGCTCGGCGATCCTGGCAACGGCCGGGCCCGCGATCAGCAGCGCATTGAGGATGCCGAGGCCGATCAGCGCCGCCTTGATCTGGAACACGCGGTTCATGGCCACGTGGCTGGCCTCCGCGGTGAACAGCATGAAGCCCGTCAGCGCCATCAGGGCCAGGCCCAGCATGGCCCCCCGCCGCGCCGGCCGCACCACCGCCGCGGGGGGCACGGCGGCAAACGCCCCGAGCAGCCTGAGATCCATGATCGCCACCGACGCCACGAACAGCGTGAGCGCCACGATGTGGCCGACGTTGGCAATCGGATACGCCCAGGGGGACTGCCGGATCAGAGCTCCCAGCCCGGACTGCTCCAGCGCAATCAGCACCTGCGGCGCGTCGCTCAGCATCTAGCGCATCTCGACGGTCTTGCCCTCGACGGTGATGCGCTCCGCCCGCATCTCATCCGGATCGACCTTGGAGGCATAGCCCTCGGCCTTGACGATCTTGCCGACGCCCACGAGTTCCGCCGGCGCACCGCGGCTTTGCATGCGCGTCGTGGGGGCCAGCGTGACCGTCCACACCTTGTCCGGCGCCTTCACCGTGATGAGGGCATGCGGATTGGTGTAGCTCGAGGTCGCAATCGGCCCTTCAACGATGATCGTCTTGGAGGCGTCGTAGCTGCCCCAGCCGTGATGGGCCAGCACCGCCGCCGGCGCTGCGAGGAGCAGAAGCGCGATAGCAGGAACCCGCTGCATCATTGATCTCCCGAGTTTGCTTTACCACCCCCACTTGTCATCCCGGCATTCGCGGAACGCGAACATCCGGGACCCAGATGCCACAACGACATCGCCGGCCCCTTCGGTTCCCGTCATGCGCGCCGCGGCCCGGTCCGCGCAGGCTTGGCGCCCCTGCCCGCCGTCACCTCGTAGCGCGGCAGGTGATCGCTGACCTCGAACCATGGCAGCTGCTCCCCCACATAGGCATGCCCGGTCGGCGGCCATTGCCCGGGGTCGGCTAGCGTGCCGTGGAAGAGGTGCACCTCGCCCGGCCACCTCTCCCCCGTGAAGGCCATGGGCGAGCCGCAGGTGGCGCAGAAATAGCGCTTCACGCCCGGCGAGGACTCGTAGGCCGCCGGCTCACCCTGCAGATAGCGGAACTGCTGCAGCCTGACGCCGACATAGGTGGCGACGACCGACGACACGGCGCGCCTGCAGTTCGTGCAGTGGCAATGCATCACCCATTTGGGCTCCCCCTCGAACGCGTAGGCGATGGCGCCGCACTGGCAGTGACCTTTGGTGATGGACATGGACATGCACCGTCTCCCTCAGATCGCGGATGACCCCACCCTATCGCATGCCGGGTCCCGGCCGCCAGCCGCTCCCGTGGTGAACCCAACGGCCCGCACGCCGGTTCCGATGGTCGCGCCGGCAGCCGGCGCATCCGTTCGAGGACTTACGAGCTGCCTTGCGTCCTGCTATGGTCGGTGCGGGTTCCGGCAGCAAGATCGGCGCGATGGCGGAAGGCGCACTGCTCAAGGTCCTTTGCGCAGCCGGCATGCTCATCGCCGGCACCGCCGCCGCTTTCGCACAGGAAGGCCGCAGCGTGAGCAAGCTCTCTCCCGACATCGTCACCAGCCTCGCCCCCGCCGGCAAGCTGCGGGCCGCCATCAATTTCGGCAACGGCGTCCTGGCCCAGAGGGACCCGCAGACCGGCGCACCGCGCGGCGTCAGCGCGGACCTCGCCGGCGCGCTGGCCCAGCGCCTTGACGTGCCGGTCGAGTTCGTCGCCTTCGAAGCGGCCGGCAAGGTGTTCGATGCCCTGAAGACGGGAGCCTGGGACATCGCCTTTCTGGCGATCGAGCCGGTGCGCGCCGCCGAGATCGATTTCACGCCGCCCTACGTCCTCATTGAAGGCACCTACATGGTGCCCAGGGAGTCGCCGCTCAAGACGATCCAGGATGTGGACCGCGCCGGCGTGCGCATCGCCGTCGGCCAGGGATCGGCCTACGACCTCTACCTGACGCGCACCCTCAAGAACGCAACGCTCGTGCGCGCAACAGCCGGCGGCGGCCGTGCCATGATCGATCTCTTCCTTGCCGACAAGCTCGAGGTTGCGGCCGGGGTGCGGCAGCCGCTGGTCGCGTACGCCAAGACCGACCGCAGCGTGCGCGTCATGGAGGGACGCTTCATGGTGATCCAACAGGCCATGGGCACGCCCAAGGGTCGCGACGCGGGCGCGCGCTACCTGCGCCTGTTCATCGAGGAGATGAAGGCGTCGGGCTTCGTTGCCGATGCGCTCGCGCGCAGCAACCAGCCCGACGCGGCGGTGGCTCCGCCAGCGGGAAACTGACCGCGCGTCGCGGTGCCGGAATAACGGGCGCACGGTTGCGCGGGAACGGAACGGCCCACACCGGGGGATGTGCTGCATGACCTCGCAGATGCTCGTCCGCACCGCCCTCTGGCTCACCGGCATGGTGCTGCTGCTGTTCGTGCCTGCCGGCACGCTCGCCTGGCCCGGCGCATGGGTATTCATCGCCATGAGCACGGCGAGCGGCATCGGCATGGGGCTGTGGCCCCGCCCGCCATGATCCCGAGCTGCTGACCCAGCGCATGGGGCCCATGTTTCAACGCGGCCAACGCACGGCCGACAAGGTGCTCGTTGCCGTGCTGCTGATAGCTGTCTGCGGCTGGTTCCTTCTCATGGGGCTGGATGCAGGCGCCAGCACGAGGGCTGCAATGCCTCTGCCGCTGCGCCTCGTCGGCGTCGCAGCCATGCTGATGTGTCTGTATGTCGTGTTCCTGACCATGCGCACGAACACGTTCGCGGCGCCCGTCGTACGCGTGCAGACCGAGCGCCAGCAGAGGGTGATCGACAGCGGCCCCTATGCGGTCGTCCGGCATCCCATGTACGTCGGCGCGATCCTCTATTTCCTCGACGTGCCGTTGCTGCTCGGCGCGTGGCTCGGCCTTGCGGTCGCGCCCCTCGTGATTGCGCTGATCGCCGTGCGCATCGTGCTCGAGGAGGCGACGCTGCGCGCCGGACTGCCCGGCTATGCCGACTACACCCAGCGCGTGCGCTGGCGCCTGCTGCCCGGCGTGTGGTGAGAGCGATCTCTCGGTCTTTGAGGGCTGCCGCCGCTAACCCCGTTCTTCGCCTTGCGCAGGTTGCCCATGCGATTGGATCGACTCTCGCAACGAAGTCCGCCGCCATTGCGCCCTCTGATATCCTGGCACGGGATCGATCTCAGGGATGCTCACCAGCAAGCCCGCCACTCCGGCAAGCACGAGCGTAAGCGTAAAATCTCCGATCAGGGTGTACACCTTGGGATCAACGACCGCCATGCAGACAAGCAGGCTGCTAGCAATTGTGGTCGCGGCCACGACGGTAATGACCTTTTCCGACAGGCGATCCAAGTGAAAGCGCGGCGTTTTGCTCGTGCAGATGTCCCATATGATGTTGATCGAAAGACAGAGCGCAATAATGAAGAAATAGAATTTCCCCAACTCGGCCTTGTCGTGCGGAACGAGGAACGCGAGTGTCGAGGCCAGATGCGACCAACTCATCTTCGGGCGCTCACAACGAGCATAAGAACGTTGAGGACTACGGCTATGAGGCCTGCTGCCCATGCAACGGGCTCGATGTACTGCTCGACCAAGGCTCGCTTGTTCGAATGCAGAAGGTCGATCAGAATCGCGGCAGCCCCACTGCCGGCAATTGCCGCCCCCGCTCCCAGAATGAATGCAGCAAAGACGCTGTGAAGCATGCTGAGGCGAGAGATCGCTGCATAGTTCACCGCTTGCCTTCCAATGTCACTGGAGCTCCTTGACTGATCATTCATAGGTGTTGCCTTTCGCGCTCATCGCACTGACTGGGCAATCCTTCGGTATGCGGACACCATAGTCTCGAGATCAATGGGGAACAACTCCCGGGCCGCCTGCAGTCCATCCACTGCTGCAGCACGCCTATGCGGCTCAACGCACCTCGCAAGCCCATGGCGACGTGTCGTTTGGCAACATGTTCCCGAATCGGCACACCACGAGGTCTCAATAGTAGATCGCCCCCGGCGTCCCCCCGCCCGCGGGGATCGAATCGCCGTTGATCGCCATGGCCTTGGGCGAGGCCAGGAACGCCACCACGTGGCCGATCTGCTCGGCCGTGATCAGCTTCCGCACCAGATTGCCGCCGTCCATGCGCGCCGCGATCTCTGCCTCGCTCACGCCCCCCGCCTTTGCCCGCGCCGCGATCACGCCCGGGGTCGCCTCCGTGCGGGTGAGCCCGGGATGCACGCACACCGCCTGAATGCCGTGCGGCGCCAGCTCGTCGGCCAGGTTCTTGGTCAGCGCCGCCACGCCGACATTGCGGATGCTGCCGATGGTCGTGCCGGTGTGGCGCGCACCTAGGCCGCTCACATTGATGATGCGCCCCGACCTCTGCCTGATCATGTGCGGCGCCACCTCGCGCGCGGTGCGCAGATAGCCCACCACCTTCGTATTGACATGGTCCCAGACCTCCTCGGTGGTGATCTCGCTCAAGGTGGGCGGCCGCGACTGGCCGCTCGGCTTGGCGGCGCAGTTGACCAGAACGTCGATCCGGCCGAACGCTGCCACCACGTCGGCCACCATCTCTTTCACCGCCGCATCGTTGGTGGTATCGCACACGAAGCCCCGAGCCCTGCCGCCGCCCGCCTTGGCGATCTCCGCCGCCGCGGCGTCCAGCGAGGCGGAGTTGCGCGCAACCAGCGCCACGTCGGCGCCTTCCTGCGCCAGCACCCGCCCGATCGCCTTGCCGATGCCGCGATTGCCGCCCGTGACAATGGCGACCTTGCCTTCGAGCTCCAGATCCATGACGCTTCCCCTTGCTGCAATGCCCTGTTCGCCATCGATACTCGGGAGGGTAACACCTCCGTGTCAACCCGTGACGGATGGGGGCTTGCAGCGCCCTGCATGCGCCACTCCGCCACCGTGTCGCAGCATTGCCTCGCCGCGGGGACATCCCGCATAATGCGCACCGCCGCGGCAGAGCTTCATCTGCAGCCGAATTTCCGGGGAGACGCACAATGGTCAAGAAAGAGCGCCTGATCGACGAGCTGTATGCCGAGGATGCCGAGCGCGCCGACGCCACCGTGTTCGACCGGCGCACGGACGTGTCGCGCCGGGGCTTTCTCGGCGGTGCAGGCTTGGCCGCCATGAGCGCCTCGGTCGGCGGCAGCATCGTGCATCACGCGCATATGCCGGGTGGTCTCATTCCCGCCGCGTTCGCCCAGGACGCCAAGAAGGACGCCCCGGCCGCTGCGCCTGCCGGCCCTCAGAAGCTCAACTTCCCCGGTAAGGATTCAGGTCTGGTCGTGCTCGGCGACAAGCCGCTGGTTGCAGAAACCCCCGAGCACCTGCTCGACGACGACACGACGCCTCTTTCCAAATTCTTTATTCGCAACAACGGCCTGACCCCGGACCCGGCCAAGGATTCCGACGGCTGGAAGCTCACCATCGACGGCGAGGTCAACAAGCCGCTTGAGATCACGCTCGGCGAATTGAAGAAGCGGGCGCCGGCCCGCACCTACCGCATGGTGCTGGAGTGCGGTGGCAACGGTCGTGCATTCTTCACCCCCCAGGCCCGCGGCAACCAGTGGACCAACGGCGGCGCCGGCTGCGCCGAGTGGACCGGCATACCCCTGGCCAGCGTGCTGCGTGCGGCCGGCGTGAAGCAATCCGCCGTCTATACCGCCAACTACGGCGCCGACGTCCATCTCTCGGGTGACCCCAAGCGCGAGACGCTCTCGCGCGGCGTGCCCCTGGCCAAGGCCATGAATGAGCACAGCCTGCTGGTGTGGGGCATGAACGGCCAGCCGCTGGAGAACATCCACGGCGGTCCGCTGCGCCTCGTCATCCCGGGCTGGCCGGGCTCCGTCTCGCACAAGTGGCTCTCCAAGATCACCCTGCGCGACAAGGTGCACGACGGACAGGGCATGATGGGCACCTCCTATCGGGTGGCGATCAAGCCGATGATGCCCGGCGGCAAGTCAGACGACGGCAACTTCAAGATCCTGGAATCGATGCCGGTGCGCGGCATCATCACCAGCCCGACCAACGGCACCCGGCTGGCGGCCGGCACGCGCGAGGTGCGGCTGCGCGGCGCCGCCTGGGCGGGCGACCTCGAGGTCCGCCGTGTCGACCTGTCGCTCGACTTCGGCGCCACCTGGCGGCAGGCGGCCCTGTCGCCCCCGAAGAACCGCTACGACTGGCGGCGCTGGACCGCAACGGTGCGGCTGCCGAGCGACGGCTACTACGAGGTCTGGGTGCGCGCCACCGACTCGGCTGAAAAATCACAGCCGCACGTGGCCGGCAACTGGAACCCGCAGGGCTACGGCGCCAACCCGATGCACCGCATCGCCGTGCTGGTGGGTTGAGCGGCATGACGATCCCTGTCATCCCGGCCTTGGGCGTTAACCCGAGAGCCGGGACCCAGAGCCCCGATTCGTGTGTGCCCCGCTTCTCCTGGGTCCCGGATATTTCGCTGGCCGCGAAATTCCGGGATGACACCGGGGCGGCCCGTTTGAGCACAGGGTATGCAGGATGGCTCGGCCGCGGCTTGGCACGTGCCGTCCTCATAGCCCTCCTCATCCTCCCCACCTTCGATGCCGGCGCGCAGAGCCGGCGCGAGCGGCCGCCCGAGGAAGCGCCGGAGCAGTATCCGGCCGGCGCCCATCGCGACGACACCTTCTACTTCTGCACCGCCTGTCACAGCTTCAAGATCATCGCCCAGCAGGGCATGTCGCGCGAGCGCTGGAACGAGACCTTCGACTTCATGGTGTCGCGCCACAAGATGGTGGATGTGCAGGGCGAGCAGCGCGAGCAGATGCTCGACTATCTCGCCTCCGCCTTCCCCGAGCGCCGCGCGCCCGGCGGCTGGAAGAACCCGTTCGAGGGCAAGTGATGGGTGTCGGCCTGGCCGGAGCGGGTCAGCGGAAAGCCGGGCCCGGGGATGGCACGTGCCAGGGCATGCCCGTCGCATGAGCCCTGCATGATCTATCCCTATGACGACGCCTTCAGGCGCCGCATCGCGCGCCGTTGCGCCGCATTCACCCGTCTCGGCGCCACGGATGTGCCAAGCGGCCTGAAGCGGGCCGCGGTCGCCATCACGCTCATCGAGACGCGCGGCGGCTCGGGGGTGGCCGCTTTCCTGCTGACAAGGCGGGCCGACGGCCTGCGCGCCCACGGCGGCCAATGGGGGCTGCCCGGCGGGCGTTGCGATGCGGGCGAGACGCCCGCCAAGGCGGCGCTGCGCGAGCTCGACGAGGAGATCGGCCTCAAGCTGGGCATCGATGCCGTGCTCGGCATGCTCGACGACTACCCGACCCGCTCCGGCTATCTGGTGGCGCCGGTCGTGGTATGGGCCGGATTGCGGCCTGCCCTCAAGATCAACAGCCAGGAGGTGGCATCGATCCACCGCATTGCGCTGGCGGAGATCGCCCGCGACGATGCGGTCGACTTCACCACTATCCCGCAAAGCCCCCGCAGCGTCGTGCAGATCAGGATCAACGGCGGCCTGGTGCACGCGCCGACCGCGGCATTCCTCTATCAGTTCCGCGAGCTGCTGGCGGGCCGCATCACGCGCGTCGCCGACCTGGAGCAGCCCGTATTCGCGTGGCAGTGAGCCGGCGGGCAGGGCCCCCTGGCCGGCCGGAGCCTCTGCAAGTTTGGCAAAAGCCTCTCGCGCTAAGGTCCTGAGCTGATTCGGGCAACGCCAGCCGCGGAGGGTATGGGTGCACATCGGCAGCATGACGCTCAGGCAGATTGCGGCCCTCAGACAGACAGCGATTGCCGCCCTCACCGAGACGGACGTTGCCGAGCTGACGACCACGCAGATTGCCGTCTTGAAGGCGACCCAAATCAACGCCTTCGAAACCACGGACTTGCAGGCCCTCAGCTCGACGCAGATCACCGGCTTCTCCGTCAGCGCCGTGCGCGGGCTTTCACTCAACGCGCTGCTCGCTCTGACCGAGACGCAAACTGCCGCTCTTACGCCGGCTCAGATCAGGTCGTTGTCGGCAACGGCCTTGCGGGGGTTGGCTCCCGAAGACCTGCAGTCGTGGAGCGCCGAGCAGATCAACGCGCTGGGCCCGACGCAGGTCGGCAGCCTGACAACATCGGTGCTCGATGCCCTGTCGCCGGCGCAATGGTCCGCCTTGGCGACGAGGCAATTGCAAGGCCTGCGAACCCAGCAGCTCAACGGGCTCTCGGCCACCGCCTTGAATGCCCTGTCCGTCGCCGATCTGTCGTCGGCCCAGGTCAAGGGGCTCAACGCGACCGCCGTCGGCAGCCTGGATGAAGTCCAGGCCGCAAGCTTCACCACGACGCAGATCGCATTCCTGTCGACGATGGCGCTCCAGGTCCTGCTTCCGGCGGTGTCGCAGAGCTGGAGCGGCGAGCAGCTCGCTGCCGTGACCGGCCGGCAGCTTGGAGGGCTCGCCACGTCAGCGCTCGAGAGCCTGGCAACCAGCCAGCTCGCCATGCTGACACCGGCCCAGCTTCAGGGGCTCACGGCGGCGCAGCTCAACGGCCTGTCCGAGGCCAGCCTGAACGCGCTTGACGTCTCCCGCCTGTCATCGACCCAGGTCAGAGGCCTGAGCGCGACCGCAATCGAAAACCTCTCCGATCAGAATGTGCACGCGCTGACGGTGACGCAGATCAAGGTGCTCTCGACGAGCGCGCTCGAGGCTCTGAGCGCGGATGAGGTGCAGGGCTGGGGCGCATCCCAGCTCGCGGCGCTGGCGGGCAGACAGCTCGGCGGCCTGTCGACGGCGGCGCTCGGCGACTTCTCAGCCACACAGCTCGCGGCTTTGACCACAGCGCAGGTGCAGGGCCTCACCACGTCGCAGCTCAACGACATGCCGGAAGAGGGCTTGGCGGCGCTCGACACGGCCAAGCTGACGACCCTGCAGGTCAAGGGACTGAGCACGGCCGCGCTGTCGAGACTGTCGGCAACCGACATCGACAATCTGTCCGTGACCCAGATGAGGGCGCTCACCACGACCGCACTTGAATTCCTTGCCGCCGGCCAGCTGCAGTCCTGGACGACGACGCAAGTCGGTGCCCTCTCGCCCGCGCAGCTCGCCGGGCTCAGCACAACGGCACTCGATGGCTTCGCGACGGTGCAGCTCGCCGGGTTGACGGCCACTCAGGTGCAGGGCCTCACCGCGACACAGCTCAACGACATGTCGGAAGAGACCCTGGCGGCGCTCGACACGGCCAAGCTGACGACCCTGCAGGTCAAGGGACTGAGCACGGCCGCGCTGTCGCGACTGCCGGCAACTGATATCGACAATCTGGCCGTGAGCCAGATCAAGGCGCTCACCACCACTTCCCTTGAATTCCTTGCCGCCACTCAGGTGCAATCCTGGACGTCGACGCAAGTCGGCGCCCTCTCGCCGGCGCAGCTCGCCGGGTTGAGCGCAACGGCGCTGGATGGCTTCTCGACGACGCAGCTTGCCAGGCTGACGGCCACCCAGGTGCAAGGCCTCACCACGACACAGCTCAACAGCCTGTCGGAAGAGACCCTGGCGGCGCTCGACGTAGCCAAACTGTCGACCGTGCAGATCCGGGGGATTGGGCTCACGGCGCTTCAGCAGCTCTCCTCGGGAGACCTTGGCAGTCTCAGCTCCAGTCAGATCAGAGCGCTGACGACCACGGTGCTCGAGGCGCTCGACTCGACCCAGGTGCGGGCCTGGTCCGCCAGCCAGATCAATAGCCTCACCGGCTCACAGCTCGGCGGCCTCACGGCTACCGCCCTCGACGAATTCTCGGCGACGCAGCTTGCGGCCCTGACGACCACCCAGGTGCAGAGCCTGACGACGACACAGCTCAATGGGCTGAGCGAAACCAATCTGAACGCGCTCGATATCGACAGCCTGTCGACGTCGCAAGTGCGGGGCCTCAATGCCACGGCAGTCGAGAACCTGAGCACCTCCCAGGCGCAAGGGCTGACCACCGGCCAGATCAAGGCGCTTGCGCCGGAGGGGCTTGCGGCCCTGAGCGCGACCGAGCTTCGTGGCTGGAGCGCGACGCAGCTTGAGGCCCTGACGCCAGCCACGTTGGGTGCGCTGGCGATCGATGAATTCGACGACTTCTCGACGGTGCAGCTTGCCGCGCTCACCGCCAGCCAGGTCCAGGGTTTGACGGCAACACAGCTCAATGCGTTATCGGCGGAGGCTTTGCATGCGCTCGATCTTGCTGATCTGTCCCCGGCGCAGCTCGCGGGCCTCAACGCCACCGGCCTCGACAAGCTGACAAGCACCCAGGTCCAGGCGCTCACGACCACCCAGATCGGGTCTCTCTCGGCGCAGGGCGTCGAGGCTCTGCTGACGACCGTGCTCGGGAACTGGACGCCGACGCAGCTCTCCGCGCTGACCGCAAACCAGCTCGGCGGCCTCACCACCACGGCGCTCAATGCTTTCAGCACAACCCAGCTCGACAACCTGACCACGGCGCAGGTGCAGGGCCTCACCGCGACGCAGTTGAACAGCCTGCCGGCGGCGAGCGTGCAGGTCATCGAAGTCGCCGACATGGCGACCACCCAGCTTGCGGGCCTTGATGCCGCGGGCATCGGCAAGCTGAGCACGACGCAGGTCGCAGCGCTCGGCACGGCGCAGATCCCGTTCCTGTCGACCGTGGCGGTCGAACGCCTGCTTGCCACCATCCTGCAGGATTGGAGCACGCCTGAGCTTGCCGCCCTCACCGCGACCCAGTTGGGCGGGCTCAGCACCACCGCGATCAACAGCTTTTCGAGCACCCAGCTCGATGCCTTGAGCGCGACGCAGATCCAAGGATTGACCGGAACGCAGCTCAACGCCCTGCCCACGGCCTCACGCGCCGTGCTGCCGATCGAGAGCCTCTCAACCGCGCAAATTGCCGGCCTCAATGCCACGACGGTCGAGGAGCTGACCGCGACGCAGCCCGGTGCATTCGGTTCCGTGCAGATCGGCGCGATCTCGCCGGCCGCCATCGGCGGCTTGACGGCAACGGTGCTGGGCAGTTTGACGGCGGCGCAGGCCTCCGCCCTTACCCCGTTCCAGATCGCGGCCATGTCGGTGACGAGCTTTGCCGCACTGACGAGTACCACCGGCATTCCGTCCCTCAGCACGATCGCGCTGGCCGGGATGAGCGTCACCAAGATCGACGCGCTTTCGTCAGAGCAGATTGCCGCCTTCACCACCACGCAGACCGCGGCGATGATGCCCGCGCAGCTCTACGCCCTGCTGACCTGAAGGCCGGCACCGCGCTGCGGCTCGGGAGATGGATGACCTGCTGCCACAGCTAGCGTCGCAATAGCGCCTCGCTGCACCGGCTGATGCGCAACCCCGTCTTGGATGCCACCCGGCGTCCCCCTCACTTGCGCCCTGCCTCGCGCCCCAGCCGCCACATCTCCTCCTGCACGCGAATGTCGGCGAGGATGCGGTCGAGCAGCAGGCATGTGCGCCTGAAGAGGTCCGAGCCCTCGCGATAGTCGGCGGGCGCGAAGAAATCGCAGCGCCCGGCCTTGAACAGCTCCACGCACTTGGCCTTGCCCTTGCCCGGGGGATGCACGGCCACGGCATGGCCGCCGTTCTTGCGCGTCACCGCCATCGACGGCACGTCGGTGTCGCCGTCGCCGAAATAGATCATGTTGGAGAAGGGGATCGGCCGCTCGCCCTCCGGCATGTGCTGGTTGATGCTCTCACCCAGGTCCTCCACGCCCTTGTTGATGCGGAAGAGGTATTGCGTCTTGCCGGTGTCGGTGATGACCCGCTTGGGGTAGGGCAGCTCGTAGGCCTCGAACCAGTATTCGGAGGCGAACACGTTGTGGAAGCGCTTGTAGATGGCGGTACCTTCCACGATCTCCGTCAGCCCCGACGAGATCAGGTAGTGCCGCAGGTGCACGCCGTGACTCTGGGCGTGGCTCTTCACATAGGCCGCGATAGTATCGAACCAGGTCTCCACGCCCGGATAGAACTCCACCCGCCGCCCCTGGGCCACCAGGTCCTGCCGGTCGATGCGCACGCCTTTGGCCTGCGCCTTTTTGTACATGAGGTGCATGTAGGTGATGAGCGGATCGGCCTGGCTTTGCTTGGCAATCGCATTGCTCTCGGCCCAGAAGGCCGCCGCGTCGGCGCCGATCTGCGGCAGAAAGGCATATTCCTGCATGGGCTTGGGGCTGAGGGTGCCGTCGAAGTCGTAGACCAACGCAATGGTCTTCTTGTCGAATTTGGGCGGAATGCGCTGGCCGGCCACCGATTTCGCCGCCATCTCGCCCTCGTCCGCCGACCGGCGCCTGCCGCTCACACGCTCGCTCATAGATTGCCGTCCAAGAAGCTACCAACCTTGCCACCTTCGGCCGATTCGTGTGGCCCGACCAAGACGGCCGCCACGGGATCGGCCGTTCACCAACGCGCGCAAAAACCGGTGGATCTGTGCCACTCTAGCCACGCCAAGCATCCGCACTGCATACTAAACTTGCGCCGTGGTCCGACTTTTCCGGACGGTGCACAGGGAGGTGTCGTCATGCACTTGCAGAAGATTTCATCAGGTTTAATTATCGCGCTGCTCTCGCTCGTCTTGGGCGCCGCACTCATCCTGGCGTCACACGCGCAAGCTCAGTCGCAGGCCCAACCGGGCAGCGCCACGACCATGACGTGGACGGTCAAGAGCATGTATCAGTACAAGGTGCAGATCGCCTTCTATTCGCGCGAACGCAACCATGAGTGGCCGGGCAGCGGCCAGGCCTGGGACCTCAACGACTACAACAATCACACCTACACGTTGAACTGCCAGCGCGGTGAGAAAATCTGCTTTGGTGCCTGGGTCACCGGCAACGCCAGCAAGTATTGGGGTGTGGGCTTCGGCGGCAAGCAGGGGTGCTCAAGCTGCTGCTTCCACTGCGGTCAGCAGCCGCAGGCCCAAGTCCTGCAGCCCTGAATTGCTCTACACTCTGCTGGGCCCCGCGGTGTCTCCATGGGGCCGGGCGCTGCACTCGGCGCGACCGGCCGCTCAGCGAAAACGGCGCTGGGGTGGCCGGCGCTGCTGTCCGGCGGCGCCGGGCGCGGGTGCGCGCGTGTCCTTGTGGCGGAAATTGATGCGGCCCTTGTCCAAATCGTAGGGCGTCATCTCCACGGTCACCTTGTCGCCGGCAAGGATGCGAATGCGGTTCTTCTTCATGCGGCCCGAGGTATAGGCGATCACCTCATGCCCATTGTCGAGCTTCACCCGGCAGCGCGCATCAGGCAGCACCTCGGCGACAACGCCCTCAAACTCAAGCATTTCTTCCTTGGCCATGCACTCTCCTGTTTCGAGGCCACAGCGCCCCTCGCCTGTGGGCGGACATCAAGCCGCCGCTCACGCGCATCCGAGGCCGCTGGCACCGCCCGTATATGGGCCCCATCAACAGCGCGGGCAAGCAAAAAGTCGGCCCATGCGCCTGGTTGCCGGATCTGAGGCCCACGGTACATCCGGCTGCATTTGATCTCTTCCCTGAAGATGGCAAAACGGACGATAATCACGCCTCGCCCAGGGGACGGGCGATGGGGCAGACGATGGGGCATTGGCTGGAGTGCGATGCATGCAAAGCACGATCACTCGCTGTGTGCTGGGTTTCATGGCGGCGGCCATCGCCGTCGCCGCGGTGCACGAGGGCATCATCTACGGCCTGACGCGCGCCGGTTGGTTTCAGGGCGCGGCGTGGAGCCTGCAGCCGATCCCCCCGTGGGGCGTGCCGAGGCTTATCAACAACATCTTCTGGGGCGGTCTCTGGGGCGTGCTGTTCGCCCTGATCTATGACTGGCTTCCGGGCGGCACGGCCTGGCTGAAGGGCCTGATCTACGGACTGCTGATCGTCGTCGTCAGCAACTGGATCCTGCTGCCGCTCGTCAAAGGCCAGATTTTCGGCCAGCCCAACCAGGTGCTGTTCGGTGGCTGGGATCCGTGGCGCATGCTCGTCGTCGCCATCATCGTTGGCGGCTTTGGCCTGGCGCTCGGCATCATCTACGGCCTGATCCGTCCCACCAAGACCGCCTGAAAAGCGCGCCGGCCGGTCCGCGGGTCGGACCGGCCGATTTGCCTGCAGGCTTCCTGATTTCGCGTTCAGAACGCTTTGGTGCCGTTGGCCGTGAAGAGGCGCATGATCTCCCGTTCGGTCTCGTCGGTCAAAATCCCGCCGCGGCTCGCCAGAAAGCGAGCGACTTCCTTCTCGGCCCGGCGCTGCTGCACTTCGACCATGGCGTCGACAAACCGCTGCCACAGCGACTTGCGCGGCGCCCCCTCGGTCTTCGGCGCAGCCGGGGCGAACGTGTCGTTGGTGTAGGTAAGGGTGCTCATTGGATCATCTCCGTCTTTGCGACGTGTCGACCCGTCCCTGGAAGTTTCTGCTCTCGTGGAGCCTCGGCATTCTTGATGAGCCGGCAGCTTTGCCACTAAAGTCGAATGTGGGGGTTTTGCTGCAATGCAACTAGATCATCTATTGCGCTGCAGCATTGCGGCCAGCGCATGCCCTGCGTCATTCTCCGTTCATGCTTGGCCGAAGCCGCCCCCCGTTGGGGTTTTGATGATGACCGCTTCGCCGGGCTCCAGCACGGTCTGGTCGCAGCCTTCCAGGCGCTCCATGCGGCCGTTGTTGCGCCGCACCCAGTTCTCGCCGCATTGGCCGGACTGGCCGCCATCGAGGCCGTAAGGCCTGATATTGCGGGAGCTGGACAGGATGGCGCAGTCCATCCTCTCGAGGAAGCGGATGCGGCGGGCGGTGCCGTCGCCGGCGCTCCATTTCCCTGCCCCGCCGGAGCCGCGGCGGATGCCGAACTCCTCCAGCAGCACGGGATAGCGCAATTCCAGTATCTCCGGGTCGGTCAGCCGCGTGTTGGTCATGTGCACATGCACCGCGGCGGTGCCGTCGAAGCCGGGCCCCGCCGGGCTGCCCGAGCAGATGGTCTCGTAGTACTGATACTTGGCGTTGCCGAAGGTAAGGTTGTTCATGGTGCCCTGGCTCGGCCCCATGGCCTTCAGGGCGGCGAACAGGCAGTTGGTGACGATCTGGCTCGTCTCCACGTTGCCCGCCACCACCGCGGCGGGGTAGGCCGGCTTCAGCATCGACTGCTCGGGGATGACGATGTCGATCGGCTTCAGGCAGCCGGCATTCATCGGGATCGGCTCGTCCACCATCACGCGGAACACATAGAGCGTGGCCGCACGCGTCACCGGTGCGGGCGCATTGAAGTTGTTGCGCTGCTCGGGCGAGGTGGCCGAGAAGTCGACCCGCGCGCTGCGGTTGGTGCGATCGACGGTGATCCTCACGTCGACCCAACTGCCCTGGTCCATCTCCACCCGGAAGGCGCCGTCGTCGAGGCGCGACAGCAGCCGGCGCACGCTTTCCTCGGCGTTGTCCTGCACGTGCTGCATGTAGGCCCTGACGACGTCGAGCCCGAAGTGGGCCACCATCTTGCCGAGCTCGTCGACGCCCTTGGCGTTGGCGGCCACATGCGCCTTGAGGTCGGCGATGTTCTTGCCGGGCATGCGCGCAGGATACTTGGCGCCGACCAGCAGCGCGTGCGTTTCCGCCTCCAGGAAGCGCCCCTGATCGACCAGCTTGAAGTTGTCGATGTAGACGCCCTCCTCGTCGATGGTCGTCGCGCGCGGCGTCATCGACCCCGGCGTCAGGCCGCCGATGTCCTCGTGATGTCCGCGGCTCGCCACATAGAAAAGAACCTCCGCGTCCCGCGAGCGGGGAGAGGGTGAACTCGCGAACACCGGCGTGATGACGGTGATGTCGGGCAGATGCGTGCCGCCGTTGTAGGGCGCATTCAGCATGTAGACGTCGCCGGGCTGCATCGTGCTTCGGTTGGAGCGGATCACCGTCTCCACCGACTTGTCCATGCTGCCGAGGTGCACGGGCATGTGCGGCGCATTGGCGACCAGCTCGCCCTTGGCGTCGAACACCGCGCACGAGAAATCGAGGCGCTCCTTGATGTTCACCGATTGGGCGGTGTTGCGCAGCGCCTCGCCCATCTGCTCGGCGATCGACATGAAGAGGTTGTTGAACACCTCGAGCAGCACCGGATCGGCGGTCCTGCCCAGGACTTCGCGCTTGCGCGGGGCAGTGCGCCGGAGCACGAGGTCGTCGCGGACCGACACCTCCAGGGCCCAGCCCGGCTCCACCACCACGGTCTGATGCGGCTCGATGACGAGGGCCGGCCCGGCGAGGCGCGCACCGGGCTTCAGCGCCTCGCGCATGAAGACGGGCGCATCGTGCCAGGCGCGCCCCGAGTAGAAACGCACCTGTTCCCTCTCCCCGCCTGCGGGGAGGGCGCTAGGGTGAGGGGCAGCCGCGGGCGAAGATGCGTGGGGAGAGGGAGCGGCCGCCGCTCCACCACCCGCCGCCTCGACCTCCAGCGCCGCGATGACCACCCGCTTCTCCGGCGATACGAAGCCGAAACGCTGGCGATGCATGGTCTCGAACGTATCGCGCATGCCCGTCGCGTCGCTGATCAGCACCGGCAGCGCGGTATCCGTGCCGTCGTAGCGCAGGTGCGCCCACACGGTGAGCGCGATGTCGGGCTGGTCCACGCCCTGTCCCGCAACCTCCGCCTGCGCCTCGCCCGCCAGCCGCGCGCACAGGGCCGCAAGATCGGCCAGCGCGCTGTCGCTCAAGGCCACCTCGACGGACTGCTCGCGGCTCGCCCGGATCTGAGCGAGCCCGATGCCATAGGCCGACAGCAGCCCCGACAGGGGATGAATGAGCACGGTCTCCATGCCGAGCGTATCGGCGATCAGGCACGCGTGCTGGCCGCCCGCCGAACCGAAGCAATTGAGCGCATACTCGGTCACGTCGTAGCCGCGCTGCACCGAGATCTTCTTGATCGCGTTCGCCATGTTCTCGACCGCGATGCGGATGAAGCCGTCCGCCACATCCTCGGCACTGCGGCCGTCGCCGATCTTGTTGGCCAGCTCCGCGAACGCGGCACGCACCGCCGCCTCGTCGAGCGGCTGGTCGCGGCTGGGCCCGAAGATCTTGGGAAAATTGGCCGCGCTGAGCTTGCCGACCATCACATTGGCGTCCGTCACGGTGAGCGGCCCGCCGCGGCGATAGCACTTGGGGCCCGGGTCCGCGCCCGCCGACTGCGGCCCGACACGAAAGCGCGTGCCGTCGTAGAACAGGATCGAGCCGCCGCCGGCGGCCACGGTGTGGATGCGCATCATCGGCACGCGCATGCGCACGCCCGCCACCTCCGTCTCGAACGAGCGCTCGTAGTCGCCGGCGAAATGCGACACGTCGGTGGACGTGCCGCCCATGTCGAAGCCGATCACCTTGTCGAAGCCCGCAAGCTGCGCGGTCTCGGCCATGCCCACCACGCCGCCGGCGGGACCGGACAGGATCGCATCGCGGCCCTGGAACAGCTCGGCGGATTTGAGTCCGCCCGAGCTCGCCATGAACATGATTTTCGGCGAGTCGTCCGCGTCCCCTCTCCCCGCTCCAGTGGAGAGAGGGCTAGCGTGAGGGGCAGAAGATTGCACCGGCGCTTGTGGCGGCCCCTCACCCCGACCCTCTCCCCGCGAGCGGGGAGAGGGCGACGAAAGCGCCCGCGCCACGCGCTCCACATGCCGGCGCAGGATCGGCGAGAGATAGGCATCCGCCACCGCCGTGTCGCCGCGGCCCACGATCTTGATCAGCGGCGACACCTCATGGCTCACCGAGACCTGCGCGAACCCCGCCTGCCGCGCCAGCTCTGCTGCCTGCCGCTCGTGCGCGGGATGTGCATAGGCATGCATGAACACGATGGCGACCGAGGTGATGCCGTCGGCAACCGCGCTCTTCAGCTCGGCTTGCAGAGCCTCGGCATCCAGCGCCTGCTCGATGGTGCCGTCCGCGCGCACGCGCTCCCTGGCCTCCACCACGCGCGCATAGAGCATCTCGGGCTTGACGATCTTCTTGGCAAAAATGTCCGGCCGCGCCTGGTAGCCGATCTCGAGCTGGTCCTTCAGCCCCTGGGTGATGACCAAGAGCGTCGGCTCGCCCTTGCGCTCGAGCAGCGCGTTGGTGGCGACCGTCGTCCCCATCTTGACCGCGGCGATGCGCTCGGCAGGCAGCGGCGCGTCGGACGGCAGCCCCAGGCAGCGGCGAATGCCCTCCAGGGCTGCATCCTGGTAGGCGCTCTTGTTCTCCGACAGAACTTTCTGCGCAACGATGCCGCCTTCCGGCGTGCGCGCCACGACGTCGGTGAAGGTACCGCCGCGATCGATCCAGAAGTGCCATTTGCCGGTGCCCGAAACGTCTGCAGCCATTCCATATTCCTCGCGGTTCGCCGCTCAGCACCTGGCGTTCTTGTGCGCGAATGCCGGCAAAACGTCAATAATATGTTGACATAATCAGCGTGCGGCGCGACCTTGCACGGAACGTTGCGCCACCCGAGATATCGCCTTAATGGGACGCGAGCAGCCCAAGCGCATGATGCCCCTTCGGGATGGCGGCCGCAAAGAGCTGGGCCCGATCGTGACGTCCGCCCATCTCGCCGCAGGCGCCTCGCCGGGACTTTCCGAGGTGGAGTTCGGCCTGATCCTGGCCGGGCACGCGTTCGATCGCTGGATGGTGCGCTGCATGGCGGCCGCCGGCGTGCCGGACCTCTCGTCGGTGGAAGTTCTCGTGCTGCACACGGTGCGCCATCGCGACCGGCCCAAGAAGCTGGCCGACATCTGTCTCGTGCTCGGCATCGAGGACACGCATGTCGTCGCCTACGCCATCAAGAAGCTGGCGCTCGCGGGGCTCGTCAGCTCGAAGAAGGCCGGCAAGGAGAAGTTCGTGACCGCCACCCGGGAAGGGGCGAGCGCGTGCCAGCGCTATCACAACGTGCGCGAGCGGCTGCTGGTCAAGCCGGTCAAGTCTACGGGATTGCCCGATCCGACCTTGTCGGAGCTCGGCGCTCTGTTGCGCGCGCTGTCGGGCCACTACGATCAAGCAGCAAGGTCGGCGACGTCCCTCTAGGAACGGACACGGGCGCGCTGGGGGAGTGTTGATATGTCGATGCGCCGCCTTCTCGACGGCCTCTATCTGTTGTCCGGCTACCTCGCCGGGTGCTTTCTCATCGCCATCTTCCTCATCATGCTCGCCCTGTCCATCGGTCGCGAGGTGGGCATCAACGTCAAATCGGGCGATGACATTGCCTCCTGGTGCATGGCGGCGATGGCGTTCCTCGGGCTCGCCCACACCTTCAAGTCGGGCGAGATGATCCGGGTCGGCCTCATCACCGAGCGTCTCACCGGGCGCGCCAAGTGGCTCACCGAGCTGTTCGCGCTGCTGATGGCCGCGCTCTTCATCGGCTTCTTCGCCTGGCACGCCATAGACCTCGTCGTCACCTCATGGCGCATCAACGACATGTCGACCGGCGTGCTCGTCGTGCCGCTGTGGATCCCCCAGCTCGGCTTCACCACCGGGCTCGTCATTCTCTTCATCGCTATCGTCGATGAGCTGATCCATGTCGCGGGTGGCAACCGGCCACGCTACGAAAGGGAGCCGCCGAAGACGGCCGAAGAGGTCGTCGAGCGCGCCGCCTCGAGCGGCGTCTAGAGGCTGGCATCATGGATCTGCTCGGCATCTCGATCCTCATTTCGGTGGCGCTCGTCGTGCTGCTGGGGTCCGGCGTGTGGATCGCCATCAGCCTGCTCGCCTGCGGCTGGCTCGGCATGCAGTTCGCCGCCGGCAACATCCCGGCCGGCACGGTGCTCGCCACCAAGATCTGGGGCAACGCCGCCTCCTGGGAGCTGGCCGCGCTGCCGCTCTTCATCTGGATGGGCGAGATCCTGTTCCGCACCCGGCTGTCGGAGGAGATGTTTCGCGGGCTGGCGCCCTGGCTCGGCCGCGTTCCCGGACGCCTGCTGCATGTCAACGTGCTGGGCTGTGGCATCTTCGGGTCCGTGTCGGGCTCATCCGCCGCGACTTGCGCGACGATCGCCAAGATCGCGCTGCCCGAGCTCAACAGACGCGGCTATCCCGAGATGATGTCGCTGGGCTCCCTGGCCGGCGCCGGCACCCTCGGCATCCTCATCCCGCCGTCGATCACCATGGTGATCTATGCGGTGGCGGCCAACGTCTCTATTCTCAAGGTGTTCCTCGCCGGCTTCCTGCCCGGTCTTCTGGTGATGGTGCTCTATTCCGGCTACATCGCCGTGTGGGCCCTTCTCAATCCGCATAAGATGCCGCCGCCCGAGCCCAAGACGACGCTGCGCGAGAAGCTGAAGGAATCGCTCAATCTCATCCCCTGCCTGCTGCTGATCGCGCTCGTCTTCCTTGTGCTGCTGGCGGGATGGGCGACCGCAACCGAATGCGCGGCGTGGGGTGCGCTCGGCGCGCTCCTCATTGCCGCCTGGTCGGGCGCGCTCACCTGGGACAGCTTCTGGACCAGCGTCATGGGCGCGACGCGGCTCACCTGCATGATCATGCTGATCCTGGCGGGCGCCTCATTCATGTCGACGTCGATGGGCTACACCGGCATCCCGGTCGCGCTGGCAAGCTGGGTCGAGAGCCTCAATTTGAGCCCCTACGTGCTGATCGCCGCGCTCACGGTCATGTACATCATCCTTGGCACGGCCCTCGACGGCATCTCGATGATCGTGCTCACCACCGTCGTCGTGCTGCCGATGGTGCAGAAGGCCGGCTTCGACCTCATCTGGTTCGGCATCTTCCTGGTGCTCATCGTCGAGATGGCCGAAGTATCGCCGCCGGTCGGCTTCAATCTGTTCGTGCTGCAGACCATGAGCGGCTGGGACAGCAACACCGTGGCGCTGGCCGCACTGCCGTTCTTTTTCCTGCTCGTGATTGCGGTGGCGCTGATCACGCTCTTCCCCGAGATCGTGATGGTGGTGCCCAATTGGGTCTTTCCGGGTTGATGGCCGGGTTGATAGGTTGAATGAAAGGGAGAGAACGCATGAGGACGCATCTGACGGCATGGGGCGGCGCGCTCGCGCTTAGCCTCGCATTGGGCCTTGCCGGTCCGGCGATCGCACAGACGAAATGGAACCTGCCCGGCGCCTATTCGGCCGACAACTACCACTCGGAGAACCTGGTCTTCTTCTCCAAGGAGGTCGAGAAGAACACCGGCGGCAAGCTGCAGATCACGGTGCACCCGGGCGCATCGCTGTTCAAGGCGCCCGAGATCAAGCGCGCTGTCGCCACCGGCCAGGCGCAGCTTGGCGAAGTGCTGATCTCCCTTCACGAGAACGAGGACCCCATCTTCGGCGTCGACACAATCCCGTTCCTCGCTTCCAGCTACGCCGATACCAAAAAGCTGCATGAGGCCCGCAAGGCGGCCATCACCGCCAAGCTCGATAGCCAGGGCCTGATGCTGCTCTACGCCGTGCCGTGGGGACCGCAGGGGCTCTATGCCAAGAAGGACATCAATTCCATCGACGACCTGAAGGGCCTCAAGATGCGCACCTACAATGTTGGCACGACGCGCATCGCCGAGCTGGCCGGCGCGCAGGGCGTGACGATCCAGGCCGCCGAGCTGCCGCAGGCGCTCGCAACGGGTGCCGTCAATGCCTTCATGACCTCGGGCGCCACCGGCTACGACAGCAAGGTGTGGGAGACCGTATCGCACTACTACGATTGCCAGGCCTGGATCCCGATCAATGTCGTCCTCGTCAACAAGGCCGCCTTCGCGAGCCTCGACAAGGCGACGCAGGATGGGCTGTTGCAGGCGGGCGCGGCAGCCCAGGAGCGGGGCTGGAAAGTCGCCCAGGAGAAGGCCGTCTGGTATCTCGATCAGCTCAGGGCCAAGGGCATGAAGGTGGAGAAGCCGGGACCGGCGCTGATGGCCGGCCTCAAGAAGATCGGCGAGCAGCTGACCGGCGACTGGATCGCCAAGGCCGGGCCTGCGGGCAAGGTCGTCATCGACGCCTACCGGAAATAAGGCTCCGGGGGTCAGGCTCTGCGGGCCTGACCTCCTCGCCTGCGCTTCAGCGGCCGCGGTCCTTCACCACCCCGAGGCCTTCCAGATAGATGAGCGTGGCCGCCTCCAGCAGCTCTTCAGGCGCCATCGGCAGCGTACGGCGGGCGGTATCTCCGCGCGCGAACAGGCTGGCGATGCCGTGCGACAGCGACCAGATGTGCAGGGCCATCATCATGGCGGGCGGACGCTTCGCTGCCGGCATGGCCGCAACCAGGGCCTCGCACGCTCCACGCAGAACGGCGAACGCGCGGTCGCCGGCGTCCTGCAGCTCGCGATGCTCCCTGATCGACAGGCCCGCTTCGAACATGGCCGCGAAATAAGCAGGCTCATTGCGGGCAAAGGCCAGATAGGCCTTGCCCAGGCGATCGAAGGCCTGGCGCAGGCTCGGCCGTCCTTCATCCCAGGCAGTGGCGAGCTCCTGCTCGAAGCGCTCGAATCCGCGCTTGGCGACATCGGCCATCAGCGCATCGCGGTCGCGGAAATGGCGGTAGGGCGCAGCAGCGCTGACGCCGGCCTGGCGCGCGGCCTCGGCAAACGTGAACCCTGCCGGGCCCTTCTCGGCAATCAGATCGAGCGCGGCATCCACCAGGGCCTCCCTGAGGTTGCCGTGATGATAGCTGCGCCGCCGGCCGTGCCTGTGCCACTTCATGGGTGGGTTCTAGCTCAATCCGGGCGGGCGCACATCAGGCAACCGGCTCAGGGGCAACCATCAGGCGCCCCCGCTACTTGCAGATCCTCCCCTCGCCATTGTGCCTGGCAAGATCGAGATGGAAGTGGTCGCGATGCTTGGCATCGTAGTCCGGGCCCAGGACCGTCGTGAAAACGGTGCAGGAGCCGTCATGCACGGCCCGCAGGAAGTTGCGCTCCATCCGCGTTCCCCACCAGCCGCCCTTCACGGTCACAACCGCTCCGTTGTCCAGGACGAAGGCCGAGATGTCGATGGCATTGGCGTGGCCATGCTCGGAAAGCCGCCCGCCGTCGACATGGTTCATGGGGCGGCAGGCATAGGAGCCGGCAATCTTGAGGCTGACGACATTGGCGCGGAAATGGTAGCGCGCCGCCGGCATGACGATGCGCTCAATCCAATGCTCCACCGCCGGAATCATCGGGCAGCGCAGCAATGCTGCAGGTTGCAGGGCCACCATGCCGCGTGCGGTCGCTGAAACCGTGAAGGGCTGCAGGGCGCCGCACACGCTGGGGCCCCCCAGCGCGGAGCGCATCGTGACGAACGGGGTCTCGCGCACGAAGCCGGAGGCGAGACAGGCGCGCTCCTCGTCGGCGCGCCAGGGCTCCTCCTTGGCGACGAACGTGGGGCGGCTGCTGCATGCCCATAATAGAAGGAGCGGCGCAAACGCCACCAGGACGATGCCAACACGGGACGGAGAAACGCGGTACGAATACATGGGGCTGATAGAGTGCCGCAAACGTGCTTAATGCCGCGTTAACCAACCCCATAGCCCAGCGGCCTTATGCTTGAGCTTTGCGGCGGCATTGCGATTTTCGCCGGCGCCGCAAGGCGGCGGCGCATGGCCGATCAGTTCGGTATTCGGTCGAAGTACCACTGCCACCGCCGCTCGCCGATCAGACAGTCGTAGCCTTCCGCTGGAGACGAATTCTGCACGGGCGTGATCCGCACCGGGACGTCGGCCTGCGATATCTCGAGCAGCAGCTTGCGGCGAATGGCAGACGCAAACTCCGTCAGCTCCCGCACCGGCACCATGAACGCCCCCGCGCCGCCGATCACGCAGTTGCCGTAGTATCGGTCAAGATCGCTGATGTCGAACGGTGTCGTCACGGCGGCACGCAGCATGATCGGCAGCCCGTTGATGACGATGCCATTGGCCACGAGTTCGTCACGCACAGGCAGGATCGCTTCCCCCGCGTTGTTGGGGCCGTCGCCCGAGACGTCGACCACACGGCGCACGCCCTTGGCGCCGCTTGCCGCAAACAGACCCTGCGCGAATTTCAGCGCGGCGCTGATCGATGTCAGCCGCGCACGTGATATCGGCAACGCTTCCAGCCTGTCCGCGAACGCAAGCGCCGCCTCTGCGCCATCGATGATGGTCCACGGAATGACGACACTCTGCGAAAACGGACCTGCCCACTCCACATAGGTCACGGCGATACGGCCGTACCCCCCCGACCCGATCGCTCTGTGAATCTCGGCATCGCGGAATGCTGCGACATAGCCGTCGCGCTGCAATCGTTGCTCGTCGATGTCCATCGACAGGGAAACGTCGACCGCCAGCACCAGCTCCAGATCGACGGGGGTTTGCGCTGCCGCACTGGGACCGAAGATCGCCGGCAGAACCAAACACACAGCCAGCAGCGCAGATATGCGCGCGCGACAACAACCTGCACCCTAGATGCAATTTCAGGACAAGTGGGTGCGCTGACTTATGCACAGGAGCGGCCCCTCGCGATTGACTACAATGACATAAGTTGCAGATGCCGATATTATGTTGCTGCTCGAAAGTGCGTCTGTTCAAGTTGCGTAGAAGTGCGTAGAGGCTCCTGCAGTTTGCCGTCGCCGGACCTGTGGCATTCCCCCGCGTTTGTCCTCCAGGCTTTGGCGCCCGGTCGTGCGGGGGCCTTTTTGCTGTCGGCAAGCCGGACGGTTCATCGCCGGCTCACGGTCTCCACCCGCATCAGAGTCGATTGCAGCAGGGCGCACGGCTCCAAGCCATTGGCGCCCCAATGATGGATGTCGGCCCGACAGGCGGTGAGGGTCTTGCCGGCATGCAGGACGCGGCCCTCCGCTCTGAGCGTCGGCGGCATCGCCGCGCGAAGGAGATTGAGCTTGTATTCAACAGTCAAAAGCTCGGCGCGGGCCGGCATCAGCGAATAGGCAGCACAGGCGGTCGCCGCCTCGGCAATGGCGCCGATGGCGCCCCCATGAAAAAAGCCCTGCTGCTGGGACACACCTGGCGCATGGGGCATTTCGATCACGCACGACCCGGGCTCGAGAGCCACAATACGGGCGCCCAACGTCGCCATCAAACCCTGCTTGGCGAAGCTCTCGCGTACGACCCTTGCGTAGTCCGGATTGCTGACCTTGAACTCGGTTGTCATCGGCGATCCCACCCGTAGTCCCGACACCCATCGTCGCCACGCCGTGCGTCAAGGTCGCCGCCGGAGAAATGCCAGCACGCCGTCCTTGTAAACCCGGTCGCCGACGGTGCGCATGTGATCCCGTCTCGGCACCGTAAGCGCCTCCGCGCCCGGTATCAATGCAGCCAGTTCTTCGGCCCGACCGCCAATCACATCTTCGCTGCCCGTCACCACCAGCACCGGGAGCGTGAGCGCCGATATCGCCTCACGGCTGATGGGATCGCGCGCACCGCGGATGCAGGCGGCCAGCGCCTTGAGATCGCCGCCGGTCTTCTCGGCAAAGGCACGGAAGGTGCGCGCGGTCGGATTGATCACATCGTCGATGCTCCGGGCTTCGAGCGCATGCGCAATGGGTCCCGTTCCCGCCATGGGGCGCACCATGTTGCCGCCGAGGCCGGCGAAGATGGCGCTGCGCACGCGATCAGGATGTTGCAGGGCCAGAAACGCGGCGATGCGCGCCCCCATCGAATAGCCCATCACATCGGCGCGCGCGATCCCGAGATGATCCAGCAATCCGCGAGCATCCTCCGCCATCAACGCGGCGGCATAGGCCTTCGGATCGTAAATCTTCTCGCTCTCGCCGTGCCCCCGGTTGTCGATGGCGATCACGCGAAATCCTTGCCCGGTGAGGAAGGCGACCCAGCCGGGATCGACCCAGTTGTCCCTCACGCTCGAGGCAAAGCCGTGGATCAGCAGGATGGGGTCGCCCTCCCCCTCATCCGTGAAGGCGATGCGCACCCCGCCCGAGTTGAAGGTCTGCATGGCCGTTCCTCTTGCTCATGTGTGACGACATTGCGCCCGCCCCACCCCTATCATCCCGCGCCCCGAGCCGCTATGTTGCCGCCTCATTTCCGCACCCATTCGAGCCGCAGGCCCGCCCATGGCAGATTCTCTCGTTCCCCACCTCGCCAACGATCAGGGCGTGGAGAAGATCTATGTCGGCGTGAAGGAATTCCAATGCATGGGCGCGCGGCCACCCTATGATCACCCGCACGTCTATCTGGACATGGGCGCGGACAGCCAGATCCTTTGCCCGTACTGCTCGACGCTCTATGTGCACAATGGCGGGCTCGCACCCGGGCAGACCGATCCCGATGGCTGCCTCGTGACGCTGCAAGACGCCGCAACCTGAATTTGGCCCACGTCCATGTCTGCGCGACAGCCGATCCTGATCGCCGGCGGCGGCATCGGGGGCTTGGCGCTCGCCCTGGCGCTGGCGCGGCGTGATCGTCCATCCATCGTCCTGGAGCGGCAGGAGACGGTCGCGCCGCTCGGCGCCGGCATCCAGATCGGGCCCAACGGCATGCACGCGCTGCAGGCACTCGGGCTCGCCGACGCCTTGCAGCCATTCGCCGGCGTGCCTGAGGCCATTGCCGTCCACGCCGGGTCCAGCGGCCGCGTCCTGACCCGTCTGCCGCTCGGCCAGTGGATCGCCGGCCGGCATGGCGCTCCCTATTGGGTGGCCCATCGCGGCGACTTGCACCGTGTCCTGCTCGACGCCGCCAACTCCGACCCGCGCATCACGCTGCGCTCGGGCTTCGACATCGCCGCGGTGGCACAGACTGAAGCGGGCGTGACCGTTGCCGATCGCTCCGGTGCGATGGCATCCGGGCCGGCACTGGTCGGAGCCGACGGCCTCTGGTCCGCGGTTCGCCAATTCTTCCCCGGCATGCCGGCTCCCGAATTTGCCGGCGCGACCGCTACCCGCACCACGATCCCGGCGGCGCGCGCCGGACGCCTGGCGATCCCCGCTGTGGGGCTATGGCTCAATCCGCATGCCCACGTCGTGCACTATCCCGTGCGCGGCGGCAGCGACATCGCGGTGGTGGTGATCGCGCGCGAGACTTGGCAGGGCCGCCAGTGGGATGCCGAGGCCGACGCGCCCACGCTGCTGGCGCAGATGGAAAGCTTTCATCCGAGCCTGACGACGATCCTGCGCACGGTGACGGCGTGGCGCAAGTGGGCGCTCTATACGCTGCCGCCGCTGCCGAGCTGGACCGCCGGCCGCGCGGCGCTGCTGGGCGATGCGGCCCACCCCATGCTGCCGTATCTGGCCCAAGGCGGGGCTCTCGCCATGGAGGATGCCCTCGTGCTGGCGGGCTGCGTGGCCCATGACAGCGATATCCCTGCCGCCTTCGGCACCTATGCATCGCTGCGCCGCGACCGCACCCGACGCGTGCAGGCCGCGAGCGTGCGCCAAGGGCGCATCTATCGCCTCGCGCCGCCGCTTTCGCAGGCACGCGACGCCGTCTTCCGAGCGGCGCCCGCCGCGCTCATCATGTCGCGCCTGGACTGGCTCTATGGTTGGCGCCCCGCACGCTAGCGGGAGTGCGTTGCGCCGCGCACCTTTCACCGCTAGCTTTTGCGTCCCGCCGTCAGCCGCGAGCCCGTCATGCCCTTCGATCCGCAGAAGATCCTGAACTGGAAATTCCCCGAAATCGAGCACACCTACAGCGAGAAGGACACCATCCTCTACGCGCTGGGGCTCGGCTGCGGCTCCGATCCTGACGAGGCCGACGATCTCAAGTTCGTCTACGAGCACGGGCTGGCCGCATTGCCGACCATGGCCGTCGTGCTGGCCTATCCCGGCAACTGGCTCGAGAGCAAAGAGTCCACGGCCGACTACAGCAAGGTGCTGCATGGCGAGCAGTATCTGACGCTGCACCGCCCCATTCCGCCGTCCGGCACCGTCGTCGGCCGCGGCCGCGTCGTCGATCTGCTCGACAAGGGCAAGGACAAGGGCGCCGTGCTCTATGCTGAGCGAACGATCCTCGACAAGACCTCCGGCCAGCCGATCGCCACCATGACCTCGGCGGCGATGCTGCGCGGCGACGGCGGTTTTGGCGGCAAGCCCGGTCCGCAGCCGGCACCGCACAAGATCCCGGACACCGCGCCGGCCGCCAGCGTGGACCTCAAGACGCATCCCAACTCGGCACTGATCTACCGTCTCTCCGGCGACCGCAACCCGCTGCATGCCGACCCCAAGGCCGCGGCCAGGGGCGGCTTCAAGACGCCGATCCTGCATGGGCTGTGCACCTATGGCATCGCCGGCCGCGCCATCGTCAAGGCCTGCTGCGGCGGCGACCCGGCCAAGCTCCGAAGCCTCCAGGTGCGCTTCTCCTCCCCGGTCTTCCCCGGCGAGACCATCCGCACCGAGGTATGGCCGGACGGGGAGCGCGTCTCCTTCCGCGCCCGCGTGGTCGAGCGCGACGTCGTGGTGCTCAACAACGGCTTGGCGACCGTCGCCGCCTGAACCCGACCCGTTGTCACCCCGGAATTCGCCGAAGGCGAAAATCCGGGATCCAGGGCCACAGCCGCCCGCGCGTCACTCTCGGCCCTGGGTTACCGGCGCTCGTGCTCCGCGCGAGGCCGGCATGACGAGGTGGCGCTAGGTTGCCGTCGAGCGCGAAGTCGAGGCGCTCTCCGCGGGCAATATCCACCGTCACCATGACGCTGCCGGTGATGGCCACCATGCCCGCCGTCATCGGCCGGCCGCACGCCACGGCCTGGTTGGCGAGCCATGCCAGCGCACCCAGCGGATCGTCGGTCCTGCCGCTCCCGACCTCCCGGCCGTTGCTCTTGAGCAGGCCGCTAACGCCGTTGAGATCCAGACCGGCGGGCAACGGCTTGGCAACGCCGATCACGATGCCGCCGTTCCAGGCATTGTCGGCGATCAGCGAGAGCGCGTTGCAGGTGCTGTAATCGGCGAAGCGATCCTCGATCAGCTCGAAGGCAGGCATGATGTGCGTCACCGCCGCACGGACGGTCTCGCGCGTGTAGGGCTCGAGCCCCTTCGGCAGATTTTGTCCGAGCTTCACCGCCAGCTCGCATTCGACCCGCACGTTGATATAGTCGGCCTTGGCAATCGCGGCCGGGGAGGTGTGCACCCGCGAGGCGAAGATCGTGCCCATGCACGGATGATCGATCCCCATCAGGGCCTGCATCACCTTGGTGGTGGTGGCGATCTTCAAGCCGGCCACCGCCCCGAGCCGAGCCGCCCACAGGGCGCACAATTCGGCTTGCGCCTCATAGGCATCGGCCACGGACCGAGGCGCTAGCGCCTCGGGCAGATTCTGATAGCGTGCACGCGTGCGATGGGCCTCGTCGAGAAAGCGTGCAGCGTCGGCAGCTCGTGACATGCTCCCCCCTTGGCGGTGTGAGACGGCCCTTGGCTTTTTCGGGGCCGCATCTGCGTTATGATCGACGCTAACATCGCGGCAGCAATGCCGCCAGCCTGAGGAGACGCCCCATGTTCGAGACCACCATCGCCGGTAGCTTGCCGAAGCCGGCCTGGCTTGCCGAGCCCGACAAGCTGTGGGCGCCGTGGCGGCTGGAAGATGCAGCCCTGGACGCGGCCAAGCGCGATGCCACGCTTCTGGCGCTCAAGGAGCAGGAGGACGCCGGCATCGACATCGTCGGCGACGGCGAGCAGGCACGCCAGCACTTCGTGCACGGCTTCCTGGAGCGCGTCGAGGGCATCGATTTCGCCAACAAGGTGGAGATGGGCATCCGCGCCGACCGCTACAAGGCGATGGTGCCGCAGGTGGTGGGACCGGTGCGCCTCAGGGGCCGCGTGCATGCCTTCGAGGCGCAATTGGCGCGGGCCCACACCAGGCGAAAGCTCAAGTTCACCCTGCCCGGTCCCATGACGATCTCCGACACCATCGCCGATCGGCACTACGGCGATCGAGTGAAGATGGCCATGGCATTCGCCGACCTCCTCAACCAGGAGGCCCGCGCGCTGGAGCAGGACGGCGTCGACGTCATCCAGTTCGACGAGCCGGCCTTCAACGTCTTCATGGACGAGGTGACCGACTGGGGCATTCCCGCGCTCGAGCGCGCGGCCGCGGGCCTCGCATGCACCACCGCCGTGCACATCTGCTACGGCTACGGCATCAAGGCCAACATCGACTGGAAGGCCACGCTGGGCTCGGAGTGGCGGCAATACGAGCGCATCTTCCCCGCCATCGCCAAGAGCCGCATTCGCCAGGTTTCACTGGAATGCCGCAACTCCAAGGTGCCGATCGACCTGATCGGCCTGCTTCAAGGCAAGGACGTGCTGGTCGGCGCCATCGACGTGGCGAGCGACACGGTCGAAACGCCGGAGCAGGTTGCCGAGATAGCTGCCGCAGCGATGCGGCATGTGCCGGCGGTCCGCATTCAGCTCTGCACCAACTGCGGCATGGCACCCATGCGCCGCGACATTGCCTACGCCAAACTGGCGGCATTGGCCCAAGGCGCGGCACTGGCCCGCCAGCGCTGGGCGTAAAATCGGAAAGGGTCACGCGGGAAGCCGGTACCGACCTCGGCATTTTAATTCTAAGTGTCGGTATATATTGGCTATTTCGATAGTTGTTGTCTGCGCATACATTGCGAAGACAAAAGGGGGCAGGCGCCGCGTTCCGGCGCCTGGTTTGGCAGCGGTAGGCTTGCCCACGCAATTGCGCCTGGAACTCGGGAGGTCAGTGCGGCGTTGGTGAGCCGGATCACGTCGGAGTTGAATGTCATGCCGCCCTTTCTTCCCCAGTGGCTCATATTCCTTGCCGTTCACGTCCTCTTCATTGCCGGTGCCGTCGCCGTCGCCGCTTTGACCTGATCCAACCCCACACCCGGGCAAACACCTTCCGGCCTTGCTCGCGCCAACGGCCGCAGTATCGTGCGCGATCGTCTCGGAAGGAGCAGGTCGATGGCGCAATCGTCACTGAACGCCCCTGTGATCAAGGCCTATTGGCAGCCTGGATGCACGAGCTGCCTCAGGATGAAGGAGTTCCTGCTCAAGCACGGCGTGCCGTTCGTGTCAGTCAACGTGCTGGAGGACCAGCAGGCGTTTGCGGAGCTGGCCGCCCTCGGCATCCGGTCCGTGCCCATCGTTCGCCGCGGCGCCGACTGGGCCAACGGGCAAGTGCTGCGTGACGTGGCACGCGTCGCGGGCATCGCATGGGGCGGTGCGCAGGTGCTGCCTCCGACCGAGCTGGCTGCCCGTCTGGTGACCATCCAAAGCGCGGCTCAACGCCTGTTCGCGCAGATCCCGGACGACAAGATGGACCGGATGCTGCCGCATCGTCCCCGCAGCTACGCGCAGCTTGCCTATCACATCTTCAATATCGCCGATGCCTTCCTGGAGCACGAGGTGCAGGGCTTGCCGCTGGAGGAGGGAGCCTACGGACGCATCCCGCCGCCACAAATGAGCACCAAGGCCCAGATCCTGGCCTACGGGCAGGATGTGCTCGCGCGCTTTCAGGCCTGGTGGGATGGCCCCGGCCGCACGGCCGACCTCGCGCGCAAGGCCCGCGTCTACTATGGCGACGTGACCGTGCACGAGTTCCTCGAGCGCACGGCCTGGCATTCCGGACAGCACGTGCGACAGCTCATGATGGTGCTCGACAGGCTCGGCATCGCCCCGGATCAACCCGTGGGCACCGAGGTTTTTACAGGCCTGCCGATGCCGGAGAAGGTCTGGGACGACGAGCGGCCCATGCCCCGAGGTTTGATGGCCTGAGGTTTGATGGGCCTAAGGTTCCATGACCTGTGTTCTGTAGCGGCCGCCCCCGGTCTCCGCGTTCACAATCGTCTTGCGCCCGGACCAACCAAAGCTGCATCGCGGCTCAGTAAGAATAGTGATATACTTGGTATCAATCGATCACGAAATCGCATCGGCGCCGTGAGCAACAGCCTGCGCGATATCCGTCTGTTCGTGGCGGCCTACGAGGAACGCTCGTTCACCGCCGCGGCCAGGCGTGAGAACGCCACCCAATCGGGCGTATCGCAGCACATCCGCAAGCTGGAGGATGCGCTGGATGCCAAATTGTTCGCGCGCGACAAGGGCCGGGTGGTGCCGACGCCAGCCGGCGACGGCTACTATCGTCACTGCATCGAGCTGCTCAGCACCTATGCCAAGGCCACCAGCGCCGTTCGCAGGCACGGGACCGGTCTTGCCGGCAGCATCGTCGTCGGGCTGATGCCGACCATGACGCGGTGCGTTCTAGCGCCCGCGCTGGCGCGCTTCATCGACAAGCACCCCAATGTCGTGGTTCGCGTCGTGGAAGGCTACAGCGCAGCGCTCACCGAGCAGGTCCAGGCCGCCGAGCTGGAATTTGCGGTCGTGCCGGCCTTCTCCGGCGCGCCCGGTCTCAAGAGCCGGCTGTTTCTGCAAACACCCGAGGTGCTGGTGACCAGCGCCAAGTCTGCCCAGACCCACCTTGCGCCCATACGCCTGGCCGAGCTCGGCCCCCTCCAGCTGGTGGTGCCGAGCAAGGCCAACACGCGGCGGCGGTTGATCGAGACATATCTCGCGTCCAACGGCGTGGCGATCGAGCGCCTGATCGAGCTCGATACCATGCTGGGCACCCTCGACTTCGTGGCGCGAACCGACTGGATGGCGATCCTGCCGGGGATCATGATGGCCACGGAAATTGGGCCCCGCCAGTTCACGGTCAATCCGATCGCCGCACCGCCCTTCGGCCTCGATCTCGTTCTGATCGAGCCCGCACGGCGCCCCATATCTCCTGGCGCAGCGGCGTTCCTCGAGATCCTCGAGGAGGAGAGTGCTCGCCTCAACCGGCGGTGGGACGCTCCAGCGAAATCACCACGCTAGGGGTGGGCGGGAGGGGGATCACGTCATGTCGAGCGGCGTGGCCCGCTTCGGCGGCGGAAAGGCGGCATCCAGCGCCTTCAGATCGTCCGCGTCGAGCGCGACGTCCAGCGCCGTCAGGTTCGCGCGCACGTGGTCGGGCTTAACAGCCTTCGGGATCGTGATCACGCCCGGGTGGCGGAGCACCCACGCCAGGGCTACGGCGGCGGCATCGACACGGTGCTTGTCGGCGATTTTTTTCAGCGCGGGCTTGCTGAGCAGCGGTCCCTGGCCCAGCGGAGAATAGGCCATCACCATGACGCCGGCCTGTGCGCACTTCGGCAGCAAGGCCCATTCGATCCCGCGCGAGCCGAGGTGGTAGAGCACCTGGTTGGATGCACAGGCCTTGCCACCGGGCACGCCTGCCAGCTCGTCCATATCGCCGGCAGCGAAATTGCTGACGCCCCACTGCCTGATCTTGCCGTCCCTTTTCAGCGTCTCGAAAGCCTCCACCGTCTCTGCCAATGGATAGGAGCCGCGCCAGTGCAGCAGATAGAGATCGAGCCGATCGGTCTTGAGCCGTTTGAGGCTGCGCTCGCAGGCGGCGACCGCACCCTTGCGCGAGGCGTTGTGCGGATAGGCCTTGCTGACCAGGAAGATATCGTCCCGGCGGCCAGCCATGGCCTCCCCGAGCATGTCCTCGGCACCGCCCTCGCCGTACATCTCGGCGGTGTCGATCAGCCGGACGCCGAGATCGAGCCCGAGCTTGATGGCCGCCACCTCGGCGGCCCGCTCCGCCTTGCGCTCGCCCATGCGCCAGGTGCCGAGCCCCAAGGCCGGCACCTTGTCACCGCTCTTCAGCGTCACATGTCGCATCCGTCCCTCCTCGCGCCATCCACTTCCCCTGCAGCCTATCGCACCGCCTGCCTTCGATCACGCCCTTGAGCCTTGCTGAAAAGGCTGCCAATGATCGCCCGACATCCGCAAGCATCGATCGGGAGACGCGCATGGACAAGGCACTGCAGGCCAAAGGCATCGCCAACCGCAAGGCGGTGTTGGGCGAAGACTACGTCAACAAGGCCATGGCCTCGGCCGACAGCTTCAGCCAGCCATTCCAGGATATCCTGAACGAGTACTGCTGGGGCATGATCTGGGGTGACGAGCGCCTGCCGCGCAAGACGCGCTCGATGCTCAATCTCGTCATGCTGGCCTGCCTCAACCGCATGCACGAATGGGAATTGCACTTGCGGGGCGCGCTCACCAACGGCGTGAGCCGGGACGAGATCCAGGCGATCCTGCACCAGATTGCCGTCTATGCCGGCGTGCCACTGGCCGTGGAATGCTTTCGCATCGCGCGCAGGGTCTTCGCCGAGGTCGATGCCAAGGCCTGAGCGCTAGAGACCTGAGCGCTATTTGCCGGTTTGGCTCTGGGTGCAGAAGGTTTCGCACTGCTCCCTCGTCCACTTCAAGCCCCGACGCCAGCCCCTGTTGCACTCCTCTTGCGTGGGATTGACGATGGGATCGATGCCCGGCTTGGAGGGGCGCAGGCACCGGGCTCGTCGGGCCAGGCTGAGGTGATGTTTGTGCCTCGACGGGCCGTGCTGCCGGTTCCCGCAGGGCTGCCGCGGGACGGCCTCACTCGTGGCCATGATGGCGCGTGACGACTTGCCGAGTGGTGACTTGCCGGGGATGCAATCAGGACCGGCTTTGATGCAGAGAGATGAGCGATGCTAAGCCTTTCCTGCAGCCCCGCGCGATTGGCGGCAGCTGTCGCGGCTCTTGCGGCAATGATCCTGTTTGTGCCCGGAACTCACGCGCTGGAGGAGCAGCGCGGCGAGGCTGCCGCAATCGAGGCTTGCGACAAGCGCCTCTGCACCATCCTGATGCAGAAGAACGCCAAGGGCAACGATCTCCACTGCAAGCTGACGAAGACCTGGGCGCGCTCCACCATCAAGCAGGCGGACAGCCACAAGCTGAGCTGGGCTTTCGGCGATGCGCGCTGCTCGGTGGATATCAATCTCAACCGATCCCATCTCGTCGCCGTCCTAACCGGCGCAGGACGCAAGTTCTTCATGTCGCCGCACACGGTCCATTGCGTGGTCGAACTGGACGGCAAGCTGGAGAATGTGACGGCGACGCTCTCTCCGAAGATCCATTTCAAGGACGGCAAGGCCGACAAGATATGGGTCAACCTGAAGGAGGTCGAAGGCCCGGCCGGAATCAAGGCCACCCTGCTGGCTGCCGCGCAGCTCGCCGACGGCCTCGGCCTCTTCCACCGGCAGATGATCAAGGCGATCAACCGCTATGTCGACCGCCACTGCCCCAAGACCTACCCTCAGTTGATCGCCGCCTCACCGCCGCCCGCTCCGAGCGCCAAGCCCGACAAGAAATAGAGAAACAAGCGACAGGGCGCGCAATGTGCGCGCCCACCACCGGTTATCGGGCGATCTGGTCGAGGAGGCGGGCGAGGGCCTCGGGCACCGTGACATTGGGGCTGTGGCTGGCATCGATCTCGAAGAGCTGCCAGCCCGGATCGGAACGAAACCGCCTGGCGAACTGCCCAAACGTGTCGCCCGGCCCCAAGCGCGTGCAGTAGATGTAGGCACGCGGCAGATGCGCGCCGGCATTCTTCAGAACAAGCGGCTGCATGAAGGTCCCGATCGGCTGCCAGCGCCACCGCGGCGTGATCCAGGCAATATCCTCAGGCGAGGTATCGGGCGGCGGCGGGTTAGGCGGCAGCAGCCAGCCATCGCCCTCGGCACGCACCGCCTCCTGCCGCCGCGTCCGTTCCGCCTCCGGCAGCAAGTCAATGAGCGACTGGCCGCTGTCGGGGACGAACGCGTCGAGATAGATCAGCCTGGCGATCCGCTCGGGCGCACGGTCGGCAACACCGGTGGCCACCATGCCGCCGTAGCTGTGGCCCACCAGAGCCACATCGCGGAGATCCTCATAGTCGAGCACCGCGAGAACATCGGCGATGTGTGTCTCGAGGTTGATGGCGCGACTGGCCTGGTGCGCGCGCTCGCCAAGCCCCGTGCACGTGGGCGTGATGATCTCGTGGCCGGCGGCCCGCAACAGGGGCCGCACCTTCTTCCAAGCCCAAGCCGCGCTCCACGCACCGTGACAGATGACGAACCTTGCCATGCGCCGTGCCTCCCCCACCTTGCGATCCCAAGCCTAGCACAGTGGGCGCATCATGAGTGCGCGGCGCCGGGTCGGCACATCCCCTATCCGTGCTGCTCGCCCCAGGCGTAAAGGGCCTTGAGCACAGGGCCCAGGGCTTGGCCCTTGCCGGTCAGAAAATACTCGTAGCGCGGGGGATGCGCCGCATAGAGCCGCGTCGCGATCACGCCTTGCGCCTCGAGCGTCTTGAGGCGCGCCGACAGGGTATTGGGCGCCACGCCCGGCAAACGCCGCTCGAACTCCTGGAAGCGCAGGGGACCATGGCGCAGCAAATCCCGCAGGATCAACAGCGACCATCTCTCGCCGACGACATCGAGCGCGCGTGCGACCGGGCAGCGTTGTCCGTACGTGACAGCCATGCCGCGAACGTTACCGCCCAAGCTTCGTTTTGACAAGTTACTATATATTGACAAGTTACTATGTTGCTTGTAGCTACGAGCACGCTCCCGGGAGGAGACCTATGAGAGACGCCGCCGCCATGGCTCCCGCCCTGCACCGCCAAAGCCTCGTCGAGGCGCCGATCCTGCCAACCCTCCTGCGCCTCACGGCACCCAATCTGGCAGCCATGGTCGTCCTCGCGCTGGTGGCGATCTTCGAGACTGTCTACATCGGGATTCTCGGCACCGCACAGCTCGCCGCCATTGCCCTGGCCTTTCCCCTTGCCATGCTGATGCAGATGTTGTCGGCCGGCGCGATGGGCGGTGGGGTCTCTTCCGCGATCAGCCGCGCGCTCGGGGCCGGCGACAGCGCACGCGCATCCGCCCTTGCCGTGCACGCGCTGGCCATCGGCACCCTGGCGGGGCTCGGCTTTTCCTTGTTGTTCCTCCTGCTCGGGCGATCGATCCTGAGCCTGCTCGGAGGCAGAGGCGTGGTGCTCGAGCAGGCGGTGCTCTATGCCGACGTTGCGCTCACAGGCGCGATCGCGATCTGGCTTCTGAACACGCTAGCATCGATTGTGCGCGGCACGGGCAACATGCGCGTGCCATCGCTCACCCTCCTGGCCGCTTCGGCCTTGCAGATCGCGCTGGGCGGCACCTTGGGGCTCGGCCTCGGCCCGGTGCCGCGCTTGGGATTGACCGGCGTCGCCCTTGGGACCGTCATCAGCTCCAGCCTGGGCGCGGGCTTCCTGTTGTGGTTCCTCCGGTCGGGCAAGGCAAATGTCGGCCTGGCGTTCAGCGCCGGGCTCAATCGGGAAATGTTTTTCGACATCCTGAAAGTCGGCGCGGTGGCGGCCTTCTCACCTCTGCAATCCGTGCTGACGGTGCTGATCCTGACAAGACTGGTCGCGAGCCTCGGCACCGAAACCCTGGCCGGCTACGGCATCGGCGCGCGTCTCGAGTTCCTGCTGGTGCCGATCGTCTTTGCGGTTGGCGTTGCCAGCGTGCCGATGGTGGGAATGGCGATTGGGGCCGGCAATGTCCCGCGGGCGCGCCAGGTGGCATGGACGGCGGGCGGCGTCGCCACCCTGGCCCTGGGGACGATAGGCCTGGCCGTCGCGGCCATGCCGGGCTTGTGGTCGGGCCTGTTCACGGCCGATCCCACCGTCCGAGCCGCCGCCAACCTGTATTTGCGCTGGGCGGGACCCGGTTTTGCCTTCTTCGGGCTCGGACTTGCGCTCTACTTCGCCTCGCAGGGCTCGGGTAAAATTCTTGCCCCGGTCCTCGCCGCCACGGTTCGTCTGGGCGTCGTCGCGCTCGGCGGCTGGTGGCTGACCGCACTCGATGCGCCCGCCTCGGCGATCTTCGCGCTCGTCAGCCTGTCGATGGTGGCCTACGGGGCCGCCACGGCGACCGCGGTGTATTTCACGCCCTGGGAAGCTCGCACCGTGCGCGCTCAGTAGAACAGGCTGGAGACGCTTTCCTCGCGTGCGGTGCGGGCGATGGCCTCCGCCAGCAGCGGGGCAATCGAAAGCACGCGGACGTTGGGGGCCGACTTCACGGTCTCGGTCGGCTGGATCGAGTCTGTGATGACGAGCGTCTTGAGGTTGGAGCTGGTGATCTTGGCAACCGCACCGCCCGATAGCACGCCGTGCGTGATGTAGGCCATGACCTCGGTTGCGCCTTCCTTGAGCAGCGCATTGGCCGCGTTCACCAGCGTGCCGCCCGAATCGACGATGTCGTCGATCAGGATGCAGCGCTTGCCGTCGACGTCGCCGATGACGTTCATCACCTCGGATTCGCCGGCCTTCTCACGGCGCTTGTCGCAAATGGCGATCGGCACGTTGATGCGCTTGGCCAGGCCCCGCGCGCGCACCACACCGCCCACGTCCGGCGAGACGACGACCAGATTGGATGTGCCGAAGCGCTCCTGGATATCGCGCACCATCACCGGCGCGGCGAACAGGTTGTCGGTCGGGATATCGAAGAAGCCCTGGATCTGGCCGGCATGCAGATCGACGGTCATCACGCGGTCGACGCCCGCGCGCTCGATCAGGTTGGCGACCAGCTTGGCCGAGATCGGCGTACGCGGGCCCGGCTTGCGATCCTGCCGGGCATAGCCGAGGTAGGGCATGACGGCTGTGATCCGCTGCGCCGATGCCCGCCGCAAGGCATCGGTGAGAATGAGCAGCTCCATCAGGTTGTCATTGGCGGGGAAGGAGGTCGACTGGATGATGTACACGTCCTCGCCGCGCACATTTTCCTGCACCTCCACGAACACTTCCATGTCCGCAAAGCGTTTGACCACGCTCTTGGTCAACGACAGCTTGAGCGCGTTCGCGATCGCCTCCGCCAAGGGGCGATTGCTGTTTCCGGCGACGAGCTTCATGTGCGGCGCCCCCCTGCTACGGTTCGCATCTCGCGTATCAAAGGGCATCGGCAGTGACACTCCGTCCACACGTGGCGCGTTCTAGCAAGCGGCACCAGGGCTTGCAAACTCGGGGCAGGAAAATCCGGGGTGAACATGCAAACCGCCGCCTCGGGGGGCGGCGGTTGCGGCGGTTCAATTTACCGCCCTGTTGGCCGAAGGCAGAAGCTTGGCGATGCCCTGAACCGCGGCACCTGCCGCCTGGTCAGCCGTTCTGCCCCAGGCGCCGTCCAATGACCCTTCGGGGATGTCGTTCTTCTGGGACACCGTGCCAAGTCTCTTGCCCTGCGGATCCTTGACAACCCACTCGATCTGGATCGCCTGTTTACCTTCCCGGGCCGCGCCCAGCGTTACCGCGCCTTCAACGCGGTAGGCGGAGGCTGAGGGGCCATTCGCCAGCGGCACGCCCTTACCCTGCAACTCGCGCTGGATGGCGGCAGTGAGCGACGTGCCGCCGTCGCCGGGTGCGCCGGTCACCGCCGGCACGAGAGCGCTGACGGGCCCCGCTTCACGATTGATGCTGCCGGTCGTCTGGCTGGATGGCGGCGGCGGCGGCGGCGGCGGCGGCGCGGCCGCCACATTCGTCTTCGCGGCCGGCCGCGGTGCTCGCGCCGCTGTATGATGCGCATCCTCCTTCTGGCCGCCGACCCCGGCCGGCGCTGCGGCGGGTGCCGAGGCGATGGCCGCCCGAGCGTTCGGCAGCCACGCCACAAGCGATCCCGTCGCCTTGGCGGTGATCGATTGCGCGACCTGCGGCGAGATCGCAGCCCAAGGATCGCGCGAGGGATTGCCGGGCACCATCTCCTCGCCCGTAAAGCGGTTCACCCGCTTGCCCGTGCCGTCGCTGACATCGAGCACATAGGAAACCTTGGTGCCGCTCTTTTCCTTTGCCGCCAGGATGTAGGGGCGCAGATGAAAATCGGCGCCATCCTCCTTGCCCGACGTCACGGTGACGCGCTGCTTGTCGAGCGCGGCGGTGAACTCCTGATGCAGCTGCTTTCCGAGCGCATCCGGCGGCCCAACGATCGAGTTCAACGCGACCTTTGCAAGTGGCGGCTCAACGGCAGCCTTGGGCGCAGCAACGGGTTCTTGCGCGGGGCTGTTCGCAGCTTCGAACAGAGAACTGCCACAGCCCGCAAGACCAAAGCCTGCGAAGCCGATGACAACGGCCAGCGCCACCAGAAAACGTTGGCGCCGCACCGCAGCAGCGTCCATGGTCGTCACAGTGACCCCCCTATCTCGAAGCCCCGCTGAATCCCGTGCCGACGTACAAACCCAACGGCGAGTGATTCCTTTAGCGGTTACCCCAGCAGACTCTCAACCCCCTGACAATATCCGGGTCCCGATACAACCAGGGGAAAACTCGAGCATCCCTAACGCACGAGCAGTCCGGACACGCCAAATTTGTGGAAAACGACCGTTAAGTCAAGACGATGGCAGATATTTGGCGACCGTAGTCGGGCTCCTGGCGCGTGCGCGACCGGCGGTAGCTGAAGAAGTCATCATAGCGAGCATAGGTGCACGCGCCCGGAACTGACGCAACCGCAACTCCCGATTGCCGCAAACGGTGGGCAACGTACCCGGAAAGATCGAAACGGGGCCGCCCGTTCACGGTGCCGCCGGCCGTGAAGAAGCGGGCGCTGGCGCCGTCGCGGTCGAGAAACTCTGCCTTGAATTCCGGCCCGACCTCGTAGGCCGCCGGGCCTATGCAGGGACCGACGGCAGACACGATGCGCGCGCGCTCCGCACCCAGCGCCTCCATCGTATCGATGGCGGCTTCGACGATTCCACTCAGCGCGCCGCGCCAACCGGCATGGGCCGCGGCCACCACGCGCGCCTCAACGTCGGCGAACAGCACGGGCGCGCAGTCTGCCGTCAGCACGCCGAGCGCGATGCCCGGTGTGGCGGTCACCATCGCATCAGCCTTCGGCCGTTCGCCGGCAGGCCACGCATCGCTGACGACGAGCGCCGTCGTACCATGCACCTGGTGGGCGGACATGAGGGCGCGGGCGCCCAGATGCGCCGTCACGCGGCTTCGATTTTCGCGGACGGCCGCCGGATCATCCTTGGAGCCGATGCCGCAATTGAGGCTGGCATAGAGGCCTTGCGACACCCCGCCGTGTCGCGTGAAGAAGCCATGGGCAATGCCCGTCAGGCTGGCGAGGCCGGGGGCCAAGAGCGGTTTTGGCATCCTCATCTCCTAGCCGAATGGAAATGGCGGGGGAAGATGGGCTGAGATCACGGCCATCGCCTTGAACAGCTCGCCCATGCCGCTGGGTGAGATCAGCCGCTGCACGGCCGCCTCGATCTCGCCTGCCCGTGCGGGGTTGGCGGCCATGAGCCGCTGCGCGCGCTCGACCACGCCGAGGCGCCCGAGAAGCTCAGCCTGGGTCATGGGGCCATGCGCGGCAAGGCCCGCGGCCTCAGCCTTCCCTGCCAAGCCGGCGAACTGCACGTGTGCGGTGAGGTCCGCCATCCCGGGGTCCAGGAGAGGATCGGCGTAGGCATGGCGGCGTACCGCCTGCAGGGTGTCTCCGAACGACGGCCGGGCCGGGCCATAGTCAACGAACAGCGCGCAGTGCGGGCCAGCCCGCTCGGCCAGCGTCCGCAACACCTCCTCCTCGCCGGCGCGCAGCTCGACGATGGCGCCATCCGTTGGCTCTGCATGGGCTTGGAACACCACGGGAGCTCCGACCGCAAACTGCAGGCCGCCCTCCCGCGCCAGAGCGACAACCCGCTCGTGCCAGACGCCCTGGCGGTAGATCAACTGGCGGATGGGCAGCGCGTCGAGAAACTCATTGGCGATGACGATGGCGGGCCCGGGCGGCACCTGCGCCAGCGCCGGATGCCAGGTCGCCTCCGCCGGCCGGGATGCCAGCGTCCGTGCTTGAATGTCGCGCAGGGGCGCGCTGACCTCGACCAGGTGCACCGTGACGGCCTCGAGAAACCGAGGCACCGCCCGTGCGGCGCGAAGCGCGTCGCGCATCAAGCTTCCCCGGCCGGGGCCCAGCTCGACCAGCCGCAGGGGCGATGGGTGGCCGATGCTCTCCCACACGACCACCGACCAGAGGCCGATCAGCTCGCCGAAGACCTGGCTGATCTCGGGCGCCGTGATGAAATCGCCGCCGGCGCCGATGGTGGCGGTCCGCCGCCAATAGCCATGCCGCGGGTCTTCGAGACATGCCCGCATGTACCGGTCCACCGGCATCGGGCCATGCCGCGCAATATGCTCGCGCAGGGTCTCGAGGAGTGAACGAACGATTGCCTCAGCCGGGTCGTTGGACATTGGCGGGAGCCGGAGTGCGCCTGACGGCCTCGCGCAGGAGCCAGATGCCGACGGCGATCATGGGCAGGGAATAGAGGATGCCGGCGGTCAGTGGGCCCAAGGTCAGCACGTGACCAGGGTCGGGCTCGCGGAAGAGCTCGCAGAACGAGCGGGCGAGGCCGTAGCCGAGCATGAATGCGCCCGCCACCATCCCCGGCCTCCGCAGCGCCAGGAGCCTGTGGGTCATCCACCACAGCACGGCAAACAGCACAAGCCCCTCGAAGAAGGCCTCGTAAAGCTGGCTCGGGTGGCGCTCGACCAGATCCGAGCCCGGGAACACCATGGCCCACGGTACGGACGTCGGACGGCCGATCAGCTCGGCATTGATGAAGTTGGCGAGCCGGCCGAAGAACAGCCCGATCGGCGTAGCCGCCGCGCACAGATCGAGCATGCTCAGGGGATTGGCGCCGGTGCGGCGCGCAAAGACCAGGATGGCGACGATGGAGCCGACGAGGCCCCCGTGGAACGCCATGCCGCCCTTCCACACCGCCGGAATGTCCAGCGGATTCATGAGGAAGTACCGCGGCTCGTAAAACAGCACATACCCGAGCCGCCCGCCCAGCAGCACGCCGACCGTCATATAGATGAGCAGGTCGTCCACCCGCTGCGATGCCAGCGGCGGCTTGCCGTCGGCCCACAGGTGCTTCTGGTCCAGCAGGCGCTTGATGTAGAGCCAGCCAAGCAGCAGGCCGGCAATGTAGGCAAGGCCGTACCACTTGATCGCCAGCGGTCCGATTTGAAGCGCCACGGGATCGACAATGGGGTAGGGAAGGGCCAGCAAGCGCATATCGCAGATATCCCGGCAGTGGACCCAGCCTTTGGGCCGCTTGATCAGGTCAGGGGCGATCCCCATAGTACAGGAACGGGCCGCGCGAAAGGGCCTGCACAGGGCAGATGCGTGGCCATGACACAGACGACCAATCGTTTCCTTGATGAACTGTCGAAACTTCTGACGGATGCCGCCGGGGCTGCCCAGGGCATGCGCCGCGAGGTTGAAACCCTGATGAAAGCCCAGGGCGAGCGCATCCTCCGCGACATGGACGTGGTGCAGCGGGAGGAATTCGAGGCCGTGAAGGAGATGGCAGCGAAGGCACGCGACGAGAACGAGCAGTTGAAGGCGCGCATTGCGGCCCTCGAGGCTGCGCTTTCCGGGGCCGGCAAATAAGCCTTTCTTGAGGCGTGGGCTTCGCCGCACCGCACATTTCCCACCGCATTGTCCCCACCCCTTTGCGAATTTACCTTTTGCACAACTCCCGTCGCCCGATGGCCATTTTGGTCGTGGAGATTGGGCCCGCGCGCTTGCCACCTTGAAGGCAGTTCTATTACGTCATGACTCAACTAGGGACCGACGGCGGACAATAGCGGGGCCGCCACGTAGCCGGCATAAAGAAAGCCACGGGCCGCTCTGAGCGCGCTCGGAAGGAGTTGAATGATGGCAACCGCCGATGCAGGCCAGATCCGCGTCAACAACCCCCTGGACCTGATTGAGCACATCGCCAGCAAGCACGATTGGGCGATGGACCGCGCCAGCGACGATGAGCTGACGCTCACGGTCGCCGGTCAATGGACCGACTATCATGTATCGCTGAATTGGCGCTCCGACCTGGAGACGTTGCACATCGCATCCGCCTTCGACGCCAAGATCCCGGAAAATCGGCTCAATGAGGTTTACCGGCTGGTGGCGCAGATCAACGAGCAGCTTTGGCTCGGCCACTTCGACGTGTGGATCCGCGAAGGGCTCATCATGTACCGCCACGGCCTGATGCTGAACGGGGCGCTCGCCACCGAAGGTCAGTGCGAAGCCCTGTTCAAAGTGGCCCTGGAGGCCTGCGAACGCTACTATCAGGCCTTTCAATTCGTGGTGTGGGCCGGCAAGGAAAGCCGCGAGGCGCTGGCCTCCAGCATGTTCGAGACGGAAGGCAGAGCTTGATCGGCTCGCTGGTTTGATGATTCCCTCCTTCCCATGAGCCTGCGCGATAGTGGCCGCGCGGCGGTTTTCCACGCGCGCCGCGCAGCGATGGCGCGCTAGCCGGTGAGGTGCGCACAATGGCAATTCGGCTTGACGGCCCCCTGCTGCTCGCGGGCGCGGGCAACATGGGCTTCGCCCTGCTCACGGGATGGCTGCAGCAGGGCCTCGATCCGGCGCATGTGATTGTGCAGGACCCCGCGCCGACGCCGCGCGTCAAGCAGACGCTCGATGCGCACGGCATCGAGGTGCGGGGGGAGCCGCGCGCGCTGTCCGTGCCGCCCGCCGTGATCGTGGTGGCGGTCAAGCCGCAGGTCATGGATGCCGCCTTTCCCCCGCTGGCCCAGCTTGCCCGCGCAGGAACCGTCGTGCTGTCGGTGGCCGCGGGCCGCCCCATCCGCACCTTCGAGGCGCACCTGGCATCCGGGGTCGCCGTGGTGCGCGCCATGCCCAACACGCCCGCTTCGGTCGGCCGCGGGATTACGGTGGCTGTGGGCAATGAGCACGTGACGCCAGCGCAGCGCGACACCTGCGACCAGCTGCTGCGGGCCGTGGGCGAAGTGGCCTGGGTCGACGACGAGGCCCTGATGGACGCGGTGACCGCCGTGTCCGGCTCTGGGCCGGCCTATGTGTTCTATCTCGCCGAATGTCTGGCCAAGGCCGGCGCCGACGCCGGGCTTCCGCCGGCGCTCGCCCAGCAACTGGCGTCCTGGACCGTCGCGGGGGCGGGCGAATTGCTGCATCGCTCGGATCTCGAGCCCTCCGTCCTGCGCCAGAACGTCACTTCCCCCAACGGCACCACCTTCGCAGCCCTGCAGGTGCTGATGGGCAAGGACGGCCTCGCCAAGCTGATGCACGAGGCCGTGGCGGCGGCGGCACGCCGGTCGCGCGAGCTGGCGACGTAGCCGATGCGAATGGCGCCACGGGAGCGCGCGCGGCCTCACCCGCGGAAGACGGACTTGAAGATCTGCGCGACGGCGTTGCGCTTCTTCTTGCGGTCGAGCTCTGCTTGATCCTTCACCCAGGCGACCTGCACGACCTTGCGCTCTCCGGTGAACGGCTTGTGCCCATGCCACGACTTGTCGGAGCGCAGGAATGCGAACAGATGCCCCATCGTCGGCGGCACCTCCAAAGCATAGGGCTCATAGCGCTTGTCGTCATACAGCACGCGCAGCCGCCCGCCCTGATCCGGCTCCCAGGCATCGTTCATGTAGACCAGGATGGTCATGATCTTGGAGGCACTGTCGGTGTGGATGGCCCCGTATTTTGCCTGCGAGCGCCGCATGATGGTTGTCAGGCGCGGATGCGGATGCAGATTCTTGCCGAATTTCTGCGACAGCGCTTCGGTCAGCTCGGGACCTTCCACCTCCTCGATCAGGGTCTTGAAACGCCCCTTGAGCCGCACCTCGTCGACCGTGAGATAGCCGGGCTTGTTGACGTCGGGGAAGTCTTGTCGCAGGCCGGCAATCGCCTCCTGCCGCAGGAAATCTGGACTGCAGAAAAATGCGTAGGGCGCGTGAGACACCTGCGCGTTTCGCACGGTGTCGAGGTCGATCACGCTTGGGCTGGGCATGGCAAATACCTCCCAACGTTGCCGTGCAACAAGAACGCTTCCGCAATCGTGGCGCTTTCTGGGCATCGACCCGCTCCACCTGGGGAAAATCGGTGTGCGCCTCTTTGGGACGATCGGCTTGCGTCTTCGGGGAAGGAGCGCCGGCGCGCGTCGTCCCTACCGGCCCGGCGCCGTGCACCCACATCCCCTCCCGGGCCGGGCGAGACCGCGTTTGCGTCGAGCTTGGATGGACCGCAAGGACCCGATTTTCTCAGCCGCGCAAGCGCTGCTGGCCAAGCGCCTGTGATACGCCTATTTTGGCGGCCGTTTGCGAGGCCCCTCGCACAAGCATCAAGAGCCACTCATGTCGAACACAGCGCCGCAGCCGCAACCCGGCATTCTGGACATCAGCCCTTACGTTCCGGGCGAAAGCGAAGCGCCAGGCAATCTGAAGCCGATCAAGCTCTCCTCCAACGAGACGCCGCTCGGGCCTTCGCCCAAGGCCATTGCCGCCTACAAGGCGGAAGCCGACCGCCTGGACCGCTATCCCGACGGCGGCGCAACCGCGCTGCGCCACGCCCTGGCCAGGCACTACGGGCTGAACCCGGAACGGATCGTGTGCGGATGCGGCTCTGATGAGCTCATCAACCTCATCACGCACGCCTATGTCGGCCCCGGCGACGAGGCGGTCTACAGCGCCCACGGCTTCCTGATGTACAAGATCGCCACGCTCTCGAGCGGCGGGACGCCGGTGCCCGTGCCGGAGCAGGACTATCGCGCGGACGTGGACGCCATGCTGGCCCGTGTGACCGAGAGGACCAAGGTCGTCTTTCTCGCCAACCCCAACAATCCGACCGGCACCTACCTGCCCCACGACGAGGTGCGGCGCCTGCACAAGGGGCTGCCCGGCCACACGCTGCTGGTATTGGATGCAGCCTATAGCGAATACGTGCGCCGCAACGACTATGAGGCGGGGCTGGAGCTGGTGGCGACCACCGAGAACACGGTGATGACGCGCACGTTCTCCAAGATCTACGGGCTCGCCGCGCTGCGGCTGGGCTGGGCCTATTGCCCCGCGCCCGTCGCCGACGTCTTGAACCGCGTGCGCGGTCCCTTCAACGTGACGGCGCCGGCGATCGCGGCCGGCGTGGCGGCGCTTGCGGACAAGGCGCACATCGAGACGGCGGTGGCACACAATGAGAAATGGCTGCCGTGGGTGACGGCCGAGTTCGAGAAGATCGGCATCAAGGTGACGCCCAGCATCGGCAATTTCGTGCTGATGCATTTCCCGGCGACCAAGGGCAAGGACGCGGTGTCGGCGGATGAGCACCTGAAGGCACGCGGCATCATCCTGCGCCGCGTCGCCGCCTACGGCCTGCCCAACTGCCTGCGCATGACCATCGGCACCGAGGACGACAACCGGCGTGTGGTGGCGGCGCTGGCGGATTTCATGGGGCGATCATGACCGACGCCGGTTTTCAGCGTGTCGCGCTGATTGGCCTCGGGCTGATCGGCTCCTCGCTCAGTCATGCCATCCGGCGCCGCGGCTTGGCGCGCAGCATCGCCGGCCATGCCCAGAGCGCAAAGACGCGCGACACCGCGCTGCGGATCGGGATCGTGGATTCCGCGCACGCGACGGCGGCGGAGGCCGCGCGCGGCGCCGACCTCGTCGTGCTGTGCACGCCGATCGGCGTGTGCGGGACGCTGGCGCAGGAGATGGCGCCCGTGCTCAGTGCGGGGGCCATCGTGACCGATGTCGGATCGGTCAAGGGCGCCATCGTGCGCGAGGTCGGCCCGCACCTGCCGCGGGGCGTCCATTTCATCCCGGGGCACCCCATCGCCGGCACCGAGCATTCGGGCCCGGAGTCCGGCTTTGCGGAGCTGTTCGATGGTCGCTGGTGCATCCTCACGCCGCCGGCAGGCACCGACGCGGGCGCACTCGGCAGGCTCACGGCCTTTTGGGAGGCGTGCGGCAGCAACGTCGAGATCATGGATGCCGACCACCATGACCTGGTGCTCGCCATCACCAGCCATGTGCCCCACCTCATCGCCTACAACATCGTCAACACGGCCCGGCACCTGGAGCGCGTGACCGACAGCGAGGTCATCAAGTTCTCGGCCGGCGGCTTTCGCGATTTCACGCGCATTGCCGCGTCCGATCCCGTGATGTGGCGCGACGTGTTTCTCAACAACAAGGAGGCGGTGCTGGAGATGCTCGGCCGCTTCAGCGAGGACCTCACCGCGCTGCAGCGCGCCATCCGCTTCGGCGAGGGCGAGACGCTGCACAAGCTGTTCGTGGAGGCCAGGGCCACCCGGCGCGGCATCATCCAGGCGGGCCAGGATACGGCCGCGCCCGACTTCGGCCGGCGACCTCCCCCCAAGCCCTCGGGTCCATGACGGCAGCGCACCACGACCTCTGGCTGTTCGCCTACGGGTCGCTCATGTGGCGGCCAGGGTTCGTTTTCGAGGAGGCGCGGCGCGCGCGACTGACAGGCTTCCGGCGCTGCTTCAGCATCTATTCGGTGCATCACCGCGGCACGCCGGAGCGGCTCGGCATGGTGCTCGGGCTGGACCGGGGCGGCGTGTGCGAGGGCATCGCCTACCGCATTGCGGCCCCCAACGTCGAGCTGACACGCCGCTACCTTCGTGCGCGCGAGCTGATCAATGGCGTCTACCGCGAAGCGGTCGTGCCGGTCGAGCTTGAGCAGGAACCGCGGGCCGAGGTGCTGGCGCTCACCTACATCGTGGAGCGCGCGCATCCCAACTACGCGCGCCAATTGCCGCTCACCACGCAGGCACGCCTCATCAAGGGCGCCAAGGGCATCTCGGGCGCCAACATCGACTATCTGGTCAGCACCGTGCGCCACCTGCGCGAGCTCGGCATTCGCGAGCGGGACCTGGAACGGCTGATAACCATGATCGGTCCGCTCGCCTGGCAGCGCTCGCGCGCACAGCACACGAGCGCCTACGCTGCAGCCCTGGTGCGGGCCTTGCGTTTGCATCCACCGCCGATCCGGCGCCGTGCCCGCAAGGACGAGCGCCGGCGGTTCCTCTATCGGCTGCGGCTCGAGGGTTAGGCCGTCGATGAGGGGGTATGTCTAGGCGCTGGCGCGTTGCAGCGACGCCGGGCCCAGCTTGCCCGACTGGCCCGCCCGCAGGTCGTAGACGACAAGCGCGCGCGCCGCGTCCGACTTGGCGGAGAAATGCACGTGGACCTCGTTGGCCCCGAGCTGGGCGCCGCGCTGGCGCACGCACGCAAGATTGAGCGTTGCCGCCTCGCTCTGGCCAAGCCCCACATGCAGCACGCGGCGCCGGCCGTTCCGCCCGCGCCGGACCAGGACGTAGGTCGCCTTCGGCAGCGGGGGACATTCGAGAAGACTGTAGACGCTGTGCACGTAGCCCCGTCCCGAAGCGCCGCGCCACAAATGCTGGCGCGCCGGCAGCGGCTGCGGCAAGCCCAAGGACACCGGGGCAGGTGCGGGCTGAACACGAGCTAAGCTGATGACTTTGGCGGCCATGGAAAGTGATGCTTCCGATCCAGCGGACAGGAATGTACGAATGATTTCAAGCGGAAATATGGCCGAAGCCAATTCGTTTCAAGGCATTGCGACGCTCAGGGTACCTCACAACAGCGTTAACGCGGCGCCCAGGACCCTATTCAATTGCACTTGGAATAGTCGCAGGAGCTGCACACCCAGCACGCCTCGCGGCGGTGCAGGGTGGGGGAGCCACAGCGCGGACAGACCCGGCCGGTGCCGGCAACACGTTGACCCTCCTCGCGCGGCTCGCCGACCGTGAGCACCCGGCGTTCCTCGCCCGCCTCGGACCCGGTCGCGACGGGGGAGGTGAGAAAGCCGGTGCGGATCATGTGCCCCTCGATCACCTGGCCGATGGCCGCCAACAGGCTCGGCACATAGCGCCCGCCCATCCACTGGCCGCCCTGGGGATCGAAAATGGCCTTCAGCTCCTCCACCACGAACGTGACGTCGCCGCCGCGCCGGAAGATGGCGCTGATCATGCGCGTCAGCGCCACCGTCCAGGCATAGTGCTCGAGGTTCTTGGAGTTGATGAACACCTCGAACGGCCGCCGTCGCGGCGAAGGCGCGCCTGCGGCATGCTCGCGCTCGATGTCGTTAATGGTGATGTACATGGCATGGTCGCTGCCGGGCCACCGGATCTTGTAGGTGGCGCCCAGCAGCATGGCGTCGCGCTCGAGCGGCTTGGACATGTAGACGACCTCGCCCTGCCGATCGGGAAGGTTCAACCCCGGCAGCAGCGGCGTGTCGATCTCCGGCTCCAACGGCAACGCCCGGGGAGGCATGGCGGCGCCACTCGCGGCCTGTGCCGGCTCGGCCTCGGCAGAGCGGCTCAGCACCGCGCCGGTCACGGCATTGGGACGATAGGTGGTGCAGCCCTTGAGCCCCAGGTCATAGGCCTGCAGGTAGACATCCTTGAAAGCCTCAAAGCTCAGGTCGGCCGGGCAGTTGACGGTCTTGGAAATGGAGCTGTCGACATGGCGCTGCAATGCGGCCTGCATGTCGAGATGCTCGCGCGGGGTCAGGTCCTGCGCCGTCACGAAGGCATCGGTCAGCGGCGCGGCCGCACCGAACTTCTCCCGGAACAGGGCATGCGCGTAGTCTTCAACGGCTTCGGTGCGCAAGCCCCCGTCGCGCTCGAGCACACGGCGCTCGTAGCGGAAATCGAATACCGGCTCGACCCCGCTGGAGACGTTGCCGGCCAGCAGCGAGATGGTCCCCGTGGGGGCGATCGACGTGAGCAGGCCGTTGCGCATGCCGTGCTGCGCGATTGTGCCGCGCACGTCCTCCGGCAGGCGCTGCACGTGCGGTGCCGCCAGAAAACGCTCCGCATCGTAGAGCGCAAACGCGCCCTTCTCGCGCGCCAGCGCGGCGCTGGCGCGATAGGCGGCCCGCTCGATGACGGCCATCCACCGTTCGGCCAGCGCGGCCGCCTGCCGCGTGCCGTACCGCACGCCCACCAGGATCAAGGCATCCGCCAGCCCGGTCACGCCGAGCCCGATGCGGCGCTTGGCCTTGGCCTCGTGCCGCTGGCTGGCCAGCGGATAGTTGGCGATGTCGATGGCATTGTCGAGGAAGCGCACGGCGGTGGCGGCAAGCCCCTCCAGACGGGCTTCGTCGAGGCGTGCGTCGGCGGCAAACGGCTTGTCGATCAGCCGCGCAAGATTGATCGAGCCCAGCAGGCAGGCGCCATACGGGGGGAGGGGCTGTTCCCCGCACGGGTTCGTGCAGCTGATCTCCTCGCAGTAGGCGAGATTGTTCTCCGCATTGATGCGGTCGATGAAGACGACGCCGGGCTCGGCATAGTCGTAGGTCGCGCGCATGATGCCGTCCCACAGCGCCCGCGCGTCGAGCGTGCGATAGACCTTGCCGCCGAACACCAGGTTCCAGGGCGCGCCGTTGCGCACGGCGGTGATGAAAGCATCGGTCACGAGCACCGACAGGTTGAAGTTGCGCAGGCGGCCGGGATCCGACTTGGCGGCGACGAACGCCTCGATGTCGGGATGGTCGCATCGCAGCGTTGCCATCATGGCACCGCGCCGCGCGCCGGCCGACATGATGGTGCGGCACATGGCGTCCCACACATCCATGAAGCTCACCGGGCCAGACGCGTCGGCGCCGATGCTCTTCACCAGCGCGCCCTTGGGACGGAGCGTGGAGAAATCGTGGCCGATGCCGCCGCCCTGCTGCATGGTGAGGGCGGCTTCCTTGACGTTCTCGAAGATCGACGACAGGTCGTCGTCGATGCGGCCCATCACAAAGCAGTTGAACAGCGTGACGGACCGATCCGCGCCGGCACCGGCCAGGATGCGCCCCGCGGGCAGGAAGGCGAGATCGGCCATGGCCTCGCGGAAGGCCTTCGCCCAGCGTGCCCGGTTGCGCTTGGGCTCGGCGGCCGCAACGGCTTGGGCCACCCTCTCCCACGTGTCGGCGAGCGTCCGGTCCACAGGGGTGCCATCCGGCGCCGTGAGCCGGTATTTCATTTCCCAGATCTGACGGGAAATCCCAGGGAATGAGGGCGAATCGCTACGCATCTTGACACTGCTGCAGGGCGGTCTTGGCGGCTCTAAATATAGATGGTGCGCGTCAAAAAACTATATGTTCTCTTTTTGTTCGATCGTCAAGCCCCGGTGCCAACGGCATTGGGAGCAACGGGGGAGCGAAAAAAGATTCGGACGGGGCGGAATTAACGATGGCCTGGGCCGTTATCAGGCTGACCCGCTTAACCCCGCACCAGTGGGTCGACAGATCAGGGCGCTTCACCCCGCACGAAGCGCCCTGATTTTTTTGACCAAGCCGGGCTCCTCTGCGAGCTGGAGTTTTTCCGGTTCAGGTTTTCTCGCAGACGGCTTCGCCGACCCCGTGGTGAGCCTGTCGAACCACGGGCGTGGTGGGCGCGGCCCGTCCTTCGACGAGGCTCAGGACGAGGGCGAGCCCGCGGCTCGGTGAGCCCACAAGGGACGGAAGGACGCTAGTGTCCCGATCGCGAAGTTCGCCGGATCTTGCAGCAGGCGCTGAACGAACTTCGCGATCGAAAGGACA
>JAIEQJ010000048.1 GCA_019747815.1 Hyphomonadaceae bacterium
TCAGGACGAGGGCGGCGGATGCGGCCCGTCCTTCGACAAGCTCAGGATGCAGGCGAGCGCGCTGTCAATCGCGTGTCGAGCACGCTCCAACCCCGTGCTGAGCCTGTCGAAGCACGATTTTGGTGGGCGCGGCCCGTCCTTCGACAGGCTCAGGACGAGGGCGGCAGTCCATCAGGGACGCTGGGGTAAAGACCCCGGCTCTGCGCGCTCGACCTTGATCTCCGATCAAGCTCGCGCGCTGCGGCCGGGGACGCATTCCTTGCGCGCTCCGGCCGGAGACGCAAAGGGGCGTAGGCCCCCATGATGACAAGGCCCGTTGGCTGGAGCACCGCGGGCCGCCGCCTCCTCCTTCTGCGTTCCCGGAAGCCGAGCCTGGCTCATGAGCCGGGGCGAGGCTCTCCGGGATCCTTACCCCTGCAGGGGTAAAGACCCCGGCTCTGCGCGCTCGAGCTTGATCTCCGATCAAGCTCGCGCGCTGCGGCCGGGGACGCATTCCTTGCGCGCTGCGGCCGGGGAGGCATCTCGCGCGCTTCGGCCGGGGAGGCAGGAGTCCCGGATCGGCTCCGGCCGTCCGGGACGACATCTGGGCCGAGCGCGTTCACGATCGTCGGAAGGGCCCTGACCTAGCCCGCCCGCAGCTCGGCCATGTCGCGGTAGAGCTCGAGCGCCTCCGGGTTGGCCAGCGCCTCCTTGTTCTTCACCTCGCGCCCGTGCACCACGTCGCGCACCGCAAGCTCGGTGATCTTGCCGGATTTGGTGCGCGGAATGTCGGCCACTTGCACGATCTTGGCGGGCACATGCCGCGGGCTGGCGCCGGTGCGGATTTGCTGCTTGATGCGCGCGCGCAAGGCCTCGTCGAGGGTGAGGCCGGGTCTCAGAACCACGAACAGCACCACGCGCACGTCGTGGTCCCAGTCCTGGCCGATGACGATGCTCTCCTGCACCTCATCGAGCTGCTCGACCTGGCGGTAGATCTCGGCGGTGCCGATGCGCACGCCGCCGGGATTGAGCGTGGCGTCCGAGCGGCCGTGGATGATCATGCCGCCGTGCTCGGTCCATTCGGCGAAGTCGCCGTGCTGCCAGATGTTGTCGAAGCGCGCGAAGTAGGCCGCACGATACTTCTCGCCCTCAGGGTCGTTCCAGAAGCCGATCGGCATGGAGGGAAAGGGCTTCAGGCACACAAGCTCGCCCTTGCCTTGCGGCACGGGGCTGGCGCTCTCGTCGACCACGCCGACGGCCATGCCGAGCCCCGGCCCCTGGATCTCGCCGCGCCAAACCGGCTTGGTCGGGATGCCGAGCACGAAACAGCCGCAGATGTCGGTGCCGCCGGAGATGGAGGCCAAATGCAGGTCGGCCTTGATGGCCTCGTAGACGTAGTCGTAGCTTTCCGGCGCGAGCGGCGATCCGGTCGACAGCATCACCCGGATGCTCGACAGATCGTGCGTCTTGGCCGGCGCGAGGTCTGCCTTCTTCAGCGCGTCGATGTACTTGGCGGAGGCGCCGAAGTGCGTGCTCCTCTCGGCCTGCGCGTAATCCCACAGAATGCTGCCGGAGGGATGGAAGGGCGAGCCGTCGTAGAGCAGCAGCGTCGCGCCGTTGGCGAGGCCCGAGGCCAGCCAGTTCCACATCATCCAGCCGAGCGTGGTGAAGTAGAACAGGCGGTCGCCGGCCTTGATGTCGGAATGGAGCTGCTGCTCGCACACGTGCTTGAGCAGCGTGCCGCCGGCCGAGTGCACGATGCACTTCGGCATGCCCGTGGTGCCCGACGAGAACAGCACGTAGAGCGGATGCGAGAACGGCAGGCGCGCAAAGGTTAATGGCGCGGCGGGCAGCGCCAGCACCGCATCGTCCCAGGTCTGCGCCCGCCGGCCGCTGTGCACGAGCCCCGCGTTGAGGCCCTGCACCAGCGCCTTCCCATCCCCCAGGTAGGGGACGATGATCACCATGCGGACGGACGGCAGCTTGGCAAGGATGGCGGCGAGCTTGTCGGTGATGTCGATGGCCTTGCCGTTGTAGTAGTAGCCGTCGCAGGCGACGAGCACGCTGGGGGCGATTTGCCCGAAGCGGTCGAGCACGCCCTGCACGCCGAAGTCGGGCGAGCAGGAGGACCACACGGCGCCGATCGCCGCCGCGCCGAGCGCGCTGGTGATGCTCTCCGGCATGTTCGGGAGAATCCCTGCAACCCGGTCGCCGGCTGTGACGCCTGCGGCGGCGAAGCTGCGGGCGGCCTTGCTCACCTGCGTGCGCAGCTCGTCCCAGCTCAGCCAGCGTTTCACCTTGTCCTCGCCCCAGAACACCATGGCGTCGCCCGGGCCGGTGTGGCGCAGCAGGTTCTCGGCGAAATTCAGCTTTGCTCCGGGAAAGAACTGGGCGCCCGGCATCTTGCTGCCGTCGACCAGAAAAGGGGGGCTGCCCTTGTCTCCTGAAATCTTCGTGAAATCCCAGAGCGCCGACCAGAATTCCGCCGGATCCTCGATGGAGTATCGATGCAGCTCGTCGTAGCCGATCAGGGCCTTGCCGGTGCGCGATGACAACCAGGACGAGAAGGCGTGGAGTGTCGTTTGAGAAATCCGGCTTTCAGTGGGTGTCCACAGTGCAGTGGTCATCGCAGGCTCTCGAATGTTGTCTGGCAGTTTCCGAAGGCTAGCGTTAAGCTCTAAACCCTGATCTCAGTTCAGTTTCAAGGAGTGTGCTCCACAATAGCAGGCGAGCTTGCGTGCGGCGCCAGCGATTTGTACAAGCTGGGTGGGCCGCAAGCGACAACCAGCGCGCGAGGCGGCTGCCGGGGAGGGCAGTCGCACCAGACCAGCGGCGCGAACAGCAAGCGCAGGCGCAGACCAGGGCAGGCGCAGACCAGGGGCAGGTTCGCACGGCATGCGACGCAAGACCGTCATAGGGCGCTTTCGCAAACTGTTGCTTGCGCTGGTGGCGTGCCTGCTGTTTGCCGTCCTGGCGCCGTTGTACTTTGCCGATCGCCGGTCGGACGAGCCGTTTGCCATCTCCTCCGTCATTGCCTCGCCGCGGGACATGCATGTTCTCTCCGCACCGGTCCGGCTGAGCGATGCACCCGATCTCACGCTCAACCGCGGCAACGTCTATGCCTACAGCGCGAGCAGCACCGCTTCGGCCGCAGCCACCAGCAGCATCGTCCTCGACGGCGCGGTGTTCACGCTCAATGCCGCCGGCCTGCGCGCCGCCGGCGCCCAGGCGGGCGCCAGCCTGACGCCTGTCGGCGATCTGGGGCATGCCGCATCCCCTCTGATCCAGCAGATCGTGGCGCTCGGCTTCGACCTCATCACCATCCGGCGCGGCACGCTGCACATCGCCACGGCCGACGGCACGATCCTTGAGACCATTACCGACATCCAGGCGGAGGTGACGGGCCGGCGCAAGGGCCAGATTGCCGGACGCGGCAGCTTCATGGTGCGCGGCCAGCGGCTCGCCTTCGACGCCACCCTTGGCCTGCCGGCCGACAGACGGCTGCCGCTGCGCTGGCCGCTGAAGGCCAGCGTCAAGGGGCCGCTTCTGGAGGCGAGCTTCGACGGCAGCGTGGACGTGGCCGACGATCTGCAGCTGGCGGGCGCGGCCGAGGTCTCCACGCCCAGCCTGCGCCGGGTCGGCCGCTGGTTCGGCCTGCCGCTGTACATGACCGAAGGCTTCAACGCCACGGTCGTCAGGGGGCAGCTCAACTGGGCGCGGCAGCTCATGGCCGTCGAGAAGGCCACGGTCATCGTCGACGGCAACGAGGCGAACGGGCGGCTCACCCTCAATGTCGCCGGCGAGCGTCCGCTGATCGACGCCACGCTGGATTTCAGCTCGCTCGAGCTGACGCCCTATGTCGAGGCGGCGCGCGTGCAGTTCCTGGGCTTCGACCTGCCGACCACATCGTGGTCCTCGTTCGACTTCTCCCTGCCGCTGATCCGCCACGTGGATGCGGACTTGCGCATCTCCGCCCGCAAGCTGGCGCTCAGGGGCCAGACGCTGGGGCAGGCCGGTGCCACCATCTCCGCGCACGCGGGCAAGCTGCAGGCCGATCTCACCGAGCTCGAGATCAACTCCGGCACCGCGACGGCCCAGGTGACGGTGATCATGAGCGAGGCGATGCCGCGCTATGCGCTGCGCGGCAAGATCGAGAATTTCGATGCCGGCTCCATGACCGCCCGGTGGCTCGGAACGGCGGGCCTGTCGGGCCGCGCGACGCTGACCGCCGATCTCACCAGCACCGGCTACTCGCCGACCGAGATCGTCAAGCGGCTGTCCGGCAAGTCGAGCCTGGCTGTTGCGGAGGGGCGCGTTGCCACGGATCTCAAGGTGCTGCGCTGGGCGGCCAAGGCCGGCCAGGCTTCGGGCTGGCGCCGGCTGGCGAAATCGCAAACCAGCATCGACCAGCTCGAGGCGCGCGCATTGATCATCGATGGCGTGGCCTTTGCCGACACCGTGCGGGCGCGCTCGGGCAGCACGGGCCTGTTCGCATCCGGCCGGGTCGGCCTGGCCGACGGCAACATGGACCTGCGTTTGGTGGTCAAGCCGAACGTGCCGGGCGATCGTCCGCTGCAGGTGGCCGACATGCTGGGCGGCGAGGTGATCAGCCTGCGCGGCCCCTGGCAGGAGCCGCTGGTGCGCCTGGAGGAAGAGGCCGCAGCGCCGAAGTAGCCGGCGCGGGCAGGCCCCCTGTCATCCCGCTCCCCTGTCATCCCGGACTGCGCGGAACGCGAAGCTTCGGGACCCGGGGCAAAGTGTGACATGCGCCGGTGTGGTCCCCGAGATTGCGCAGCCCACCTGTTGCCTCTCCGGCCGGAGCACCAAGGGCTGCGTCCCCGGCCGCAGCGCGCAAGGGAATGCATCCGGCCGGAGCGCCATGGGTTGCGTCCCGGCCGCAGCGCCCGCCCCTTGCGTCCCCGGCCGCAGCGCCGAGCTTGATCGGAGATCAAGGTCGCGCGCGCAGAGCCGGGGTCTTTTCCCTCGCAGGTGTAAGGATCCCGGAGAGCCTCGCCTCGGCTCATGAGCCGGGCTCGGCTTCCGGGACCGCAAAAGGAGGAGGAGGCCCCGCCCCCTTGCCCCCCCGGCCGAAGCGCCCGCCCCTTTGCGTCCCCGGCCGGAGCGCGAGCTTGATCGGAGATCAAGGTCGAGCGCGCGGAGCCGGGGTCTTTCCCCCTCGCAGATGTCAAGGATCCCGGAGAGCCTCGCCTCGTCGCGAGCGCCGGCCTCGGCTTCCGGGACTGCAACAGGAGGAACACCCAAGCCGCAGGCTCGGCCTCGTCCTGAGCCATGTCGAAGGACGGGCTGGCTCACCACCGCCGTGGCTCGACAGGCGCACCATAGGGCCGGCGATGCCGTCGGCGAGGCGACCTCAACCGGAAAGGCGCTTGGAAAGGCTCTCGGAAAGGCTCTGGCGCGCGGGGCTCAGTTCAGCCGGCCCTTGAGATTGCGGATGCTGTCGTCGATCAGGGCCGAGCCGGCGGCGCCGGCCGCCTTCTCGCGCAGGATCCGCTCGGCCGCCGCCAGCGCGGTGTCGACCGCCGCGGCGCGCACCTCGTCGACCGCCTGGGCTTCCGCGCGGGCGATCTTCTCCTCGGCCTGCCGGGTGCGCCGCTCGAGCGATTCGGCCAGCGCCGCGCGGGTCTCCTTGGCGTAGGCCTCCGCCTCGCGGCGCGCCTCCTCGGTGATCGATTGCGCTTCCTGGGCGGCGTTGCGGTGCTTCTTCTGGTAGTCGTTGAGGAGGTTCTGGGCCTCTTCGCGCAGGCGCCGGGCCTCGTCCAGCTCCTTGCGGATGGCGGCCGCGCGATCGTCGAGGGCCTTCCCGATCAGAGCCGGAACCTTGTAGTAGACGAGGATGGCAAAGAAGGCGACGAAGGAAACCGCCACCCAGAACTCGACGGACATCAGCATCGCCCGGTACCTCTACTCGGCGGCGCGCTGGACCAGCGCCCGCTGCACCTCGTCCTTGGTGACTTCCTTGCCCAGCAGCCTGGAGACCACCGCGCCCGCCGTATCGGCAGCGATATCGGCAACGCTGGCCATGGCCTTGCTCTTGCTCTGCGCGATGCGCGCCTCGGCATCGGCAAGCTTCCGGGCGATCTCAGCCTCCACGGCGGCGCGCTCCTTGTCGACCTCGGCGGCGAGCTTGGCGCGCACGTCATTGGCAATGGCGTTGGCCTTGGCGCGGGCCTCGGCCAGCGCCTGCTCGTAGTGGGCGAGCGCCTGCTCCGTCTCGACTTTGAGCTTTTCCGCCTTGTCGAGATCGCGCTGGATGCGCTCGCGCCGCTCCTCGATCACCTCGCCGACACGCGGCAGGGCGAAGCGCTTGAGCAGCACGTAGAGCAGGCCAAAAGTCAGCGCCAGCCAGACGAGCTGGGGCACGAACGTGCCCGTATCGAGCGGCGAGAACACCTTGGCGTTGTTCACGTCGCTGTGGCCGGTCGTGCCGGTGTTGACTTTTGCAGCCATGGGTCCAATCCCAGCGCGATCTGCCGGATCAGGTGAAGAGCAGCAGGAAGGCGATCAGCAGGGCGAAGATGCCGAGCGCTTCCGTCACGGCGAAGCCGAAGATCAGGCGGCCGAACTGGCCGTCGGCGGCGGACGGATTGCGCAGCGCCCCTTGCAGGAACTGGCCGAACAGATTGCCGACGCCGATGGCGGCGGCTCCCGTACCGATGGCAGCAAGGCCGGCGCCGATCATCTTGGCGGAGGCGGGATCCATGAGGCTCTATCTCCTTGTTTTGAGCGAAAGGGTCAGCGCTTGACCTAGTGTCCCGGATGAAGCGCGTCGTTCAGATACATGCAGGTCAGCATAGTGAACACGTAGGCCTGCAGGAATGAGACAAGAAACTCCAGTGCGGTCAGGGCGATCGTGGCCGCCAGGGGGATCGGGGCGAGGGCGGCGAACGATCCCGAGCCCAGCAGCATCACCACGAAGCCGCCGAAGACTTTAAGCGTGATGTGGCCGGCCAGCATGTTGGCAAACAGACGCACCGAATGGCTCACCGGGCGCGACAGGAACGAGATCACCTCGATCAGCGTCACCAGCGGCAGGACGAAGACCGGCACGCCGGAGGGCACGAACAGCTTCAGGAAGTGGAGGCCGTTCTTGGCAAAGCCGATGACGAGCACGCTCAGGAACACGAGACCGGCAAGCGTGGCGGTGACGATGATGTGGCTCGCCACCGTGAAGGCGCCCGGGATCATGCCCAGCATGTTGGTGGCAAAGATGAAGATGAAGAGCGAGAACACGAAGGGAAAATACTTCATGCCCTCCTTGCCGATGCTGCTGCGCAGCATGTCGGCCACGAACTCGTAGGAGATTTCCGCCACCGACTGCAGCCGCGACGGCACCAGCGCGCGGGCTCGGGTGGCAACCGTGAAGAAGCCGATGGTCAGCACGACCGCCAGCAGCATGTAGAGGGACGCGTTGGTGAAGGAGACGTCCCAGCCGCCGATGTTGAGGGGAACGATGCGGTGGATGTCGAACTGGTGGATGGGATCGGGCATTCCGCCTGCGTCCGGTCCCCCCTTCGGTGCTGCCACGTCAAACCCCTGCTCTACGGTCTCGGCTGTCTACCGTCTCAGTCATCGTCGTCCGGCACTCGGTGCCCGATGTTGCCGCCGGTGCGTTGGGCGAACTCCCGCTGCATCCGCTCGTAGGCCCTCACCACGTTGAGGATGCCGGCGGCAAACCCCAACAGGAAGAACAGCAGAAACAACCAGGGCTTCGTGCCCAATACCCAGTCCAGGCCCCAGCCGATGATGCCGCCGACAATGACCGCGGCGACCAGCTCAGCCGCCATGCGCATGCCGTAGGCCATGCCGCGCCCGCGCATCTCGGCATCGAGATCGGCGTGCGCGTCCGCGTCCCGCTGCGCTTTGACCTTGCCGAGCTTGTCGCCGAGGTCGGCGATCCGCCCCTCGAACCGGGCTCGCTCCTCCGGGGTCATTTCCCCCGGCTCACGGCCCTTTTTTTCGGGTGGATCAGACATGAGACGGGCGTCCTTGGCGGCAGGTGCAAACATTACCCACTGGGGCCTTCGAACGCGGCCGCACCATACGGAGACCCCCCCGGAGTGTCAAGGAATGCGGGGCCGCAGCAACATCTTACTGGGGATGGCAAAAGCCATGCTTGCTCAGCGATGCGACAATTGGATCGGCGATGGTCCGGCTTGGCTGAGGAGGCAGAGCGCGGTCGGCGCCAGGCTCGGCGGGGCAGTGCAGAGCCTGGCGGCTCCTGCAGCCGTCAATTCCGCGACACTGCCGTAGCCCCAGGTGACGCCGACCGAGCGGATGCCGTTGCGGGCGGCGGCGGCCACGTCGTGCTCCCGGTCGCCGATCATGACGGCGGCATCCGGCTGGACGCGCTCCACCTCGATGATATGCGCGATGAGGTCGGCCTTGCTGTCGTTGGTGCCGTCCAGCTCCGGACCGTGGACGGCGGTGAAATGGCGGGCCAGGTCGAAGCGCTCCAGGATCGGGCGCGCAAAGACGTGCGGCTTGGCGGTGGCGACGATGAGCCGGCAGCCGGCGGCGATGAGGGTCTCCAGCGCCTGCGGGATGCCCGGGTAGACCACGGCATCGTACATGGCGCCGTCGCGATAGGTCTCGCGGTAGAGAGCGACGGCCGCCTCCGCCCGGGCAGGATCGCCGAGGAGGCGCGCAAACGTGCCCCGCAACGGGGGACCGATCGCCCAGGCGAGGTCATCGACGGGGGGCACCGGCGCGCCGAGACGCCGCAAGGCATGCTGGATCGAGCCCAGGATGCCGGGCTTGGGATCGATCAGCGTGCCGTCGAGGTCGACGAGGATGTCCATATTTCTCCCTCTCCCCGCAAGCCCTTGATCCGTCGGCGATGGGACATAGCTCGACAAAGGGCTTGCGGGGAGAGGGAATCACGCCGCCACGGTGAACTTCTGGGCCGTCTCCAGATCGACCGACACGAGCTGGCTCACGCCCTTCTCGGCCATGGTCACCCCGAACAGGCGGTTCATGCGCGACATGGTCATGGGGTGATGCGTGATGACGAGGAAGCGCGTGGCCGTGTCGGCCGACATCTTCTCCAGCAGCGTGCAGAAGCGGTCGACGTTGGCATCGTCGAGCGGCGCGTCCACCTCGTCGAGCACGCAGATCGGCGAGGGGTTGGTGAGGAACACCGCAAAGATCAGCGCCATGGCGGTCAGCGACTGCTCGCCGCCCGAGAGCAGCGAGAGCGTGGCCGGCTTCTTGCCCGGCGGCTTGGCGATGATCTCCAGGCCGCCCTCCAGCGGGTCCTCGGCCTCGATCATCTCGAGCTTGGCCTCGCCGCCGCCGAACAGCGTCGTGAACAGGGTGCGGAAATGCGCATCCACCGCGTCGAAGGCGGTCTGCAGGCGGCTCAGCCCCTCGGTGTTGATCTGGGAGATGCCGGCGCGCAGCTTGGCGATGGCCTCCTCGACGTCGACCTTCTCCTTGTTCATGCCGTCGAACTGCTCGGTGAGGCCGGTGAGGTCCTCGTCCGCCTGCAGGTTGACGCCGCCCAGCCGCTCGCGGTCGGCCTTGAGGCGGACGAGCTGGGTGTCGGCATCATCGAGGGCGGGAAGCGGAACGTCCGGCTCGAGCTGGGCGAGGCCAAGGCAGGCTTCCGGCGCGCAGCCCATGGCATCGCGGATCTTGCGCCCTTCCTCGCTGCGGCGCGTGCGCGCCGCCTCCAGCCGCGCCTCGGCCCGGGCACGGGCCTCGCGCTCGTCGGCGACGGCGCTCTGCGCGGCGCGCAAAGCCTGGGCGGCATCGCGATGGGCCGTATCGGCCTCGGCCAACGCATCCGCCGCCGCCTCGCGATCGGCTTCCGCCTTGCTGAGCTCCGTCATGAGCTTCTGGCGCTGCTGCTCGACCATCGCCGGCAGGCCGGCCAGGCGCTCGATCTCGGGGCTCGCCTCGGCGATGCGCTGATCAAGCGTGGCGATCTGCTGATGCGCGCCCGTCGAACGCGTCCTCCAGCGCTCGCATTCGGTGGCGATGGCGGTCTGGCGCTCCGCGCGGGCTCGGTGCTCGCGCTCCAGCGAGATCAGCTCGGTCTTGGTTTCGCTGACGCGGGTCCTGAGCTCGCTGGCGGTCTTCTGCGCGGCGGCAAGGTCGGCCTCCAGCGTCTCGATGCCGTCCAGCGTCTCGACGGCGGCTTCCGTCTCGGCAAGCTGGGTGTGGGCCTCCAGCAGCGCGTCCTGCGTGCGCTCCTTCGCATCGGCCACGCCGGCCAGCTTGGCCTCGGTTTCACGCGCCTGGCGCTCCATCTGGGTCAGCGCCTCGCGCGTCTGCGCAAGGCGGCCCTGGCATTCGCGCCAGAGCTGCCGCAGGCGGCGCTCCTCGGCCTGCGCGGCCTGCAGACGGCCGGCGGCCGCCTCGGCCTCGGCGCGCGCGGTCTCGGCGGCGACACGCTGCACCTCTTCCTGGCCGGCGAGGATGCCGAGGCGGCTGCGCTCCTGCAGCCGGCTGGCGGCGGCAACGGCGCCCTGCGCCGCGGCGACGAAGCCGTCCCATCGCCACAGGTCGCCCTCGACCGAAACCAGGCGCTGGCCGGGCTTGAGCTGGCGCTGCAGACTGGCGCCGTCCGTCCGGTGCACCAGACCGATCTGCCCGAGCCGCCGGGCGAGCTCCGGCGGCGCAGCGACGCGAGCGGCGAGCGGCTCCACGTCCGCCAGCAGCTCGGGATCGGGACCGGCTGAGGGATTGAGCGACCAGTGCACCGGCGCGTCGGCGGATGCCGGCGCGTCGAGATCATCGCCCAGTGCGGCCGCCAGCGCCAGCTCGTAGCCCTGGGCCACCTTGATGCCATCCAGCACCGGCGGCAGCCCGCTGTCGCCGGCCGGCTTCAGCAGCTTGGCCAAGGTCTCCACCTCGGTTCGGAGCTGGCCTGCGGCCAGCCCCACCTCGGCCGCAACCGCGCTTCTGGCGGCCGCGTCCTGCGCGGCGGCCTGCACCGCAGCCTCGGCGGCGAGGGTCTGCTGCTCGATGTCGGCGATGTCGGCCATGAGCTGCTGGCCGACCTCCGCCGTCGCCTTCAGCTTGGAAGCATCCGGCGCCCGCCCCACGATCTCGCGCACCTGCGATTCCAGGCCCGTGAGCTGGCGCTCGAGCTTCAGCACGCGCTCCTTGCGCTCGCGCTGCTGGGCCTGCGTGCTCTGGCGGCGTGCCCGCGCCTCGGCCGCCGCCGTGGTCACCTCGCTGAGGCGCGTTTCGGCCGCCTTCAGGGCGCCTTCCGATTCGTCATAGGCCGCCAGCGCCTTGCGCTCGAAGTCCGCCGCCAGCTTGTCGGTGCTGGCAAGCGATTCCATCTCGCCTTCGAGACGGGCAAGGGTCTCCTTGGCCTCGGCGATCAGCGCCTCCTCGCGCGCGCGGTCGCGGGTCAGCTGCTCCACGCGAGCCTCCAGCTCCTGGCGCCGCTCGGCATTGCGCTTGGCCTCGCGCTCGAGGTTCTCCTGCTCGATCTTGAAGCGATGCAGAACGGCGCCCTTGGCGGCCTCCTGGTCGCGCAGCGGCTGCAGCTGCTCGGCCGCCTCGGCCTCGGCGCGCAGGGTCTTGGCTTCCATCTCGGTCGCCCGGGCGACCCTGTCGAGCGCGGCCGAGAGGGCCGCCTCCTCGCCCTCCACCTGGCTCTGCGCGTCCACCCAGCGCAGATGCAGGACGATGGCATCGAGCTTGCGGATCTCGGTCGACAGCTCCTTGTAGCGCCGGGCCTGCCGCGCCTGGCGCTTGAGGCTTTCGATCTGCGAGTTGAGCTGGCCGAGGATGTCGTTGAGGCGGGCGAGATTGCCTTCGGCGGCGCGCAAGCGCAGCTCGGCCTCGTGCCGCCGGCTGTGCAGGCCGGCAATGCCTGCCGCGTCCTCCAGGATGCGCCGGCGCTGCTCGGGCTTGGCGTTGACGATTTCCGCGATCTGCCCCTGGCGCACCAGCGCCGGCGACCGGGCGCCAGTGGCCGCATCCTCAAACAGGATGCGCACGTCGCGGGCGCGCACCTCCTTGCCGTTGATGCGATAGGCCGAGCCCGCCTCGCGCTCGATGCGGCGCGTCACGTCCAGCGTGTCGTTGCCGTTGAACTCGGCGGGCGCCTTGCGATCCCCATTGTCGATCTGGATCGTCACCTCGGCATTGTTGCGGGGCGGACGCCCGGTCGTGCCGTTGAAGATCACGTCGTCCATCGAGGCGGCGCGCATGCTCTTGTGCGAGGTCTCCCCCATCACCCAGCGCAGCGCCTCGAGCAGGTTGGATTTGCCGCAGCCGTTGGGGCCGACGACGCCGGTCAGGCCCTTCTCGATCAAGAGATCGGTCGGCTCCACGAAGGACTTGAACCCGATGAGGCGGAGCCGGGTGATGTGCATGAACTGAAGATCCTCGGAACTGGCGGACACGAGCGGCGAAGAGAGAGCGTATCCGCTCAGCGGGCCTTGGGCGCGGTGTCCGTCGCGGCAACCCGGCCGGCCAGGATCGGATCCACCATCTCGCGGATCTCCTTGATCCCGATCACCGACTTCACCAGCCTGCCTTGGATGAAGAAGTTCGGCGTGCCGATGATGCCGAGCGTGCGCCCGCGCTCCTTGATCCCGTTGAGCGCGCTGATCATGCCGCGATTCTCGCGGCAGCGGTCAAACTGCGCGCGCGTCATCCCCACCTGTGCAGCCACCTTGAAAATGGGATCGGGGCGCACCTCCTGGCTGACCCAGGACGCCTGCTGCAGCATGAATTTCTCGTAGAGCACGAAATACTTGTCCGGCGGGGCGCAGCGCAGCGCCACGGTGGCGAGCCCCGATTGCTTGCCGATCGGGAACTCGGCCCGCAGGATGAAGCGCACTTTCCCGGTGTCGATGTACTCGCGCTTGAAAACCGGGAAGGTCTCGACCTGGAACTTGCGGCAATAGGGGCAGGTCAACGAGGCATACATGACGATGGTGACGGGCGCATCCTTGCGCCCGAGCGCCATCTCCGGCAGCCCGCCGGGCTGCATGATCTCCTCGATCGACGGGCTGGCGATCACCTCGCGCCGGCCGACCTGCGATGCCGGCTGCTCGGAGAACGGGTCGAAGGCCGGCGCATCCTGCGTCGCGGCCAGCGTTGCTCCGGGGCCGGCGGCCTCGGGCAGCGTCGGCCCTTCACCGGTGCATCCAGCCAGCGCCAACAGCGCAATCAGAACCGACAGCCCACCAGATCTGCGCAATGCCTACCCCGTTCAACCCTTGAGCAGCGGGCCCAACGCCTTGTCAAAATCCTCGACCGTGGCGCCGTCCATCTTCTTGCCGTTGATGAAGAAGGTCGGCGTCTGGTTCACGCCGAACGTGGTGTTGGCCCGGTCGCGAATGGAGATGATGTCCTTGATCAGCCGCTCGTTCTGGCTGCACTCGTTGAACGCCTGCTGGGTCATGCCCACCTGCTGGCCGTATTTGAAGATTTTGGGCAGGAAGTCGGTCTTGGCCGTTGCCCAGTCGCTCTGCTTGGCAAACAGCACCCCGATCAGCGGCATGGCTTTCTCGCCGCCGGCGCAGCGCGCCATCATCGAGGCCAGCGCCGCACGCTCGTCGAGCGGAAACTCGCGGAATATCAGGCGCACCTTGCCGGTATCGATGTACTTCTCCTTCAGGGCGGGGAGCACATTGTTGTGGAAATTGGCGCAGTGGCTGCACGTCATCGACGCGTATTCGATGATCGTCACGGGGGCGTTCGCGCTGCCCATGACGAGCTCGGGCAACGGCCCCTCCTTCATGAGCTCATCATGCGTGACATTGACGGACCGGCGCGGACGGCGCACCTGCCGCCGGGCTGCCGCGTCCGCCTTCGGCGTGGGGCGCATCAATGTATAGATCAGGCTGCCCGCCACTCCGATCGTGGCGATCACCGCCGCGCTGAAGACAAGCTTGCGTCGGTCGATCGAGTTGGCCGAAGTGCTCACGTCAGAATGCTCCCTGGCGCCATTTGCAAAACCCGCGGCTCAATCCCGCATCAGCAGATGGCTGATAGCACATGTTCCAATGCCAATGCGGCAAAATCGGTGTGAGCGGGGCTATCGGCCCGCTCTGATCCCGGCTCCGAGCCGCGCCAATGCGTCGCGCAGCCCCGCGTCGGCGATGCCCGCAACCTCGCGGGTCAGCGGCTCCGCTCGTGCTCGGGGTTGGCGCCGGGCCGGTGCAGCGGGCATCGGCGCCTGGATGACGCGAAGCTGCGCCACGGCCGCGTACCCGAAATAGGCATTGATGCGCTCGATGATCTGCTGCCCCTGATACTGGACATCGAGGGCCTTGGCGCTGTCCACGCGCAAGACGAGAACGGCGCCGGGGCGCCGGGCGGGCGGAGGGCCGGCGTCCTCCTCATCCCTCGGCTCTGCGGTGCGCGGCCATTTGATGCGCTCCGGCACGGCATGCTGGGCCAGCTCCCGGCCAACGATGGCCGGCCAGTCCATGATCAGGCTGGCTGCCGAAATGCCGTACTTCTGCAAGGCCTTGGTGGTGAGGCTCGGCAGAAAGCTGCCGACCGCCCTGGCGCCATGGAAGGCTTTGCGCGCGAATCCGATGGTGTCGCGCGGTGCAGAAGAGCGGGGATGAACGGGCGTCTGTGACATCGAAGGCACAATTGCGGGTTCACGTCTTATTCTCAGTCGGCGGGAGCAGGCCTACCATGACCCAACCGATTCGGGCGGGCGCAGAGGCAAGCCGATGAGATCTGTGGCAGAAGGGCAACTGCATTTGCGGCTGCCGGGCCGCGAGACGGTCGCTGCCGTGTTGGCCTGGTACGACCGGGAGCGGCGCGATCTGCCCTGGCGGACGGCGGGCAGGCGCAAGCCCGATCCCTATCGCGTCTGGCTGTCGGAGATCATGCTGCAGCAGACGACGGTCAAGGCGGTCATCCCCTACTACGAGACGTTCCTCGCCCGCTGGCCGACCGTTGAGGCCCTGGCCGCGGCGCCGCTGGAGGATGTCCTCGCCGCCTGGGCCGGGCTTGGCTACTACAGCCGCGCCCGCAACCTGCACAAGTGCGCAAGGATCGTCGCGGAGCGGCATGGCGGCCGGTTTCCCGCGACGCGATCCGAGCTCATGGAGCTGCCCGGCATCGGCCCCTATACGGCCGCCGCCATCGCCGCCATAGCGTTCGGGGCCTCGGTGACGCCCGTCGACGGCAATATCGAGCGGGTGATGGCCCGGCTGTTTGCCGTCACGCAGGCGCTGCCGGCCGCCAAGAGCCAGCTCAGGCAACTGGCGCAGACCTTCGCCTGCGGCGCCCGGTCGGGGGATTGCGCGCAAGCCCTGATGGACCTCGGCGCCACCATCTGCACGCCCAAGCGGCCGTCGTGCCTGATGTGCCCGATCGCGAGCGACTGTGCCGCCCGTGCGCAGGGCATCGAGGCGCTGTTGCCGATGCGCCCGGCCAAGCCGGAGCGGCCCTCGCGCGTCGGCCTCGCCTATCTGGCGATGCGCGAGGACGGCTGCGTTCTGCTGCGGCGGCGGCCCGAGGCCGGTCTGCTGGGCGGCATGCTGGAGGTGCCGTCCACGGCGTGGGCCGACGTGCTCCCGCCGCTGAAGGAAGCGCTGCGGACGGCGCCCGTTCAGGGGGACTGGTGGGCCGTGCCGGAGACCGTGGCGCATGTGTTCACGCACTTCCGCCTGGAGGTGCTCGTCTATCGGGCCATCGTGCCGGTGACTGCGGGGCTGACCTTCTGGGCCGATGCGGGCCGCTGCCAGTGGGTTCCGCGCCGCGATCTGCATCGCGCGGCCCTGCCGAGCGTCATGCGCAAGATCATCGCGCACGGGCTCAGGGAGCAGTAGGTGCAAAGGTGGTTCCGCTATTCCGCGCCCAGGTGTCATCCCGGACGGCCACAGGCCGATCCGGGACCCAGGGCCCAGGGGCCCAAAGCACCAGCAGAGCACACCAGCGGAGCACCAGCCTCGCGCCTTTAGCCTCTGGGTCCCGGCGCCGCGCTCCGCTGCGGCCGGGATGACACCTCGATGCAATCGCAGCCGGAACGACGCTAGTGTCCCGATCGCGAAGTTCGCCGGATCTTGCAGCAGGCGCTGAACGAACTTCGCGATCGAAAGGACACTAGCAAGCTCATGGTTCTAGTGTGATTCAGATCGAGAAATTCGCTCAGCAGGCGTGCTGCGAGGAAGGGCGAATTTCTCGATCATCACACTAGTCGCGGCTCGCGGGGAGGCTTCGCTCGGCATCCAGCGCCCCGAAATGTCGGCGCCGCTGCAGCCAGGCGAGCAGCGCCAGCGACGGCAGCGCAACCAGCGCCGTTGCAATGAAGAACAGCGGCCAACCGATCGCATTCACCACAAAGCCGCTGCCCGACGACAGGAACGTCCGCCCCGTCGAGGCGAGGGCGGTGAGCAGCGCATACTGGGTCGCGGTGTGCAGCGGGTTGCCGCACAGCGCCGAGAGATAGGCGACGAAGATCACGGTGCCGATGGCGCCGGTGACGTTCTCGACCACGATGGCCGCCGTCAGCGCCCACGCGCCGACCGGCTGGAAATTGAGCCACACGAAGGCGAGGTTCGACGCCATTTGCAGGATCGCGCCCAGCCAAAGCGCACTGGCAAGCGGCATGGCGCGCGCCAGCGCGCCGCCGGCAAAGCCACCGACGAGCAACGCCGCCAGCCCCACGCCCTTGACGATCGCCGCATAGGTGCCCTTGTCGTAGCCGAGAGAGAGCACGAACGGTGCCGTCATGGTTCCCGCCAGCGCATCGCACAGCTTGTAGAGCACCACGAACACCAGGACCCAGACGGCGGCATCGCGCGCCAGGAAATCGGTGAGCGCATGCTGTGCGGTCGTGAACACCCGCGTCAGCGCGTCCGCTCTGGTTTGCGTTGCGGATCGTGAGGCGCGGCCGTCGGGCTCGCGCCCGGCGAGCACGGCAACAAGGCCGACCAGCACCAGCGCGGCGGCGACCGCGTAGGCGATCGGCCAGATCGCCACCTTGCTCACTCCCCGGGCTTCGAGCCAGGCGCTCAAGCCGATGATGCCCGCACCCGAGGCCAGCATGCCGATGCGATAGGCGGCGACATAGCCCGCCATGCCCGCGGCCTGCTCCTCGGTCGGCAGGCTCTCCACGCGGTAGGCATCGATGACGATGTCCTGGGTGGCGGAGGCAAAGGCCACCAGCAGCGCGCCGAGCCCCACCGCCAGCGGCGCGGCGATGGGGTCGCGCGTGCCCAGAAACAGGATCGCCGCCATCAGCAGCAGTTGCGAGGCGACGAGCCAGCCGCGCCTGCGCCCCAGCCGCTCAGACAGCCACGGCACGTTGAGCGCATCCACCACCGGTGCCCAGATGAATTTGAGCGTGTAGGGCAGGCCGGCCAGCGACAACAGCCCGATGGTGCCGAGATCGACGCCGCGATCGGCCATCCACACGCGCAGCGTCTCGCCCGACAGCGCCAGCGGCAGGCCCGCCGAGAAGCCGAGCAGCAGCACGACAGCCACACGCGCGCGCAGGTAGACGGCGAGCGCGTCCAGGACAGCGCCGGCAGGACCGCGCTCGGTTTCGGCAGGCAGGTTCATTGAGCTCCGGTATCGGCGGGCGCCGGTAAAGGTTGCCTTGGCTTTTGCCCGACGCACCGGAGCTTTCTTATGGCGGTGCTATTCCGCCGCCATCAGCGCGCCGAAGGCGGGCGCCGCCAGCCCGAGCTGGCGCTTGGCCACCTCGCGCAGCGCGTCGATCGGCCGCCGCTGGCCCTCGACCTCGAAATGCCAGAAGGTCCAGCCGTTGCAGGCGGATTTGCCCTGCAGCTCGGCGCCGAGCCGGTGGATGGAGCCCTGCCGGCCCTCCACCGCCAGCGTCCCGTCGGCCTTCACCTCGGCGCGGATGCGACCGCGCTCGTCGGTGAGCGCGGCGCCCGGCTCCAGGATGCCGAGCTCGATGATGGTGCCGAACGGCACGCGCGGCTCCGCGCGCTTGCCCTTGACGGTCTCCAGCGCGGACGGCGGCAGGGGCCGCACCCTGTCGATGCGTGCCTGCGCCGCCGCGGCATAGGTGGGATCGCGCTCGATGCCGAGCCACTTGCGTCCGAGCCGCCTGGCCACCGCCCCCGTGGTTCCGGTGCCGAAGAACGGGTCCAGCACCACATCGCCGACCTGGGTGGAGGCGAGCAGCACCCGATTGAGCAGCGCCTCCGGCTTCTGCGTCGGATGCGCCTTGCGGCCGCTGCCGTCCTTCAGCCGCTCGGGCCCAGCGCAGATGGGAAACAGCCAGTCGGAGCGCATCTGCAAGTCGTCGTTCAGCGCCTTCATGGCCTCGTAGTTGAAGGTGACGCGCGATTTCTGCTCGCGGCCTGCCCAGATCAGGGTCTCGTGCGCGTTGGTGAAGCGCTTGCCGCGGAAGTTGGGCATGGGATTGGTCTTGCGCCAGACGATGTCGTTCTGGATCCAGAAGCCGAGGTCCTGCAGCGCCGAGCCGAGGCGGAAGATGTTGTGGTAGGAGCCGATCACCCAGATCGCCCCGTTGGGCTTGAGCAGGCGGCGGCATTCGGCGAGCCAGGCGCGCGAGAAGCGGTCGTAGTCCTCGAAGCTCGAGAACTTGTCCCAGTCGTCATCGACGCCGTCGACCACCGTGTTGTTGGGCCGCAGCAGGTTGCGCTCGAGCTGGAGATTGTAGGGCGGATCGGCAAAGACAAGATCGACGCTTTCGGCGGGGAGGCGTCTCAGCTCCTCCAGACAATCGCCGACAAGCACGCGATTGACGGCAGCCGCCGTCGACGCACGGTGACGCAGAACCATGGCTACGCAACTCTCGACACATTGCACACATAAGGCCGCACGTGGCGGCCGAGCGCGAGTGTAGCACAGGCACAGGCGCTTTGGTTGCGCAGCGAACCGATATCTTTTTTTGCGCGCGCAGGCGGCGCAGCGCCTGCGCGGCGCCGCCGCCCTCGCGACGCGCAGCTCACGTCCGGCTGAGCTGCCGGATCTGGTAGTTGTCGTAGGTCGCCTCGCACACCTGGTGCCACGCGTACTGCTCGTTGCGGAACGCGCTCATGGACTCGTTCAGCCGCTTGAACAGTGCGTTCTTGCTGCCGATCTCCGCGAACAGCTCGTTGGTGGCCTTGTAGCAGGCGTCGAGAATGTCGATCGAGAATGGCCGCAGCCGCGCGCCGGAAGCCACCAGCCGCTTGATGGCCGGAGCATTGCGGGCGTCGTACTTGGCCAGCAGATCGCCGGCCACCTGCGCCGCCGCCGTCGTCACCATCTGCTGGTAGGGCTTCGGCAGCTCCGCCCACTTGGCCAGGTTGATGAAGACGGAGCCGTTGGCACTGCCCTCCCACCAGCCGGGATAGTAGTAGTAGGGCGCGATCTTGACGAAGCCGAGCTTCTCGTCGTCATAGGGCCCGATCCACTCCGCGGCATCGATCGTGCCTTTCTCGAGGGCCGGATAGATGTCGGCGGGCGGAATCTGCTGCGGCACTCCGCCGAGTCTCGCCACCACCTGCCCGGCCAGTCCGCCGATGCGGAACTTGAGGCCCTTGAGATCCTCGACGGTCTTGATCTCCTTGCGGAACCAGCCGCCCATCTGCGCCGCGGTGTTGCCGAAGGGCAGGCAGGTGACGTTGTAGGTCTTGTAGAGCTCGGTGTTGAGGAGATCGAGGCCGCCGCCGTAGGTGAGCCACGCATTCATCTGCCGCGTGTTGGGCCCGAACGGCACGGCCGTGCCGAAGGCGAACGCCAGGTCCTTGCCGATGTAGTAGTAGGACGCCGTGTTGCCCATCTCGACGGTGCTGCTCGACACCGCATCGAGAACCTGGAAGGGCGGCACGATCTCGCCCGGCCCGAACACCTGCACCTGGAATTTCTGGTCCGACAGCTCGGCGATGATCTTGCTGAACATCTCGCAGGCGCCGTACAGCGTATCGAGGCTCTTGGGGAACGTCGTCGTCAGCCGCCAGCGCACGGTCGGTGCCGATTGCGCAATGGCGGGAGTAGCCAGGCCGGCCGCCAATGCAACGCCGCCTGCCTGCAGGAACTGTCTGCGTTTCATGGTTTTCCTCCTGTTGCCCTGGCCTTTGTTGGCCTTATGCTCCGTATACTAGCGATGGTGCGGCAGCGCCGGCAACGCTCTACCGCCTTGCGTCCGCCATCGGTTGCCTCTCCGGGACCCATGGTGCAGGCGCGACACGCGGCCGCGCCTCGGCATCACGAGGTGGCCATCGGCGTTGAGCAGAGTGGCGCCAAGGCGCGGCGGCGCGGAGCGCCAATGCCCGCCAGTAGAGGCAAAATTGGAGTTGGGTTCATGAGGTTGTCCAAATCGCGTCTGGTTGCGCTGGGTCTCGCCGTGGCGGGGCTCGGCGCGGTGGCTGTCGCCAGGACCGAGCTGCCGGGCTTCGGCGCGGCGAGTATGCTGGCGCAATCCTCCGCCGTCGGCGCCACGCCCTCGGCAGTGGCCGACACCGGAAAGGCCGGCGCGGGAAAGCTGGACGCAGAGGTTGCGGCGCCCGGCGCCGCCGCTGCGGCGGGGCGCACGGTGCGCGTGGATGCGCCGCAAACGGCGGTCAAGGTGAGCGGGGACAGCGGCAAGGTCGCCGTGCGGGCGCCCTATACCGACGTCAAGGTCGATCCGGACAGGGGGCAGGTGCGCGTGCGCGCCCCTTACGTCAATCTCGACATCCGCTGGTAGCAGCCCCGATGCAGCCGGCAGCTCCTCTCAAAACGAGCTGCCCGGCTCTTTCAGGAACGCGACCTCCTCCGCCGTCGAGGCCCGGCCGAGGATGAGGTTGCGGTGGGGGAAGCGCCCGAAGCGATCGACAATCGCCTTGTGGGCCTCGGCCCATCGGCTCAGCTCCGGATCGCCCAGCGTTGCCATCAGCGCCACCGAGCGCGCCTGCGCTTGCGCATCCTCGGCGTGCTCGAACGGCAGATAGAGAAACAGGCGCTCGTCCTTCGTCAGGCCCGTATCGAAGCCCTTGGCAATGGCCGCCTGCGCGATCCAGAACGCCATGGGATCGGTGGCGAACGCACGCGGGGTGTCGCGAAACATGTTGCGCGGCATCTGGTCGAACACGATGACGGCCGCCAGCGCCGTGCGCGCGTCGGCAAACAGCGCTTCGCTCGGCTTGGCCGCCAGCACCTCATGCAGGGCCAGGAAGCGCCTGCGGATCGCGGCGTCGAACTCCTTGTCCTTCTTGAACCACTGCGCCGGCGGCGTGTCCTTGAACCAGAATGTCAGCACGTCGCCGGCCCAGTCCGCCGAGATCATTCCGGCCTCCTTGCGTTGTTGTGTCGGCGCCGCCGCGCTCGAGCACCTTAAGTCATTCGGACTCGAAAGGGCAGGGACACGCCCTGCGTCCATGGGGCTCCCTGGTTCTCCTTGCGTCCACCGCCGCACTTCCCCATAGTGTGTGATGCAACTCGTTGAGCGACGGGTGCAAGGCTGGCGCAGCCCGGGGGGGCCGCAGACGGCCATCATTGACGCGTGGATCGGCCACGCCTCGCCGTGCTGCCGCGCGCCGTCGGAAGGTGCCGGGCGGCCGGTGCTGCAGCATTTCATCCGGAGGTTGACATAATTCCACCATCACCGGATGGTGCCATTGCGACTTCCGACAACAGCCAATGCACACCTCCGGGGGCCTTCATGTTCACGCGTAACTCCACGGCCGAGCCGAAGCCGCTCGAGCCCCTCAAGTCCAGCTCGAATGCGCCGCTCAACATGCCGTCGCAGCGCCGGTCCGGACCGTCGGACTCCGGCAACAAGTCGGTGATCAGCAACGACCTGAAGATCATCGGCCAGGGCCTCAAGATCATCAGCCAGGGCACCCTGCAGGTGGATGGCGAGGTGGAGGGCGACGTGGCCGGCAGCGAGGTCATCATCGGCGAGCAGGGCAAGGTGACGGGCACCGTCGCCGCCGAGCGGGTGATCGTGCGCGGCAAGATCTCGGGCGTCATTCGCGGCATGACGGTGGCGCTGCAGTCCTCGGCGCGCGTGGAGGGCGACATCCATCACATGTCGCTCGCCATCGAGCAGGGCGCCGAGTTCGACGGGCGCTGCCGGCGGCCGCAGGACGCCTCCGAGTTGAAGCTCGACCTGGAAGGCGCCGCCAACGGCCAGGTCAGGAACTGATACCGGCCCCTGCCTGACGGCAGATGCAACCAGGCGCTCGGGAGTGGCAACGCGCCGCTGCCGGCGCGGGTGGGCGCCGTGCTAGACTGTAAAAATCGAATCGCAACCAACTGGAAGGAGGTGATCCAATGATCAGTGGGATCTCGAAGTCGGCGATGGCGCTGCTCGGTCATGCTGGCGTTGGGGCAACCTCCAGCGCAGGCTGATCGAGCCGGAGAGCGACGGGGATCGGGCATCTCGGAGCCCTGCTCCCTCTCTCCGGTCCATCGCCACCGGTCTCACGGGGGCCGCCTTCGGGCGGCCCCTTTGCTTTGATCCCTCCCGCAAGGCCCGCCTTCCGGCAGCCTCTTTGTTTTGCTGCCACAGCCATGAAATACCGTTCCGGAGCCGCTGGCTTATCCCTTGGCAACCAGGGATAATCGCTCCGCGCGGGGAGGAGCATTGCGAGGGGAAAGTCATGTTGGGTGCGCGTCTATTCGTTGCTGTTTCCTTCATCCTTCTCGGGGCGACATTCATTGCCTCGTCGGCGCTGTTCATCCACGAGTTCCAAAGCGTCGACTGGTTCACGCTCCTCGTCGCCCACAGCTATCTGTTTTTCTTCTTCCCCGTCCTGGGACTGCTGGCGCTGAGTGCCTTCTACCTGCCGTCGGTCGTCTTCACGCATCTCTATTGGACGCATCTGCCCTTCGGCAAAGTGCGCTTCCTGGCCGGCCTCGTGCTGGTGATGGCGGCGGCCTGGGGTTTTGCCAAGTATCTCGACAAGCCCCCGCGCTCGATCTGGGAGGTTTCGCCCGGTGCGCTCATCGCCGACAAGGGAGACGCCGGCGCCGGGCGCGTGTCGATCCTGGGGGTGCTCGCCGACCTGCGGGAGAAGGCGCAAACCCGCGTGGGGCTGTCCAGCTTCGCCCGCCCCTGTGTGGAAGACCCGCTCATGGAAGAGGCGGCGGAGATGGCGAAGAAGCGCTATTGCTTCCCGGCCCAGACCAATCTTGCAGGTGCCGCATGCTGCAAGGCGCAAGCCGAGTTCGCCAAGGCCGTGGAAAGGCTGCAGCAGAACCCCGCCACGCGCTCGCTGTCGGCGCAGCTCGATGCCATGATCTTCCTGCCCCTCAAGGTGTTCTTCGTGCTCATCGTCGTCGCCATCGGCGCGCTCTTGGCGCTGTGGCGCGACCGCATCGACCAGCACTATCGCGAGCTGGTGCCGCGGCTGGAGCGCGGCATCATCATCGGCGCCTTCGCCATGCTGTTCTGGCCGGCCATGGACTACGGCTTCCAGCAGACGGCCAACGTCCTGTTCGGCCGCATGGACGCGGGGCCGCAACTGCGGCTCAGCCTGGTGATCGCGCCATGGGCCTTGCTGCTGCTGTTCTATTTCCTGCGCCGTCTGGGCAAGCAGGGCGAGATGATCGGCCAGATTTCGGGCGTGGTGGTCGCCGCCGTGGCGGTGCTGCGCTACGAGCAGCTCAACGACTGGGTGGGGCGACTGTTCGGGATCGGCGCCGACCGCGCGATCCTGGTGGCGCAGGTCGGGCTTGCCGTGGTCGGGCTGGTCGCTCTCCTGTGGCTCAGGCGCACGGGCAGATACCCGCAGCAGACCGCAACGGCGGCTTAGAGCCCCAGGCGTGCCCCCGCTTGCGCCGACCGGCAGCACGCAGCCGGTTGGCGTGAAGTCGGGCTTGCCACTGCAATGAAAGATCGGCATTAGGGCGCGGACAAGTGCGGAGAGCGACCGATGCTCACGGTGTACGATCCAGTCAATGGTGCGCTCATCAAGAGCGACGGCCCGGCAGCCATCAATGACGGCGCGGTGTGGATCGATCTGCTCAATCCCACCAAGGACGAGGATGCCGTGGTGGAGCAGGCGCTCGCCATCGCCGTGCCGACGCGCGAGGAAATGGCGGAGATCGAGGCGTCGAGCCGGCTGTACCAGGAGGGCGGCGCCCACTACATGACCGCGGTGGTGCTGCACCAGCCCGATGCGCCGAACGAGCCGGCCACGTCCACCCCCATCACGTTCATTCTTGCCGGCCACCGGCTGGTGACGGTGCGCTATGCCGAGCCGCGCGCGCTCAAGATCTTCCTCAATCGCGTGCAGAAGAAGGATGCCGCCTGCATGAGCGGCACCGCCGTTCTGGTCGGCCTGCTGGAGGCCATCATCGATCGCGAGGCGGATCGCGTGGAGCGCATCCAGGGCGAGGTCGACAAGCTGTCCCAGACGATCTTCGGGGTGAGGGGCGGGGAGCGGACGCGCTCGCTCAGGTTCGACGTCAACATCCGCGCCATCGGGCGCGAGGGCGAGCTGACCTCCAGATCGCGTGAATCGCTGCTCACACTGGGGCGGCTGCTGACCTACCTCGGCCACGTCATGAGCGAGCGCGGCGACGACAAGACGCTCAAGGCGCGCGTCAAGACCGCCAATCGCGACGTGCAGTCGCTCGCCGATCACATCGGCTATCTCTCCACCAAGATCACGTTCCTGCTCGATGCCACGCTCGGCATGATCAACAACGAGCAGAACACCATCATCAAGATCTTCTCGGTGCTGGCCGTCGCCTTGATGCCGCCGACCCTGGTCGGCACCATCTACGGCATGAATTTCGAGCACATGCCCGAGCTCAAGTGGCTGTTCGGCTATCCGTTCGCGCTCGGCCTGATGGTGGTCTCGGCCGTCATTCCCTGGCTCTATTTCAAGCGCAAGGGCTGGCTCTAAGCTCACCTGGTTGTCATCCCGGACGGCCGGAGGCCGATCCGGGACCCAGGGGCCAAGGGGCATCGGCGTCGCGTCTTTAGCCTCTGGGTCCCGGCTCTCCGCTCCGCTCCGGCCGGGATGACACCTGCGATGCAATCTCAACCGGACAGACGTTAGCGCAGCGCGTCCGCGCTGACGGGCGGCCCCTATCCCACCGCGTGCCAGGCCAGCGCCAGGGCGCTGCAGACGATGAGTGTCGTCAGCACGCCCCGGTGCAGCACGAACAGCAGCGCAACCGCCACGCCCAGGAGCATCAGGGCCGGCCAGGACGCGGACGCGATGTCCGGCACATTGAGCCTGAGCGGTCCGGCGACGCGCTCCGTCACGCTGGCAAACAGCACATGCAGCGCAAACCAGACCGTGAGGTTGAGGATCACGCCGACCACGGCGGCGGTGACGGCGGCCAGCGCCGCCTTGAGCCGGGGCTCGGCGTTCAGCCGCTCGATGTAGGGCGCGCCGGCGAAGATCCACAGGAAGCAGGGCGCGAACGTGGCCCACAGGGTGACGATCGCACCCAGCACCCCCATCACCCAGGGATTGCCGCCGCCGTGCCGGTGGGCAGCGAGGAAGCCGACGAACTCGGTGACCAGGATCAGCGGCCCCGGCGTGGTCTCGGCGAGGCCCAGGCCGTCGAGCATCTCGCCCGCGCTGAGCCAGCCGTAGAACTGCACCACGTCCTGCGCCATGTAGGCGAGCACCGCATAGGCGCCGCCGAACGTGACGACGGCGAGCTTGGAGAAGAAGAGGGCGATCTGGGAGAGCACGTGCGAGGGGCCGAAGACGGCGGCCAGGGCCGCCAGCGGCACGATCCAGATGGCGAGCCAGGCGGCGGCGGTGGCGAGCGTCCGCGCGATCGGCACGTCGTCCCACGTCACCGCGCCTGAGGGTGGCGGAAGGCTGCCGCCGCGCGCGAAGCCGATGAGCGCGGCGGCAAGCACGATGAGCGGGAAGGGCACGGCCAGGACAAAGATGGCGATGAACGCCGCGCCGGCGATCGCCCATTCCACGTTGTCCTTGAGCGAGCGCCTGGCGATGCGCAGCAGCGCCTCGACCACGATGGCGAGCACGGCCGCCTTGATGCCGACGAACACCGCCTCGATGAGGGGCAGCTTGCCGAATGCGGCATACAGCATCGACAGGCCGAGCACGACTAGGGCGCCCGGCAGCACAAACAGCAGTCCTGCGGTCAGCCCGCCCTTGACCCCGTGCAGCCGCCAGCCGACGTAGGTGGCAAGCTGCATGGCCTCCGGGCCCGGCAGCAGCATGCAGAAGTTGAGCGCGTTGAGGTAGCGGCCCTCGTCGATCCACTGGCGCTCCTCCACCAGCTCGCGGTGCATGAGCGCGATCTGCCCCGCCGGTCCGCCGAAGGACAGGAGGCCGATGCGCGCCCATACCCTGAGCGCCTCCCGATAGGTCGGCAGACGGGCGGTGCCGGCGGCTGCGGTATCCTGCTGCATGCTGTCCCAATCACGCCGGGGTCTTGACCGAAGGCCAGTTGTGGGTCTCTTCGACCGCGTCGCGACACCACCGGTAGAAGGCATCGTAGAGGGCGAGCGCGGCCTCGAGCTGCTGAAGATCGTCCCGGTACATGCGCGAGTATCCGAGCGAGGCTGCAAGCAGGCCCGCCGCCTGCGGCGCCAGGTCGAGCCTGGCCGTGTCCGCACCGCGCACGATGGCGGCGAGGTGCAGAAGCGGCTCCGATTTCAGCTCGAGCTCGGCGATCATGGTGTCGAAGGTGCAACTCTCGCCGCGATGGCTCCAGAACACGCCGTCGATGTCGAAGGGCGTGGCATCGAAGCGTTCGGCGACGGATAGCACGTCGGCAGGGGCGACGAACAGGAACACGGCTGCGGGGTCGACGAAACGCCGGATCAGCCATGGGCAGGCAATGCGGTCGACCTTGGGTCGGGCGCGGGTCACCCACACGGTGCGGCCGTGCTCGTCGCGGGCGGGAAGCTTGTCGGTCCGCACCAGGAGCTGGCCGGCGGCCTTCCAGGCTTCGAAGCCCCCTTCCAGGGTCTGGGCGTCGATGCCCTCGTGCCGCATCCAGGCGGCGACGCCTTGGCTGAGCTTCGATCCGCGCCGGCACACGACGATGATGCCGCGACCGCAATAGTCGCGCGCCCAGGCCTTGACCGCGCGGAAGTCGCGGCGGCGAGATCCGGGGATCAGGCGCGGATCGCTTGCGTGGTCTTCCTCCATGCGCACGTCGATGATGGCCGGCGCTGTCGGCAGACCGATCAGGCGCGAGAGCTGCGGTATGGTGATTTCGGTGACAGACGGCATAGAGCGTCCTCCTCGTTTGAGGTGAAGGACGCGATGTTTGGGCTGCCGCCTCACGGGGTAATCGCGAACAACCCCTTGCGTGCAAGGTTTTCACGCCGGCTGGCGGATGTCAAACGGTGCGTGGCGGCGGCCCGGCCAAGGTCCGGCCAAGGTCCGGCCAAGGTCCGGCCAAGGTCCGGCCAAGGTCCGGCCAAGGTCCGGATTGGGCCGCGATCGGGCCGCGTCCACCGCTCCTCGGCCTTGATCGATCGAGGCGGGCCGGGCATCCTGCGCGCCACATCCCATCGTGTGAAGGAGCTGACCCATGGATCTGGGCATCAAGGGCAAGAAGGCCATTGTCTGCGCGGCCTCCAAGGGGCTCGGCAAGGGCTGCGCCGAGGCGCTGGCAAGGGAAGGTGTCGACATCACCCTCTGCGCGCGCGGAGCCGACGTGCTCAACGCCACCGCCAGGGAATTGAGCGCCACCGGCGTCAAGGTCACCCCGGTCGTGGGCGATGTGACCACGGAGGAAGGGCGCAAGGCGCTGCTGGCGGCCTGCCCCAACCCCGATATCCTCATCAACAACGCCGGCGGGCCGCCGCCCGGTGACTTCAAGGGCTTCACGCTCGATGACTGGCGCAAGGCGGTGGAAGGCAACATGATCACGCCCATCGCGCTCATCCATGCCACCGTGTACGGCATGATGGAGCGGGGCTTCGGCCGCATCGTCAACATCACGTCGGCCTCGATCAAGCAGCCGATCGCGGCGCTGGAGCTGTCCAATGGCGCGCGGCTCGGCCTTACCGGCGCAGTCGCGGTGCTCGCCCGCAAGGCCTCCAGAAGCAACGTCACCATCAACGGCATTCTGCCAGGCCCGTTCGACACGGACCGGTTGCGCGGCACCAGCCAGAAGTTGGCGGAGGCGCGCAAGGTGGCGCTGTCGGTGATCGATGCGGAGCGCAAGGCGTCCATTCCGGCGGGCCGGTTCGGGACCGCGGCTGAGTTCGGCGCCGTCGTCGCGTTTCTGTGCTCGCAGCACGCCGGCTACATCACCGGACAGAACCTGCTGATCGATGGCGGCGGCTATCCGGGATCTCTCTGAGCGCGCAGTTTCCTCTCGCGCCTACCCACGCTTGCAATCGAGGCGCGGCGCGCCGTTGCCGTTCCGGCTCGGCTTTGCGCCATTTGTCGCGTGGCCATGCCGTCACGCAGCGTGACTTGCATTGAAAGCGCTGAATTTTTCATGTGGCCATTGAGCCGGCTGCGGCAATTGCATGAATGGAGTTCATAATTCTGCATTGACCCTCGGGTCTCGAGTTGCTGGTCTGCGCCCGGCTGGAAGATGGCGTCGAGCCTGAATGCGGCGGCGCCTCTACGGGCTTCTGGTCGTCGGCTTGAGGGACAACTCTACTCGAATAGGCAACCCACACACGTTCATTGCGCTTTCGGCGTTTCGCGGGACGCATCGCGTCCCGCGTGAGCCGATGTGTGGCCCGGTTGTGTCCCCTGCCGACACGTCATGCATAAGGAGTGAAATCATGAGATTTGGTTTGCTAACGGCGCTGCTTGCGCTGCTGTTCAATGCGGGGGCGACGCTTCCGGCCGTCAGCGGTCACACGTCTGAAGGCGATACGCGTGAGCGCGCGGCGTCGCGGTCGGAGGAAGAGCCCCGCAGCCAGCGCCGGCGCGTGGCCCGGGCCACGACCAGCGACAGCGAGGAGGACTATGAGGCGAGACCCCGCCGCCAGTCCTATTCTGATGACGAGAGCCGGCCGCGCGCGACGGAGCGGCGTCGGCATGTGCGGTCGGCGCGCAAGGCAAAGCGGCACCACCATGCCCAGCGCCGCGCCACGCATCGGGCAGCGCACCAGGGCTCGCGCCGCGCGCGGCACGCCGATCGGTCCGACCGGGCCATGCGCAGGGCGGGCAGCAATTGGGGGGGCAGCGAGACGAGCGGCATTGCCTCCTACTACTGGCAGCACCAGCGGGTCGCCTCGGGCGGCTGGTTCAACCCGAGCGCCATGACGGCCGCCCATCGCACGCTGCCCTTCGGCACGCGCGTGCGGGTGACGCATCTGGCCAACGGCCGCTCGGTCAACGTCGTGATCAATGATCGCGGCCCCTTCATTGCGGGACGGATCATCGACCTGTCCAAGGGCGCCGCGGGCGTGATCGGCATGACCGGGCAGGGCCTGGCCCGCGTGCGGGTCACCGTTCTCGGCCGCTGACGCCGGCGCCCTGCTGCACCAATAAAAAAGGCGGATGCTTCTGGCATCCGCCGTTTTCCTTGCGCTCGCGCGTGGCGGCGGCCGGCCCGCGGTAGGGCCCAGGCCCTACCTGTCCTGGATCAGCCGCTCCATCACATGGACCTTGGCGTCGGGCCGCCAGACGTTCCTGAAGACGTGGTGCTGGCTGCCGCCGCCCGGCACGTCGAACTTCACCTCGATGTCGCCCGTGCCGAGGCCCAGGAACCGCAAGCCGAGCAGCGTGTGCACGACGATGTCGTCGCTGCGCTTGGTCACCTGGAAGTTGAGCGGCCGGTAGCTCTCCACCTGGCCCGTCAGCGGCGAGCGCCAGCCGACCTCGCCGGGATTGACGAAACCGTAGGTGAAGCGCGAGTGGATGAAGGCGATGTAGACCCAGAGCGTGAACGAGATGACGAACACGACGACGTAGTAGGCCAGGTTCATGTGCACCTTCACCAGGGTGACGAGGTCCCAGATGAAGGTCCACCCCACGAGCATGTGGACCACGAGGCCGATCACGGCGAGCGCCAGGATCAGGATGATGGCGTAGATGCCGCGCGCCCTGAGATGGGTGAAGATCAAGGTGCTGAACATGACGGCCAGGAAGCCGATCCCGAGCCAGGGGCTGGAGTGGATCTTCAGCGGCTTGTCGCCGATCTGGATGCTTTCGCCGAACACCGCGGTTGCCACGATGCCGACGAGAGCGGCAAACCAGATCGCCCACCAGTAGACCATGTCGGAATATTCGTAGATGCGGATCGATCGGGTGGCGCCCGAAGCCGCGGCGCTCGGCTGCGTTTGAGCGGTGGCGGCTTGCGTCATAGCATCTCTCCCCATCAACACCTACACACCGCGACGCGCGGTCCACGCCGGTTCCACATGCGGGAACGTCGCGTTAACTGTCAATAGCCTGCGTGGTTTGCGCAAGTCGCCAGAGCAAGTTCGAGCACGTTCGCCAAAGCCTGGCGGTCTTGCCGGCAGAGGACGTCATGCGACGAGCCCGTCGAGGGGCCGCGCCGCCGCGCTGTCGGGAAATACGCCGCCGTCGAGCGCGCCATCGGGCATGCCCAAGTGATCGCGCAGCACGCCTTTCAGCACGGAGCGCAGGTCGCGTGTCGGCATCAGGTCGCGGCCTTCGTAGAGCGCGCTCTCGCGCAGGCCCGGCCAGTCGGCGAGGATGCGCCCGCCACTCACTGCACCCCCCACCATGATGGCAATCGTGGCCATACCACGGATTGACATGCGGGCCTCCTCGTGCGGGCGTGGCTCGTGAACGGAAAAGCCTTGCGGTTCCGTCGCGAAGTGCGCCACAAGAGCGACGATTTCATGGATGAGCGCCTGAGAGCGAGGGGCCGATGCCAAGGCGCATCGGGCTGGTGGCATGATCTGGCTTGGCGTGCTCGCCCTTGGCTTGGTTGCGGGCACTCTCTCCGGCATCGTCGGCTTCGGCTCCTCCATCATGCTGATGCCGGTGCTGATGCTCGCCTTCGGGCCGCAGGAAGCGGTGCCGATCATGGCGATCGCCGCGCTGCTGGCCAACTTCTCGCGCGTGCTGGTGTGGTGGCGCGATGTCGACTGGCGCGCCAACGCCTACTACTGCGTCACGGCCATTCCCATGGCGGCGCTGGGCGCCCGGACGCTGCTCGCGCTCGATCCCAGGATTGTCGAGGGTGTGCTCGGCGGCCTGTTCCTGCTGATGATCCCGGCCAGGCGCTGGCTGTTCCGGCGCGGGCTGCGGATTGAGGCCTGGCATTTGTCGCTGGTGGGGGCGGTGATCGGCTTTCTCTCGGGACTGGTCGCGTCCACCGGGCCGATCAACACGCCGTTCTTCCTGGCCTACGGCCTGGTGAAGGGCGCCTACCTGGCGACCGAGGCGCTGGGCTCGATGGCGATCGGCATCACCAAGGCGATCGTGTTCCAGCGCTTCAACGCGCTGCCCTTGGAGACGGTCGGACGCGGGCTTCTGATCGGTGCCAGCCTGATGATCGGGTCGCGGCTGGCGAAGGGGTTCGTGCTGCGGCTGGATGCCGATCAGTTCCGCCTGCTGATGGATCTGCTGCTCGCCGGCGCCGGCCTCGTGCTGCTGTGGGGCGCGTTCGCGTTGCCGCATTAGGCGACCACCCCTCCCGCCGGCCCGCGCTTTCAGCTACGCTCCAGCCAAGACACGTTCGATGAAACACCAGGCCATGCGCACTGACCACAAGCTTTCCGGATCGCTGCATCTGATCAAGACGGCGATGATCGAGAAGAAGATGACGCAAGCCGAGCTCGCCGACGCGGCCGACTGTCACGAGAAGACCATCCAGAACCTGCTGTCGGGGCGCGCCGTGCGCGACCAGACGCTGTTTGACGTGTGCATGGTGCTGGGGCTCGATTTCGACAGGGTGAAGCGCGCCTGGGCGGGCAGCGAGGCCCGCGATGCGCCTGAGGCCGACGCCCCCGAGGGCCGCGCGGCGCCGGTCTACATGGGCGCCTATACGCGTGCGGGGGTGGATCACTACATCGGCTCGTATCTGACCGTGCGCCCGTCGTTCTCGGCGCCGGGCAGCGTGATGGCCTACCGCACCGACATCACCTGGGACGAGGAGTGGCCGAGTCTGCTGTTTCAGGAGCGCGACCGGCCGGACAAGCCCTACCTGCACCGCGGCCGGCTCTATATCCCGGCCTCGTCCATGTACGTCCACCTCGTCTCCCTGACCAAGGGCGCCATGCGCATGGTGCTGGTCTCGCAGCTCGATCCGACCGGGCACATGCGCGGGATCATCACCACGCTCAACAAGCAGCGCGCGGCCTTCGTGCCGGTGAGCACGCCGATCGTCTATGCGAAGCAGGATGATTTCACCGGCGTGGCGCTCGGGGAGCTGGCCGCCGGCCATCCGGGCTATCACGGCTGCAAGCAGCTCCTGGACGAAACCCTGGAGCAGGGCTATGCGCGCCTGATCGGTCTGTAGCCGCAGCATCGCAATTCGCAGACGTGCCCGGCCGCCTGGCGCGCAGCCCGCAGACGCGGCGGGGCGATGCATGAGCGCTGTCGCCATCGCCTGGGTTTCCATTTCGTACAGGGCCGAGAGGCTGGCGCGCTTTTGGCTCCGGGGCCCTGGTCCAGCGGCATTTTCCGCAACGAATGTCTGGTTCACCAGGACCCAAAAAGGCCCTATGCTGCGTGCACGCTTGGTGTCGCCTCCGGCATGCGAATGCCGGGGCGCTGCTTGGCAAGCGCTTGCGGGCGCTCATGATTCAGAGCCGAGACAATCGGCCATCAACACCCAAGGAGGATGGGAATGTCCCAGGTTACAAGACGCAAGTTCATGAAAGCCGCTGGTGCCGGCGGGCTCGGCGCGGCGGCCGCAACGGTCGCGGCGCCGGCCATTGCCCAGTCTGCGCCGGAGATCCGGTGGCGCCTGACGGCAAGCTGGCCGAAATCGCTCGACACGCTCTATGGCAACCCCGAGTACCTCGCCAAGCGCGTCGCCGAGATCACCGACAACAAGTTCCAGATTCAGGTCTTTGCCGCCGGCGAGATCGTGCCCGGCCTGCAGGTGCTCGATGCCGTCCAGGCCGGCACCGTGGAAGCCGGCCACACCGCGCTCTACTACTACTTCGGCAAGGACCCGACCTTCACCTTCGGCACCGATCTTCCGTTCGGGCTGAACTCGCGCATGAAGAACGCCTGGTTCATGCACGGCGGCGGGCAGCAGCTCATGGATGAGTTCCTGCGCACCAAATACAACTGCACGGGCTTCATCAGCGGCTCCACCAACTGCCAGATGGGCGGCTGGTTCCGCAAAGAAATCAACTCGATGAACGACATGAAGGGGCTCAAGTTCCGCATCGGCGGCTTCGCCGGCCTCATCATGCAAAGAGTTGGGGTGGTGCCGCAGCAGATCGCGGGCGGCGACATCTATCCGGCGCTGGAGAAGGGCACCATCGACGCGGCCGAGTGGGTCGGCCCCTACGACGACGAGAAGCTCGGCTTCGTGAAGGTGGCCAAGTACTACTACTATCCGGGCTGGTGGGAGCCAGGCGCCACGCCGCACTACATCTTCAACCTCGGCAAGTGGAACGAGTTGCCGAAGTCCTATCAGGCGGCCTTGCTCGCCGCCGGACAGGAGTCGGGCGTGTGGATGACGGCCAAGTACGATCAGGGCAATCCCCCCGCGCTCAAGCGCCTGGTGGCGTCCGGTGCCGTGCTGAAGGCCTTCCCGCAGGACGTGATGGACGGCTGCTACAAGGCGGCAACCGAGCTCTACACGGAGCTGTCGGCCAAGAACGAGTGGTTCAAGAAGATGTACGATCACCTCGTTGCGTTCCGGTCCGATCAGTATCTGTGGTGGCAGGTGGCCGACTACACCATGGACAGCTATCTGATCCGCTATCGCAATCAGCGGGCCTGAGGCGACGCGCTGCGCCAATCGCAGCGCCATCCTGGCTGAGACCAAGGGCCGGCTTCCCCGGGAGCCGGCCCTTTCGCGTGCATGGGTCGACGGAGCATCCCGTGAGGGCCCATGGTCCAGGCTCGCACGCATCGCCGCGATCCCGGACAGATCGGCCGGCGACCCTTGCGTCTACATCTTGAGACGATTCGTGCCCCGCTGTGCCCGGTCAGCACTTGCGCTTAAGAATCTCTTAACCCTTACAGGGCGATAATATGAACGAATTGTTACCCGGAAAATGCCATCTTCCACAGGTAACCAACAGGACTGTCCCGCCAGGTGACGCGTTAGACGGGGGTCTAGGGCATGGGTTTTGGCAGGCTAGCAGGCGTTTGCGTGTGCGCGGCGCCTTTATGTGCAGCTTTTGCGGTGATGCTGGCCGTGTCTGCGCCGCTGCAGGCGCAGCAGCTTGCTGCGACCGCAGCGAGCCCGAAGCTCAAGCCGGCCGACAAGACGCCTCCCGCCAAGGCTGAGACCACCCGCACCAGGTTCATCGTCAACCTGGAGCGCCATGTCGATTTCGAGGTCTCGGCGCTGAGCCAGCCCCACCGTGTGCTCGTCGATCTGCCGGACGTGAGGGTGGTGCTGCCCGACGCCCCGGGCGACACGCCGGTCGGCCTCATCAAGTCGTTCCGCCACGGGATGTCGGCGCCCGGCAAGTCGCGCGTGATCATCGACGTGACCGGCCCGGTCGTCGTCGAAAGAACCGAGATCGAGAAAGGGCCGGACGGCAAATCCGCCAAGCTCACGATCGACATCGTGTCCGCTTCGGAAGGCACCGCAGCGATGGAAGCGCGTGCGGCCATGCGGGCGGGCGCGCTCGGTCTCGGTGCCGTCGGCGTGCAGCCGCCGGTGCCCAAGCCCGCCGTGTCGCCGCAGGCGCGCGCCGCCGGCGCCTACAAGCCGGTCATCGTCCTCGATCCCGGGCATGGCGGCGACGATTCCGGCGCCACCCGGTTCGGCACCGTCGAGAAGAACGTGGTGCTCTCCTTCAGCCTGAAGCTGCGCGAGAAGCTCAACGCCACCGGCCGCTACAAGGTGTTGATGACGCGCGATACGGACACCTTCATCCCCCTCGAGGAGCGGCGCGAGTTTGCGGAGCGCCATCAGGCGGCGCTGTTCATGGCCATCCATGCCGACTACACCGCCCGCGCCTCGGCCCGCGGTGCGACGATCTACTCCCTGCGCCCGCAGATGGCCGACAGCTTGCGCCGGTCGGCCCAGGGCGGGCTCGACGAGAGCGTGCTCTCGGGCAAGGAAGCGGCGCTGGTGCAGAAGGCCAACGGCGATGTCGGCACCGTGCGCAGCATCCTGGCTGATCTCGCCCGGCACGAGCTCGACCTCAATCGCGAGCGCACCAGCGTGTTCGTCCGCTCGGTGATCAATTTCATGGGCGGCAGCACCAACCTGATGGACAATCCGGATCGCGGCGCGGCGTTCGTGGTCCTCAAGACGGCCAAGATGCCCTCCATCCTGATCGAGCTCGGCTACATCACCAACGCCGAGGACGCCCAGCAGCTCAAATCCGACCAGTGGCGCGACAAGGTTTCCGGCTCGATCGTGACTGCCATCGACAGCTACTTCGCCAAGCTGCCCAGATAGCCGATCGCGGGCCCGGCCTGTCCCGCCGGCCGGCGACGCCTCAGCCGAAGATGTCCGTGAGGGCGCCAGCGCGCACCACCTCCGTGCCGTCCACCGTGATCGTCGTGCGCATGACGGGAATGTCGAAGTGGCCGGCGGTGTAGCGGCCGGCAAACTCGTTGGCTCCGGTGGAGAACAAGAAATTGCCGGCGACGGCGCGCAGCTCCGTGCCGTTGGTGTCGCGCCGATCGTACATGGTGAGCGCCTCGTAGCGGGCCTTGCGGTTGAGGCCGAAGCCGACATGGGAGACCGCATAGGCCTCGCGGTCGCCCCAGGCGGCGAGATAGCGGCGCATGATTTCCGCATCCGTCCCGTCGCCCTCGATGTGCGTCACGTAGTCGGCCTCCAGCGTGAGGCGCACCGGCGCCTCCAGGTAGCGCTTGAAGGTGAGATTGACGTCGCCGCGGTCGAGCACCAGCGTGCCGTTGACGCTGCCGCTCTTGGGAAAGCTCACCACGAGGCCGCCCGGCCAGTGCGCCAGGGTGCCGGGCTTGTCGGTCCAGCCCCAGACGCCCACGACGGCGGCGCCGGTCATGTCGATGTCGAGCCGGGTGCCGGCAGCGGAGGCGACGGTCATGCGCCGGGCGCCGCGCAGCATCTTGGCGGCGGCCCGCACGGTTCTCTCCAGCGCGCTGTCGGGCGCCATGCGCTCCAGCGCCTCGGGATGCTCGTTGGAGACCACCAGGACGCGCGCCCCGGTCTTCAAGATCGCCGGCGTCTCCGGGGCGTGCATCAGGCCCTCGATGGTGCAGTCGACGACGAAGCCGGCCTGGCCCAGGGCCGAGATGACGGGTGCCAGCTTGCCGATGGCCTCGCTGGCGCCGGTGGAGCGCACCGGCACGGGATGCGGGTTGCGGGGCGTCGGCACCACCACGTGAAACGGCCGCGCGCCCAGCCGCAGCAGGGCGAGCTCGGCGAGCTGGACGTTGAGGGCGCGCGACTGGGTCTCGGACAGGATCGCGGCCGTATCGCCCCGCTTCACCGCGCAGCGCTCGAACACCTCGCAGAACGCGTCGATCCACTTGCCTTCGATGCGGTCGGCAAACATGCGGGGGGCCTCTCGGATGCGTCCAGCCTGCACGTCACTCTGTCATCACGTCATCCCGGAATCTGGCGTGAGCGAGGCTTCCGGGACCCAGGGGCACCATCCGAGCCCCTGGATCCTGGGTCCCGGAGGATGACAACTCCAGCGCGCGGGCATGATAGGTGGCCGGCATCCGACCAGCAACGGCTGCGGCGGAGCCTCTCGGGATACGTCCAGCCTGCAACTTCATCCTGTCATCCCGGAATGGCGCGGTGAGCGCCATCTCCGGGACCCAGGGGCACCATTCGAGCCCCTTGATCCTGGGTCCCGGCTCTGCGCGTCATGCCGAAGGCATGCTGCACGGCTGTCAGGTTGGGTTCTGATGGACAAGGAGCATGGCGTTGATTCTTCTGTGATTCGACCGGGATGACAAAACATCGGCCAGGCGCGTGGCCCCCGGTCAGGACCGGCGCATGCAAATCCGGCTGCAGTATCGGATATTCCCGCTGCCGACCCGGCGCGAGTTGACCCGCCAGCAGTGATTGAAGTTCCGGTAGTTTCTGCGATTGCCGACGCAGATAACCCGTTCCACCAATGGCGAAGCCGACGGGTGATCGGCCTTTGGCAGGGCCGATGGGGCCTGGGCGTCGATCACCAGGACCGCCATCGCCAGCGTCGCACACAGCAAGGTCTTGCGCATTGCCACCTCCCCTTCTCCCGTGATCGCCGGTTGCTCTGCCGAGCGATGCGCAGGGTCCTGATCATCCGGCAACAAGATGGCAATTTTTTTGCAAGCGGCGGCTGCATCGTGCGGATCAGCCGGGCACGACCTTGTGCGGGTTCATGAGGTTGTGGGGATCGAGCGCGTGCTTGATGGCGCGCATCATGGTGATCTCCACCGGCGCCTTGTAGTGCACGAGCTCGGCGAGGCGCGAGCGGCCGATGCCGTGCTCGGCGCTGATCGAGCCGCCGAGCGCGACGACGATGTCGTGCACGATGCGGTTGATCTGGGCGCGCTCGGCGACGAAGCGCGCCCGGTCCCAGTCCAGCGGGCGAACCGGATTGTAGTGCATGTTGCCGTCGCCGACGTGGCCGAAGGCGCACAGCCTGATGGCGGGATAGGCGCGCGCCAGCGCCGCATCGGCGCGGGTGATGAATTCGGGAATGCGCGAGACCGGCACCGATACATCATGCGCGATGCTGCCGCCGGCGGAGGCTTGCGCCTCGGCCAGGCTCTCGCGCATCCGCCACAGCCTGGCGGCCTGGGTGCCCGAGGCGGCGATCAGCGCGTCGCGCACGAGGCCGGCTTCGAAGGCACCGGCCAGCGCCTCGCTCAAGGGCTCGTAAAGCGAGCCCGCGGGACCCTGGCTCGTGACGTCCATCAGCACGTACCAGGGATGCACCTCGCGCATCGGATCCTCGTGGCCCGGCACGCCGGCGATGAGGAAATCGACGATGGCGCGGCCGATCAGCTCGAAGGCCGACACGGCATCGCCGAGCCTGGCGCGCATGTGCGACAGCAGGGCGACGCCCGCCGCCGGACTGTCGACGGCGATCCAGGCCGTCTCTCTGGCGGTCGGCTTGGGGAACAGGCGCAGCACGGCGGCCGTGACGAGCCCGAGCGTTCCCTCCGCGCCGATGAAGAGTTGCTTCATGTCGTAGCCGGTGTTGTCCTTGCGCAGCGAGCTGAGGCCGTTCCAGATCTGGCCGTCGGGCAGCACCACCTCCAGGCCCAATACCAGGTTGCGCGTGTTGCCGTAGCGCAGCACCTGCACGCCGCCCGCGTTGGTGGAGATGTTGCCGCCGATCTGGCACGAGCCTTCCGCGCCGAGGCTCAGCGGGAACAGGCGGTTGGCGGTGTCGGCCGCGGCCTGGATCTGCTGCAGCACCACGCCGGCCTCCACCGTGATCGTATCGTCGGTGGTGTCGAGGGCGCGGATGCGGTTGAGGCGGGAGGTGGACACGATCACCTCGCTGCGGTCGGCGTGCGGCTGGCTGCCGCCGGTGAGCCCCGTGTTGCCGCCCTGGGGCACGATGGGCACGCGGGCTTGCGCGCACAGCCGCACGATCTCGGCCACCTCGGCGGTCGACTGGGGCCTGAGCACGACCGGCACGTCGCCGACCCAGTCGTCGCGCCAGCTCCTGCAATAGGGTGCGATCTCGTTGGCCGCCTCCAGGACGCCGGCAGGCCCCACCACGGCCTTCAACCGCGCGATGACGGCTGCGGGCACGGCGGCGGCGCGGGTTGTCGCACTCATCTTCACGAGTCTCTCATGCTAGAGCGTTGCATTGGGGCGGCACCTTAGCAGGACGGCCATGCAGGACCAAAGCGACACCCAGCGCAAGCGCAGCGGCTATCGCCAGCTGATCGGCTACCGCACCAGGGCTTGGCGCGAGGGCTACGGCGAGGTGGAGCTGGCGGTCGGGCCGCAGCACTTGAACGCCATCGGCATCGTGCATGGCGGCGTCTACATGTCGCTGCTCGATGTGGCGCTGGGGCATGCGGTCGCCTTCTGCACCATCCCCGGCCATGTCCGCTTCAGCACCACGGTGTCGCTGGCAACCAGCTTTCTCAAGGGCGCCAAGGGCGGCGTGCTCACCGGCATCGGCCGCGTCGATGGCGTGGAGGGCCGGCTGGCCACGGCCTCCGGCGAGGTGCGCGACGAGGCGGGCGAGCTGTGCGCCCTCGCCCAGGCCAACTTCCTCTATTTCCCGGGCAGCGAGCGCCCCGAGGGCGTGCCGCGGCGCTAAGGTCCGTCCGGTTCAGGTTGCCTCGCGGACGGCTTCGCCGACCCCGTGGTGAGCCTTGTCGAACCACGGCAATGGTGGGCGCGGCCCGTCCTTCGACAGGCTCAGGACGAGGGCGAGCCCGCGGCTTGGGTGATGCCACCAAGGACGGCAGGACTAGACAAACCGCCCCGCACAAGACGTCAAGATTTGCTCGGCGGCGGCCCGATCCTTTGCAGGAAATGCCATACGGGCAGTGCCGTCAGCCCGCCGATGGCGCCCGCGATGTAGTTGGGCAGGGGAAAGCCGAGCACGTCCTGCCAGGCGAGGCCGATCAGATAGCTGGTGATCAGCATCGCGGCGATCGTGGCCAGGAGGCGCTGCCAGAACGGCATGTGAATGGTCACGGTTGCACCCTGTCTCTCGGTTCGACCGGGTGTAAGCCTACATCATCCGACGACGGGGTGATATCGGGTTTCCCCCGAGATTGGGATCGCCAAATCGCTCCGGTGCTAAGCTTAACGCGGCGCTGGGCCGATGCCCCAGGTCTTGGCTGCGAACGCCGGATAGGTGTCGGCGATGGTGCGGGCGATGTCGGTGCGCAACAGCGCCAGCTGGCCGGCGTCGGGGACGGGCGTCACGGGCACGGCGGCCGGCTCGTCGTAGTCGAAGCCGGTGGCGGCGCGGACGGCATCGCGCGCGACGCCGGGATGGGTGCTCGCCAGCCTGAACCGGGCGCGGGCGCGATCGAAGTGGAAGACGCACAGGCTGGTCACCAGGGCGTGCGGGCCGCCGGGGCGATAGACCTCCGGCGGGCTGGTGCCGGGCGCGCTCACGAAATCGACCTTGGGCACCAGGGTGCGCGGGGAGTGCTCCAGGTGGAACAGGATCACGCGCGGCACCACGAAATAGAGATAGGCCGAGCCGAACGAGCCCGGAAAGCGCGCCTGCGCGCGCGGGTAGTCCGCCACATCGCCGACGCCCACCAGATTGATGTTGGCCTGGCCGTCGATCTGCCCGCCGGACAGGAAGAAGGCATCGATGCGGCCCTGGCCCGCGCAATCGAACAGCTCGCGCGCGCCTTCGGTGAACGAGCTGTGCCGGCGGCTGCCGAGGATGGACACGCGCAAGGCCCCGCCCGAGCGGGCCCGCGCCAGATGCGCCGCGCTGCCCGGAATGGGAGACCGCGCGCCCACCGCCACGTGCCCGAGCCCGTCGAGCAGGGCGGCGATGGCCCCGATCATGATCTCGACGGTGCTTGGTGCGGATGGCGCGGACGGCATGGTGCTGGTCATGGCGCCGCAGTTCTAGCGCCTTTCGACCACGCATGGGAGTAGCCTTGCTGCGCCTGGCCCCGCGTCGAATGCCGACTGCTCACCGCGTGTGCATGACCACGGCGGCGCAGGCGTGCGCGCTGGCAATCGGCTCCAGCGCCTTGAACGCCCGGAAGCGCGGCGCCTTCAGTCCGCGGTTGCGCTTGTCGCACTCGGCTTCCGCATCGCGTTGCGTCGCGTGCTTGGACATGAGCTTCACCTCGTTGCCCATTACCGGCTCCACCACGACCCACGTATCGAGCGGCAACTCTGTCAGCTTCATCCCGCATCTCCTCCTCGCGTTCGCCGGTTCTTCTCGTCCGGCTCTGCCCTCTGGCGCTCAGGATGGCCACGTCCCGCTGCGCCGTCTCGAGCCTATGCGGCTAAAGGCACTTTGCGGCGATATAGAGAACTGAGGCGTGGGTGTGGAGCAAGCGAGCGCGGCGCGGGTGCACAGCAATTTATGTTGCGCACCGCAGCATCATGCGTGCACCGCGTCACGCGCCATGGCATCTCTCCAGCGCGCGAAGCCTTCGGCCGTTGCTGCGGCTGCTGCATAGTCGGCCAACGCCTTCGCATCTGCAGGATAGGCGTTGTCGAGGCCGATCGGCCAGGCGCCGTTTCGAGCTTGCGCGATGGCGCTGATGTAGAGCGAGGGGATGGTGCCGGCGGCGAGTTCAGGATCGCGCAGGAAATCGCCGTCCTCGATCTTCTCGACGGTGACGAGCGCGGTCTTGGACGCGTGCGCCATCATCATCAGCTCGCGCTGCACGCCGACCCACACGTTGCCCTTGGCATCGGCCTTGAGCGCATGGAACAGCGCCACGTCGGGCCGGATCGCGGGCAGGATCACGATCGGATCTTTCACGCCGCTCTCGGCCAGCGGGTTGTCGATCACCTTCCAGTCGGGCCGCACGCGCAAGAGGTCGGAGCCCAGGATGCCGCGCAGCGCCATGAACGGCACGCCCTTCTCGGCCGCCTGCAGGCCCGCCAGCAGGGCCGGGCAGGTGGAATCCCACATGTCGATCTCGCCCGACCGGATGGCGGCGGTGAAGCGCGGCGCCAGACCGTATTCGCCGAGCGTCACGGCCGCGGCCTCCACGCGCGCGACACAGCCCGCGCCGATCAGCATGTCGACCTGGAAGCCGCCTTGCGGCACCGACACGACATGCAGATCGCGCACGCCCCGGCGCATCAGCGCGCGCACCATGGTCATGGCGCAGCCGGAATAATCGGCCGGCAGCGCGATGCGTGCACCGTTGGGAATACGTGCCGCCAGCGTTTCGACGGCAACAAAATCGGGCGTGGAGGTCGTGGCGGCCATGGCTGCTCCGCAGGCTAGCTCGGCGAGAGTCTACAGCAAGCCTCCACGGGAAGCGACGGTCGCAAATGCCCGCAAGTCGGCGTTGCTAAACACGCTCAGTCGTCATGATCCTGGCCATCTGCCCATGGCCGCGGCTCAGGGCAAGCAGATGATGCCAGCGTCGGGCCGTGCATCGCCTTTGAGTACGGTGCGATAGGCGGCAACGATCGCCTCGGAGCCGCGATGGGTCTCGAGCTTCAACCAGCGCTGCGCATCCGCGACGAAGGCCGCCGACGCGCCTCCAACCCGCTGGGCGAACGCCTTGGGTCCCCAGTCCGCCAGGCGCGCCTTGACGCCATCCGGCGCGAAGAAGAACACCGGGCGCACGCCCGGCAAATCCTTGATCAGCGGGTTGGCGTCCTGCCACTGCGTGAACCCGACGCGGCAGGAATATTTCAGATCATCGCCGAGCGCCGCATGAACGGCGCGCAGCGTCGCCTCGCCGCCGGCCATGTCCACGACGATGGCACCCTCTGGCGCGCGTAGGTCGCCGATCGCGTCATAGGTCACGACGCGATCGTAGGTCCCGAGCCCGGCGACGAACGCGGCATTGCTCTTGGAGGTGAGTCCGACAATCTCCGGCCGCCCCGCGCCGCGCTGCGCGAGGCAGTGGGCGAGACCCATCGCCGTCTTGCTCGATGCGCTCGTGATCAGCACCATCCTCGCGCCGAAGAAATCATTCTCGGCCAGGAAATCGTCGATCAGAAACGAGGTCGTGAACAATGGCCGGACCAGCGACACGTACGGCTCGCTGCCCGGTGGCATGCCCGGGTCCGCCGCGACCCGTACATAGTTGTTGTAGACCGCAGCCAATTCCGCGCGGTTCGGGCTCGTCTCGGTGAGTGCGGCGGGCGTTGTGCGTCCGATCGTCAGCACCACGTCACTCGACATGGGCCAATAGCCATAGAGCCGTTCGCCCACGGTTACATCCGGGCGGTTGGACTGCGCGATCCTGCCAAACCCCCAGACCGGAATGCGGCCCATGCCGGCTGCGGCGGGGTAGAAGTTCCAATACTTCATCGACTCGCCGACGACGCCGTAGGTGATGTTGTTGGCGGTCAGCGCATACGATTCGATCGACACATGCACCTGATCCGCACCAATTTGCATAGGCGATGCCGGGACCACCCGAACGTTTGTGAGATCGTTGCGGCCGACCACGATGTCATAGGGTTCCGCAGCCATGATGCACCTCGCTTCAAATCGCTGCAGCAATCCTGAGGCGTTCCGCCGGAGGAGGCAAGCTCTTCCAGCTTTCTGTGGATCAGCCGCCGAACACGACGCTATGCATGATGCGTCCCGGCAGCAGCGTGAAGCCGCCGGCGATGATGAGCGCGCCCGCGAACAGGCCGATCATGGTCTTGCTGTGCGCGCTGACGCGATGCCGGCGTGCGGCGAGCACCGCCAGAGGCAGCAGTATCAGCACCCAGATAGACAGCAAATGGATGGCGCTGAACCCGTGCCATTGCCGCATGCCCTGGATCCAGAACGAACTGACGGCAATCATGAGCATCAACCCAACCCAAATGTAGCCGAGGGTGCGGTGAGGCAGCGTGCCTTTGGGGGCTGAGAATTGGACGATGCCGAGGATGAAGGCGGCGATGGCGGCGAAAGCATGGACCTGCACGACGATCGGAGCTGCGAAAAGCGGATCGAGCGACATGTCATCCTCCGAGCTCGCGGTTGGCCGTATGTGGTGCGCGCCAGATTGACCCTTCCGGGAATCACGCTTGCCCGCTTCGCCCATCCGCGCTAAATATTTACGTTGTCAATATAAGAACACCGTTGCGGGATGCCTGGCAAGCGAAAATATTGACGTCGTCAATATGAAAGGAATCGCGAGTGAAGGCTGTCAAGGCCCGGAAAGGCTCCGCTGCGGGGACGGCGCCGCGCAAGGTGCGCAAGCCCAGGCGGCCGGAAACCTATCATCACGGCTCGCTGAAAGAGGCGCTGCTGCAGGCCGCAGAGCGCATTCTCGAGCGTGAAGGCATTGGGGGGCTTACGCTGCGCGCCGCGGCGCGGGAAGTGGGTGTGTCGCATGCGGCGCCCAAGAACCATTTCGGCGATCTCGCGGGTCTGCTGAGCGAGCTGGCCGCGGTGGGTTTCAACCGCTTCGTCGCCGCCATGCAAGCGGGCACCCGCGAGGGCGCGTCGCCCGACCGGCGCATGGAAGCCATCGGCCGTGGTTATGTCGCTTTCGCGCGGGCGCACCCGGGGCTGTTTCTGCTGATGTTTCGCGGCGAGCGCCTGGATTTCACCCGTCCGTCGTTGCGGGCCGCGGTGGATGCGTCGGCGGGGATGCTGTCGGGCGCGGTCGAGGCCCGGCGCGGCGAGAAGGTGGAAGCCGGGCTGACGCTCGCGCAGGCGGCGAGCATTGTTGGCCCCTGGTCGCTGGTGCACGGGTTCGCCATGCTGCTGATCGATGGGCGCCTGAAACCGCTGATGGCCCGTTTGCCCGCAGGCACCGATGCCGATGCGCTGCTCGGCGCGGTGCTACATGGCCCGAAGCCGGCGCGGCCACGCGAAGCTGGCACATCGGCCTGAACGGCGGCTACTTTTCCGCCTGCAGCCGCTGCCGCAGCTCGGTCTTCACGATCTTACCGTAGTTGTTCTTGGGCAGCGTGTCGACGAAGCGGTAGCCCTTCGGGCGCTTGAAGCGGGCGATGTTGTCGAGGCACAGGCGGTCGAGCTCTGCCGCCTCGATGGCAGCGCCCTCGCGCTTGACGATGAAGGCGAGGACCTCCTCGCCCCAGTCGCCGTGCGGCCGGCCGACGACGGCCGCCTCCAGCACTCCGGGGTGTCTGAGCAGGACGTCCTCGATCTCGCGCGGATAGATGTTGGCGCCGCCCGAGATGATCATGTCCTTGGAGCGGTCCTTGAGCGTGACGAAGCCATTGGCGTCCATGGCGCCCAAATCGCCGGTCCACAGCCAGCCGTCGCGAAGGGTCTTGGCGTCGGCCTCCGCATTGTTCCAGTAGCCCAGCATCACGCAGTCGCTGCGCGTGACGATCTCGCCGATCGCGCCGGGCGGCAGCTCGCGGCCCGCCTCGTCGACGATCTGCACCGCCACGCCCGTGCGCGCCAGCCCGGCGCTGGCGAGCCGCTCTTCCCACGCGGGGTGGGTGCTGTCGGCGTGCTGGGCCTGGTCGAGGCCGGTGATGGTCATCGGGCTCTCGCCCTGGCCGTAGAGGTTGTAGAGCTTGGGCCCAAAGAGCGTGAGCGCGCGCTTGAGATCGGCGACGTACATGGGCGCGCCGCCGTAGATGATGGTTTTGAGCCCGCGCGTGTCGGCGGTGCCGGCGAGGCGGTGATTGATGAGGCGCGACACCATGGTGGGCGCGGCGAACAGGCTGACGCTGGCGGTCGTGGCGAGCTGGGCGAACACCTGCTCGGGCTCGAACGAGCCTTCCAGGATCTGATTGTTGGCGCCGCGGGCGATGTGCGCGAGGCCGTAGAGGCCGGAGCCGTGCGTGAGCGGGGCCGCGTGCAGGATCGTGTCGCGCGTGTCGATATGGTCGATGTCGGCGTAGTAGCAATGGCAGGCAAACAGCAGGTTGCGGTGGCTGAGCCTGGCGCCCTTGGGGCGGCCGGTCGTGCCGCTGGTGTAGAACAGCCAGGCCTCCGCCGCGGCCTCGGACGGGCCGGCGGCGACGGGATCGCCGGCCAGCAGCGCCCGGTGATCGGCCGAGCCGGTGGCCACGATGGGTGGCAGTACGCCGAGATCGGGCGCGGACAGGCCGCCGGCCAGCTTGGGGCTGGCGAGGCACAGTTTGGCCTCGGCGTCGGCGAGGATCCACGCCATCTCCTTGGCATGCAGCTTGCTGTTGAGCGGCACGGCGGCGAGGCCGGCGCGCCAGATGCCGTAGAGCAGCGGGAAGTACTCCGGGCCGTTCTCCATGGCGAGCGCGACGCGCTCGCCCCGCTGCAGGCCGTGCCGCGCGGTGAGCGCGCCGGCGATGTGCTGCACCTGGGTTTCGAACTGGGCGTAGGTGAGCCGGCCGCCCTCCCAGGAGATGGCAGGCCGGTCGGGATGGCCCCTGGCGATGGTCTGCAAGGTCTGCGCGAGGTTCATGCGGCGGCTTCGTTGGCGTGGGCGTTGCGCCATTGAGCTTACGTATCCGGTTGCGCCCATGTCTATCCCCGCTCCCTGAGCGCATGCGTATGATGCCGTGTTCTTGCTTGCGACGGGGCGTTGGTACCAGCATCCGATGTGGCAAGGAGCGGCGAACTGGACGGTAGGCCCTCGTGCTGAGAGGGCCGAGTTCCAGGAGCCCCGGCATGCCGACGATGGTAACGCCAACAGACGGCCATCGGACAAACAGGAGCAGCCGGGACGGAAAACGCCGCGACGCGGGTGCCGCCAGGCGACCCAGGGACCCGAGAGGGTCTCAGGAAGCCCGACGGGGCTCCCAGGGAGGCGCGCAACCGGCGCTTCCCGGGCCGGGTGGTACCGGCCCCGGGTTGCCGATGAGGCACCCGCGTACCCGTCGCAACCCTCGGGGGCATCCCCGCGGGGCGGACGGCGCGTGGGCGCGCACCAAGGGCTTGCGGCCGCGTGGCGTTGCGTGCTGATAAGAAGCACTGTCAGATCGGGAACGCGCGATGTCCTATGAAACGCTGAAGGTCGTTGTGGGCGGAGATCGCGTCGGCACGATCACGATGAGCCGCCCCGAGGCGCGCAACGCCATGAATACGCGCATGATGGAGGAGCTGCGCGACTGTTTCGCGGGCTTTTATGTCGACCCCGGCGCGGCCGCCTGCCTCATCCTGACCGGCGAGGGGGCGGGATTCTGCTCCGGCGCCGACCTCAAGGAGCGCAAGGGCATGACGGATGCGGCCTGGCGCCGCCAGCATGCCGTCGTCGAGCAGATGATGCGGGCGCTGATGGACTGTCCGATCCCGGTGATCGCGGCCGTCAACGGCGCGGCCTATGCCGGCGGCATGGAGCTGGCGCTGGGGTGCGATTTCGTCTACGCGGCGCAGTCGGCGCGCTTTGCCCTGACCGAGGTGACGCTCGGCATCATGCCGGGCGCGGCGGGCACGCAGAACCTGCCGCGCGCCGTGGGCGTGCGCCGCGCCAAGGAGATCGTTCTCACCGGCACCCCCTTCACGGCCGATGAGGCGCTGGCGTGGGGCATGGTCAACAGGGTGTGCTCCGACGGCGCGCTGATGGCCGAGGTGGGGGCCGTGGCGCAGCGCATCGCCGCCAACGCGCCGGTGTCGGTGCGGCAGGCCAAGAAGGCGCTCGACAAGGCCACCGAGCTCGACCGCATGTCGGGCTACGCCTTCGAGATCGAGGCCTACAACCGCACGGTCGTCACCGAGGACCGCCAGGAAGGCATCAATGCCTTCAACGAGAAGCGCCAGCCGCAGTACAAGGGGAAATGATGACGACAAGGCTGTCATCCCGGACGGCCGGAGGCCGATCCGGGACCCAGGGGCCAAGTGCACCAGCGTCAGGGCCTGTGGCCTCTGGGTCCCGGCTCTCCGCTTCGCTCCGGCCGGGATGACACCGCAAGCAGGATCGCTCGCAGGGAATGGCCATGAGCAGCAAGACCGAATCCGCCTCCATCCCGATCGAGCGCGGGTGGGAGGACATCCGCGAGGGCGTCAAGCGCATCTGCGAGCGCTTTCCCAACGCGTATTGGGTGCAGCTCGACCACGAGGCGGCGTATCCGACCCAGTTCGTGCAGGCGCTGACCGAGGCCGGCTATCTCGGCGCGCTGATCCCTGAAGAGTACGGCGGCGCCGGCCTGCCGCTGAGCGCGGCCTGCGCCGTGCTCGAGACCATCCACGACAGCCCGTGCAACGCCGCGGCGTGCCATGCCCAGATGTACACCATGGGCACCGTGCTGAGGCACGGCAGCGAGGCGCAGAAGAGGAAATATCTGCCGGGCATCGCGTCGGGAGCATTGCGGCTGCAGGCCTTCGGCGTCACCGAGCCGACCACCGGCTCCGATACGACCCAGCTCAAGACCCGCGCGGAGAAGAAGGGCAACGACCGCTACGTCATCAACGGCCAGAAGGTGTGGACGTCCCGCGTGCTGCACTCCGATTTGATGCTGCTGCTGGCGCGCACCACGCCGGCCGATCAGGTGAGGAAGCGCTCCGAGGGGCTGTCGGTGTTTCTCGTCGACCTGCGCGCGGCCGAGGGCCGAGAGGGAGGCAAGGGCGTGGAGATCCGCAAGATCGACGCCATGCTGAACCACAACACCTGCGAGGTGTTCTTCGACAACCTCGAGGTGCCGGCGGAGAACCTGATCGGCGTCGAGGGCCAGGGCTTCAAGTACATCGTCGACAGCATGAATGCCGAGCGCATCCTGATCGCCTCGGAGAGCCTCGGCGATGCGCGCTACTTCATCCGCCGCGCCGGCGACTACGCCAGGGAGCGCGTGGTGTTTGCCCGGCCCATCGGGCGGAACCAGGGCGTGCAGTTCCCGATCGCGCGCGCGCACGCCCAGACGATCGCGGCCGAGCTGGTGGTGCGGAAGGCGGCCGCCCTGTTCGAGGCGGGGCGCGACTGCGGGGCGGAGGCCAACATGGGCAAGATGCTGGCGGCGGAAGCCGCATGGGCGGCGGCGGAGGCCTGCCTGCAGACGTTCGGCGGCTTCGGCTATGCGCGCGAGTACGGCATCGAGAGGAAGTGGCGCGAGACGCGGCTGTACCAGACGGCGCCCATTTCCACCAACATGATCCTGGCCTACGTGGCCCAGCACGTGCTGGGATTGCCCAGATCGTATTGAAGCAACCTTGTCATCCCGGAACGCGCGCAAGCGCGTATCCGGGACCCGGGAGTTCCGAAATACACGCTGCGTCTGTGGCTCGGGGTCCCGGCTCTGCGCGTCATGCCGAAGGCATGCTTCCAGCTGTCGCGCTACGGCCGGGATGACAGGCGCGCTACACCTGCGGCCGCGTCGCCTCGAAGGCCGGCATGGCGGCGGCGAAGCGGTCGAGCCAGGCGATGAGCTTGGGATGCCCGGTCCGCCATCTGCCGTCGTGGCGGAAATCGAGATAGCCGAGCGCGCAGGCAAGCGTCAGGTGGCCATAGTCGGGGCTCGTGGACCAGGCCGGCGGCGCCAGCTCGAGCTGGTCGATGGCCCGGTCGATCTTGCCCTGCTGGCGCGCCTGCCAGGGCGCGTGCCACTTCTCCTCGGGGCGGAAGCGCGTCTCATACACCAGCAGCAGCGCCGCATCGAGCATGCCATCAGCCAGCGCGCCGAGGGTGAGTGTCCTGAAACGCTCCAGGCCGCCCTTGGGGAACAGCACGGGCGACGGTGCCAGGCTGTCGAGATACTCGCAGATCACGTGGCTGTCGAAGATGGTCGTGGCGCTGTCGATGACGAGGGCGGGGATCTTGCCAAGCGGGTTGGCGCGGTTGATCTCGACATTGTCGCCTGGATTGGTGTCGGCCGGCACCATCTCGATCTTGCCTTGGAGGCCCTTCATGGCCGCGGCGATGCGCACCTTGCGGACATAAGGTGAGAGCGGACTGGACAGCAGCTTCATCGGGGTAATGCCTCGCAGCGGGCGTTGCGGACGGACGTGACAAGCATGTCATGGTGCCCGCCCGCGCGGCAACGGGCAAGAGGAGAACGGCGCGCCGGAAGGGAAGAGGGAGCCAACCCGCACCGCCAAACGATCTTGCGACCGCTCGGACCTTGCGCCCCCGCTGCGGTTGGCTCCTCGCGGAAAAACCTACTCGCACGCATGGCCAAGAGCACGCGCTGTTTGCCGTCCCAAGCCATGTTGCTGGGGAATTCATGTGCACAAGACTCTAGGGGCTTGATTTTCGGACGATTGCTGCATCGTCCGTGCGGTTGGTCAGCCGGCGACGACAGGGCGCAGAGATTCCACCAGCAGGCGCATCTGCGCCTCCGTGTCGCCCAGCGAAAGCTGCGCGGCGAACCAGTCGTGCACCATCTGGCAGACCTTGTCGGGCGCGGCCTTGGCGAGCGAGCTCTCATCGGAGAAGAGCTGCATGTCCGCCGGCGTCCAGCCGCGCTTGGTGAGGTCGGCCGCCAGCTTGTCGTAGTCGGTTTGGCGCGGCTGCGGATAGACGCGCGGCTGCTTGCGGCCTTCGGCAATGGCCTCGAACACGGACGTCAACTGGGCCTGCAGATGGGCCGTATGCTGAGAGGATCCCTGCAGCATGGTGACGATGGCCGGGCTGGCCTCGCCCTGCGAGATGAAGCCGTAGCAGGCGTCGGTGCTGTGCCGGCGGAGCTGCACCAGGTTGTCGTAGAATGCCGAGGCGACGCTCTTGAGCCGCGGCAGCGTGGCCGAAAGCGCGTTCGTCACCTGCTGCCGGCGCAGCTCGACCAGCTTGCGGGCCATGTGCTGGCCGATGGCCGCATCGTCCTTGCTGGAACGGGCCATGGTCACGGCCTCGTTGAGACGCTGGGTGTACCAGTCGGGAAACTCGCGCTTGATGACGCGCCACAGCGCCGTCGACTGCAGCTTGGCGTCGGTGGTCTCGAGCGCGTCGCTGAAGCCCGTCAGCGGCGGCACCTCGAGGCTCTTGCGATCGGCAACCGCGAAGGCATCCGAGGTCGCCAGCGAGGACACGGCGCCCATGACGTCCTTCAGTCGGTCGCGGTAGGGATAGGCGAACCAGCCGACGGCGCCGAGCGCGGCGATGACGAGCAGCAGCACGGCCATGCGGGCGCTGCGGCGTCGGCCGGGCCTGCGTACCGGTTCCATCTCGTGCGTCTCGTGGCCGAGTTGCGCGCCAGGGCCAAGGCTTGCCGCATTCGCCTCCATTCTGCTGGGCGATGAGGGTTGGCGGGCCTGAGGACTGCCGGTGCGGGCCGCGGCTGCGGGCCGCGCGGGAGACGGCGTGCGGGGCGGAAACACCACCATGGCCGGCCGCCAGTCCGGAAAGCCTTCCCGCCAGAGCAGATCGTTGGGCTGCAGGTGTCCGAGTTCGATGAACTTGGCGAGCTCCGCCTCCGAGATCGGCCCGAACTGCTGACCCTCACGGGCAAGATACCATTGCGTCGAGGAAGCTGGCGCTGACATGTCCATCACCGGTGCGGCCCTGCTGCTGCCGGCAGTTGAGCTGGAAGTCGCGGGATGCGGCCGCCCGTCATTGTGGTTCGAGATTCGAATTCTAGTGCCCTTTGGCGTCAATCGTCCAGGAAGACAACGACTTAAGCAGGCGGTTTGCGGCCAAGCAAAGGCAGGCTGCGGGCCTTTTCCGCGCAAGCGGCTGGATCGCGACTTAGGGTTACCGCTCCTGGTTGTGAGAAGCGCGGAGCACGGGCTATAACGCGCCCCGATCCTAAAAACCGACAAGCTACGGAGAACAGCCGAATGGCCATTGAGCGCACCCTGTCCATCATCAAGCCCGACGCCACCGCCCGCAACCTGACGGGTGCGGTCAACGCCTTGATCGAAAAGGCAGGACTTCGGATCGTTGCGCAGAAGCGCGTCCGCTGGACCCAGGCGCAAGCCGAGACATTCTACGCGGTGCACAAGGCGCGCCCCTTCTATGCCGACCTCGTCCGTTTCATGACGTCAGGTCCCATCGTGGTGCAGGTGCTGGAGGCCGAGAACGCGGTGAAGCGGTATCGCGACGTGATGGGCGCCACCGATCCCGCCAAGGCCGAGACGGGCACCATCCGCAAGGAATTGGCGGAAAGCATCGAGCGCAACTCGGTGCACGGCTCCGACAGCGCCGAGAATGCCCAGGTCGAGATCGGGCTGAATTTTCGCCACGATGAGATCGTAGGCTGATTATAGGCCTGCGGCCCGCCGGCATGCAGCTTTGGGGACCTCGGCGGGCTTTGCCTGACGAGGGAACCATGCACATCCTTGCCATCCTGGGTGCGGTTTTGGGCGTGCTGCTGCTGGTGCTGTTTCGCATGCAGCAGGCGGCCAATGCGGCCCGCGACGTCGCCGATGCGGCCGATGCGGCACGCGGGTTTTTCCGGCGCTGGGGTTGGCGCCGGAAGCATGCCAAGCATCCCCTCGATACGATCGAGGATGCGCGCGAGGCGGCGGCCGCCATGATGGTGGCAACCGCCCAAGCCGACGGCAGCATCAGCGAGCGCGAGCGGGCCGCAATTGCGGCGGAGATGCGCAAACGCTTCGGCGCCACCCCGCAGCAGGCCGAGGAGCTGCTGGCCCGCGCCCGCTGGCTGGTTCAGGACCGCAATGATGCCAGCGAGGTGTTTCGGCGCCTCACGCCGCTGATCGTGCGCACCTGCGGGCCGAAGGAGCGCGCCGACCTGATCGCCATGCTGAGCGCGATCGCCGGCGCGGACGGCAGGGCCGACGAGGTGCTACGCAGGATATCACGCGGTTGACGTACAACCTCAGGTCGTCTTGAGCAGGTCTGTACGTGCCATTTCTTTAGCCATCGCCGCGGTTCTCAGCTAGTGTGATGATCGAGAAATTCGCCCTTCCTCGAGCTCGCCTACTGAGCGAATTTCTCGATCTGAATCACACTAGAACCATGAACTTGCTTAGTGTCCTTTCGATCGCGAAGTTCGTTCAGCGCCTGCTGCAAGATCCGGCGAACTTCGCGATCGGGACACTAGCGTGTCGGCAGCCCGTTGACGCTGAGAACGCTCTATGAACGCGCATGCCAAGGTCAGACTAGGCCATTCCGTCTGCCCGCACGATTGCCCCTCGACCTGCGCGCTCGACGTCGAGCTCATCGGCGACAACCGGATCGGGCGGGTGCACGGCGCCAAGGACAATGCCTATACGGCCGGGGTCGTGTGCGCCAAGGTCGCGCGCTACGCCGAGCGCATCCATCATCCCGACCGGCTGATGCATCCCTTGCGCCGCAAGGGGCCGAAGGGCTCCGGTCAGTTCGAGCGCATCTCCTGGGACGACGCGCTCGACATCACGGCCGAGGCCCTGCTGGCGGCCGAGCGGCGCCACGGACCGGAGGCGGTCTGGCCCTACTACTACGCCGGCACCATGGGCCTCGTCATGCGCGATGGGCTGAACCGGCTGCGCCACGCCAAGCGCTATTCGGTGATGTATGCCACCATCTGCACGACGACGGCGTGGACGGGCTATATCGCCGGCACCGGCAAGCTGGCGGGGCCCGACCCGCGCGAGATGGCCAAGTCGGACATGGTGGTGATCTGGGGCACCAACCCGGTCAACACCCAGGTCAACGTGATGACGCACGCCACCCGCGCCCGCAAGGAGCGGGGCGCGAAGATCGTCGCCATCGACATCTATCACAACGGCACCATGCAGCAGGCCGACCTGGCGCTGTGCCTGCGGCCGGGCACCGACGGCGCGCTCGCCTGCGCGGTGATGCACGTGCTGTTCCGCGACGGCTACGCCAACTGGCCGTACATGGAGCGCTATACCGATTGTCCGCGCGAGCTGGAAGCGCACGTCACCGACAAGACGCCCGAGTGGGCGAGCGCCATCACGGGGCTCTCGGTTGCCGAGATCGAGACCTTCGCGAAGATGGTCGGCACCACGCCCAAGACCTATTTCCGCCTCGGCTACGGCTTCTCGCGCCAGCGCAACGGCGCCCACAACATGCATGCGGCGCTGTGCATCCCGTCGGTGACGGGGGCCTGGCTCAACGAGGGCGGCGGCGGCTTCCACAGCAACAGCGGCATCTATCACTGGAACCGGTCGCTGATCGAAGGTCTCGACGTGGCCGATCCCAGCGTGCGCGTGCTGGACCAGTCGCGCATCGGCCCGGTGCTGACGGGCGACCCACAGGACCTCAAGGATGGGCCGCCGGTCACGGCCCTCTTCATCCAGAACATGAACCCGGTGCAGGTGGCGCCCGAGCAGCGCAAGGTGAAGGCGGGATTTGCGCGCGAGGATCTGTTCGTGTGCGTGCACGAGCAGTTCATGACGGCGACGGCGAAGATGGCCGACGTGGTTCTGCCCGCCACCATGTTTCTGGAGCACGACGACATCTACCAGGGCGGCGGGCATCAATACATCATCCTGGGGCCGAAGCTGGTCGAGCCGCCCGGCGAGTGCCGCTCCAACCACGACGTCGTCTGTGCGCTCGCCCAGCGCGTCGGCGCCGAGCATGCGGGCTTTGCCAAGAGCCCGCGCGAGATCATCGACTGGACGCTGCAGACGTCGGGCTGGGGCACGCTCGCCGAGCTCGAAGAGAAGAAGTGGATCGATTGCCAGCCGGCGTTCGACAAGGCCCACTACGTCAACGGCTTCGGCTACCCCGACAGGAAGTTCCGCTTCAAGCCCGACTGGGCCAGCATCCCTGCCCCGCGCAGCAACGGCATCCGCATCGAGCGCGCCGTGCCGCGCCTGCCCGACCACTGGGACGTGATCGAGAAGGCGGATGCGAAGCACCCGTTCCGGCTCGCCACCAGCCCGTCGCGCGACTACCTCAACTCCTCGTTCAACGAGACGCCGACCAGCCAGGCCAGGCACGGCAAGCCGCGCGTGAAGGTGCATCCCGACGATCTGGCCGGGCTCGGGATTGCCGACGGCCAGCGCGTGCGCATGGGCAACGAGCGCGGCGAGATCGTGCTGGCGGCGGAGGCCTTCGCCGGCGTGCTGCCGGGCGTGGTCATTGTCGAGAGCATCGCTCCCAACGAGCACTTCGAAGGCGGCGAGGGCATCAACACGCTGACCAGCGCCGATCAGGCGGCGCCCTACGGCGGCGCCGCCTTCCATGACAATCACGTGTGGATCAAAGAGGCATAGGCGCGGCGATGCGACGGACTGTGCGCCTTCCGATAGCGGCCGCGATGCTGGGGCTGGGCCTGATGGCGGCGTCCGCCGCCGCCGCGGCTGAGCAGCCCCCGCCGGATATTCCGGACGCCGTGGTGCGCAAGCTCGTGGAGCTTGGTCTCGAGAACATCCATCGTGCGCTCTGCGACGGCTTCAACCAGTGCGCGCCGGCGACCCCGGCGGAGTTCGCCAATCCTCCCGTCACCATCGAGCAGGCCAAGGGCGCGGTGCTGGCGGGCAGCCGCACGGCCTATGCGCGCTGGTGCCGGCTCGATGCCAACCGCCGAAGCATCCTGCCGATGACGCGGCAGCTGCGCGAGCTGAAGTTCAACGAGCGGCAGACGGCGCTGATGGCGATCGTGCACGGCATCCAGCAGGACCTCGTCTTCAAGTCTCTCAGGGCGCAGGGCCGGTGCGACGAGGCGACGCGCAGCAAGCTCGATGCCCAGTTGCCGAAGGCCTGAAGGGAGGACGAGCCATGGCCAAGTCTGGTGTCACCTACCTCAATCCGCCGAGTGCGCCGCCCGTGCAGGGCATGTACAGCCACGTCGCACGCATGGCACCGGGCGAGCTCGCCTTCATCGCCGGCCAGGTGGCGATCGACGCCAAGGGCAATCCGGTGGGCGTCGGCGACCTGGCGGCCCAGGTCGGCCAGGTGTTCAACAACCTGGGGCTGATCCTGAAGGACCTCGGCGCCGATTTCGAATCGGTGGTGCAGTTCACCACCTACCTGACCAAGGCTGACAGCATCCCGGTGTGGATGGCGGCGCGGTCCGAGGTGTTTCCGAGGCTGTTCCCGGGCGGCAAGTATCCGCCCAACACGCTGCTCGTCATCGACCGGCTGGTGAAACCCGAGTTCCTGCTCGAGGTCGAGGCGATCGCCCGCGTGCCGGGGTAGGGATGCGCGCCCGGCGGTAGGATGCTATGTCTGTCGTTGGTAGCCTATGGAGTTGGCCGAATGAACGTGAGGGTTAAGCCCGAGACCGAGGCTTGGCTCAGAGCGGAAGTGGCCAAAGGACACTTCGGGTCTGTCGAGGAAGCCGTCGAGACGATCGTGCTCGCGCACCAGGCGGCGGCGCTCGATGTGGCAGTCGATGATCACACCTGGGCCAAGCCGTTGATCGATGAGGCGTTGGCCGCGCTCGAGCGTGGAGAGGGGAGCACGCTGGCGGATGTTGTTGCCCGTCTGAAGGATCGCATCGCGGCGCGCCGATGACATGGCGCGAATCATTGTCTCGCCTCAAGCAGAGCACGACCTTGCTCAGATCGTGGACGAGATCAGCGACACGGCTGGCCCGGCCGTTGCCGGCAATCTGCTAGGGCGCATCGTCGCGGTCATCGACAAGCTGGCGCTCGTCCCCAACGCGTCTGGCCGGCTCGTTCCTGCTCTCGGCAAGGAAATCCGTTGCCACGCCATCGGGAGCTACAACGTCTATCTTCGCTACGACGAGGCGGCTGACGTCCTCCTGGTCGTGCGTGTGCTGCACGGACGGCGCAACATCACGGCTGCGTTGTTTGAGAAGTGACATGTGCTGCGACAACAGCCCAGTCCGGCGATCTGGCACATCGGCTCGCCTGATCACGGCAACGGCTCGCCTTCAACTCAGGACTTGATGCCTCTGATGCCGGATTACGGGCTTCGCCCTAACCCAACCTATGCCTATGACAATTCCCGGATCCGGAAGGGGAGGCCGCCCTTTGGGGTGAGCGTCACGGTGGCGTTGATGCCGGGCGGCTCGGGGCCGACGTATTCCGGCCGGAAGCGGCGCAGCAGGATCGACAGCGCCAGCGTGTTCTCGACCTGGCTCATGGCGCCGCCGATGCAGGAGCGTTTTCCCCCGCCGAAGGGCAGGTAGGTGTAGGGTTTGCGCTTCTTGGCGGCGTCGCCCAGCCAGCGCTCCGGGCTGAACGCCTCGGGCTTGTCCCAGAACTTCGGGCTGTGGTGCGCGCCGTAGGCGAACAGCGCCACGCGGTCGCCGGGGCGGATCTCCTTGCCGTCGATCTCGTCGTGCGTGGCGGCGACGCGGATCAGCATCCAGATCGGCGGATAGACCCGCATGGTCTCCTGGATCACGGCGCGCGTGTAGGCGAGCGCGGAATAGTCGGCCGCGGTCGGCTCGCGGTCGCCGAACACCGCCTCGCCTTCCTTGCGGATGCGCTCGGCCGCCGCGGGGTTGCGGGCCGTCTCATACAGCGCCCAGGCGAGCGTCAGCGCCGTCGTCTCGGTGCCGGCCCACAGATACTGCTTCAGCTCGTCGACGGCCTGCTGCTGGTCGAACTCGGGGATCGTGGGATCGGCGACGGCCGCTTCGATCATCTTGAGCAGCGTGCGCTCGCGCTCTTCGCGGGGATCGGCGGTGAACACCTCGGGCGGCACGCCGGCCCACACCTCCATGGCCTTGGCCGCGTTCTCCTCGGTGATCTCGAACTCCGCGCCGGCCACCTTCTTGAGGCGGATCGACTTGTGGTTCATCACGTCGGTGTAGGTCTTCACGCACTTGAACACGAAGTGCGGATTGAAGGGCATCTCGCGGTCGAACAGGGCCTTGCAGATCATGTCGGCGGCGAGCGTCCAGGTCTGCTCCACCATCTCCACCGTCTCGCCGGTCTGGGCCAGGCGTGCCCAGGTGTCCATCTTGGTGCGGATGGCGGCGAGGAAGTAGGGGATGTACTCGGCGAACATGTCCGGGTGGAAGGCCGGCTGCTGCGGCATGCGGATCTTCTGCCACAAGGCGCCATCATGGGTGATCATCGACTTGCCGAAGATCGGCTTCAGGCCGTCGAAGTATTTGATGTAATCGTCGGCCTTGGTCACCAGCACGCGCTTGAAGTGATCGGGCTCGGTCAGCAGCACGATGCGCTGGTTGCCCATGTTCACCGGGATGACGCCGCCGTAGCGGTCAGCCATCTGCATGAGGACGGTGAGCGGGTTGTTGGGACCTTTGAGCAGCGGGGTCAGCTTGAACCAGACCGAGGATTCCTCGCCGAGCTGCTGAATGTGCGATGGGGCTGCGGTCATCTCATTTGCGCTCCGCAGGCGGCTTCGGGCGCCTACTCATGCTGAACTCGCAGCGCGGAAGATGGCCCCGCCTGCACTCGTCCTCCCCAAGCGCCCCTCTGAAGTTGAAGGGTTATCGGGCCTGGGTAGCACCCGCCTCGAAAGCCTGTCCAGCTTCGATCCTGCGGCGAAATGCTTTTCGGGTAGGGTGTGGCCGGGGTTAACCAATCATTCAAGGTTGTGGCGGACTGCGCCCGCCGCCGAGTCGGTTGCCAGTTTGACGCGGCCGCCCGCGATGCTGGCGCGGCCCGATGCCACCAGGGCCAAGGCTTGCGGATAGAGCCTATGTTCCGCAACAAGAATTCGCGCCGCCAGGGTCTCGGGGGTGTCGCCTTCCTCCACCGGCACGGCCGCCTGGGCCACGATCGGCCCGCTGTCCATCTCCTCGGTGACGAAGTGGACCGTACAACCCGAGATTTTGACGCCGGCGTCCAGCGCCTGCTTGTGCGGATGCAACCCCTTGAACAGGGGCAGCAGCGAGGGATGGATGTTGAGCTGGCGGCCGTGCCACCTCTGCACGAAGCCGGCCGACTGGATGCGCATGAAGCCGGCGAGCGCAATGAGGTCTGCACGCGCGGCGAGGAGGGCGGCATGCACGGCCTCGTCGAAGGCCTCGCGGCTGGCGTAGGCCTTGTGGTCGATGGCGGTGGCCGGCAGCCCCTGCGCCTTGGCCCAGGCGAGGCCCGCCGCGTCGGGGCGGCTTGCGATGATCGCCGCGATCTCGGCCGGATAGTCGCGTGCGCGTGCCGCCTCGACCAGCGCCATCATGTTGGAGCCGCGGCCCGAGATCAGAACGGCGAGGCGCTGTTTCATGCGCTGCCCATCATGCCGCGAACCCAAGCGTGCCGGAGTAGCGTACCGCCTCGGCTTCGCCCTTGCCCTTGGCTTGGGATTTGACGCCGCGGCCGGGCTCGATCTCGCCGATGCGGATGGGGCGCTCTCCCGCCGCCGCCAGCACCTCGATTGCGGCCTCTGCGGCGTCCCTGGCCACCACCGCGACCATGCCGATGCCGCAGTTGAAGGTGCGCAGCATCTCCATCTCGTCCAGGCGGCCGGCCTCCTTGAGCCAGCCGAACACGGTGGGCGCGCGCCAGGCATCGAGGTCGACGTGTGCGGCAATGCCCTCCGGCAGCACGCGCGGCAGGTTCTCCGAAAGGCCTCCGCCCGTGATGTGCGCGAGCGCCTTGACGCCCCGGGTTTCGCGCACGGCCTTCAGAACCGGCTCGACATAGATGCGCGTCGGCGCCAGCAGGGCTTCCGCCAGGGTCCTGGATGCGTCGAAGGGCGCGGGCGCGTGCCAGGCCAGCCTGGCCTCCTCGACCAGCCGGCGCACCAGCGAGTATCCGTTCGAGTGCACGCCCGACGACGGCAGCCCGATCACGACATCGCCGGCCGTGATGTCGCGGCGCGGCAGGACCTCGCCCCGCTCGACCGCTCCGACCGCAAAGCCCGCGAGATCGTAGTCCTGTGCCGCATACATGCCGGGCATCTCGGCCGTCTCGCCGCCGATCAGCGCGCAGCCCGCCAGCTTGCAGCCCTCGGCGATGCCGGCGATCACCGCGCGCGCCACCTCGACGTCAAGCTTGCCGGTGGCGAAGTAGTCGAGGAAGAACAGCGGCTCGGCACCCTGCGCCAAGAGATCGTTGACGCACATGGCGACCAGGTCGATGCCGATCGTGTCGTGCCGGCCCGTGTCGATGGCGATCTTGAGCTTGGTGCCCACGCCGTCGTTGGCGGCGACCAGAATGGGGTCCTTGAAGGCGGTGCGCTTGAGATCGAACAGTGCGCCGAACCCGCCGAGGTCGGCATCGGCGCCGGCGCGCCGCGTCGCCTTGGCGAGCGGCTTGATGGCCTCCACCAGCGCGTTGCCGGCATCGATGTTGACACCGGCGTCACGGTAGGAAATGGAGGGGTGTGTGTGCCTGCGGTCTGGCATGCGATTCGGGCGGTGCTCCTCACTTCTGCCCCAAGGCGCAAGAAGTATGCGGGGGCATAGCAGACCCTGGCGGGAACCGGTAGGGTCCGGCGGCGTCGCAATCTGTGCCAATTGTGGGGAATGGCGGCCACATGCCCGTTTCGCAACTGTTTCGCACGTTCGGACGTCGGGGGGCCAAGCGGGCCGCGGCGGCGGCGTGCATGGTGCTGGCAGGCAGCGTGTGCAGTCCCGTGCTGGCGGCCGACAACGTCTACACGGTGGCCAACTACCCGATCGAGGCGCGGGCCGAGAACGCGGTGGCGGCCAAGGAGAAGGCGCTGGCCGAGGGCCAGCAGGCCGCGTTCCGGTCGCTGCTGAAGCGGCTCATTCCCGTCACGCGCTATGCCCAGGCCAAGCGCCTGGAGGCGGTCAGGGCGGCGGAGCTGGTCGAGGGCGTGCGCGTGCGCTCGGAGCGCAACTCGTCCACCGAGTACATTGCGAGCTTCGATTTCACTTTCCAGGCGAAGGGGGTTCGCGACCTGCTGCGGCGCGAGGGGATCGCCTTCACCGACGATCAGGCGCCCGTGGTGACCCTGGTGCCCGTCTGGCGCTCGTCGCCTGGGCAGCCGCCCAGAGAGGAAGCCGCCTGGAGCAATGTCTGGAAGGGCCTCGATCTGGAGAATGCGCTGACCCCGATCAAGCTCAAGCCGCTCGGCAAGGGCATTCGGCCCGAGACCGTCAATGCGATTGCGGCCGGCGACGGCAGCGCCATGCGCGCGCTGGCGGCCGAGTACAACTCGGAATACGTGCTGCTGGCGTTTGCCGAGCCCGATGCGGTGGCGGGGCGCCTCAGCGTCACGCTGGCCGGCCGCGACGCGGTCGGCGCGATCACGCTCAAGCGCCCGTACCGCATCGATGCCGGCGATCCGGCCTATGCCAGCGAGCTGGCCGCCGTCGTCGCCCTGCGCACGCTGGAGGGCCGCTGGAAGGCCGTCAAGGTGCGCGGTGGACCTTCCGCGTCGGCTGCGACGGCCGGCGGCGGAGGCGACACCGACCTGCTGATCGCGGTCGAGTTCCGCGGCATGGCCGAGTGGCAGGAAATCAGCCGCAAGCTAGGGGCCACGCCGGGGGTGGAGGAGCTGGACGTGGCCGGCCTGTCGGCGCGCGGCGCCCGCGTGACGTTGCGCTATGCGGACGGGGCTCAACAACTTGCCGATGAGCTTGCCCGTCAGGGCCTGAACTTGCGCAATACTGGCGGAAACTGGGTATTGTCCCTGCCATAACACTCGACTGGGGTCCACGGGAGTGGGTAGAACGGGACGGCAGGGCTCGGCACGTGCCGGTTCTTTCCGCCGATCGAGCCTGTTGCAGCGCTGCAGTTCTTTGGACCGCCGGTTCTCGCTTTGTACATCAACGTACCGAACTTCATCACGCTCGCGCGCGTGCTCTCCGTCCCCGTGATCTTCTGGCTGCTGGTCAACGGCAACAGCCGAATTGCGTTCTTCGTGTTCCTCTGCGCCGGCATCAGCGACGCCGTCGACGGCTATCTTGCCAAGCGCTTCAATTGGACGACGGAGCTGGGCGCCTATCTCGACCCGCTGGCCGACAAGCTGCTGATCGTCAGCATCTACATTGCGTTGGGCGTGAGCCACGAGCTGCCTCTGTGGCTCGTCATCGCGGTCGTCAGCCGCGACATCCTCATTCTGCTGGCGGTGCTGCTGTCGTGGCTGATGGACCACCCGGTTCGCATCAAGCCGCTCACCGTGAGCAAGATCAACACGGCGGCTCAGCTCGTGCTGGCAGCAACCGTGCTGGCGGACGACGGCTTCAGCCTGGGGCTGGACACGACCCGCCTCGTTCTCGTGTGGATTACGGCAGCCTCGACCATTGTTTCGCTCGTTGCCTATCTCAAGGCTTGGCTTCTGCACATGGCCGGCTATGAATCGCAGGACGCGCCGCCCTGACCCTGCTGCGGCGCAGATGGGGGCACAGGCATGCGAGTCGAAAAGCAGCTTTGGTTCTGGCTGACGGCGCTCCTTCTCTTCATCGGCGCCATTGCGCTGCTGAAGGACATCCTGCTGCCGTTCGTTGCCGCCATCGTCATGGCCTACTTCCTCAGTCCCATCGCCGACCGGTTGCAGGCATTGGGCATCAACCGCGGGCTGTCGGCGGTCCTCATCGTCGGTGTTGTCGGCGTGCTGATCGCATTGGCCCTGGTGCTGCTGGCCCCGATCCTCGCCGACCAGGTGCGCCAGCTCGTCACCGCCCTGCCAGGCGAGATGCAGCGGCTGCGGCTCTTTCTTGACGAGGTGGCGCGCACCTGGCTGGGCGCGGGCTTTCCCCCGGTGCAGGAGGCGATGGACCGGCTGAGCGCCGAGGTGACGCAGAACTGGACCGGATTTGCCGGCACCGTCATGACGTCCATCTGGAACCGCGGCGCGGCGCTCGTCAATTTCGTCTCCCTCCTGCTCATCACCCCCGTCGTCGTCTTCTATCTCCTGATCGACTGGCACCCGATGCTCGCCCGCATCGACAGCGCGCTGCCCCGGGATCACGCGCCGACCATCCGGCGGCTCGCCGGCGAGATCAACGACGCGATGGCGGCCTTCATCCGCGGACAGGGCGCCATCTGTCTCATGCTCGGGCTGTTCTACGCGGTGGGCTTGACCTGGGCCGGCCTCAACTACGGCTTGCTGATCGGCCTGACGACGGGCCTGCTGGCCTTCATTCCCATCGTGGGATGGATGCTGGGCCTCATCTGCGCCGCGAGCATCGCCATTGTGCAGTTCTGGCCCGAGCTGGCGCCGCTGGCGAAGGTCGTCGGCGTGCTCGTGGCCGGCCTCGCCATCGATGCGGCGTTTCTCTCGCCCCGCTTTGTGGGCGGCAAGATCGGGCTGCATCCCGTGTGGCTGATCTTTGCGCTGTTCGTGTTCAGCTACCTGTTCGGTCTGGTGGGAGCGCTGGTCGCCGTGCCCTTGGCCGCGGCCATCGGCGTGCTCGTGCGCTTCGCCGTGCATGTGTATCTCCACAGCTCCGTCTACCAAGGCGCCGCCGCCACGCCCGGTGAAGCGCCCCCGCGTGGTGACACCCCTTGAGCGCCCAATCCGATCAGCTCGTTCTCGATCTCGCGCACCGTCCGGCGCTGGGGGCTGAGGATTTTCTCATCAGCCAGTCCAATCGCGCGGCGGCCGACATCATCGATCGCTGGCCCGATTGGCCGCAGGCGTCCGTGCTGGTCGTGGCCCCGCCGCGGGCGGGCAAGACCCACCTTGCCAATGTCTGGCGCTTGAAATCGAACGCAGCGAGGCTGGAAGCCCGCGCCCTGCGCGAGAGAGACGTGGCGGCGGCGTCTGCGGCAACCGCGGTTCTGGTCGAGGACCTGCAGACGGGCGTCGGCGACGAGCGCGCCCTGTTTCATCTGCTCAACCTGGTGCGCGAGCACAAGCTGTCGATGCTCCTCACCTCCCGCGTGCCGGCCGGCGAACTCGACGTCGCCCTGCCCGATCTGCGGTCGCGCCTGCGGGCGCTGCCGGTCGCCACCATCGCGCCGCCGGACGAGGCCCTGCTCAAGGCGGTGCTGGTCAAGCACTTCTTGGATCGGCAACTCGCGGTGGAGCCGCATGTGATCGGCTACATCGCCCTGCACATGGAGCGATCCATGGAGGCTGCTGCAACCATCGTCGCCGAGATCGATCGGGCCGCCATGGCCTCCCACCGCAAGGTGACGCGCACGCTGGCGGCGCAAATCCTGGGCCGGCAGGCGACCGGCTAGGCTGGCGCATCCGGTCACCACCGAACTTTCATCTTGCTGTTGCAGAGTGGTGCCTTGCTCGGCGAGTCCGGCGACATTGTGGTATAACTGCCACTTTCGTTGTGCCCGGCTTCCTCCGGCATCCATAGGTTGTCCATGAGCTCCGCCAAGCCGAAGCTGAAAGAACGGGACTCCGTCAGCGAGGCGCCCGCGCCCGTGGCGCCGCCGCCCGTTGGTCCGGCGCGCTACTTCAACCGCGAGCAGTCCTGGCTGCAGTTCAACCGGCGCGTCCTGGAAGAGGCCAACAACCTGCGCCACCCCCTGCTCGAGCGGCTGCGCTTCCTGTCGATCTCGGCGTCCAATCTCGATGAATTCTACATGGTGCGGGTAGCGGGCCTCTACGGACAGGTCGATGCCGGTGTGATGCAGGTGAGCCAGGACGGACTCACCCCCGTGCAGCAGCTCGCCGAGATCAATCGGTTTGCGGCCGCTCTCGTCAGCGACCAGCAGGCGTGCTGGAGCGCCCTCAAGGCCGAGATGGCGGCGGCCGGCATTCTCATCGTCGAGCCGAAGGAGCTGACCCCTGCGGAGCGCGCCTGGCTGGAGCAGGAATTTCTCGCCCGCTATCTGCCGATCCTCACCCCGATTGCCGTCGATCCGGCGCACCCCTTCCCCTTCATTCAGAACGGCGGCGTGACGGTCGGCCTGGAGCTGCGGCGCGAGCGCGACGCCAGCACCATGCACGCCCTGCTGCCGATCCCGAGCCAGCTTGCCCGCTTCATCCGCCTGCCCGCCGACGAGGCCTCCGTGAGCGAGGCGGCGGCAAGGCCGATCCGCTTCATCCGCATCGAGTCCGTCATCGGCATGTTCGTGACGCGTCTGTTCCCCGGCTTTATCGCCCGCAGCCAGGGTGCCTTTCGCGTGCTGCGCGACAGCGACATCGAGATCCAGGAGGAGGCGGAAGATCTGGTCGCCCTCTACGAGACCGCCCTGAAGCGCCGGCGGCGCGGCGACGTCATCCGGCTCGAGATCGACGGGCAAATGCCCTCCCGCCTGCAGCGCTTCGTCGTGCAGGAGCTCGATTTTCGCGACGAGGGCGTGTTCATCAAGGAGGGCATGCTGGGGCTGGCGGATACCTCTCAGCTCATCGTGCCCGAGCGCGCCGATCTGGTGTTCCCGCCGCTGAAGATCCGCTTCCCCGAGCGCATCCGCGAGTACAACGGCGACAGCTTTGCGGCCATCCGCAAGAAGGACATCGTGGTGCATCACCCCTACGAATCCTTCGACGTGGTGGTGCAGCTCCTGCGCCAGGCCGTCGCCGATCCCAACGTGCTCGCCATCAAGTGGACGCTCTACCGCACCTCCAACGACAGCCCCATCGTGCGCGCCCTCAAGGATGCCGCTGATCTCGGCAAGTCGGTGACCGCGGTGGTGGAGCTCAAGGCGCGCTTCGACGAGGCCGCCAACATCCGCTGGGCGCGCGACCTGGAGAGCGCGGGCGTGCATGTCGTGTACGGCTTCATCGAGCTCAAGACGCATGCCAAGCTCGGCCTGATCGTGCGCCGGGAAGGGGCGGACCTTGCCACCTACTGTCACATCGGCACGGGCAACTATCACCCCGTGACCGCCAAGGTCTATACCGACCTGTCGTTCTTCAGCGCCGATCCGGTGATCGGGCGCGACGTGACGCGCATCTTCAATTTCATCACCGGCTATGCCGAGCCGGCCGAGATCGAGGCGCTCGCCGCCAGCCCGCAAGGCATCCGCACCCGCATCCTGTCGCACATCGACGACGAGATCGGCCACGCCAGGGCCGGCCGCCCGGCCGCGATCTGGATGAAGATGAATGCGCTCGTCGACAAGCAGATCATCGACGCGCTCTACGAGGCCAGCCAGGCCGGCGTGGAGATCGACCTCATCGTGCGCGGCATCTGCTGCCTGCGGCCGGGGGTGCCCGGCCTGTCCGAGAACATTCGGGTGAAGAGCATCATCGGCCGCTTCCTGGAGCATGGCCGCATTTACTGTTTTGGCGCCGGTCATGGCTTGCCGGCGCACAAGGCCCTCGTCTATATCAGCTCCGCCGACATGATGCCGCGCAATCTCGACCGTCGCGTGGAGGTCATGGTGCCGATTACCAACCCGACCGTGCACGAGCAGATTCTCGACCAGATCATGGTTGCCAATCTCAAGGACAACCAGCAGAGTTGGCGCGTCCTGCGCGATGGGTCGTCGCAGCGCGTGCAGCCGGCAAAGGGCGAAGAGCCGTTCAACGCGCACGAGTATTTCATGACGAACCCGAGCCTGTCGGGGCGCGGGCAGTCGCTCAAGGAAAACTTTCCGCGTCGGTTCAGCCTCGCCAAGGGTGAGCCGACGGAGGTGCCAACCGCGTGATGCGAGAATACGCCTTGCTCGGGGGCAAGCGGGACCTCGAGCCGATGGGGGTCGTCGACATTGGCTCCAACTCCGTGCGGCTTGTGGTCTACGAGGGTGCCGTCAGGAGCCCTACGCCCATCTTCAACGAGAAGGTGCTGTGCGGGCTGGGGCGCGAGATCGCTTCGACAGGGCGGCTCGAGGAGGAAAGCGTCAAGCGGGCCCTGGAGGCGCTGACGCGCTTCCGCGCGATCCTGCGGGTGCTCGATGTCAAGCACGTGCGCGCCATCGCCACCGCCGCGTGCCGCGATGCTGCCAACGGACCGGATTTCATCGTGCGCGGCGAGAAGGCGCTGGGCACGAGAATTCAGGTGCTGTCGGGTCAGCAGGAGGCCGAGCTGGCCGCCAACGGCATCCTGATGGGCTTCCGCTCGCCCGACGGGCTGGCCGGCGACCTCGGCGGCGGCAGCCTCGAACTCATCGACGTTGCCGGCAATGCCCTGCGCCAGTCCGTGACGCTGCCGCTCGGCGGCCTGCGCCTGCTCGATGCCTCGGGCGGCCGGATCGACAAGGCGGTCGACATCGTCGACGAGCACATCGCGGGCATCACTTGGCGCAACAAGGGCCGCGGGCGGGCCTTCTATGCGGTCGGCGGCACCTGGCGGGCGATCGCCAGGCTGCACATGAGCGAACGGGACTATCCGCTGCACGTGATGCACGGCTATGCCATGCCGGCGAAAGAGGCCATCGCTTTCTGCGAGGACATCCGCAAGGCCAAGAAGCTGTCGGCGATGAAGGGGTCCTCCGAGATTGCGCGGGCCCGCCGCGAGGTGCTGCCGTTGGGCGCGCTGGTGCTGGAGCGGCTGCTGAAGCAACTCGAGCCCAGCGAAGTGCTGTTCTCCGTGTTCGGCATCCGGGAGGGCCTGCTCTACAGCCTGCTGTCCGAGGCGGAGCGGCGACAGGATCCTCTGCTCTCCTTCTGCGCCGACTACGCGCGCCTGCGCGCCCGCTCGCCCGAGCATGCGGCCGAGCTGTGCAATTGGACGAGTGCCCTGTTCGAGCCTCCGGGACCCGCCGAGACCGAAGAGGAAGCGCGCCTGCGCTATGCCGCGTGTCTCCTCTCCGACATCAGCTGGCGCGCCCACCCCGACTATCGGGGCGAGCAGAGCCTGATCCTCATCGCGCAATCGGCGCTTGGGGGGATCGACCACGCCGGCCGGGTTTTTCTGGCGCTCGCCGTCTACTTCCGGCATGTCGGATCCGGCCGGGAGGACGACGAGCAGACGGACAGCTTTTCCGGCCGCCTCAGGGACATCATCCCCAAGAAGCTCTATCGCCGCGCGCGCATCGTCGGGGCCGCCATCCGGGCGGCGCACATGCTGTCGATCGGCCGGCCCGGCATCATCGATGAAACGCCGGTCAGCTATGAGAAGGGCAAGCTGGTGCTGGCGCTGCCGAAGGCGCATGCCGCGCTCGATGGTGAACGTGTGCGCCGCCGCTTTGCCGGCCTGGCGCAGCTTCTGGAGCGGGAGCTGGAGGTGCGCATTGGCTGACCCGCCCCCCGGCCGCACCCGCTGCTGGCGCACGGGCGCCACGATCGCCATTTAGCTGTATAGTAATCTCTCTTGGGCTGGGATGGGCGCAACGATGGCCGAGGATCCCTATCAGGTTTTGGGCGTACCGCGCAGCGCGAGCGAGGATGACGTTCGCCGCGCCTATCGCAAGCTCGCCAAGGAGCTGCATCCTGATCTCAATCCGGCCAATCGCGCCTCCGCGGAGGAGCGCTTCAAGAAGGTGTCGGCGGCCTACGAGATCGTCGGCGATCCCGAGAAGCGCAAGCAGTTCGATCGCGGCGAGATCGACGCCACCGGCGAGCCGCGCCGCGGCTTCCATCGCACCTATGCGGGCGGCAGCCCGTTTGCCGGCCGGGCCGGACGGGGAGACGCACGCACCGCCGGCGGGGACGACTTCAGTTTCGGCGACATCTTCTCCGACCTGTTCGGCTCGATGCGGGGCCGCGGGGAGGCCGGCAGCCCGTTCGGGGTGCGCGGCCGGGATGCGCGCTACAGCCTCGAGGTCGACTTCCTGGAGGCCGCCACGGGGGCCAGAAAGCGGGTGACGCTCCCCGACGGCGACGTGCTCGACATCACGGTGCCCGGTGGGGTCGCCGACGGGCAGGTCCTGCGGCTGCGGGGCAAGGGCTCGCCGGGCGTGCGCGGGGCCGAGCCTGGTGACGCCATGGTGGAGATCAGGGTGCGGCCGCACCCGCAGTTCAAGCGGGTGGACGACGACATCACGCTCGATCTGCCGGTCACCATCGACGAGGCGGTGCTGGGGGCCAAGATCGAGGTGCCGACCATCTCGGGCCGCGTCCAGCTCACGCTGCCCAAGGCGACGAGCTCGGGCCGGATCTTTCGCCTGAAGGGCAAGGGGGTGCACAACACCACCAGCGGGCGTACCGGCGACCAGCTCGTCACGGTGCGCATCGTCCTGCCCGAGACGATCGATGACAAGCTCGCCTATTTCCTGTCCGAGTGGCGCCAGAAGAACCAGTACAATCCCGGCCGCCCGTAGGTGTCCGGTTGGTCTTGGCTCACCCCGGGTGATCACCGCGCCTCCCGTCGCCTCACGGCGGCGTGATCGGATGCTCAAGATCGGTCACGACCGCGCGATACGATCTTCCGGCGTGCACAGCGCATCACCATATCCAACGGCGAGATGAGATGCTCTTGCAGGTTGGTCACCCAACCCATGGGAGCACGGAGCAACCAGGCGCGAACGGCCTGCAAGACTACCTAGAGCCGCAGACCTTTGGTGCCGCAAAACTGGCCTCGAAGTTCAAGCTTCGAGAGTTGGATAGACGCAATGCGTATGATTGTCATTGCCGGTCTTCTGATGATCGCGCTGCTTGGTGCGGTCCTCGGCTCCATCGGTGCCGATCGCCCGATCTGGGTGTCGGTCCCCGACGAGGGCAACGGCCGGCCGGCGCATGAAATTCCGAGCCGCGTCGACCACGGCTAGTCGGAGCAGCTAGTGTCCCGATCGCGAAGTTCGCCGGATCTTGCAGCAGGCGATGAACGAACTTCGCGATCGAAAGGACACTAGCAAGTTCATGGTTCTAGTGTGATTCAGATCGAGAAATTCGCTCAGCAGGCGTGCTGCGAGGAAGGGCGAATTTCTCGATCATCACACTAGTCGGGACTGGGCGCAGCCGCAGGTTCGGCAATCGTAACGGGCACGACCTCGCCGGCGGCAATCTTGAGCGCCACCTCGCCGCGGATCAGGCGCCGGGCCTCGGCGCCGAACAGCTCGTAGCGCCATCCCTTGAGGGCCGGCACGTCGGCATCGTCCTCCATCGCCATGCGCTCCAGCTCGTCGGCATCCGCGATCAGTCGCGGCGCTACCTTGGCGCGTGCCGCGCATGACTTCAGGAGCACCTTCAGCAGTTCCACCGTTGCCGTCTTCTCAGGCGGCAGGCCTGTGCCGTCGCGGATCGGCGGCACGGTCTTGATGTCGCGCGCCAAGCCGCGCTTGACGGCCTCGACGATCTCCTTGGCGCGGGCGGAGCGGGCGAAGCCCTCGCTCAGCGATCGCAGATGCGAGAGCTGCGAGGGCTCGGTCGGCTGCTGGCTCGCAATATCGTAAAGGGCCTCATCGCGCAGGATGCGGTTGCGAGGCACGTCCTGCGCCTGCGCCGCATGCTCGCGCCAGGCGGCCAGCTCGATCAGCACGGCCAAACCCTTGCGGTTCTTCACGCGCATCTTCAGCCGGCGCCAGGCATCCTCGGGGCGCGATTCGTAGGTGCGCGCGTCGGTCAGCTCGGCCATCTCCTCGTCAAGCCACCGCAGCCGACCCGTCGCCTCCAGCTCCGCCTTCAGCCGCTTGTAGATGTCGCGCAGGTGGGTCACGTCACCCAAGGCATAGGCGAGCTGCCGGTCGGTCAGCGGCCGGCGCGCCCAGTCGGTGAAGCGCGAGGTCTTGTCCAGGTCGCGTCCGGCGATCTGCTTGACGAGATTGACGTAGCTCACCGATTCGCCAAAGCCGCACACCATGGCGGCCACCTGCGTGTCGAAGATCGGGTGGGGGATGTGGCGCGTCTGCATCCAGACGATTTCCAAATCCTGGCGCGCGGCATGAAACACCTTGACGACCCGCTCGTCCGCCATCAGCCGATGGAACGGCGCGAGGTCCATGCCGGGCTCGAGGGGGTCGACGATGGCCGCATCGCCGCCGGGGCCCGCGAGCTGGATGAGGCAGAGCTTTGGCCAGAATGTCTGCTCGCGTATGAATTCGGTATCGACGGTGACGAACTCGTGGTGGGCAAGCCGCTCGCAGAACTGGGTGAGGTCTTTGGTCGTTGTGATGAGACGCATGGGCGCGGGGTTATAGCGGTATCGCATGCGCCGCACAATCCGGTGGGCGGCAAAAGAGTGAAGAGCTGCCCGACGCAGTCCTGAAAATTGCGACGATCGGCCGGTTTTGCGCTGCAATGCGCTCGGATGCGTCGCCGCGCCTCCCGTGCGGGGCGGCCTAGCGCGTCACCACAATGAAGTCCGTCGTCGCCCCGGTCTCGGGGCTGATGCCCTCGTCGGACACGATCAGAAAGGCGCCAGTCCACAGCCTGTCCTCGATGAAGGCTCTGGTGCCCTCAGCCAGCTCAAAGCGCTCCAGCACGCTGTCTGCCGTTTCCGGCCGCGAGCCTGCCGCCGTGGCCGCGGCGGGCGGTGATGGAGCGTATGCGCTATGTCGCACGCCCTGGCGCGGCGGTGCGGGCCGGGAGGGGGGCAGGGAGACGGTAAGCCAGCGCAGGGTCTGCCCGCCTGCGTCGGGTGCCACGGCAAGATAGGCGTGGGTGCCGAGCGGTGCGTCGGCGTCCTTGAAGGTCACGGGGGCGTCATGGATGGGAGCCCAGGCCTGGCGGATGAAGGCCCGGCCCGCCTTCCGGCTGACGAAGATCGAGATCGGCTCGGCATTGCGCTCGGTCGCCTTCAGCGTCTGAGCGGCCTCCGTGCTGGCCTGCTCGGCGGACCACGCCGCCTTGGCGGCGGCGATGGCCTCCGCCGTCTTCACTGCTTCGACTGAGCCCGCCTCGACGGCGATGGCCTGGGCTTCGGCAAGCCGGGCGTCGGCCTCGCGCGCAAGCTCCCTGGCCCGCTCTGCATCTTCCACCTTTGCGGCGTCGCCCATGGCCATGGCCGCGGCGTCGCGCTTGGCCCTGGCGGCGGCCAGGGAGAGCTCGGCGCTGCGCAGCGCCGCAATCGCCGCATGGGCCTCTGCTGCCCGCGCCGCCGAGGTGGCGGCCGCGGCCCTGGCGGCGGCAGCGGTCGAGGCGGCATTCGCAATCGCCTGCTGCCGGGCGAGCTTGGCGCGCTCGAGCGGATTGAGGAGCCTGCCGGACAGCGAGGGGGCTTCGTCCGAGCCCCGCGCTTCGTCCGGGCCCTTGGTGTGCGCCACCTCGACGATGCCGGCCACACGGTCTGCGGGCCGCTCGGCCTCAGCCTTGCCCTCGGGCCCCGTCCAGGCGGCAACCGGCGGCGCGGGGGTCAGAGTGGGCACCGGCAGCCGCCGATGCGCGATGTCGCGCACGGATGCGTCATCGGGCACGATGACGACGCGCGCGCCGATGCGGGTCATGCCCCACAGCTCGACGGCAAACGGCTGCGGCAGCCGGATGCAGCCGTGCGAGGCGGGATGGCCGGGCACGACCCCGGCGTGCAGGGCAATACCGGACCAGGTGATGCGCTGCATGTAGGGCATGGGCGCATCGGAATAGATGTTGGAGCGGTGAAACCGCTTCTTCTGGACGACGGAGAAGACGCCGGTCGGCGTCGCATAGCCGGCGCGCCCGGTCGACACGGCGCTCTGCGCGATGAGCCCGGTGCCGCCGTATACCCATAACCGCTGCTTGGCGAGCGAGACCACCGCCAGAACGGGGCCAGGTGCCGCATGCCGCGCGGCCTTCCGTCTGTCTGCGGCACGATCATCGACGGTGCGGGCCTCGACAGTGCGGGCTTGTGCCGGGGGCGCGCCGGCAAGGGGGGGCACCATCAAGGCCGCGGCAAGGGAGACGAGCAGCGGGCCTTGCCTGAGGGACCGGAGCGCTGGCCGAGCATCACCTTGACGCACTGCTTGTTCCCCCGAGACGCGACCTTCCACCTTGCAGCATCATATATAGGCCGTTGTGCGGCCGCTCTCGTGATCGGGCAGCCACACTTCCGGCCGCATCGGCGCGACATGCCCCGTTCTTGACAATGCGCTGACCCCGTGTGCTTTTCCGCACGCAATTGCGAAGCAAATCACCAACAGAGAGGCATCGGCGCCATGGCGAGCTCGGCAAAGGGCGCTTCAGGTCAGTCTGCGGCGGCAGAGGGCATGCACCGCTACCGGTCGCACACGTGCGGTGCGCTCAGGAAGGCTGACGTGGGCAAGCGTGCGCGCCTGTCCGGCTGGGTGCATCGCGTGCGCGATCACGGCGGGCTGCTGTTCATCGATCTGCGCGACCACTACGGCATCACCCAGGTCGTCGCCGATCCGGACAGCCCCGCGTTCAGGGCCGCTGAAGCCGTGCGGTCGGAATGGGTGATCCGCGTCGACGGCAAGGTGCGCGACCGGCCCGAAGGAACCGTCAATCCCGACCTGCCGACCGGCGAGATCGAGCTGTTCGCCGCCGAGATCGAGGTGCTGTCGGCGGCCAAGGAACTGCCCGTTCCCGTGTTCGGCGATGCCGAGTATCCCGAAGACCTGCGCCTCAAGTACCGCTTCCTGGACCTCAGGCGCGAGGCGCTGCACAAGAACATCATGCTCAGGAACGAGATCATCGGCTCGATCCGGCGGCGCATGCGGGAGGCTGGCTTCTTCGAGTTCCAGACGCCGATCCTCACCGCCTCGAGCCCCGAGGGCGCGCGCGACTTTCTGGTGCCGTCGCGCATCCACCCCGGCAAGTTCTATGCCCTGCCGCAGGCGCCGCAGCAGTTCAAGCAGCTCATCATGATCGCGGGCTTCGACCGCTACTTCCAGATCGCGCCGTGCTTCCGCGACGAGGATGCGCGCGCCGACCGCTCGCCGGGCGAGTTCTACCAGCTCGACCTGGAGATGAGCTTCGTCGAGCAGGAGGACGTGTTTGCGGCGGTGGAGCCCGTCATGCGCGGGCTGTTCGAGGAGTTCGCAGGTTCTGCCGAAGGCGGGCAAGGCAAGGCCAAGCCGGTGACGCAGACGTTTCCGCGCATTCCCTATGACGAGGCGATCGCCAAGTACGGCTCCGACAAGCCGGACTTGCGCAACCCCATCGTCATGGCCGACGTGACGGAGCACTTCCGCGGCTCGGGCTTCAAGGTGTTCGCCGGCATGATCGAGAAGGACCCCAAGGCGCGGGTGTGGGCGATCCCTGCGCCGGGCGGCGGCTCCAGAGCCTTCTGCGACCGCATGAACGCCTGGGCGATCTCGGAAGGCCAGCCGGGGCTCGGCTACATCTTCTGGCGTGCTGCCGAAGGCGGGCAGGACGCGGGCGAGGAGGGCGGCGCGGGACCGATCGCCAAGAACATCGGCCCGGAGCGTGCCGGTGCGATCCTGAAGCAGCTCGGCCTCAAGGTTGGCGACGCGGCGTTCTTCGTCGCCGGCAATCCGGCCAAGTTCTACAAGTTCGCCGGCGAGGCCCGCAGCAAGGTCGGCCGCGAGCTGAACCTCATCGACGAGAACAAGTTCGAGTTCTGCTGGATCGTCGATTTCCCGATGTATGAGTGGAACGAGGAGGAGAAGAGAATAGACTTCTCCCACAACCCGTTCTCGATGCCGCAGGGCGGGCTGGCGGCGCTGGAGGCAGCCAAGAGCAACGAGGAGCTGCTGGCCCTCAAGGCCTACCAGTACGACATCGTCTGCAACGGCGTGGAGCTGAGCTCCGGCGCCATCAGAAATCACCTGCCGGAGATCATGTACAAGGCGTTCGCCATCGCCGGCTACGGGCCGGAGGTGCTGGAGGCCAAGTTCGGCGGCATGCTGAAGGCGCTGCAGTACGGCGCGCCGCCGCATGGCGGCATTGCGCCCGGCATCGACCGCATCGTCATGCTGCTGGCCGGCGCCACCAACCTGCGCGACGTCATCATGTTCCCGATGAACCAGCAGGCGCAGGATTTGCTGATGGGGGCGCCGAGCGAGGTGGCGCCCAAGCAGCTCCGCGAGCTGCACATTCGCCTGGCGCTGCCGGACAAGAAGGGGTAGGTCGGCGGCGGCCAGCGGTTGGAAGCGGCTGGACATGCCCTTGCCCGGGCGCGATAGTTCATGTGCGATAGGACGTGAAGCGATGCTCCCCAAGCTGAAGGCCGCGCTGGACAAGCTCCTGGGCAGCCTCCTGGGCAGCGCCGGCGGCAAGGCCGGCTCGCAGGCGGCGCCGGTGGTCGAATACAAGGGCTACCGGATCATCCCGGCGCCCACCCGGGCAGGCGATCAATTCCAGACGGCCGGCGCGATCGAGAAGGATACGCCTGACGGTGTGAAGCGGCACGACTTCATCCGCGCCGACACCTATGCGAGCTGGGACGATGCGGTGGCCTTCACGACGTTCAAGGCCAAGCAGGTCATCGATCAGCAGGGTGACCGCATCTTCAAATGACACAGCGGCCCCGAGCAGGGCGGCTTGCTCCTCTCCCTATGTCTGCAACGGGGAAGGGGAAGCATCCCCCAGCAGGCGATCGATCATGGCGGGCGCTGAGCCCAGGTAGTTGACCGGGTCGGTGAGCTGGGCAAGGCGCGCCGCATTGAGGTGCTGCGTCACGTCGGGCCGCTGCTCCAGCTCGGCCAGCAGCGTCGAGCCCTTGTCGAGCGCGGCACGGCAGGCGCCGTAGACGATATCGTGCGCCGCTTGCCGGCCGGTATGCTCAGCGAGCGCCATCATCACGGCCTCCGCGACGATGAGGCCGCCGGTCAGGTCGAGATTGCGGCGCATGCGCTCAGGATCGACGATCAGGCCTTCGAGCAGGAAGCGGGCCTGACTCAACGCGCCGCTGGTGGCCATGAACGCCTCGGGGATCGCCACCCATTCGAGCTGCCAGGGGCCCGTGGCGCGCTCGTGATCCGCCGCCATGGCATCGAGCATCAGGCCGGCGTTCTGGCGCACGATCCTGGCGGCCGCCAGGATCAGCTCGCACGAGATGGGGTTGCGCTTCTGCGGCATGGTCGAGGACGAGCCGCGGCCCGCGACGAACGGCTCGAAGGCTTCCGCCACCTCGGTTTGCATCATCAGCATGACGTCGGTGGCGATCTTGGCGAGCGTGCCCGTCACCAGCCCGAGGACCGAGACCGTCTCGGCAAAGCCGTCGCGGGCCACGTGCCAGGGGATGGATGGCCGGCCGAGGCCGAGCTCTCCCATCAGCGCGTCGTGCACGGCAAGGCCCGTGTCGCCGAGCGAGGCGAGCGTACCGGCAGCGCCTGCGAACTGGCCGACGAGGACGCGCGGCGCCAGCTCGCGCAGGCGCTGGCGGTGGCGGATGATCATGCCGAGCCAGACGGCGGCCTTGTAGCCGAAGGTGATCGGCAGGGCGTGCTGGAGATGCGTCCGTCCCGCCATCACGGTTGCGCGGTGCTTGTCGGCGAGGGCCCGCAATGCCGCCTCGCAGGCCGCCAGGCCCGCCTCGACCAGGGCCAGCGCGTCGCGGACCTGCAGCACGGTGGCGGTGTCCATGATGTCCTGGGTGGTGGCGCCCCAATGAAGGTAGCGGCCGGCCGCGCCGCACTGCTGGGCGAGCTGGTGCACCAGGCCGACGATCGGATAGCCGACGAGATCGGTCTCCGCCTTGAGCTTGGCGAGATCGATGGCGTCCGCGCGCGCCGAGCGTCGGATCGCATCGGCTGCATCCTGCGGGATCACGCCGACCTTGGCCTCGGCGGCGGCCAGCGCCACCTCGACCTCGACGTATTTTGCCACCACGGCTTGATAGGCGAAGATGGCGCGCATGGCCGGCGCGCCGAAGGCGTCGCGGAAGAGGCCTGAGTCGAAGACGGTGGATGGCATGGAAGGCTCGCAGGCTGGTGCCGGGACGCTGCTCAACCAATCAGGGGGCGTCGGTCAGCGCAAGGGCTTGCCGTAGTCGTCGTGCGCAGGATGAGCTGCTCGGCATGGCCAGCGCTGCACGTGCGCCTTGCCGATGCGAGGAGACCACTCGGGACGTGGGGAGGCGTGGCCGGCTGCGGCGTTGCAAGGGCCCCCAGCCCCTCCCCCGTAGCCGGCATGATGAACAGATTATGATGCTATATCAGGAATCTGGACGTGAGTAAGGCATGCATGACGGTGATATCGCACCGCACCGGGACGGAGGGAAGGCTCAAGGGCCGCGGACGGCGCGTGCAGGCGCGTTGCGCGTCGCGGCGGTTCCGCCGGCTTGTGGCCGGCGTCGGTGCCATCGCGCTTGTGCTCAGCGGGGAGCTCAAAGCCCAGGCGCCGCCCGTAGATGAGGAGCCGGCGGTTCCCCTCGTTCATCTGCGCAGGGTCGATGCCAGCATTCTGCAGGATATCCGCTATGCTGGTGCTGACAATTTCACCGGCCGGCCTGTGCCGGGCTATGCCGCCGCCGAATGCCTGCTGCTGCGCGACGCGGCCGAGGCGCTGGCGCGCGTGCAGAAGGGGCTGTTGCAGCGCAAGCTCACCTTGAAGGTCTATGACTGCTATCGCCCCAGGCGGGCGGTGCGGGCCTTCCGGGCCTGGGTCGAGGCCCCGGAGGCCGATCCGCTGGGCAAGCGCTTCTATCCGGGCCTAGACAAGAGCCGGCTCATCGACCTTGGGTATATTGCCGGCGTGTCCCGCCATTCGCGGGGCGATGCGGTGGACCTGACCCTCGTCGCCCTGCCGGCCAAGCGCGTGCCGGCTTTCAGCGCCAGCGCCACCTATGGCCCCTGCACCGGCCCGGCGGCGGCGCGCGCTCCCGACAACGGCATCGACATGGGAACCGGTTTCGACTGCTTCGATGCCCTGAGCCACACCAAGACCACCGGGCTGACGCCCGAGCAGCAGCGGTGGCGCCAGGTGCTGGTGGAGGCCATGGCGCAACAGGGATTCCACAATTATCCCAAGGAGTGGTGGCATTTCACCTACAGGCCCGAGCGGCGCGGGCGCAGCTTCGATGTGACCATATCGCGAGGCCGCCACTAGGCGGCTGTTCAGCCGGAGTTCAGACGGTGAGCGGCACTCCATGCGGGTGCGGGATGCGCGCTGGCATCACCCGCAGCCAAAGGCTAAGCTTGCGCCATAGTCGAGCGAAGCTGCCGAAGTTGGGAGTGGCACGATGATCTGCCGTTCGAAGGCGGTGTGGCTGGCTGCAGCGGTGTGGGCGACAACGCTGGGGCTGCCGCCGGCAGCTCAGGCGCAGGATGGCTGCTCATCGCCGGCCAAGCAGAGAGAGTGCTCGGTGCAATGCTGCGGCCGCGCCACGTGCGCGCCATCGTGCCAGGGTGATTGCGTGCGGGTGTGCATCGACGCCTGCAGGAGCCCGCAATTCGAGCCGCAGTACCGGCGGCAATTGCCCGACCTGCAGGCGCGCTGCGGTTTTCGCAGCGGTCCGGCCCAGATGCAGCGGCAGGAGTCCCGTTGATATTTGAGCGGGGGGCTGCCGCGGCGGGGTGCGGCAGCACGCTTCGCGCCAATTTTTTGGGGGAGCAAGATGGCAGTCGAAGCCTCGCCGGTCGAGACGGTTTCCGAGACTTGGTTTTCCGCCCTGCGCAGCAGCCTCTACGTGATCCGCGTTCCGGTCATCATGGCGGTTGCGGTCGTTCTCGTGCTGACGCTGCCCGAGCAGGTGCAGGAAATCTATCGCGCCCTGGCGCGGGACAGGCCCAACACGCCGGGCTTTCAGTATCACTGGTTGCTGGCGCTGGCCGCGCTGGTTGGCCTGTCGCTGGTGCTTTGGCAGGTGGCGCGCGGCCTCAGCTACGACTTTCCAAAGCATTTCGGCACGCCGCATCCTGTTGCGGGCTGGGTGCTGAGCTGGGTGCCGCGCCTGCTGGTGATGGTGCCGCTGCTCGGCGCGGCGCTGGGGCTGTGGCTGTGCATCGCCGAGGACGTGAGAGGCAGCGACGCGCTGCTGCATGACTTCGTGGAAGGGGTGGCGCGGCTGCGCCTCGACTTTGCCGTGGCCATGGGCACCAGCGTCGTCCTGGCGATCGTGCTGTTCGGTGCGGCAACCCTTTTCGAAGGATGGCTCGCCCGCCGGGGCCCCAATCATGTCCGCCGGGTTGCCGACTACAGCAACTGGCTGTTCTTTCCCCTCATCGCGGTGGCATCCGTTGCGATCATCGCCTCGGATGAGATCCGCATGTCGCAATTTTTCGGCGCGGTTCCGATCTTCGCGCTGTGGATGGCGATCCTGGCCCTCATCGTGGGGCTGCTGGCGCGCTTGAGCCTGTTTGCCATCCCGGTGCTCGGGCTCCTTGTTGTCTATGGCTTGGGCATCGAGTTCTTCAAGCTGGCGGACAACCACGAGATTCGCAGCCAGCGCAGGCAGATCGATCGCGTCGCGCTGGACGACGCTTTCAAGCAGTGGCTCGCCAATCGCAAGGACTTTGCCGCCTACCAGGCCGCGCAACGGCCCTATCCGGTCTACATCGTCGCCGCGGAGGGGGGCGGTCTCTACGCGGCCTATCTGACGGCCAGGTTCCTCGCGCGCATGCAGGATTTGTGTCCGAGCTTTGCCCAGCACGTCTTCACCATCAGCTCCGTCTCGGGCGGCAGCCTGGGCGCGGCGGTGTTTGCCGGCCTGGCCGCGGGCGAGCCGACATCCGGGCCGCCTCAGCCGTGCAAGGCGGGGCCAGCCCGTTTCGGGCCGATGGAACGGCAGGTGCATCGCATGCTGTCCTCGGATTTCCTGTCGCCGGCGGTGTGGGGCGCGCTCTACCCCGACTTCGTGCAGAGGTTCATCCCCAAGCCGTTCCCGGCCCTTGATCGTGCCGTCTACCTGGAGCGCGCGTTCGAGCGCGCGTGGCCGAAGTCGGCCGCCGGCGCCAATCCCATGGCGCAGAGCTTCTTTGATCTGTGCGGCAGCGACATGTCGAAGTGTCTCGCCGGCTCCACGCCCCTGCTGGCCTTCAACGTCACCAATGTGGAGACGGGGCTGCAGGTCGTCCTGAGCCCGGTCGATCTTCAGTATGTGGGCGCCTATCGCGGCGGGCAGCCGGTGCCGTCGCGCAAGGTCTATGACTTCTTCGGGCTGGCAGGAGTTGAGCCCTTCGACATGCCGCTGAGCACGGCGGTGGGGCTGAGCGCGCGCTTTCCCTGGATCTCGCCGCCCGGCTGGTACGCCTGGCGTGATGATGCGCCGCCCAAGGAGGCCGGCCAGCAGGCGCCCCGGCAGCCGACGGCCAAGAAGGTCACGAACAGTCCGCGGCTGACGTTCGTCGACGGCGGCTTTGTCGACAACTCGGGCGTGGCGACGGCCTTGAACATCGCGCAGCATCTCGATGCGATCAATCCGCGGCCCAATGTCGAGTTCAGGATCCTCATGATCTCGGCCCTGTGGGCGCCGATCGACCGGCTATGGATCGAGCCGCCGCGGGACAACAAGAGCGGAGAGGTGACGCCGCCGATCGAGGCAGCCATCAATGCGCGCCAGGGGCGCGGCTTCAAGACCCAGTTCGATGCGGCGCTGGAGGCCAAGCCCGGCCTCAGCGTGACGGAGATCGGGTTCTACTACGGCTACCTGGAGCTGCCGCTCGGATGGCAGCTGTCGGACGTGTCGCGCCGCTACATCCGGCTGTTCCGGGGTGAGCCCGAGAGGTGCCGGCTCGACAGCGAGGAGAGCTACATCAAGCACACGGGGCGCTCGGTGGAGAGCCACGAGCAGGCGGCCGTCGCCTATATCAAGAGGGCCGATTGCGTGGTGGCGCGGATCAGGAACGAGCTGACACCGACGGAGCCGCCGCTGCCGCCGCCGTCGTGGCCGCCGATCAACCCGACCCGCTGAGCGCGAGAGCATGAGGAAGGGCGGACGGCTGGTGCCGCCCGCCCTGCAACATCGCAAAGAGTGTGCCGCTCAGTAGAGCAGGTTCTCGGCAATCACCTTCCAGCGGCCGCCTTCCACCTTGGCCAGGAAGCTGGCGCTGGAGCCCTGGTGCTGCTTGGGACCGTAGCTGAGCGATGGTCCGGGGAACATCGGCCGGTAGTCCTTGAGCGCTTCCAGTGCAGCCAGGAACTTGGCGCGCGTCAGGTCCTTGCCCGCCGCCTCCAGCACCTTGACGATCATGTCGCCGCCCACATAGCCGTACTGCGCCGCGCTGTTGGCGTCCTGCTTGGTCCTCTCCTTGTACTTGGCGGACCAGGCCTTGATCGCGTCCGAGCTCGTGTCGGGATAGGCGTAGGGCATGCCGGTGCCGGAGTAGAAGCCCTCCATGATGCCGCCGGGCGCCGCCGCCACGATCGGATCATAGGAAGCGGCCTGGCCGACGAACGTCACGTCGCCCCAACCGAGCTTCTTGGCCGTGCCGACCGCCTGGATGCTGTCCCGGATGATGGAGCCCATGACGACGAGGTCGCACCCTGCGGACTTGAGCTTGGTGATGGGTGCAACGAACTCGGTGTCTTGCGGTCCATAGGTTGCTTCCGAGACCACCTCCAGCTTGCTGGCCTTGGCCTGCTCGCGCACCCCGTCACGGATTTCGTGGCCGAAGTCCGTGTCCTGGTACATCGTGCAGATCTTGCTCTTCCTCTCCTTCTCGACGAAGTGCTTGGTGGCCGAGCGCACCTGGTCGTAGTAGGTGGAGAACTGCGCGAACTTCAGGGGATGGAACGGCTCCGCCATCGAGCGCGCGGCGGTGAAGGGGAAGATGTTGGGCACGCCCTTCTGCAGCTGCTCGCCGAGCACGGCGTTGTTCTGCGGTGTGCCGAGCGCGCCCAGCATGATGAAGATCTTGTCGCTGTTGATCAGCTTGTTGGCGGCCTGCACCGCGCGCGGCACCTGGTAGCCGTGATCCTCAACGATCAGCTTGATCTTGCGGCCGTGGATGCCCTTCTCATTGGCCTCGTCGAACCGCATGCGGGTGCCTTCGGTGGCGCCGATGCCCCAGGCGCTGACCGGGCCGCTGAGCGCGGTGTGGCTGCCGATCAGGATTTCAGTGGCCGTCACGCCGTCCTGCGCCATTGCGGGAGCGGCCAAGGCGCCCGCCAGGAGGGTACTCAAACCCAGCTTGGATAGTTTCCTCATCTTCACGCCTCCATTTCCTTCCTTCTGCAAAGACCGTCTATCCGTCTACGCGGGGCGCGTCATGACGCGCTGCCGCACACCGTTGGCGGTGTCCTGTCAGGCCGCCGATCAGGCCGCCGAGCCGTACATGCCGTCGATCAGTCCGCGATACTTCTTCTCCACCAGGCCGCGCTTGAGCTTCATGGTCGGGGTCAGCTCCTCGTCCTCGGCGGTCAGCAGCTGGTCGATGAGCTTGAACTTCTTGATGGTCTCGACCCGGGCGAACTTCTTGTTGACCGCCTCCACCTCCTGGCCGATCAGCTCGACGATCTCGGGCGCGCGGCAGAGGCTCGCATAGTTGGTGAAGGGCACGTCGCGATCCTGCGCGAACTTCACGACATTGTCGTGGTCGATCATCACCAGGCAGGTCAGGTAGCTGCGCTTGTCGCCGATCACGATGGCGTCCGAGATGTAGGGTGAGAACTTCAACTGGTTCTCGATCTCGCTCGGCGTGATGTTCTTGCCGCCGGCGGTGATGATGATGTCGTTCATGCGGTCGGTGATGCGCACGAAGCCCTGGTTGTCGATGATGCCGACGTCGCCGGTGTGCAGCCACCCGTCGCGCAGGGCGGCGGCGGTCTTGTCGGGCTTGTTCAGGTAGCCGCTGAAGACGTGCGGGCCGCGCAGCAGGATCTCGCCCTGCGGCGACAGCTTCAGCTCGGTGCCGGGCGCCATCTGGCCGATGGTGCCGATCTTGGTGTGGCCGGGGTGGTTGGAGGTGGCGAGGCCCGCATTCTCGGTCTGGCCGTAGACCTCGTACATGCGCACGCCGAGGGCCCAGTACCAGTTGATGAGGTCGGGCGAGATCGGTGCGGCGCCGGTGGCCGCATAGCGGATGCGGTTGAGGCCCATGATGAGCCGGATGTTCTTGAGCACCAGCCAGTCGCCGGCCGCCCGTGCCGCACGCAGCGGCGCGGGCACGGGCCTGCCCTGCAGCTCGTAGGCGCTCGCCCGGCGGCCGATGCCGATCGCGGCCTTGTAGGCCAGGCGGCCCGCCAGCGTGCCCTCCTTCAGGGCGATGGTGATGCCGGAATAGAGCTTCTCCCAGACGCGCGGGACGGCAAGGAAGATGTGCGGCGACACCTCGCGCAGGTTCTGCGGCACCGTGTCGGGCGCCTCGGCGAAGTTGATCACATGCAGGGAGGCAATGTGATTGTAGCAACCGCCGATGCGCTCGGCCACGTGGCACAGCGGCAGGAAGTTCAGCGCCTCGTCGGTGTCCAGGATGGCGAGGTCGATGCGCTTGAACGCGCCGCCCTGAAAGATGATGTTGCGATGCGTCAGCAGGGCGCCCTTGGGCGGGCCGGTGGTGCCGGAGGTGTAGACGATGATGGCCACGTCGCCGGGCTTGGGCGTGGCGATGCGCTGCTCCCAGTGCGCGGCGTGATCGCGTGCATAGGCGTCGCCGAGCGCACTGAGCGCGCCGAGCGGCATCACCTGCGGGTCCTTGAAGTCGCGCAGGCCCTCCATGTCGAACACGAAGATTTTCTTCAGATGCGGGGTGCGCTCGCGCACGGCCAGGATCTTGTCGAGCTGCTCCTCGTTCTCCACGAACAGGAACTTGGCCTTGCAGTCGTTGACCAGGTATTCCACCTGCGCCGGTGAATCCGTCGGATAGATGCCGGTCGAGATGCCGGCGGCGCACAGCACGGCGAGGTCGCAGAACAGCCATTCCTTGTTGTTGTCGGACAGGATGGCGGCGGTGTCGCCCGGCTGCAGCCCGAGCGAGATCAGCCCCATGCCGATGGCGCGCGCGTTGGCCCCGTAGTCGCGCCAGGTGTAGGCCTTCCAGATGCCGCGATCCTTCTCGCGCATGGCGACCTTGTCGGCGCGTGTCTTGACGCGGTGCCAGAACAGGCTCGGCACCGTGCCGTGGCCGTCGATCAGGATCGGTTGAGCTTCAAAAGCGTTCATGGCTCCGCTCCCTTGCCCTAGCGCCAGCGCTTGGTGCGCTTCCAGCGCTTCTTGCCGCGCACGGCCGTTTCCTTCTGTCCCAGATAGAACTCGCGCACGTCCTCGTTCTGGATCAGCTTGGCGCATTCGCCCTCCAGCACGATGCGCCCCGTCTCCAGCACATAGCCGTAGTGGGCGGTTTTCAGCGCCATGTTGGCGTTCTGCTCGACCAGCAGCATGGTGACGCCCTGCTCCTGGTTGAGGCGGGCGATGATGGCGAAGATTTCCTTGGTCAGGAGCGGGGAGAGGCCGAGCGAGGGCTCGTCCAGCAGCATGAGCTTGGGGCGCGCCATCAGCCCGCGGCCGATGGCGAGCATCTGCTGCTGGCCGCCGGACAGGAAGCCGGCCGGCGACTGGGCGCGCTCGCGCAGGATCGGGAAGTAGGTGTAGACGATCTCGATGTCGCGCTCGATGCCGTCCTTGTCGCGGCGCGCGTAGGCGCCCATCATCAGGTTGCCCTTGACCGTCATGAACGGGAAGATCTCGCGGCCCTCCGGCACGTGGGCGATGCCGTGGCGAGCCACCCAGTCGGGCTCGCGCCCCGTGATGGTCCGGCCGGCGAAGGCGACCGATCCCTTCTGCGGCTCCATGGCGCCGCACACCGATTTCAGCACCGTGGTCTTGCCGGCGCCGTTGGCCCCGAGAATGGTGACGATCTGTCCCGGCGTGACGTCGAAGCTGACGCCGCGGATGGCCGTGATCGGCCCGTAGTAGGTCTCCAGGTTGCGCACCGAGAGGAGGGGCTCGCTCATGGCGCCTCGCCTCCGAGATAGGCCTCGATCACGGCCGGGTTCGACTGCACTTCGGACGGCGTCCCCAGCGCCAGCGTGCGGCCGTTGTTGAGCGCGAGCACGCGGTTCGACACGGCGGAGACCAGCGACATGTCGTGCTCGATCATGATCACCGTGATGCCGAGGTCGTTCTTGATGTCGTCGATCCAGAATGCCACCTCCTCGGTCTCCTCGGTATTGAGGCCCGAGGCCGGCTCGTCGAGCAGCAGCAGCTTGGGTCTGGCGCACAGGGCGCGCGCCAGCTCCACGACCTTGCGCACGCCGTAGGGGAGACCGGAGATGCGCTGATCGCGGTAGTTGGCGAGATCGAGGAAATCGATGACCTCCTCCACGGCCTCGCGATGCTCCAGCTCCCGCCGCCGGACGCCAGGCGTGAACAGCATCTCGGCGAAGATGTTGGGTTTGGCGCGGCAGTGCCGGCCGATCAGCAGGTTGTCGAGGACGGTGGCATGCTCGAACAGCTCGATGTTCTGGAAGGTGCGGGCGATGCCCCGGCGCGCGATGGTGTGCGGGGGGACGTTGGTGATGTCCTGGCCCTGGAACGTCAGGCGGCCGCCGGTGGGCTCGTAGATGCGGCTGATGAGGTTGAAGATGGTGCTCTTGCCGGCCCCGTTGGGTCCGACAATGGCGAAGATCTCCCCCGCAGCGACATCGAAGGTGACACCGTCGACGGCCTTGATGCCGCCGAAGGCGATGGAGATGTCGTCGGCCTCGAACAGGGCCGGCGCATCGGCCTGGCGGCGCGGCGCGGCAGACGCTGAGGGGGCGACGGCGTCGGTTCTGGTCTCGGTCAAGGTCACCGCACCCGCTCCGTCTTGAGGTACGACCGCTGGCGCTTGAAGGTGGCGCGCCGGTAGATCGGGAAGTAGTCGAAAAAGGCCTTGATCTTGAGCCAGCGTCCGTAGATGCCGAGCGGCTCGAACAGCACGACCGAGACCATGACGACGCCGAACAGCCCCGGCTCCAGACCGGGCGTGCGCGCAATCGTGGGCGGCAGGTAGTCGCGCATGAGCGCGATCGCCTGCGGCAGCCCGCCGACGAAGATGGCGCCGAGGATGGCGCCGTGAATCGAGCCCAGCCCGCCGACGACCACCATCAGCAGGAGCTGGATGGACAGCAGGATGTTGAAGGCGTCCGGCGAGATGAAGCGCATCTTGTGGCCGAGCAGGGCGCCGCCGAGGCCGGTGATGCCCGCGCTCAGCGCGAAGGCGATGGTCTTGTACTGCACGAGGTTGACGCCGAGGCTCTGCGCCGAGATCTCGGAATCGCGGATCGCCACCATGGCGCGGCCGGTCGGCGATCGCGTCAGGTTGATGGCCGCCAGCACCACCAGGATCAGCACGGCGAGGCAGAAGTAGTAGAACTCCCACGGCCGCGCCAGCGCGTGGCCGAAGAGCTCGGGCGCGGGCACGGGCATGCCCTGGAAGCCGCGCGTGACGGATTCCCAGCGGATCACGAGCTGCTCCACGATCTGCGAGAACGCCAGCGTCGCGATCGCCAGATAGATGCCCGTCATGCGGTTGGCCGGCACGGCGATGAGGACGCCGGCCAGCAGGGCGGCAAGGCCGGCCGCGGGAAAGGCGATGAGAAACGGCACGCCCTTGGTGATCAGGTAGGTGTTGGTGTAGGCGCCGATCGCCATGAAGGCGCCGTGCCCCAGGCTGACGAGCCCCGTGTAGCCGATCAGAAGCATCAGGCCGACGCCGGCAATCGCCAGGACGAAGACGTAGGACAGCTCGCCGACATAGAAGTCGCCGAGCACGAACGGGGCGAGCAGCAGACCGACGGTGAGCAGGCCATACCAGAACACCTGTCCGCTGTGCTGGAACAGGCGGATGTCGTCGAGATAGGAGGTTTTGAACAGGATGCGCACGCGTGGCGGCCCTCAAACCTTCTTGCGCTGCAGCGTCGAGAACAGCCCGTGCGGCCGCACGATCAGCACGCCGAGCATGATGAGATAGGCGACGATCTCCTTGAAGCCGGGCGGCAGATAGCGCGCTGCCATGGTCTCCGACACGCCGATGATGAGGCCGCCCAGCACCGTGCCGATCAGGCTGCCGAAGCCGCCGATGACCGCCGCGGCGAATGCCTTGATGCCGTAGAAGCCGTTGCTGGGATCGACCAGCGACACCGGCGCGAACAGCACGCCCGCGATGGTGGCGACAATGGCGCTCAACGCCCAGATCAGCGAATTGATGTGCTTGACGGGCACGCCCATGTAGTAGGCGGCAAGCTGGTTCTGCGAGGCCGCCTGCATGGCGTTGCCGAGCCTGGTGAAGTTGAAGAACAGATACAGCAGGCCGGCCAGGATGAGCGTGCCGGCGATGATGGAGAGATGCTCCAGCGAGAGAATGACGCCGCCGGCGTCGATGACGCGGTTGGTGAAGGGCGTCTCGGGGAAGTTCTGCGTCTCATGCCCCCAGATGAAGCCGGCGGCCGACCGGAACAGGAAGCCGATGGAGATGGTGAGAATGACCACGGCAAACTGGGGTTGCCCGATGATGCGCCGCAGCACGATGGCATCGAGCAGATAGCCGAACACGGCCATGGCGAGCGCCGCCACCAGCAGGCCGAGCCAGTAGTTCATGCCCATGGTGCCGATGAAGGTGAGGGCCACGAACGACCCCAGCATCATGAGGTCGCCCTGCGCAAAGTTCACCATCTCGGTGGCTTTGTAGATCAGCACGAAGCCGAGCGCGATCAGGCCGTAGACGCAGCCTTGCGCAACGCCGCCGACCAAGAGTTGGAGCAGTTCCACCGCGTCGCTTCCTTCCCCTGTGTAGCGCCCGCCGCTTCTTGAGTGTCGGCGTGGACGCATCGTCCTTGGGCTTCACACTTACAGAACGTCAGCGGGGATCGCTACTGCTGGTTGCTGGCATGCCGTGTGCCAGCCATTCTGCCGAACCGTCCCTGCTTGGCATTCCGTTTTGCAGTCCTTGCCTCTGTCTGCCCCGTCGTTTTACGCCCCGCCTTCGCCTTGACCGTGAGGCGCCGCCGCTGCGGCTCGGATTGCTCACGATCAAGACCGAAGGCACGCAAATAGGCGGCCGCCAGATCGCGCGACATCCTCGGGACATCGATGGCCTCTTCGCGGCGCTGCACCAGGGCCGTCCACACGATATGCTCGAGGCTGCCGAACACGATATCGCGCAGCAGCGGCAGGTTGAGGCCGAGGCGGGGATCGGGGGTGGCGTTCCACTTGGCAAACAGGTGGATGAGCTGGGTGGAGAAGCGCCGCAGGGCCTTGCGTGCGTCCGAGTGCGCATAGCCGCTGGCGCTGCGCATCTCCCGCAGCCAGATCCTGAACAGCTCCTTGGCGTCGATCAGCAGCCGCAGCTCGAGGGCAATGATGCCCTCAAGGCCGTGACGCAGGCTGTTCGATTCCGCGACGACCTTCTCCATCTCCAGCGTGCAGGCCTCGAACACGCCGAGGCTGACGCGCAGCTGCAGGTCCTGCTTGTCGCGGAAATAATTGTAGAGCGTGCCTTCCGAGAGGCCTGCCGCCGAGGCGACGGCGGCCATCGTGATGTTCTCGTAGCCGCCCTGTGCGTAGAGCGCGGTGGCGACCTCGAGAATGCCCTGCTCGCGCTTGCCCCAGCGGCCCACCGGCGGCGGCAGTGATGTCTTGGCGACCCTCTGCACGGCGTGTCCATCCCGCATCGGCACGTTTGCGGCCGAATTGCCGATAATCTGAGGGATACTCAGATTTGAGGCAAGCTCAAAAATCGCTCGCATCACGGCAGCGCGCGGCGGCCGCTGTTGGCGAACGCAAAATTTCGCGCGACAATGGCGGCAAGCACCAAGCAAGCGGCGCCGATCAATGCGCCCCGAGACAGGCAGGAGACGCATCGTTGGGTGAGGCATCGACGGGCGCAGGCCGTTATCGCTCGGTGTTCCGGCCCGGGCTGTTCACAGGCCAGGTGGTGATCGTCACCGGCGGCGGCAGCGGCATCGGCCGCTGCACAGCACACGAGCTGGCAAGCCTCGGCGCCAGCGTGGCGCTCGTCGGCCGCAAGCCCGAGAAGCTCGCCACCGTCGTCGGCGAGATTGCCGAGGATGGCGGCAGGGCGCACGCCTTTGCCTGCGATATTCGCGAGGAAGTGCAGGTCAAGGCGGCGGTTGCGGCCATTCTCGACCGGTGCGGCCGGATCGACGGCCTGGTGAACAATGCCGGCGGCCAGTTCGCGGCGCCGCTGGCCAACATCACGCAGAAGGGCTGGGAGACGGTGGTGCGCACCAACCTGACCGGCGGCTTCCTGATGGCGCGCGAGTGCTACACGGGGTGGATGCGCGCGCACGGGGGCGCCATCGTCAACGTGGTGGCCGACATGTGGCTCGGCATGCCCAGCATGGGGCACTCGGGTGCGGCGCGCGCCGGCATGGTCAATTTCACGGAGACCGCCTCCAACGAGTGGTCGGGCTCCAACGTGCGGGTGAATGCCGTGGCGCCCGGGTGGATCGCCTCGTCGGGCATGGACCAGTACCCGCCGGACATGCACGCGCGCATCCGCAACATGAAGACCATCGCCCCGCTCGGACGGATGGGCACCGAAAGCGAGGTGTCGGCGGCGATCGTGTTTCTGCTGTCGGAGGGGGCGGCCTTCGTGTCGGGCGCGACCTTGAGGATCGACGGCGCGGTGCCCAACACCAAGATCAGCCGGCCGCTGCCGCCCAACACGCGTCCGCTGCCGGCCTACGACGGCTTCCATCGCGCGGCGGTGCCCAGGGTGCTGCGGGAGGAGTGATGCGAACTATTGTCATCCCGGCCGGAGCGCTGCAGCGCGCAGAGCCGGGACCCACGGTTACAGGGCGCCGCGCTTCGGATGCTGGGTCCCGGACATTTCGCTGCCGCGAAATTCCGGGATGACAGGTGACGCACCATGGCCACCCTTCAGTCCAAGATCGACCCGAACTCGGAGGGCTTCCGCGCCAACCGGCGCGACATGCTGGCCCTGATCGAGACTTTCCGGGCGCTGGAGCAGCGCGTGCGCGACACCTCCAACCAGAAGCTGCCCATGTTCCGGAAGCGCGGACAGCTCACCCCGCGCCAGCGCCTGGCGCATCTCATCGATCGCGGCTCGCCGTTTCTGGAGATTTCCACCCTGGCCGGCCTCAACATGCACGACGACGACGGGGCGGAGAACATCCAGGGCGGCGGCACGATCGCCGGCATCGGCACCGTGTCAGGCGTGCGCTGCGCGATTTCGGCAAGCGATTCCGGCATCAAGGGCGGCACCACGGCCCCCATGGGGCTGCGCAAGAACCTGCGCGTGCAGGAGATGGTGATCAGGAACAAGCTGCCCTACATCTCGCTGGTGGAATCGGGCGGCGCCAATCTCAACTACCAGGCCGAGATTTTCGTCGACGGCGGGCGCACGTTCGCCAACATGGCGCGCATGTCGGCCTTGGGGATACCGCACGTGACGGTGGTGCACGGCTCGTCGACTGCGGGCGGGGCCTACCTGCCGGGCTTGAGCGACTACGTCGTGGTGGTGAAGAAGCGCTCCAAGATCTTTCTCGCCGGTCCGCCGCTGTTGAAGGCTGCCACGGGCGAGATCGCCACCGACGAGGAGCTGGGCGGCGCGGAGATGCACGCCACCGTTTCCGGCATTGCCGAGTATCTGGCGGAGGACGACGCCGACGCGCTCAGAATTGCGCGCGAGATCATGGGTGCGCTGCCCTGGAACGAGCGGCTGCCGCCGCTGCCGCGCAAGACGGCCAGGGCGCCGCGCTACGACCCGGACGAGCTTTGCGGCGTCGTGCCTGTCGACTATCGCAGGCCCTACGAGGTGCGCGAGGTGATCGCCCGCATCGTCGATGACAGCGACTTTCTCGACTTCAAGCCGCTCTTTGGCATCCACACCGTCTGCGGACAGGCGGCGATCGACGGCGAGGCGGTGGGCCTGATCGGCAACAACGGTCCCATCGATGCCGACGGCGCGGTGAAGGCCGGCCAGTTCATCCAGCTCTGCGATCAGGCCGACATTCCGCTCGTGTTCCTGCAGAACACCACGGGCTACATGGTGGGGCGCGAGGCGGAGCGGGCCGGCATCGTCAAGCACGGCTCCAAGATGATCCAGGCCGTCGCCAACGCGCGCGTGCCGAAGCTCACCCTGCACATCGGCGCCAGCTTCGGTGCCGGCAACTACGGCATGTGCGGCCGCGCCTACGATCCGGCCTTCATCTTCGCCTGGCCCAACAACCGCATCGCCGTGATGGGGCCGGAGCAGGCGGCCGGCGTGCTCGGCATCGTCACGGAGGAGAAGCTCAAGCGCGACGGCAAACCGTTCGACGCCAAGAAGCTCGAGGCCATGAAGGCCGGCGTGACGGCGCGCGTGGAGAAGGAAAGCACGGCGCTGTTCGCCACCGCGCGGCTGTGGGACGATGGCCTGATCGACCCGCGCGACAGCCGCAAGGTGCTCAGCCTGTGCCTGTCGATCTGCCGTGAGGCGCAGGTGCGGCCGCTGAAGCCCAACACGTTCGGGGTGGCGAGGATGTAAGGTCTTGGTCTCCCTCTCCCCACGGAAGAGTGGGGAGAGGGAGGCCGCGGCAAAGGTTCGGAAGGAGACGGCCATGGAGTTCACGCAGGAGCACGAGGGCATCCGCCGCAACGTCAAGAAGTTCATCGAGGCGGAGATCAACCCCTACGTGGATGAGTGGGAGGAGGCCGGCATCTTCCCGGCCCACGATCTCTTCAAGAAGATGGGCGACCAGGGCTATCTCGGCATCAACAAGCCGGTGACGTACGGCGGCATGGGGCTCGACTACTCCTACCAGCTCGTGTTCCTCGAGACCCTGGGCCACATCAAGGCCGGCGGCGTGCCGATGGCGATCGGCGTGCAGACCGACATGGCGACGCCGGCGCTCTCGCGCTTCGGCACGGAAGAGCTGTGCCGGGAATTCCTGGTGCCTTCGATCAAGGGCGACACCGTCGCCTGCCTCGGCGTGTCGGAGGTCGGCGCCGGCTCGGACGTCGCCTCCATCAAGACGACGGCGAAGAAGGACGGCGGCGACTACGTCATCAACGGCGGCAAGATGTGGACCACCAGCGGCACGCAGGCCGACTGGATGTGTCTCCTGGCCAATACCTCCGATGGCCCGGCGCACAAGAACAAGTCGCTGATCTGCCTGCCCATGAAGACCACGGGCGTGAATATCGCGCGCAAGCTCGACAAGCTCGGCATGCGCTCCTCCGACACGGCGCAGATCTTCTTCGAGGACGTGCGCGTGCCGCAGCGCTTCCTGATCGGCAAGGAGGGCGAGGGCTTCACCTACCAGATGCTGCAGTTCCAGGAGGAGCGGCTGTATGCGGCAGCGGCCGGGCTTATCGCCAAGGAGCGCATGATCGAGGACACGATCGAGTATACCGGCCAGCGCCAGGCCTTCGGCCAGTCGATCCTCGACAACCAGGTGGTGCACTTCCGCCTGGCGGAGCTGAAAACCGAGGTGGAGATGCTGCGTGCGATCACTTATCGCGCCGCCGAGCTGATGCTGAAGGGCGAGGACGTGACCATGCTGGCCTCCATGGCCAAGCTGAAATCGGGCCGGCTCGCGCGGGAGATTTCCGACGCCTGCCTGCAATACTGGGGCGGCATGGGCTTCATGAACGAGACGGGCATCTCGCGCGCCTATCGCGACACGCGGCTCGGCTCCATCGGCGGCGGCGCCGACGAGATCATGCTGTCCATCATCTGCAAGCACATGGGCATCCTGCCGGGCAAGCGGAACAAGTGAGTTCTCCCTCTCCCCGCTTGCGGGGAGAGGGTAGGGCAGCAGACGCTGATGCTGAAGCAAGCTTCTGCCCCTCACCCTAACCCTCTCCCCATGAAGTATGGGGAGAGGGAATCACGTTCGGAGCGAGAGGAATGGCGTACGAAACCCTGATCGTCGAGCGCGACGGGCCGGTGATGAAGGTCACGCTCAACCGGCCGGATGCGCGCAATGCCCTGTCGCCGCAGATGCTGGCCGAGCTGGGCCAAGCCTTCGCCCAGGCGCGCGAGGACGAGGCGGTGCGCGTGCTCGTGCTGATTGGCGCGGGCGGCAACTTCTGCGCCGGCGGCGATTTCAAGGGCATGCAGCAGTCGCAAGCCGCGCAGGGCGGCGCGATGGCATCCACCGCGGCGTCCAATCGGCGGTTCGGTGCCTTCCTGGAGCAGGCGGACGCTTTCCCCAAGGCGCTCATCGCGCTGGTGGAGGGCGCCTGCATGGGCGGCGGCGTCGGCCTGGTTGCGGTGGCCGACTGGGTGATCGCCGACAGCGCCGCTCAGATCGGCACGCCCGAGGTGACGGTCGGGATCGTGCCGGCGCAGATCACGCCGTTCGTGGTGCAGCGGATCGGCACGGCGCATGCGCGCCGGCTCACCGCCTTCGGGCTCAGGCTCACTGCGCAGGAGGCCCACCGCATCGGGCTGGTGCATGAGGTGGCGGCCAACCACGGCGAGGTGCTGGAGATGGGTGCGGCGGCCATCAACCAGTGCCTGCGCTGTGCCCCTGGCGCGGTGGCCGAGACCAAGAAGCTGGTGCGCGCTTCTGCGCGAGGGGCTGGGCACGGTGCTCGACAGCGCATCGCACATGTTCGCGGCGGCGCTGGCGGGCGATGCCAAGGAGGGCATCCGTGCCTTTCTCGAGAAGCGCAAGCCGGCGTGGCTGAAGAAGATCGAGCGGTTGTGATGACGGCGAGGGCGGCGGCTAGTCCACGTTGTCATGCCGGAATTTCGCGGCAGGCGAAATATTCGGGAACCCGGAGTCGCGGAACGCGTGCGGAGTTTTTGATCCTGGGTCCCGGCTCTCGGGCTGACGCCCAAGGCTGGGATGACAATCATGCCTGAGTTCAGCACCATCCTCATTGCCAATCGCGGCGAGATCGCGTGCCGGGTCATGCGCACGGCCAAGGCCATGGGCTATCGCACCGCGGCGGTCTACTCCGAGGCCGATGCGGACGCGCGGCACGTGCGCCTGGCCGATGTCGCCGCCGCGATCGGGCCGCCGGAAGCGCGGGCGAGCTATCTGAACGCCGATGCGATCATAGCGGCGGCCAGGCAGATGGGTGCCGAAGCGGTGCACCCGGGCTACGGCTTTCTGTCCGAGACTGCCGAGTTCGCGCAGGCGTGCGGGGATGCGGGCCTCATCTTCATCGGGCCGTCGCCGGCGGCGATCGCCGCCATGGGCAACAAGGCGGCCGCCAAGCGGCGCATGCTCGACGCCGGCGTGCCCTGCGTGCCGGGCTACCAGGGCGGCGATCAGTCGGACGAGACGCTCACACGCGAGGCGGAGCGCATCGGCTTTCCGGTGATGGTCAAGGCGGCCGGCGGCGGCGGCGGGCGCGGCATGCGGCTGGTGGCGGCAGGCCAGGATCTGGCGGCGGCGCTCAGGGGCGCGCGCGCGGAGGCGCAGAGCGCGTTCGGCTCGGGCGAGCTGATCCTCGAAAGGGCCGTCGTCGACGGCCGGCATGTCGAGGTCCAGGTGCTGGCCGACACCCACGGCACCGTCATCCACCTGGGCGAGCGCGACTGCTCGGTGCAGCGGCGGCACCAGAAGGTGCTGGAGGAGGCCCCCTCGCCCGCCGTCGATGCCGATCTTCGCGCGCGCATGGGCGCTGCCGCCGTCGCCGCCGCCAAGGCCATCGGCTATGTCAATGCCGGCACGGTCGAGTTTCTCTTGGGCGCCGACGGGGCGTTCTATTTCCTGGAGATGAACACGCGGCTGCAGGTGGAGCATCCGGTCACCGAGATGGTGACCGGTCTCGATCTGGTGGAGCTGCAGATCCGCGTCGCGGCGGGCGAGCGGCTGCCGATCGGGCAGAACGAAGCACCCATTCTCGGGCATGCCATCGAGGCGCGGCTCTATGCCGAGGCCCCACACAAGGGCTTCCTGCCGCAGCCCGGGGAGCTTGCCGTCTGGCGGCCGCCCGGCGGCTTGGGCGTGCGCGTCGATCACGGCTTGAACGCAAGCCAGGCGATCAGCCCCTATTATGATCCCCTGCTCGCCAAGATCATCGCCACCGGCGCCTCGCGCGAGGAGGCGCGGCGGCGGCTGGTGCGGGCGCTGGAGGGGACCATCGCCTTTGGCATAGCGACCAATCGCGCGTTCCTGATCGACGCTCTGAACCATCCGGAGTTCGTGGCCGGGGCGGCCACGACGCAGTTCATACCCAAGCATTTTGCCAAGATTGGTGCACCGGCCATCGATGCAGGTGTGCTCGGCCTTGCCGCCGTGCTCTGGTTCCGGATGAGCGCCAAGCGCAACGGCCATGATGCGCGATCGGCGTGGTCATCGAGCGGTGCGATTGCGTGGCCGCTCGTGCTGGAGACCCGCGGCAAGGCGACGGCCTGCGCCGTGACCGTGCTGGGCACCGATCGCTATCGTGTCGAGGTCGACGGCAACGCTGTCGAGATCGGCATTCCGGACCAGGGTGACAGTGCGGTGCGCTTCAGCGTGAACGGGCATGAGCAAAGCGCGGCGTATGCATTTGCCGGCGAGACGCTGCATCTCACATGCGGTGCGCTCGACTTGGCGGTGCGGGAGAGCCTCTATGCACCCCGCACCGGGGGCGGGGCCGCAGGGGATGCCGACACGGAGGTGCTGGCGCCGATGAACGGCAAGGTGGTGGCGGTGCTCGTCAAGGAGGGCGATGCCGTCGCCAGGGGGCAGCGGCTGGTGATCGTGGAAGCCATGAAGATGCAGCACGAGATGGCGGCGGGCGGGGCCGGCACCGTGGTGCGTCTGGCGGTCAAGCCGGGCGACCAGGTGGCGACGCGGCAGCTTCTGGTCGAGCTCAAGCCCACGGGGTCAGGCGCATGACGGGACGAGCGGCAAGCGAGGCGAGCTCACCCTACTACACGCCGGAGCATGCCGCGTTCCGCGAGACCGTCCGGCGCTTCGTCGCACGCGAGATCGAGCCGTTTGCCACCCAGTGGGACGAGGCCGGCACGTTTCCGCGCGAGCTCTACAAGAAGGCGGCCGCCGTCGGCGTGCTGGGGCTCGGCTTCCCGGAAGAGTACGGCGGCATCGCGTGCGATCGCTTCTATCGGCTGATCTGGGCGCAGGAGCTGGCGCGCGCCGGCTCGGGCGGCATTTCCGCCTCGCTAAACAGCCACACCATCGGCGCGCCGCCCATCGTTCGCTTCGGCTCCGAGGCGATGAAACGGCGCGTGCTGCCGCCGATCCTGGCTGGTGAGAAGATTTCCGCGCTCGCCATCACGGAGCCCAGTGCCGGCTCCGATGTCGCCAGCATCAGGACGACGGCGCGCCGCGACGGCGATCACTACATCGTGCATGGGGAGAAGACCTTCATCACCTCGGGCCTGCGTGCCGATTTCTATACCGTTGCCGTGCGCACCGGCGGCCCGGGCATGGGCGGGCTGTCGCTGCTGCTGATCGAGCGCGACACGCCGGGCTTCACGCGCACGCCGCTGAAGAAGATGGGCTGGTGGGCCTCCGACACCGCGACGCTGCACTTCGACGATGCCAGAGTGCCGGTCGAGAACCTGATCGGGCCGGAGAACGGCGGCTTCAAGGTGATCATGGGCAATTTCAACGACGAGCGGCTCGGCATGGCCACCGGCGCCAACGGCTTTGCGCGCGTGGCCACCGAGGAGGCGCTGGCCTATGCCCGGCTGCGCGAGACGTTCGGCAGGACCCTGATCGTCAACCAGGTGATCCGCCACAAGCTGGTCGACATGCTGCAGCGCGTGACCGCGACGCAGGCGCTGATCGAGCTCATCGCCTGGCGCGTCGACCGCGGCGACTATGTGGTGCCCGAGCTGTGCATGCTGAAGAACCAGGCCACGCAGACGCTGGCATTCTGCGCCTCCGAGGCCGTGCAGATCTTCGGCGGCGCGGGCTTCATGCGTGGAGCCAAGGTGGAGCGCATCTATCGCGAGGTGAAGGTCAACGCCATCGGCGGCGGGGCCGAGGAGATCATGAAGGATCTGGTCGCGCGGCAGCTGGGATGGTGAACACGACCCCCTTCTTGGAGCTGCCGACACGCGAACTGGGCAGGGAGTGCGCTGGTGGAACAGATAGGCTGGAGGTCTCGGCCCGTCCTTTGACAGGCTCAGGACCGGGAGGAATGAAATGAGCACCAAAGCCGTCATCACCTGCGCGCTGACCGGCGTGCTCACCGACCCGAGGCAGCATCCCGTGCCGGTGACGCCCGAGGCGATGGCGCGCGAGGGGGAGCTGGCAGTGTTGGGACGCGCGTCGAAAACCTGATACGATGAATCCATGAGCCGTGAAGAGATTATTGCAAGGATACTCAGGAACGCCGACGCCATCCGGGCGCTGGGCGCAGGCTCGCTCTATCTCTACGGATCACACGCCCGCGGTGAGGCCGGACCGGGGTCGGACGTCGATGTGTTCGTCGATCGCGATCCGACGAAACATTTCGGCTTCATTGAGCTGACGGAGCTCGAGTTTCTGCTGCGCGACATCCTCGGTGCGGACGTGGACGTTTCCACGCGGACGGCGCTGCATCCGACGATCAGCGCCGACATCGAAAAGACCGCGATCAAGGTGCTGTGATGGCTGGGCGTTCCGTGCGTCCACGGCTGCAGGACATCCTGGACCATATCGCCATTGTGAATGGTGCGATCGCGGGTCGCGATCTGGCGTCGTTTGCGAGCGACCCGGTGCTGCGGCTCGCGATTGAGCGCGCAATCGAGATTATCTCGGAAGCCGTTCGGCACATTCCACAAGAGCAGTGCGACAAGCATCCAGATATGCCCTGGCGCAACATCATGGCTATCGGTAACAAGTTGCGCCACGAGTATCAGCGCGTCGATCCCGACATCATCTGGGAAATCGCGCACAAGCACTTGGGCGAGCTGCAGCCGGTCATCGAGGCGATCCGCGCCGACCTGCCGTGAGGAGCCCGTGATGAGCACCAAAGCCGTCATCACCTGCGCGCTGACCGGCGTGCTCACCGACCCGAGGCAGCATCCCGTGCCGGTGACGCCCGAGGAGATGGCGCGCGAGGCCAAGGCCGCCTTCGCTGCGGGGGCCGCGGTCATGCATGTCCACTTTCGCCAGCAGGGCCCGGGCCAGGGGCATCTGCCGTCGTGGGAGCCCGAGGTGGCGAGCACCATCATGCAGGCCATCCGCGAGGCCTGCCCCGGCGTGATCCTCAACCAGTCGACGGGCACCATGGGACCCGACATCAGCGGGCCGCTTGCCTGCCTCGCCGCGGTGCAGCCCGAGATCGCCGCCTGCAACGCCGGCTCGCTCAACTATCTCAAGGTCAAGGCCGACGGCTCCTGGGCCTGGCCGCCCAGGCTGTTCGACAACCCCGTCGACAAGGTGCGCGCCTACCTCGAGGTGATGGCCAGGACCGGCACCAAGCCCGAGTTCGAGTGCTTCGACACCGGCATCGTGCGCTGCGTGGAGATGTACGTCAGGAACGGCATGTATGCGGGCAAGCCGCAGTACAACTTCGTGATGGGCGTGGAGTCCGGCATGCCGGCCGATCCGGCCCTGCTGCCGATCCTGCAGGGGCTCGTCATGGAAGGCTGCGCCTGGCAGGTGACGGCCATCGGCCGCGCCAACATCTGGGCGCTGCACGCCCGCGCCGCCGAGCTTGGCGGCCATCTGCGCACGGGGCTGGAGGATACCTTCTATCTGCCCGACGGCCGCAAGGCGCGCTCGAACGGCGAGCTGGTGGAGGCGCTGGCAAGATGCGCCGAGGCCGCCGGCCGGCAGGTGGCAACGCCGACCGAGGCGCGGGCTCTCATGGGACTCGATTGAGGCGGCCTCGATTGAGGCGTGCTCGATTGAGGCGTGCTCGATTGAGGCCGCGGCCTCTACAGGGTGGTCAGGAAGACGTAGAGCACCGCGCCGAGCACCCAGGACAGGGCGAAGCCGGCGAGGAAGCTGCCGACGGCGGCGACAGGTGAGCGGCGAGGCAGCGCACTCTCCTCGACCGCATACGACGGGGCACCCGCAGCCTGCGGAGCCGCCATCATGGGGGGCGGTGCGATCGGCCGGTGGGCTGGCGGCCGATAGGCCGGGACCGGCGGCGGGTCGGCGCGCTCGGGGCGGCCTCTCGGTTGAGTGGGCGAGGTGATGAGGCCGGGCTCGGGCATTTTGTGCACGAGCAGGCGCTTCAGGTTCTCAAGCGCCGCTTCGGTGGCGCTGGCTTCCGCGGCAATTCTGGCAGCCGCATCCTGCAGCGCCTCGGGATGGGCTGTCGGCGCGTCCGCACGGGGTGTCGCTCCAGCCTCCTGCGGGGTCTCGGGCACAGCCGCAATCGGTGGCGCGGGGACGCCGGCTTCCGCCGCAGGCTCCCCGCCGATCTTGGGCGGCGCGGGTGACAGGGGCTCGAGCCTCGGCGGTGCGGCGGCCGGTGCCGGGGGCGGCTGCTCGCCGTCGACGGCAAGCGTGTAGGGCAGCAGGATGCTACTGGCAAACGCGTCCGGCGCGGGCGCGGGTGGAGCCTCCCGGGCAGCCGCCTCGGCCGCCCGTTCGGCGGCATCCAACGCGCTGAAGATCGGCGACACCTCGAGCTGGATGTCGGCGGCCCTGGGCTCGTCCGCATCCTGAAGCGGCTGCTGGCCGGAACCGCTCTCATCCGTGCGCTGCGCCGGCGGCTCGAGATCGAAAGGTGTTGATCCTACAATCAGGGATGGCGCTGCTGGCGCGTCGATCAGGTCGGGAGCGATGGGGTCTGCTACGAGCGGCAGCGGCGGGAAGGCCGGGAGGCGCGCATCGGATGGCGGCACGTCGGGCAGCGGCTGCAGCGCTATGGGCGCGGCGGTTGCAACCTGAGCGTCATCCGGGCTTGCGCCGGCCTCCGGGGCATCGGGGGGGCTGGCCTGGGCTTGTTCATTGACAGCCGCCTCCGGGGAGGACGCGGGCTCTTCCTTGGGTGGGTGTGCGCCCACTCCCGGGTAGGGCGCGGCAGGGATGATGTCGGCGTCGCCGACAGCGTCGGCGGGCGGGTCGCACTTCCTATCGCCGATCTGCTCGCCGATCTGCGGCGGCCATTGCGCATCCGACATCGCCATACCCTCAGGGCTTCACCCAACCGCGCCCGCCCGCGCGGCTGGGCCGTCCCGCTCGCGCCGATCTCAGGTCTTGGACAGACTGGTGATCCGGTCGAGCAGGCGCAGCTTGCGCCGCTCCTCCGGTATCGCTGCCGTTTGGGGCATCTCTGCGGCCGGGGGTGCGGCCAGGGGTGCGACAGCGGGGTCCGCAGGCGCGGCCTTGTCCGGGGCGGTGCCGGCCTCGGGCGGCGCATGGTGGCCGTTGCCGGCGGCCCGCTCGGTGCCGTTCACGGCCTCGACGGCCGATGCCTGGGCTGCAGGCGGTTTGGGCCGTTCAGTGGCAAGCGTCGGGCGGATCTGGGCGACGCGCTCGACGAGCTTGCGGCGCTGGGCGTCAGCAGCCGGACGGCGGGCCTGCGCCGAGGGTGCGCTCGTGCCCCCGCCGATCCGGCGCATCTCGTCCATGAAGTGCGCGGCCTGCCGGGCCAGGCGCTCGTTCGCCGCCGCCAGCTCCGCCCTGAGACGGCTGATGGTCGACGCCTGGCGCTCGGCCTGCGCCTCGGCGGAGCCGGCTCGGGCCTTGAGCGCGAGCTTGCTGTTCCGCAAGCCGCCGCCCGCGCCGGTCTGCTCGAAGGCCGCGAGCGCCGCCTTCAGCCTGGCGATCTCGCCGGCCTGATCCTCCGCGCGCGCCTTGAGCGCCCTGATCTCGCGCTCCCGCTCGGATCCGCCCGCAGGTGCCGCGGATGGAGCCCGCGCAGGGGAGCGGGCGGCGTTCAGTGCAGCCTCGGCCTCGGAGAGATTTTCGCGCGCCCGATCCAAGTCGCTTTCGGCCGAGGCTGGGGCGGGCAGCATCGTCACCGGGCCCGGCACCACATAGCCCTGGCCCAGCCGGCGCTGCAGCCGGTCGATGAGCGCCGCCTGCTCGCGCGTCTTGGTGCGCAGGGTCTCCGCTTCGGCGCGCAGCGCCACCTCGCTGTCCGCTCCGGGCTCGCCCGCGCGCCTGGCCCGGGCGCCGCGCGTCGTGAGAGCGGTGTTGAGGCGGTCGATCTGGGCGGACTGCTGGGCGTTCATCGAGGAGGCTTCCTCCAGTGCCAGCTTGTGGCGCTTGGCGCTGTGCGTCAGGTCGGCGATCTCGCGGTCGCGGTTGAACAGCAGGCGCTTGGCTTCCGCCAGCCGCGCTTCCACCTTCGGCAGCCGGTCGGCCACCGTCTGCTCGAGCACGCGGCGGGCATTCTGATTCTCGTCCAGGTCCGCCCGGATGGCCACGATGTCGGTTTCGAGGGCGGAGATGCTGGCGTCGCGGCGGTTGATCTCGATCAGCTGGCGCGCGCGCTCGAGCTGGGCCTGGTCCAGGCGGGTCTCGAGCTTGTGCACCTTGATGGCCTGCTCGGCCCGCAGCCGGTCCCGGTCGGCCTTGATCTCGGCTTCGCTCATCGGCATCGAGCGCTTGAGCCGCTCGGTCGTGAGCCGCACCGCTCTCGACCAGAACGCGGAAGCGAGCAGCAGCCAGACCAGGCTTGCCATCAAGAAGCCCAGGGCCACCAGCATGCCGGTTTGGATCGAGATCAACAGCACATCCTCGGCTTCAGGACCGGCCGCGCGGGCGGAGCCGTCATCACGCAGGCGAACCTCCCACCGAACCGGCGCGAGGACCGATCCTGGGCGAGACTAGGGCTATGCGCTTGCGCCGTCACGCGTCCTGTGTCTGCGTGCCGGCCACCGATCTAGAACGGGTTCCAGGTCGGCGCGCGCGTATACTTCAGATAACCGACATTGGCACCCAGGCGAAGGCCGATGCCCGTGCGGATCGGTGCCGTGACGAGATCGCCGTTCTTCTGGAACGTCAATCCCACGCCACCCACCATATAGGCCGAGCCGTCCACGCCGCCAAAGCGTCGGTAGATGTCGGAGGGGTCACGCAGATTGTAGACCAGCACCATCACCTTCGAGCCGTCGCCGCCGGCATCGTAGCCGATGGACGGCCCCTGCCAGTAGACCCGGTGGCTGCCGGCATCCTTGGTGTAGAGCACGCCTTCACCGTAGCGCAGGCCGGCCACGAACGCACCCCCGGCGTCCTGGCCCAGAATGTAGCCGTTCGGACGCCCCTGCTGCTGGAACGCATACTCGATGACGCGCGCCAGGCCTTGGGTGACGGCGCCGAAAAACTGGTGCCCGGCGGCGATGATCTCGTTCGAGGAGTAGGTGTTGTCCCGGTACTCGTCGCGATAGGGCGGCGGGCCATGGGGAGCCTCGTAGCGGCCCTGCGGGCCGTAGGGCCGATCATAGGCGCCCGGAGGTGGACCGCCGGGGCCTTCGTAGCGGCCCGGCGGACCGTAGGGGCGGTCATAGGCGCCTGGCGGCGGACCGCCCGGGCCGTCGTAGCGGCCCTCATAGCGGCTCTGCGGCCCATAATAGGGCTGATTGTAAGGCTGTCCGGGCCCGCCATAGGTCTGGGGACCCTGAGGGGAGTAGGGCTCCTGCGGCCCCGGCGGGGGATAGCCCGGGCCCGGTCCCCTGGCCGGCGGGCGGTAGGCATCGTCCTGGGGGGGCGGATAGGGCGCGCCATAGGGCGGCGGCTGCTGGGCCGGAGAGGTGGTTGCCCACAGGACGACCGGCAGGACGGCGAGCAGGCCTTTCGCCAGCAAGACTAGGGTGCGTGGTGCGAGCATGGATCGACCCGGGGCTTGTGTGGTGGTCCGTTCGGTAACGGAGAACGCTCGAGAGTCGCAAAACTGGCGCTATGCTTAAGGATTCTCGCAAAGTGTTACGAAAGTGTGGCCAAATCGCCGCTGTCGTGTGGATTTGCGCCGCTCACCTGCAACTCAGGAGCGCCGGGTCGGCGGCGGCGTGCGCCCCCAAGCCACGAACGAGGGATTGAGAAAGTTCGGCTTGCCGTAGAGGAGGGGCTGGCCGTCGAGGGTCGTCACCGTTCCGCCGGCGGCAGCAAGCACCGCCTGGCCGGCGGCGGTATCCCATTCGCTGGTGTCGCCGGTGCGCGGGTAGACATCCGCCTCGCCCCTGGCGATGAGGCCGAACTTCAGCGAGGAGGACACCGCCCGCGTCTCGACCACATGATACTGGTCGAGAAAGCGCTGGGTGGCGGAGTTGGCATGCGTCTGGCTCGTCAGCGCGCCGATGGCATTGGGATCGGGCACGCGCGTGCGCAAAGGCTGCAATTGGCAGTCGGCGAGCGTGTGCACCGTGCTGGCGGGCGACAGGCGGGCCGCACCGGCCGCGCCGGGCCCGGTCGTCACGTAGAAGTCCGGGATGGCGGGGGCATACACCAGGCCGAACACCGGCCGGCGCGCGAGGATCAGCGCGATGTTGATGGTGAACTGCGGGCTGCCGCGGATGAACGGCTTGGTGCCGTCCAGGGGATCGACGAGAAAGAACGAATCGCCGGTGACGGGAATACGGCCGGCTGCCGCGGCCTCCTCGGAGACGACGGGAATGCCGGGGGCGAGGCGGGCGAGGCCGGCCAGGATGATGTCTTCCGATTCGTGATCGGCGACGGTGACGGGGCTGCGGTCCGCCTTGGTCTGGGCGGTCACGCCGGTCGAAAAGTAGGCCATCTGCACGCGTGCCGCCGTCAGTGCCACGCTCAGGAGGGCTTCGGCCAGCGCTTTCATCTCGGCGGCTTGCATGCGGCAGCTCTCCTGATTCGGCGGCAGCGGGGCCGGCGAGGCCTGCCGCGCGATGCGCCTGGCAGGCAGGCATGGCCCGGTTGTGACGAAAAAACAATACCTGCCGTCGTCCCTGCCACGTTCGCTTGGCAGCCGAGGCGCGAAGCGTGTATCAAGGCTCGAAGCATGTGCAAGCGGCCCGTTGGCTAGCGTCAGAGGTTCCCGCTTCTTTCAGCCGCCGCCTTCGTCGCACCCAACGCCAAGCGAGGGCTTGAAAGATGACAGAGCGTGCCCAGCCCACGGATCTGGAGCTTGCCGCTTTGATATCCAGTAAGATCTGTCACGACGTGATCGGGCCCATCAGCGCGATCAACAACGGTCTGGAGATCTTCGACGAGGAGGACGACGCCCAGTCGAAGAACTATGCCCTCGACGTGATCCGCAACGTGACCGAGACGGCCTCGGCACGGCTGCAATTTGCCCGGTTCGCCTTCGGCGCCTCGGGCTCGGCCGGAGCGCAGATCGATCTCGGCAATGCGGAGAGCCTCTGCCGCGGCCTGATCGGCGCCGGCAAGCACAAGCTTGTCTGGCGCGGCTTTCCGGGCACGATGGCCAAGGACAAGGTCAAGCTGCTTCTCAATCTCGTTGCTGCCGCGCCGACGGCCATTCCGCGCGGGGGCGAGATCGAGGTGAGCATCACGGGCACGCTCGAGACGCCGAGTTTCGTGCTGCGATGCCGCGGTGTCGGCGCCCGTCCGCCCCAATATCTGGGTGATTTCGTCAACGGCCCCATGCCGCAAATCGATGCCATGTCGATCCAGGCCTATTACACCCTGCGTCTGGCGGCCTCCTCGCGCATGCGGCTGGCCGTGGTCAAGGACGGCGCCGACATGCTGCTGACGGCCAAGCCCCTGCTGTAGCTTGGGTGGCGGGCCGTGCCGGCAAGGCAATCTTAACTCTTTTAACAGACCTTTCCCGGGCGGTGGCAGGCAGGCGCCCGGGCGGGGAGATTTGGCTCGAGCGCAGCGTGGGGAAGGCCACCCGCGGTCGGGGCCAGCATGAAGACCTGCCTTGTGGTTGATGACTCTTCCGTCGTCCGCAAAGTCGCGCGGAAGATTCTCGAGAACCTGAAGGTTGTGATCTGCGAGGCCGAGAACGGCCAGCACGCGCTCGACCAGTGCCAGCAGGCCATGCCCGACGCCATCATCCTCGACTATCACATGCCGGGCATGGGCACGGTCGAGTTCCTCTCCCAGTTGCGCGGCCTGGGCAACGGCAAACGGCCCTTCGTCGTCTACTGCACGACGGAGAACGACACGGCCGACATCTCTCGCGCCATCGCGGCCGGGGCCGACGACTATGTCATCAAGCCGTTCGATCGTGACGCGCTGCGTGCGAAACTCGTCGCGGGCGGGTTGATGTAAGCGCCGCGCGCTGCATGCTGCCGGCGTGGCGGCCGATTCTAGGGGGCCGTGTCGCGCCCGGCGGCGGCAGCCTGCTGCTTCGGGCTGGGGCGGGCAGCCAGCGTGACGCCGCTCAGGATCAAGGCAAAGCCGAGGACGTGATAGGCCTCGATGGTCTCTCCCAGGATCGTGGTCGCAAGCACGGCGCTGAAGAGCGGTGTGGTGTGCAGGAAGGCGCTGGCCCTTGGTGCACCGATGATGTCGATGCCGCGGTTCCAGGCGACATAGGCGAATAGCGTGGTGAAGAAGACGGAATAGAGCAGCGCCAGCAGCGTCAGCCCGGTGAACTGCAGCCGGTAGTCGAAGGCATATTCGGCCAGGGCGAACGGGATGTTGCCGAGGCCGGCGACCACCGCCATCGCCAGCATGAACGTCATCGGATGGATGTCCGGGCGCAGGCGCAGGCATGCCGAATAGATGGCCCAGAACATCATGTTGACAATGATGATGAGGTCGCCGCCGTTGAAGCTGAAGCTCGCCAGGCGCACCAGGTCGAGCCGGCTCACGATCACCAGCACGCCCGACAGGGAAATGGTGACGCCCAGGAGCTGCAGCGGGCTCAGCCGGTCGCGGAACAGGAGCCAGCTTGCCGCGACGATGAATGCCGGTCCCACGGAGCTTACAACCCCCATGTTGAGCGCGGTGGTGAAATGCAGCGCCACGAATTGCAGGGTGCCGAAGGCGCCGCCGCCCGTGGTGGCGAACAGGAGCATCAGGGCGGCATTGCGCTTGAGCTTGGGCCAGTCCGCGCGCATGTGCGGCAGCGCGAACGGCAGGACCACCGCGACGATCATCATCCAGCGCAGCACCGCAAGGCTCGCCGGCGGGACATGGCCCCCGGCCGCACGTGCGATCACGTGGTTGCCGGCCCAGCAGGCGGTCGCCAGAGGCAGCAGGACATAGGCTGCAGCCTGGGAGCGAAGGAACGCAGCCACCGATCGTCTTTCACAGGTTGGGCCATTTCACAGATTGGGCCATGCGGCCGTGGCCGATGCACGGACGAGGCGCTGAATCGCATATGCATGGGAGAGCGGCAAGCCCACGAGCCATGCGTCGCGGGGTGAGCAGATAAGTGGGCAAATGGTCGGCATGCGCTTTGCCCCTGGGTTGGGGCGAGCCAAGCGCAGGCGCGGCGCGGGTGTGGGACGGCTTCCTCTCCCCCTTGTCGTCTCCCTCTCCCCACTCTTTCCGTGGGGAGAGGGGACGGATCATCCTTGTCATGCCGGCCGCGTGCGAAGCACGAGAGCCGGTACCCAGGATTGAAGATTGCGCGCGATCACCGGCGGCCCCTGGGTGTCCAGGGCGAAGATGGTGCGCAGCAGGGCTGGCACCATCGAGCGCTGACCGGAAGGCACCGAGCCCAGGCAGTTGCGCGTTATCTCAGCCGAGCACCGATCTCGGGAGGCGCTGCGTCGCAAGGCGAGCGCCGCGACGGCTCGTCATCGGGGACACCCTGCCGATGTTCGTGCCGCCGAGCAGAGCCATGTAGGTGGTCGCCGCGTGTTGGTAGGCGCCTTCGTCGATCCAGCTCGTCGTCTTGTAGCAGTTGGACGGCAGCGGGGGCGAGAGGCTGCCCGGCTGCTTGTAGACGAGGCCCTTGATCTCCGACTGCATCCACCCCACCGCGTCCTTTATCTCCCACGGAATCGTGAGCCCGCAAGGCTGATAGAGCTTGTCAATGGCGGGAAGGTTATCGTAGGCGAGGGGGACGATGTCGAGGGGGTTCTGGTAGCGGTACGAGGTCGGAAACATCTTGGTGAAGTCGCTGGCGAAGGCGGCGTTGCCGGCAGTGGGGGCGGCGAAGGTCATGGGCAACATATACGTGGCAGGCGAGAGCGCGGTCTTGAGCCAGGGCGCGACCACCGTGGTCAGGCAGCCGCCGAGGCTGTGGCCGGTGACCATCAGGAGCGTGCCGCTATTGCCGGGCTGCGCCAGGAAGTTGGTCAGCCAGTCCTTGAGGAGCCAGCCGTTTGACATCAGCGACTGGATGACCTCGAGGCCGTCGGCCGTGCCGCCGGCGATCCACGCATTGGGGTCTGTGTTCGGCCAAGGCAGCGGCACGGGATTTTCCGGATCGAGGTCCTCCCAGATTTGCCAGAGGATTCCGAGCGGATCCCAAATATCGACGTCGGTTCCGCGTATCACCACGCAGGTGAACAGCGGCGTCGACGTGCCATCCTTGTAGTAGCCGGCAACGAACGCGAGGTTGGAGTCGATCAGGTTCCAGGCAGGCCCCCAGAGCGGGTACCACTTGCCGGTCGTTCCCGGATACGGCGGCATGTTGCTGATGGCTTTCTTGATGCCGCTCGAATCGTACGAAATCTGACACAGCTGCAGCATCGCAACCGCAAGCGGGTTTGGTCCGCCAGCTGTCTCAACGATACTGTCGATGTTTAGGTCAGCCATGATCGCCTCCCGTGCGCGAATTGGAGCCTCCACTAGGTAAAGCGGACCAAGATAGCGAAAATATGACCTGGGCGGACGATATGCCATGTGCGAACGAAGCCGTTGACGTGAAAGGCCATTCGCAATGGTCGTCGTCGTGGAGCGTGAATATGACCGTGGAGGCTAAGCGTCCGCCTGCGACTACGGCATTGTCGGCTTGACGCGGCTGCCCCTCGCCCTCGTGGCTGCCCCTCACCCTTGTTGCTGCCCCTCGCCCTAGCCCTCTCCCCGTGCAGGATGGGGAGAGGGGACGGATCATCCTTGTCATGCCGGCCGCGTGCGAAGCGCGAGAGCCGGTACCCAGGATTGAAGATTGCGCGCGATCACCGGCGGCCCCTGGGTCCCGGAGAGACTGCTTCGCAGACGTCCGGGATGACACTCTTCCCTCTCCCCGCGGGCCGGGAAGCGTGGCGCCCGCATTTTGCGGGCGGGGATAAGTTTCGCGCTTCATAATGTATGTAGACGGAGGATGACGCACAGC
>JAIEQJ010000045.1 GCA_019747815.1 Hyphomonadaceae bacterium
CGCGCGGGCACGCGGTGCGCCGGACGCATCCGCGCCTGGCCGCCGCCGCGCCGGCTCCCACGCTTCCGCTCGCACAGCGGAGCCTGGTGGCCACGCACCCGCTGCTGCCCGATCCGCTCCTGGATGCCGGCCTCTCCGGTCTGCCGCGAGGGTCCGCCGCACCGCGCTGCCGGAGCGGGCACAGCAGCCTCTTCGCCCTGGCGGTCGCCAGCCTCGACGGCGCCCTCAAGAGCTCAGAGCCCGCACGCATCGAGGGGCCCCGTCCCCACTGCCGCCCCGCCCGCCTCCCGCAATCGAACTGGCAGCTCGCAAGCCTCGGCCGGCTGTTGCCGGCGCCTGCGCCGTCGGCGCTGCCGGGCTTGTCGGGCGGAGCGATCCGCTGGGTTGCGTCGGCCGGCTGCCTCGCCTCCCCGTTGCGCGCGATCCTTGGACAGGTTGCCGCCGCCTTTGGCCCGTTGACCGTCAACTCCACATGCCGCAGTCCCAGCCACAATCGCCGCGTCGGCGGGGCGCCGCGCTCCTATCATCTGACGGGCAATGCAGTGGATTTCCGGGTGCGTGGAAGCTACGGCTCGGTGCTCGCATTCCTGAGCCGCCAGCACACGGTCGGTGGCTTGAAGCACTACGGCGGTGGCGTCTTCCACATCGACACGGGGCCGCGGCGCACCTGGGGCGCACGCCGGGTGCGCACCAGCCGCCGAGCCTGATGGTGCCGCATCGGCAGGCCCGGCGGTGGCGTATTTTGGCAACGCGCGAGCCGACCGCGCGCTGCAGGCCCTTTCTTCCGCCGAATTGAAGCGTCACCTTGAGGGCGGCGAGCGGGGCGGACCTCGTTCAAGGACACCCGGTCGGCGCAGCGCGGCTATCGGGGGACATCGGCTGCGGAGACACGCATGGAATACAGCCCGCTTCGGCAGCTCCGCATGGGGCGCCTGCCCAAGATGGTATCGTGGTACGACCCGCGCCTGCTCACCCGCATCGGCATCCGCACCATCGTGTCATCCGTTTTCGGCCAGTACGCCGACCAGCGCCTGATGCAGGCGGTCACCGATCCCTCGACCGACAAGGAGCTGTGCCAGCGCTACGACTACAGCAACATCGACGGCCCCGCTGCGGACGGCGCACCCAATCGCATTGCCCGCGACGAGACCGGCGCGTTCTGGATCGACTATGTGGCGGACGTGGGCGACGGCTTCGAGCCCACCTATACAACGGCCTATCTGCTCGCCCAGGACAGCCTCGATGTGCGCGGGGCCGACAAGCTGCGCCACGGCGAGATCCTGATCATGGGCGGCGACCAGTGCTATCCGCAGGCCACGCGCGAGGACTACAAGAGCCGCCTGCTGCAGCCCTTCAACTGGGCCTTCAGCACCCGCGAGCCCGATCGCAAGCTGTTTGCCATCCCGGGCAATCACGACTGGTACGACGGCCTCAATGCCTTCGACAGCCTGTTCTGCTCCTCGCGCGACAAGCTGTCGGATGCCAAGGGCAACATCATCGGCGGCTGGCGCTGTCAGCAGCACCGCAGCTATTGGGCGCTGCGCCTGCCCTACAACTGGTGGATCTGGGGCGCCGACATCCAGTTTTCGAAGTATCTCGACACCGCCCAGGTCAACTACTTCGAGGCGATGGCCGAGCAGATGCATCCGGGCGCCAACCTGATCATCTGCCTGGCGCAGCCGTCGTGGATGATCGCCGACATGCACGGCCTCGACGAGGAGGAGAACTTCTTCAAGATCACGTCGATCGCGCGGGCCAGGGGTGCGCGCGTGGTGGCGGTCATCGCCGGCGACTGGCACCACTACAATCGCTACTACGCCCACGAGCTCGACGTGCATTTCATCACGTCGGGCGGCGGCGGCGCCTTCCTGCATCCCACGCACGTGCTCAAGAACAACATCTCGGTGCGCTGGCCCGAGAAGCAGGACGATGCCGCGCCGGCGGAGTCCCAGGCGGCGGGCGTGCGCCCCGGCGAGGCCTGGCGGGCGAAGCACTACGACATCCGCCTCAAGCGCAACACCAAGCCGGCCGACAGCATCGTCGGCCAGGCCGTGCAGGACGTGCAGGATGCACTGGAACCCCTGCAGCGGGTCACGCTCAAGAAGAAACCGCTGCAGCCGCAGGCACCCAAGTGCTACCCCAGCAAATCCCGCAGCTATGTTCTCAGCCTCGCCAATGTGCTGTTCCCGTTCTACAACCCGGCCTTCTCCATCGGCATCGGCCTGATCTACTGGATCGTGACCTGGGAGTTCCAGACCCTCGTCACCCGCTATGAGATCTCGTCGGGCAAGATCGACACGCTCGGCATGGGCACCTCGCTCTGGAGCGTGCTGCCGGCCATGCCGATCTATCTCATCCAGGCGATCATCGCCTCCATCAGCCTCGCCATCTTCCTCGGCGGCCTCTACGCCACCCTCGTCTGGTACGTCGACAGCGTCGAACGGCCGGGCGTGCGGCGCTACGCGACCAAGTTCATCGTCGGCACGGCGCATTTCATGGCGCACCTGACCGCCATGTTCACGCTTTCGCTGCTGGTCGTCACCTGGAACAACCAGATGACGCCCACCATCCAGAGCTACATCGACGCGCTCTACACCTCGCGCGAGGCGCAGGCACCCATCGTGCGCGATGTCATCCAGGAATCCCTGGAGCCTCTGAAGCGGCGGACCGAGCAGCAGCAGAGCGCGCCCCAGGCGGTTCCGGCCCCCTCGCCCGTGCGCCAGCTCGTCGGCTTCACGTCGTATCCCGTTCTGATGATCTCGCTCGGCGCATTGGCGGGCGGGTCGCTGTGGGGCTTGTATTGGGTGCTCACGGGCCTGTTCGCCCGCATGCATGCGGAGGATGCCTTCGCGGCGCTCAGGATCAAGAACTACAAGAATTTCCTGCGCCTCAAGTTCGAGCGCGACAGGCTGACCATCTATCCGCTGGGGATCGACAAGGTGCCGGGCCCCGACCATTGGCTCAATGCGCCGCCGGGCAGGGACAATCCGCTGCCCCACAACCCCAGGCTGGTCGCCTCCAAGCCCATCGATGTCCGCCTGATCGAGCCCCCGATCGTCATCGACCGCACCGACGAGACGGCGGAGTAGGCGGCACCTGGGCGGCCTCGCCCACCAGCCGCGCAAGCAGCGCGATGCCGCGGTCGATCTCCTCTTCGCCCGGGAGCGAGAAGCTCAAGCGCAGCGTGTTGCGCCCCCGGCCGTCGAAGAAGAACGCGCTGCCGGGCACGAACGCCACCCCGGCCTCATCGAGCGACCGCTCGAGCAGCCGCTCAGCGTCGCATTCCTCCGGCAGGCGCACCCAGGTGAACAGGCCGCCCTGCGGCTTCGTCCAGCTCACGCCCTCCGGCATGTGCCGCGCCAATGCCGCCAGCATCCAATCGCGCCGGGCCCGGTAGTGCTCGCACGCCTGCGCCACCTGGTGGTCGAATGCGGCCACCGCCATCCGATGCATGACCATCTGATTGACGGTGGCGCTGTTGAGATCGGAGGCCTGCTTGACGAGCACCAGGCGGCGAATGACGGGCTTGGCCGCGACGATCCAGCCGACCCTGAGCCCCGGCGACAGCACCTTCGAGAAGGTCCCGCAATAGATCGTGCGGGCGCGATCGATGCTGCCGCCGCGCGCAATCTCCAGCGCCTGGATCGGGGGAAACGCCTCACCCTCGAAGCGCAGGCTGGCGTAGGCCGCATCCTCGATGATCGGAAAGTCGAGCTCGGCCGCCAAATCCAGCAATCGCGCCCGCGCCACCGGTGACAGCGTCTCGCCGGTCGGATTGGCAAAGCTCGGCACCACGTAGGCGAACTTCACCTCGCCGCCCCCCTGCCGGGCCGCCTCAGCATAGGAGGCCGGCGTGCAATTTCCGTCCTCGGGCCGCAATTCATCATAGCGCGGCTCGTAGGCCGAGAACGCCTGCAGGGCCCCCAGGTAGGTGGGCGCCGTCACCAGCGCGGTGTCACCGGGCGAGAGCAGCAGGCGGCCCAGGAACTCGAGCGCCTGCTGCGAGCCCGAGGTGATGACGACGTTGTCCTCGTGGCACGGCACGCCGATGCCACCCATATGGCGTACGATCCATTGGCGCAGCGGCAGATAGCCTTCGCTCGTCGAATACTGCAGGCCGCTGCCGGCGGTGGCGGGATCGGCCAGCACCGACACGTAGGCCTCCTGCGCCTGCTTTACGGGAAACAACACCGGATCGGGAATGCCGCCGGCGAAGGAGATCACGCCGGGCTGGTCCAAGACCTTCAGCAGCTCGCGGATCTCGGATGCCCGCATGCGCTCCGCGCGAGCGGCATAGCGCGGCTCCCAGGCGGCCGTCTCGACAGGTTTCGTCACGGGATCCGGCTCCACGGTTGCCCCTGGAGTCAAATATGTCAGCAATGCTGACCTATTTGCAAGCGCCTTGAAATTACCCCTGCGAATTACGCAGTTGCTGCCATGTCACACGCGCGCAGCGGGAACAGCGGAGCCGGCGGCGTGGATTGCCCGCCGCGCCCCAGCGAATGCCGCCATGATCCCAGATCGACCGCTCCTCCCCGCAGGTCCCGCATTTAGCCATCCACGCGCGTGATTGCGCTTCGATGGACTGGGCCAATGACCGAGGCACAATCGAGGTCATGAATTTCTGGATGAAGCTCATGGCCATCCCACCCATAATCTATCCACCCGCGCCACGCCGATAAGCGGCGTTCCCACATAATCCCAATTTCGGTCAACGGAAAATGGCTAACCGCGCTTCGCCGCTCGGCCATGGCGCGCTCGATCACGCCCCAAGCCGCTCCCGTCCGGGCGGCGCGTCGTAGTCGATCTCAGGCCCCGCCGGCACGATGCCCGTCGGATTGATGCTGGTGTGGCTCATATAGTAGTGGCGCTTGATGTGCTGGAAGTTCACCGTCGGGCGCACGCCCGGCCACTGGTAGAGGTCGCGCGCATAGGCCCACAACGCGGGATAGTCGACCAGCCGGCGGATATTGCACTTGAAGTGCCCCACATACACCGGATCGAAGCGGATGAGGGTGGTGAAAAGACGCCAGTCAGCTTCCGTCGGCTGCGGGCCCAGCAGGAAGCGCTGACCGCGCAACCGCTCGTCGAGCCAATCGAGTGTCGCAAACAGCGGGCCGACCGCGGCCTCGTAGGCCGCCTGCGTCGTGGCGAAGCCAGCCTTGTAGACCCCGTTGTTGACCGTGTCGTAGATGCGTCCGTTGAGCCGATCGATGTCCTCGCGCAGCGGCTCGGGGTAATAGTCGCCGGGCTTCGCGCCGATGCCGTCGAAGGCCGAGTTGAGCATGCGGATGATCTCGCTCGACTCGTTGTTGACGATGGTGCCGCGCTGTTTGTCCCAGAGCACCGGCACGGTTGCGCGCCCGCTGTAGGCGGCGTCCGCCCGCGTATAGATCTGATGGAGGTAGGACACGCCATTGACCGTGTCGGGCACCACGCCGTCAGCCGGTGCAAAGGTCCAGCCGTTCTCCGCCAACAGCCAGTGCGTCACCGACACGCCGATCATCCCCTCGAGCCCCTTGAGGGCGCGGAAGATCATGGTGCGGTTGGCCCACGGGCAGGCGTGGGACACATAGAGATGATAGCGGCCGGGCTCGGCCTTGAAGCCGCCCACGCCCGTCGGCCCGGGCGATCCATCCGGCGTGATCCAGTTGCGGAAACTGCTGTCGGCACGCACGAAACGACCGCCGGTGCTGCGCGTGTCGTACCCCTTGTCGTGCCATACGCCGTCGATGAGAAGACCCATGATCGATGCTTCCTGAGCTTGAGCGATCCGTCCTGCGAAGCCTCAGGACCCAGTGGCAGCATGCAGCGACAGGCCGCTCACCGCTTCCGCCGCACCATCAGCTTCGACAGGAAGGGTGTGCTGGTCATGTCCGCTTCCAGCCCCGCGGCCATGAACATGCCGTCGAGATCATCCGTGCTGTAGTGGCGGTAATAGGGCTCGTGAAAGCGATGCGGAAAGGCTTCCAAGAGGCCGTCCCATCCCGGCTTGTCGCCCATCTGCAAACTGTCGATGAACACGAACAGGCCGCCGGGCTTGAGAACGCGCGCCACCTCCGCCGTCACCTGCCGGCGCACGTCGGGCGGCAGCTCGTGATAGAGGAAGATCGAGGTCGCGATGTCGGCGCTCGCATCCTCGAGCGGCATCCTCTCGGCTGGGGCCTCGATCAGCTCCGCCCCGCGCAGGCCATCGAGCTGGCGGGCCGCCTCGCCGAGATAGGCGCGCGACAGGTCGACCCCCTTGAGCGTCATGGCCGGATAGGCAAGCCTTACCTGGCGCAGGAACCGCCCGGTGCCGCACGCCACGTCGATCAGGGTCGCCTTGCGCTGGTCGCGGCCACGCATGTACTCGCCGATGGGCGCGAACGCCGTGCGTCGCATGGGCCCCGCGGCGCCCATGAACAGCGTCTCGACCTGGACGTCGTAGAGCTGTGCCGAGCCTTCCGTCAGATAACCGCCAGTCTGGAAATGGAAGTCCTGCGCATAGTACTCGGGCACCCCGACGGCGGCTGCCTCGGCTTTGGCCGTCGTCGCATCCTTGTCGGCGCGCCGGGCGTAGGCCTGCGGCAGATCGGCAAACATGGCCCACACGCGCGCCAGATGCCTGAGCGGCGAGGCTGCAGCATCGTCCATCGGCGGGTAGAGGCCATCGCGAACGGCCAAGGCGTCGCTCATCAGAAGCTGGGCCTGATCGGCCAGCAGCTCGCGCTGGGAGGGCACCGGACGGCTCGGCCTATAGCGCGGCGTCTTGCCCAACCGGTCGGTGCGCCAGTCGAGCGCTCGATTGAGCGCGAAATACCACCCAAAGCGCAGCGACTGCCCCGCGAGCTGGGCCGCCATTCCTACCGTGTTCGGCATCGGACCTCACCGCCTTGCCCAAGACCACCCACCTGAAGCCCGCCCGCCCGCCGTTCACGCATTCTTGCAAAGAACTCAATGAACGAAAGAGAAAATGTCATGCACGCGATCCTCGCGCCATACTTACATTGAAGATCGGCAAACGCGGAACCAACCATGACGCACTCTGCCAGCGATGTGGCCTTCACACCCACCGTCAAGGCCATCCAGGTCAAGCGCGGCTCGCGCGAGCACTACGCCAAGGCCGAGCAGCGCGGCGGCTGGCCGACCGCGATAACGGCGGACCTTGCCGGCTTTCTGGCGGAGGCGCGCTCCTTCTATCTGGCGACGGCCAGCGCCGATGGCCAGCCCTATGTGCAGCATCGCGGCGGACCGGCGGGCTTCCTGCGCGTGCTCGACGAACGCACCCTGGGCTTTGCCGACTTCAAGGGCAACCGGCAGTACATCACCACCGGCAACCTCGCCGAGAACCCCAGGGCCTACATCTTCGTCATGGACCATGCCCTGCGCCGGCGCGTGAAGCTGTGGGGCCGCGCGCGCGTGGTGGAGGATGATCCAGCCTTGCTCGCCCGCCTCTGGCCGGAGGGCTACAAGGCCCGCGACGAGCAGGTGATCCTGTTCGAGGTCGAGGCCTGGGACACCAATTGTCCCCAGCACATCCCGCAGATGTTCCACGCCGAGGACGTCGGCCGCACCATCCTGCAGTTCCAGGCCCGCATCAAGGCGCTGGAGGCGGAGGTCGCCGCACTGAAGACAGCGCAAGCTGGCGGCGCCTGAGCCCGTGCTTCTCAACCCTTGCCCGGCGGGCGATCTGGTCTGCGCGCCGATGGTAGCGCGTCATCGTCACTATCCCGCTGTCATGAACGCGGAGAGGTCCGGTGCGGGCGACTTGCACTCCAGGATCACGGCATCCTCCAGCGCCTCCGCGCCATGCAGGACGCCGGCGGGATGCCGGCAGGTGTCGCCCGGCATCATGACGAAGGTCTTGTCCTCGATGGTGGCCTTGAGCTTGCCGCTGACCAGGTAGATGACCGACTCATGCGTGTGGGAATGCAGCGGCGTGCCGACGCCGGCCGCGTAGAAAATCTCCAGCAGCACCATCTCATCGCCGCGCACGCGCAGCTTGACCTGCAGCTCGCCGCCGTAAACCGGCCTGCCCTCCAGCATGCCAACCCTGATGACCTTGGCGTCCGACGCCGGCGGGGTGGTCATGCGGCCTCCATCGTTCCTGCGCGGCAGTTTGCTCCGCCCTTGATAGCACGCGCAGCCGGCGCCCTCATCTGGGCAGCGCGCGGACTTATCGGCCCGAGTGCGCCATCTCCTCGATACGGATAAGGGTTGCCAGATTTACATTTCTTCACATTTAATCAGATTGCATCCTATTGAATACCCAAAGTCCACCTCATATTTCCCCACCGAGAGACGGCAAGATCACTCTCGCCGTCGTGCCATCAACCGACAGAGGCAAAAGAATGACACCTGCAGAATGGGGGCATTGGTTTCCATTTGTCCCGCTCGTTTTCATGGCGCTGTCCTTCGCCATGGTCCTGTTGATGCTTCCAATGATGCGTCGCTCCCGCGTTTGTGGCTGGCCATCGTTCGGGCAGAAGACCGCATTGGATATCCTCAATGAGCGGTTCGCCAAGGGGGAAATTCAGAAGGAAGAGTTCGAGGAGAGGAAGGCCACGCTGACGCGCCAGTGAGGCGCAAATCGCGCCGGCGGCGTATGTCGCCGGCGCGATTCTATGGTTTCATCAAACGCGCCAGACGTCTTTCGCTGGACTGATCGTGTCGTGCCCAGGCCCCGCCGCTCGGCCGGGACGAACACACGGCCGGCGTGGCGCGGCAGTGCGCGCGCTGCGATGCCATCCGGCGTTGGTGTTCTCGCACGAGCCGGCCGGATCTTGGTGGTTCGGCTCTCCGGTGATGCCCTCAGCCCAGCTCTTGTGCTACCGGACCATCGGTGCAGGGCACCGGCACCAGGTCGGCGAACACGAAGCCGTCGCGGTCGACGATCTCTCCCGCACGCAGCGGAATCGGCGCGCTGAACATCGGGCCCGCGCTGACGAAGGTATGGAACTCGCCGTTCTCGCCGCACGGATCGACGCCGTCGGGCAGATCGCTCAGGAACGCGCGATTGAAGGTGCGCCCTGCGAATGTGCGGTCGAGCTTGCTGGGATCGACACAGGTGACACGCGCCACCAGTCCGCCGTCGATCATCTCGCCCGCAAGTGCGCGCGTGTCCCGCCCCCAGAGGGGAAACAATGGCGTAATGCCGGTGCCGGCGAGCTGGCGCTCGCGATAGGCGCGAATGTCGGCCAGGAACAGATCGCCGAAGGCCATCGCCGCAACGCCCTGCGCCCGCGCCTTAGCAACGAATGCACCCAGGATGCGTTCGTAGTCCGCGTTGGGGCAGGGATAGGGGATATCGATCACGTGCAAGTCGAGGTCGGCCGCCTTCGCCTGCGCCTCCAACAGCGCGCGCCGCACCGCGTGCATGGCGACGCGGTCGAAGGCGGCATTCACGGTGGTGAACAGGCCCGTGACCGGCCTCTCCCCCCCTCGCCGCAGCATCTCCAGGCACCAGGCCGAGTCCTTGCCCGAGCTCCAGCTCAGCCAGGTTTCCATCCCGACACGACCTTTCCCTTCGCGACACCCCGATTGCGGTGCGGCCCGTCGGCCGCTAAATCTGGCCGCCGATTGTGCCATGCGCGGAGGATTTGTCAGCATGTCCCGCTTCAAGCGCATCGTTGTCCTCACCGGCGCTGGCATTTCCGCCGAATCCGGCATCTCCACCTTCCGCGACAAGGACGGTATCTGGTCCAAGGTCGACTATCGCGACGTGGCGACGCCGGAGGGCTTTGCCCGCAACCCGCAGCGCGTGCTCGACTTCTACAACATGCGCCGCAAGATGAGCGGCAACGCCCGACCCAACGCCGCGCACCTCGCCCTCACCGAGCTTGAGACCGAGCATGCGGCCAGGAACGGCGGCCGCGTGGTGATCGTCACGCAGAACGTCGATTCCCTGCATGAGGCGGCCGGCACCAAGAATGTGATCCACATGCACGGGCTGCACCGGCAGGCGCTGTGCAACCACTGCCAGGCGCGCCACCCTTGGGGACCGGACGCACCCGATCTCGGCGTGGAGCTTGCGTGCGCAGCATGCGGCAAGCCGGGCGGCCTGCGCCCCGACGTCGTGTGGTTCGGCGAGATGCCCTATCACATGGACCGCATCTACGAGGAGCTGGCGGCGGCGAACCTGTTCTTGTCGATCGGCACCAGCGGCAACGTCTATCCGGCCGCCGGATTCGTGGCCGAGGCGCGCAGCAGCGGCGCGCACACCGTGGAGCTCAATCTCGAGCCGTCGGAAGGTGCCTCGCTGTTTCACGAGGCCCACCATGGCGCCGCGACCAAGGTGGTGCCCATGTTCGTTGACCGCATTCTCAAGGGAGCGGCCTGAGCCCGCTCAGGCCGGCCTCGGCCTACAGCCGGAGCGCACGCCCAGCCGCTCTTGCGGAGCCTTGGCGGCTACGCCGTTGCCGGCACTCCGCTGTCGCGCCTGCCCGTCAAGGCCAGGGCGATGAAGCTAATGCCCGTCGACAGCAGGTTGATGCCGACGAGGAGGCCGATGGCCCAGGTCGCCGAGCTTGGCAGGTTCATTCCGATCAGGATGCCGACGGCCACCGCGATCAGGCCGCTGAGCAATAGCCACATCCACCCCTCGTGCGGACGCACGCGAAAGGCCATGATCACCTCCAGCACGCCCTCCGCCAGGAAGAGTGCGGCAAGCAGGAGCGTGAGCGTGATGATGCCGGTGAACGGAAAGAACGCGAGCCACCCGCCGGCAATCAGATAGAGGATGCCGATCAGCAGACCGAACAGAAATCCGCTCCAGCGCGGAGCTGAGAAGGCGTGAATGATCATCAGCACGCCCCCGACCATGAAGATCCAGCCGAGCGCCACCTTGGCGGCAATGGTCGAGAGCAGGGGAAAGGCGATGGCAGCAATCCCTGCCAGCACGAAGACGATGCCCAGAGCCAGAAACCAACCCCAGTTCTGCCTGATTTGCGCGCGGGCCGCCTCAAGCGCGCTCTCGATCTCCACCTGTGAGAATTGTTGCGTCATGGTCAGTCTCCTTTTTTAGGAAAACCTCCCGTGTCCGAGGCCAGATTAGCACGCACCGGAAGGGCTGACGATGGCAGGCACTTCGGCGTCGCGTTAAGGTTTATGCGGGGCACAGTGCGCGCTCCGGGTGCTCACTTGTCCACGTGCGGCTCGATCAGGCTGCGGTAGGCGAAATCGATCTGGCGATACTCGTCCTCGCACATTTCGGCCCGCTCGCCCGGCAGATATCCGTCGCTCACGACGTCGGCGAACAGATTCTTGTCCGATCCATAGGCGATGCAGAGCAGATTGTATAAGCGCTGCGCGGGAGTGCCGTGCTCGTCCGCGTAGGTGATGTGACGTCCAAATCCCAATCGCGGCTTCGAGAGGTCGCGCGCGCTGTACACCCTCAGCTCGCTGGCATACGAATAGGCACTGCCCAGAATCAGAGCCTTCTTCTTCTCGCTGGGAAAATGCAAAACAATGTAGGCCGCAAACTGGTCGGCGGCATCTTCCTCGCGGCCCAACACGGGAACCTTGAGCAGATCGAACGCGGCATGGCCGGCCTCGTGCAGGAACGTGTCGACGGCCGGTCCCATGAACGCCTCTTGGGGCGTGAGGTGCTTGGGCCGCCTGGAGGAGTGGGCCGTCCTCCACATATCGTTGAGGTACTCGTAGCAGACCGTGACGACCGCATCCTCATACCACGCATTCGACTCGCCTTGGCAGCCCGCAAGCTCCAGCCGCAGCGTGCGCGGCCAGCGGATCTTGACCAGCAGGTCGCGCACACGTTCCAGCGCCTGCTGCTCCATGAGCATGTGGTAGAGCGGCTCGTGCTCCCCATCGACCGGTGCCACGTAGCTGATGGCGATCCGGTCGGACTGGGAGACTTGTGCGCGGGGAGCAGAGGCTCCCAGCACAAGCGCACAGAGGAAGATGGCAAGCGCGGCCCTGGACGGCATGGGCAGCCTCCATGAGAAACGCCCCCGCGCAAGTCCCTGCAGCCCTGTTACCCGCCTACCAGGCAGGGTGCAATCGCCGTCTCGTTCCAGTCCAGGCCCGTGCCCGGCGCATCGCGCAGTATGGTAAAGCCTTTCACCGGCAGCAGCGGGTCCTGCATCAGGTCCTGGCCCCAGTCCATGAACTCCAGCCAGTGCCTGGTCGGCGTGGCCGCCAGCACGTGCGCCGAATAGTCGGGCGAAAGGTGCGAGGAGAACGGCACCGCGCAGGCCTCGGCCATGCGGGCGAGCCGCATCCAGCCGGTGACCCCGCCGATGCGCAGCAGGTCGGGCATCACATAGTCGCAGGCGCCCGTCTCGATGGCGGCCTTGCCGACGCGCCAGCTCCACCAGTTCTCGCCGATCTGGATGGGCGTCGCGAGCTTGGTGGCAAGGCGCGCCTGCGTATCGTAGTCGTCGTAGGCGACGGGCTCCTCGATCCAGGCGAGCCCCAGCCCGTCGATGGCGCGGCAGGTCTCCAGCGCGCTGACCGAAGGCAGACCCTGGTTGAAATCGCAGGAGATCATCACGTCCGGCCCGACGGCGCCGCGCACCGCCTGGTAGGCGGCAATCTCACCTGCCGCGCTGTCACGCCCCATGCGCAGCTTCATGTGCGTGAAGCCACCGTGCTCGGCCAGCATCTCTCTGGCCTCGCGGGCCACGTCCTGCGGCTCGGCAATGCCCAGCCCGCAACTGTGATAGGTGGGCAGCGGCGCATTGGTGCCGCCGAGCAGCTTGTAGAGCGGCACGCCCGCCTCGCGCGCCAGCGCATCGTGCAGGGCCATGTCGAGCATGGACAGCGCCATCTGCGCCACGCCCTCGTGACCCATGTGGGTGAGCGCCTTCTGGCAGGCGTCGTGCACTGCCGGCACGTCCGCCAGGCCGATCTTGCGGCCCTTGACCGAGGCCACCAATTCTTCGAGCAGGATCGGCACCACCTTCAAGCCGACGGGCATGAACGTGAAGCCGAGCACCCGGCCCACGCCGCCGCCCCTCAGCTCCAGGTCGATCAGCAGAAACGGCCCGCGCGTGAAGCGGCCGACGCGTGTGTTGAGCACGCGCCTCACCGGCACCATCGCGCGCCGGATGCGCACGCCGGTGATCTCGATGGCAGCAGTCATGCTTGGCCCCTCCGTACCGAGTTGTTCCAGTCCCTCTCCCCGCAGGCGAGGACAGGGAGAAGAGGAATGACGACCTGTCCCCTCTCCCCATTCTTCATGGGGACAGGGTTAGGGTGAGAGGCAGCCCACGCTCCAGCACCGAGTGCGTTGCTGCCCCCACCAGTCCGCTGCTGTCCCTCACCCCGCCCCCTCTCGTCATGGCGAAGCCATGCTTCGCATGGACGCAAGCGGGGAGAGGGAGAAAACGGCTCAACGCATGCGCGTGGCGAGCTTGACGCCGGGCGGCGCCGGGATGCTGTCGGGCACGAAGAAGTCCGGCGCCAGCTCCTGGCTCTTGTCGACCCGGTACGTCTCGAAGTCCTTCACCCCGTGCTCAAAGAGCAGCGTGTCGTCGATGCAGAAGCGCCCGGTGAAACCCCTGGCGTCCTGCGTCAGGATCACATGCGCCGCGTCGCCCATGATTGCCGGCGTACGGCTGCGCCTGGTCAGCGCGTCGCCGCCGAGCAGGTTCTGTACAGCCGCGGTCGCAATGGTCGTGCGCGGCCACAACGCGTTCACAGCGATACCGTCACCTTTGAGCTCGCCGGACAGACCCAGCGCAATGATGCTCATGTTGAACTTGGCCATCGAGTAGGCGACGTGCGGGGCGAACCATTTCACGCTCATGTCGAGCGGCGGCGACAGCATCAGGATGTGCGGGTTGGCGCCCTTCTTGAGATGCGGGATGCACGTCTTGGACACCAGGAAGGTGCCGCGCGCGTTGATGCCGTGCATCAGGTCGTAGCGCTTCATCTCGGTGGCCGTCGACGGCGTCAGCGAGATGGCGCTCGCATTGTTGACGCAGATGTCGAGGCCGCCGAAGGTCTCGACCGTCTTGGCGACGGCCGCCTGCACCTGGTCCTCGAAGCGGATGTCGCACACGATGGGCAGCGCCCTGCCGCCCGCCGCCTCGATCTCATTGGCCGCCGTGTAGATGGTGCCCTCGAGCTTGGGGGTTGGCTCGGCCGTCTTGGCGGCGATGGCGATGTTGGCGCCGTCGCGCGCCGCCCGCAGCGCGATGGCGAGACCGATGCCGCGGCTGGCGCCGGTGATGAAGAGTGTCTTGCCCTTGAGCGTTGCCATGTGCGTTTCCTCTTCTTCCCGCGAGCCCGCGCCATGCCGGCTCGATGACCCTAACATGTGCCGCGCTCAGCGGCTCGGCCGCGTGTTGCCCAAGCGACGTGCCGCATCCGGCATCGGCCAGTCGCGTGCCCGATTTCCCGGCGTCAGGGGCGAGGGACGGTCCGGCGCCGGCGCGTGACCGACATCGGCTCCCCTGTCGCCGCCCGGCGCATCCTTGCGCCCCGTCAGCCGGCCCCACCAGCGCACCGGCGTCATGACCCCGTCCCGGATCAGAGCGAGCAGATGGTACGGCGCAGCGACCATGGCGGTGAGCGGGAGGAACAGGAGGCTGAAGGCGAAGGCACGCACACCGCGCGCCGCCCAGTAGCCGGTGCGGCCGGCATAGTCCGCGGCCAGCTCGGGCGGCCAAAGCCGCTGCCACCAGGCGCGCGAGAGCGGCACGCCGAACAGACCAAGCACCAGGAGCGCAAGATAGCCGGCCTGCAGCGCGGCAGGGATGCCCGGCACGAGACGCTGATCGAGCTCCTGCTGCCGCTCCCTGCTGCGCAGGTTGGCCTGCACCGCCGTGGGAACGACCTTGCCGGTGATGTCGGCCAGCAGTCCCGAGAAGAGATCACCCACCGGCCTCCCTGTCGCGGTTCCGGGCAGATCGGCGACCGCCGTGAGGTCGAGCGCGGCCCGCCTGCCGGCCGGCAGGGCGACGGCGGCGAGACGGCGGTTCGGCCCCCCGAGCGCATTGAGAAAATCGGCCATGCGCGCGCGCTGCAGCGCCTCTTCCAGGCCCTTGACCTCCACCGTCAGCCAGAGCCAGTTGCGCCCGCCCGGCTGGCGCGGCGTAGCGGGTGCGTGCAGCACGATCAGGTTGGCATCGGCCGCCTCGGCGGCCCTGAACAGGTCCTTGAGCAGCAAGCCGCGCTCAGGCCCGCTGGACGGTTGGACGTAGAGCACATCGCGCTCGATGCGCCCGGTGATCAGCAATGTCTGACCGCGTACGGAGCCCATGGCCGCAGGCAGGCTGGCCGGGTCAATCACATCGACGAGCGCCCGCTTCGACGCCTTGTCGGTGCGCGGCCAGGCCGACAGCGTGGAAGGCCCGCCCGGCTCCAGCGCCAGCACGCGCACGCTTGCCCTGTCCAGCGGGCGCGCCAACTGCCAGGCGGCCTCCTCGAAGAGCCGCCGGTTGCTCATCTCGATGACGAGGTTGGGACGCACCTCGGCGAAGATGCGCTCGGCCGCGCCTTCGCCCCGGCGCAGCACGCGGTAGCTCTCCGGCCCCGGGACGACGAACAGCTCCGCGCCGGCCGGCAGCCCCTTGAGCGTTGCGCGCTGGGCAAAGATCGTATCCTCGGGGACATAGACGGCAAGGCGCACGCCCGCCTTGGCCTCCGGATGCAGCACCGAGACGAGGCGCTTCATCTCATCCGGCGTGCCGGCCGTGAACGTCTCCCCCGCCCGGTTGACGAAGCGCCAATGGCCCTCCTGCGTCGCTTGCGCGGCCAGTGCCACACCGTCGCCCTTGGCCGGCAGCGCCTTCACGTGCTGAGCGGCCCTCTCAAGCGCGCCAGGGCCGTACGCGGCCGCGGCGGCAGGCGCCAGCAGAAGCGCCACGATCGCCAGCGCTCGCAGCATGACAGAAACCGGCGACCGTTTGCGCTCAGTGCGGGGGCATGACGATCCGGACATCGGCATGGGACGGATCATATCCCGCCATTGGGGCGAAGATCAGCCTTTCCCTCTGGCCTTGGCAAAATCGGGCGGGCGCTTCTCCAGGAAGGCCGTGAACGCCTCGCGGGCTTCCGGCGAGCGCATGAGCGAGACGTATTCCCGCGCCTCCTCGTCGATCATGGCACTGATCTGCGCGTGATTTCTGCGCAGCAGGCGGCGCGAGGTCATGAGCGCCTGGCGCGGCTTGGCGGCCAGGCGCCTGGCGGCCTTCATCGCCGTGGCCTCGAGCTGATCGGCCGGGACGATGGCATTGACGATCCCCGCCTGTAGCGCCCGCTCGGCGCTGAACGGCTCGCCCAGGCAGATGAGCTCGAAGGCGCGCGGATAGCCCATGCGCTCGGGCGCGGTGATGGTGGAGCCCGCCTCCTGGATCAGCCCGAGGTCGAGGAACGGCGTGCGCAGGCTGGCCGTCGGCGAGGCATAGACCAGGTCGCAATGCAGCAGCATGGTGGTGCCGACGCCGATGGCGAGCCCGTCCACCGCGGCGATCATCGGCTTGGTCACCTTGGGCAGGCGGCGGATGAAGTCGAGCGAAGGCGCCGGAATGCCCTTGCCGTCGCCCGTCGCAGCGGCCTGCGCCCGGCGCATGAAGTCGTTGATGTCGTTGCCGGCCGAGAACACGCCGCCCGAGCCGATGAACACATGGCAGGCGATGGCGTCGTTCTTCTCCGACGCATCGAGTGCCTCCGACATGGCGTTGTACATGGGGCCGGTGAAGGCGTTCTTCTTGTCGGCCCGCAGGAAGCGGATGACCTGCACGCCATCCTCAACCTTGATCTCGATGTCCTTGGCCATTCCGTTTCCTTCTTTCGGATCTCAATCTCAAAGCGGCGGCACGGCGGGTCCCCTCTCCTGCCGCGCCCGCCACCAGGGCTCACGCCGATAGTGCCTCGGGCGCCAGCATGAGGGTGGAGTCCGCACCGCCGACCACGGTCTCCTTCAGGCCCGGCGCGGCACTGGCGATGTTCTCGGCAAAGAACCGCGCAATGGCGATGGGCTGCGCCTGACCGCCGCCGCGCGCCGCCGCCAGCGCGCCGCGCGCCAGATACACGCCGCCCGCCGCCAGCCCGAAGAGACGCAGGTAGGGCGTCGCTCCCGCCATGGCCGCATCCGGGTTCTTCTGCAGCGCGCCGCCCATCCAGCGCGAGGCCTCGGCGAGCGCAACCACCGCCTCGCCCAGCCGCTCGCCCATGCGGCCGAACTCCGGCCGGTTCGAGGCGCGCACCTCATGCACGGTCTTGGTCAGCTCCACGATGTAGTCGGCCACCACCTGGCCGCCGTCCAGCGGCAGCTTGCGTGTCACGAGATCGAGGGCCTGGATGCCATTGGTGCCTTCGTAGATCGGCAGGATGCGCGCATCGCGGTAGATCTGCGCCGCGCCGGTCTCCTCGATGAAGCCCATGCCGCCGTGCACCTGCACGCCCATCGACGCCACCTCGCAGCCGATATCGGTGGAGAACGCCTTGGCAACGGGCGTGAGCAAGGCGACGCGATTGGCGGCCGCTGCGCGCTCGGCCGGGTCCTTGGCGCGGCGGGCCACGTCCGTCTCCTTGGCGGTGACGAGGCAGATGGCGCGCGCGGCCTGCGTCAGGGCCTTCATGGTCATGAGCGTGCGGCGGATGTCGGCATGCTCGATGATGGGCCCCATCTCGCCGCCCCGGCTCGAGGCGGTGCGCCCCTGCCGGCGCTCCTTGGCGTAGGCGACGGCACGCTGCGTCGCGCGCTCGGCCACCGACACGCCCTGGGTTCCGACCGCTAGGCGCGCCGCATTCATCATGATGAACATGACGTTGAGGCCACGGTTCTCCTCGCCCACCAGCCAGCCGACGGCGCCGTCCTTCTCGCCGTATTTCATCACGCAGGTGGGGCTCGCATGGATGCCGAGCTTGTGCTCGACCCCCGCGCACACCACGTCGTTGCGCACGCCGGGCGACCCGTCCTTGTTGACCAGATACTTCGGCACCAGGAACAGCGAGATGCCGCGCGTGCCCGGCGGCGCATCGGGCAGGCGCGCCAGCACGAGATGGATGATGTTGTCGGTCATCTCGTGGTCGCCGTAGGTGATGAAAATTTTGGTGCCGAAGATGCGATAGGAGCCGTCCGCCTGCTTCTCGGCCCGGGTTTTGAGAGCGCCGAGATCGGAGCCGGCATGCGGCTCGGTGAGGTTCATGGTGCCGGTCCACGCGCCGGTCACCATCTTGGGCAGGTAGGTGCGCTTCAGCTCCTCGCTTCCCTGCGCCTCGATCGCGTCGATGGCGCCGAACGTCAGCAGCGGGCACAGGCCGAAGGCCAGATTGGACGCGTTCCAGATCTCACCGGCTGCGGTGGCGACAATCTGCGGCAGGTTCTGTCCACCCCATTCCTCCGACGCCGCAAGCGCGCCCCAGCCGCCGTCCGCGAACTGCTTGTAGGCCTCCTTCCAGCCATCGGGTGTCACGACCCTGCCGTTCACCAGCTTGGATCCGGCACGGTCGCCCGGGGCGCTCAAGGGATCCAGCACCTCGGACCCGAATTTGCCGGCTTCCTCGATGACGGCGCGGATGGTGTCCTCGTCCACACCCTCCAGCACGCCGCTGCCGATCAGCCCGTCGAGGCCCGCCGCGGTCTTGAGCGCCTGCATGATGTCGTCTACTGGAGCCTGATAGGTCATGAAGCCTCGCGGATGATTGCGATGCAGTCCGCCCTTGACGTTTAGGGCAGCTTAGGCCGAACGGGCCTGCTCGGGAAGGGCAAGCTTCAATTGCTATTCTTGCGCCGCCCGGCTTGGCCTGCAGGCGTTTGGCCGCAATGCAGCCGGCAAATTAGACAGAGGGTGAAAATGCGCGCGACGCCATTCCTGATGTTCCAAGGCGGCAAGGCCGAGGAGGCCATGCGGTTCTATATCTCGCTGTTCGACGACGGCGAGATCGTGGACATCAAGCGCTACGGCCCCGAGGGCCCCGGCGCCGAAGGCACGGTCTACAAGGCGCAGTTCCGCCTCGCCGGCCTCGACGTGCTGTGCATCGACAGCCCCGTGAAGCACGCGTTCGAGTTCACGCCGAGCTTCTCCCTGTTCATCGACTGCGACACCGAGGAGCAGCTCGACAAGCTCGTCGCCGCCATTGGCGCGGGTGGTCATACACTGATGCCGCCGGACACCTACGGCTTCAGCCGCAAGTTTGCCTGGATCAGCGACCGCTTCGGCGTGTCCTGGCAGTTGAATTTGCCCTGAGCGGGGCGCATAGAGTCGCGCATGGTCCTCCACGGTTGAGCCATGACCGACGCTATCGACACCATCACCGGCAAGACGCTGATCGCCTGGGGCTACAAGCCCGGGCCGTGGTTTGCGTCAGCCATCAGCGCCGCCGAAGCTGCGCGCGCGTCCGGTGCCGACGAGGCCGCCATCCGGGCCGCGGTCGACCGGTTTGCGCCGGCCCCTCCGCCGCCCGCGGTCGGGCTGCGCGATCGCGGCGCGCTTGGCTTCACGCTCAACATCCGCCCCGAGGCGCCGGGCGACGCCGACAACATCGCCTCGGTGGAGCAGCACATGGCCGAGCTGATGCGCGTGCCGACACTCATCGCCGGCACCGTGATGCCGGATGCCTGCCCGGCGGGCGCGGCCCCCGGCACCATTCCGGTCGGCGGGGTTGTTGCGGCAAAGAACGCCATCCACCCCGGCATGCACTCGGCCGACATCTGCTGCTCGATGGCCGTGACCGTGCTGGGCAAGGTCGATCCGACCACCGTGCTCGATGCCGGCATGACCCTCAGCCACTTCGGCGGCGGCGGACGGCCGCGCGGCGCGCAGGTGCAGCCCCCGGCTGCGATCATGGAGGGCTTCGAGGGCAACGAATATCTCAAGCCCCACATCAGCGCCGCCATCGAGCATTTCGCCACCCAGGGCGACGGCAATCATTTCTTTTTCGTGGGACGCGTCGCCTCCAGCGGCGCGATTGCACTGGTCACGCACCACGGCTCGCGCAAGCCGGGCGCCATGCTCTACAAGGCCGGCATGGCGGTGGCCGAGGCGTTCACCCGCACGGCTTCGCCACAGACGCCGAGGCACAATGCCTGGATCCCGGCCGACACGCGCGAGGGCGAGGCCTACTGGGACGCGCTGCAGATCATCCGCGCCTGGACCAAGGCCAACCACTTCGCCATCCACGCCCGCGTCGTGGAGGCATTGGGCTGCAAGCCGCAAGACCGCTTCTGGAACGAGCACAACTTCGTGTTCCGCAAGAGCGACGGCCTCTACTACCATGCCAAGGGCGCCACCCCGGCGTGGGCCGGCTTTGCCGCCGACAGCAACGGCCTGACGCTGATCCCGCTCAACATGGCGGAGCCGATCCTGATTGCGCGCGGCCTTAACGCCGACAACGGTTTGGGCTTTGCCCCGCACGGCGCGGGCCGCAACTTTTCCCGCTCGGCCTACATGCGCCGCCACGCCGGCAAGACCGAGGATGAGATGGTGGCCGAGCAGACCAAGGGCATCGATGCCCGCTTCTTCTGCGGCATCCCGGACGTGTCGGAACTGCCGGGCGCCTACAAGAGCGCGGCGGTCGTGCGCCGGCAGATCGCCGAATACGGCCTCGCCGAGATCGTCGACACCATCGAGCCCATCGGCTCCATCATGGCCGGCGACTGGCAGCGCAACGCGCCCTGGCGCAAGAAGAAGGCGGCAAAGCGGTCGGCATGACATGACACCGACAACGCGAAAACAATCCGTCATGCCGGGCCTTGCGCCCGGGATCCAACCATCCGCGAGCATCGGAGCAAGCTGTTTGATCGACCCCGGCGACAAGCGCCGGGATGACCAATCCAGATGACCATCCTCGCGGCAACACCCCAGGCGATCGCGGAGGCTGCCGCGGCATTGCGTGCAGGCCGGCTCGTCGCATTTCCGACCGAGACCGTCTACGGCCTCGGCGCCGACGCCACCAATGCGCGCGCCGTGGCCGCGATCTTCGAAGCCAAAGGCCGTCCTCGCTTCAACCCCCTCATCACGCATGCGCCGTCGCTGGACGTCGTGGCGAGCCTCGGGCGCCTCACCGACACGGGGCACCGGCTGGCAGCCGCCTTCTGGCCCGGCCCGCTGACGCTGGTGCTGCCGAAGCTGCCCGGCTGTCCCGTTGCCGACCTCGCAACTGCAGGTCTCGACACCATCGCCATCCGCATCCCCGCCCATCCGATCGGGCGCGCGTTGCTGGAGGCCGCCGGCGTGCCCATTGCAGCTCCCAGCGCCAACCGCTCCGGCCATGTGAGTCCCACCACGGCAGCGCACGTTGCGACCGATCTCGGCGACCGGGTGGCCATGATCCTCGATGGCGGCGCAACGCCGGTCGGCCTGGAATCGACCGTCATCGACGTGACGGGGGAGAGAGCCGTCATTCTCCGCCTCGGCGGCATTGCGCGCAACGACATCGCCCGCGTGCTCGGCTACTCGCCAGCGCTCGCCGGCGACGAGAACGTCGCACCGTCCTCACCCGGCATGCTGGAGCGGCACTATGCGCCCGCGACCAGGCTGCGCCTCGATGCCCGTGAGGCGCGCGCCGGCGAGGCTCTGCTGGCGTTCGGCGCGGCAGTACCCCCGCATGCGGGCCCTGCCATCAATCTCAGCCCGTCGGGCGACCTGGCCGAAGCGGCTGCCACCCTGTTTGCGGCCTTGCGCTCGCTCGATGCCGCGGGCGCGACGGCCATTGCCGTGATGTCGATCCCGGCGTATGGCCTGGGCGAGGCCATCAACGACCGCCTGCGACGCGCGGCGACAGCAGAATGAAAGAAGCAGCGAGCATGCCAGCCTTGAGCCCCGACCTCATCGAACGTTTCCGGGCCATCGTCGGCGCCAACCACGCGCTCACCGACCCCGACCAGCAGCTCCCCTATCTGCGCGAGTGGCGCGACATGTACGAAGGGCGCGCCTCGGTCGTGTTGCGGCCGGGCTCGACCGAAGAGGTGTCGAAGATCCTGGCGCTCGCCAACGCGCACGGCATCCCCATCGTGCCGCAAGCCGGCAATACGGGCCTCGTCGGCGGGCAGATGCCGATGGACGGCGAGGTTCTGCTGTCGGTGAGCCGCCTCAAGGGTGTGCGCGCGGTCGACGCCCAGGGCTTCACCATGACCGTCGAAGCCGGCCTCACCCTGGCCGAGGTCGGGGCCGCCGCGGACACCGTCAATCGCCTGTTCCCGCTCAGCCTGCCATCCGAGGGCACCTGCCAGATCGGCGGCAACCTTGCCACCAATGCCGGGGGCGTCGGCGTGCTGGCCTATGGCAACGCCCGCCAGCTCGTGCTCGGGCTCGAGGTCGTGCTGGCCGACGGCCGCATCTGGAACGGGCTCAATGCACTGAAGAAGGACAACACCGGCTACGATCTGAAGGACCTGTTCATTGGCTCGGAAGGCACGCTGGGCGTCATCACGGCGGCGGTGCTGAAGCTGTTCCCAAAGCCGGCGGAGAAAGCGACCGCCATTGTCGCGCTGCCCGAGCTTGCCAATGCCATCACGCTGTTTAGCGCGGCGCAGGAGGCCGCAGGCTCCAGTCTCACCGCCTTCGAATTTCTCCCGCGCACTGTGCTTGAGATGGTGCTGCGCAATGTGCCGGGCACGCGCGACCCGTTTTCCGAGGTTCACCCCTGGTATGTCCTGATGGAGATTGCCGGTGCCAAGGCCGACGGCACGGCCGACCGCGTGCTCGCCGAAATCCTGGAAGCCGCAGCGGAGCAGGAGATCATCACCGACGCGCGGCTCGCCGCGTCGCTGACCCAGGCGAATGACTTCTGGCGCCTGCGCGAAGGCGTGTCGGAGGCGCAGAAACCCGAGGGCGGCAACATCAAGAACGACGTGTCGGTGCCGATCGCCAAGATCCCCGATTTTATCGATCGCGCCAACGCCGCCGTCCTGCGCATTTGCCCCGGCGCGCGGCCCCTGCCGCTCGGACATTTCGGCGACGGCAACGTCCATTACAACATTGCCCAACCTGTCGGCATGCCCAGGCCCGAGTTCATGGCCCTATGGAAGCCGATCGTTGCAGCCGTGCACGAGATCGTGCTGGACTTCGGCGGCTCGATCTCGGCCGAGCACGGCATCGGCCAGATGAAGCGCGCCGAGCTCGCAGAAGCCAAGGGCAGCGTTGCCATGGACCTGATGCGGGCCATCAAGGCGGCCCTGGACCCCAAGGGCATCCTCAATCCGGGGAAGGTGCTGTGATCTGACGGTCATCCCGGTGCTTGTCACCGGGATCCAGCGGGCCACGCGCACCGGCGGGTCGCCTGTGCTCGAAACAGAACCGCTGGGAGTTCGCTGCACCATGGATCACGGGCATGAAGCCCCGAGATGCATGGCGGAGACATTGCAAGGGGTCGTGCATCAATGAGCGGTAGCGCCCTCACCATCCGCCCCCTCACTGACGGCGAGGAAGAGGCCGTCATCGCGCTGTGGCACGCCTGCGGGCTGACGCGGCCCTGGAACGATCCGGCGACCGACCTCGCCTTCGCGCGCGGCAGGCCCAACTCCGATGTGCTCGTCGGTCTCGCAGGCGACCGCGTCGTCGCCAGCGCCATGGTCGGCCACGACGGCCACCGCGGCACCATGTATTACGTGAGCGTGGTGCCCGCAGAGCGTGGCCGCGGCTACGGCCGCCAGATCGTGGCGGCGGCCGAAGCCTGGCTCAAGGCGCGCGGCGTCTGGAAGGCCAATCTGCTGGTGCGCAAGGGCAACGAGGCGGTGCTGGGGTTCTACGACGAACTCGGCTACGAGGCGGGCTCCGCGCAACAGATCGAGAAGTGGCTCGATCCCCAAAAGCGCGCCGATAAAAGTCGGTAGCATCGCCTGTCATGCCGGCCTCGCATTTGGGACGATGGCGTCTCACGACTTGCCGATGCGGCGCTGGGAGCGGAACGACTCGCGCAGTGCGGCCGCATCGTCGCGCCAAGTCGAGGGCAGCACGCGCCCCGTTCCGTAAAGCCAGCGCTTGAAGTTGCCGGAACGCGCGCCATTGCCGTCTTCGTGACTTTCCAGCTGCAACAGCGGCGACAGCGTCGCCTGCAGCGTGCGCTCCATGTTCTCCAGCCGGTTGCTCACGATGCTCACATCGCCGCTGCTGTCCAGGCGCCAGGCCTCCAGGTTGTTGGCCAGCGTCTGCTGATTGGTCCCGAGCTTGACCAGCGCCTCGAAGATTTCGCCCAGGTCGCGCTCGTGCATCTTGCCGGCATCCTCCATGCGCTCGGCTTGCGCCAGCAGCATGCGTTCGAGGGCCGACAGCCGCTCGGCCATGATGTCGCCGCCCGGTGTGCTGCCGTCTTCGCCAGCGACCCGATGCTCGGTCAACAGATAGGCGACCGCATCGGTGATGGCCGAGGGCTGCTCCGAAATTTTGCCTTCAAGCGCTGTGAGGCGCCCCGCCAGGTCATTCACGCCCTCGCCGGGCGCGAGCGCGCGAATGGCCTCGAAGCGGTCGGAGAGTTCCGTCACCGATCTGCCGACATCCTCGATCTTGTCCAGCACGATCGCGGGCTGAGCGGCCCGGGCTTCGTCGCGTGCGCTGCGCAGCTCGTGCTGTATCTCCCCCATGAGATCGAGCATTGCCTTGCGATCGGCCGCCACCTCGGCGGCGAGTGTGTGCATGGCAGCTTCCATCGTCTCGAGGCGCACCAAGAGCTCCTGGGCGACGGCCGGCTGCAGGGATGCTGCCGCAGTGGTCGTCAGGGGCGGCTCAAAGGCCCATCGCTCGAGCGCTTGGGAATCGTCCGCCGACCGCAGCAGCAAAGCCGCCGCGTCGCCGCCCTGGCTCAGCACGGCCCGCAACACATCGGACACGGTGACGGGGGGCACGGAGGCGGGTCCGTTGTCCTGCCCCGCGCGCACGGCCCGGCGCAGCAGGTTCTCCAGCTCGGCCGACCTGCGCGGCACCCGGCTCCCGGCACCGGCAGCCGGCGCTTCCGCAGCCATCGCTGCCGCGGCATCGCGGCGCAACTGGTGTGCGCGCACCTTGTGCTGCTCGAGGAGAGCACACGCCGCATCCACGCGCGTCAGCGCGTACAGGAGATGATCCACGCGAACCTCGCGGGAGCCGTGAAAGAGGGCTGCGTCAAACGCAGCGTTGCAGACCGCCAGCACGCTCTGGTCCACGGCGATCGGCCCTTCGCGCGCCCCGTCCGCGGGCCACGACCAGCTCGTCGGGGTGCCGGCATCCTCGCCGGCCCGGGAGTGATGGGGCGCCCGCAAGTCCAGATCGCTGCCCTTGTAGGCCATGTCGTCTTCCCTCCAACTGCCGCGGCTGCCAGCAAACCAACTCATCCCGTTGCCAGATCCCTTAGGCCGAACCATAGACAACCCCATGGTAAAGGGCGAGGGGACTGGCCGGGGCGATCTTAACCCCCAGGCATCGACACCCCCAGGCATCGACGCCCCAACATCGCCTCGGCTACGATATCGAGCACACTCGTTGATCGGGATATGCGCATGCCCCATTCGTCCACCTGGCCGCGTGCCGGCGCCAGCGCCGCGATCCTGCGCGGGACTGAGGTCCTGCTCGTGGAGCGTGGGCAAGGCGCGCTGCGCGGCCTTTGGAGCCTGCCCGGCGGCCACATCGAGCCAGGCGAGGCGGCGCGCACCGCTGCTCTGCGCGAGATCCGCGAGGAAACCGGTGTTGAGGCCGAGCTGAGCGGCCTTTTGGACATCCACGAAGTGTTGCGCCGCGACGACAGTGGGCGACTGACGGGCCACTATCTGCTGGTGGTCTTCTTCGGCCGCTGGCTGCGCGGCGAGCCGACTGCCGGGGGCGATGCCGCCGCCGCCCGCTTCGTACCGATCGAAGCCCTTGGCACGCTGCCCTTGACCGACGGGGCCGCCTCCTTCATCCATCGCGCTCAGGAACGGCAGACCGACGGCGGAACTTGAGATTGCAACGATCATGAGCCTCGCTGCGTCATCGGGGCGGCACGTGTGCGCCCTCTTCCTCGCCATGACCGTCACGATCTCGACCGTGTCCGCGCAAGGGACACCGGGCGACACGAGACCTTATGACGACAAGCTGCTGCGGCTGTGCGAAATCCTGGGCGCCGTCCACTACCTGCGCGAGCTGTGCGGCGCCAACGACGGCCAGCACTGGCGCGACCGCATGAAGGAGCTGATGGACACCGAGGGCTCCTCGGCCCTGCGCCGCGCCAAGCTCACCCGCAGCTTCAACAACGGCTACCGCAGCTACAGCCGCACATACAATACCTGCTCCGCCTCGGCCCAGACGGCGATCAACCGCTTCCTCGCCGAAGGCGCCGAGATTGCCGCCGGCCTTGTGAAGTCGGCACCGTAGCCGATCGCCGGGGACAAGCACACGCTCCTGCATCCGCGAGACATGCCGCCAGCCCACGCCGTCAGTGCGCGAGGCTCCGTCGTCCCGGTCGGCATTAACCGTTAAATGTTGTAGCGGGCACGAGGGGCCCTGCGCATGCTAGGCCATGCGGTCTGCGCAGACGCGCATGCTTGACCGGGGGGTCGGCAGCGCTGGAAGGGGACAGCGGATGCTCGCGTTCGAACGGGCCGAAGGCACCGATGAAAGCCTGAAGGCACTCAACTTTATTCTCGAGGCGTGGGAGGAAGGAACGGGCAGCGGCATTGCGCCCGAGCTCATGGCCTATGCCGCGCTCTATACGGCGCTCACCGATCTGGTGGCAGCCTTCGGCGAGGAGTCGGTGGTGTCGCTGGTTCAGGGATTGGGCCCGCGCGTCGAGAAGGGCGAGTTCACGCTCTACCGCTCGCGGCAGTAGAAACCGCCTCACCAGAAGCGCAGGCGCTTGGCGAGCATTTCGCCGATCAGCACGCCGCCGAACGCGATCAGCACCAGCCCGGCGATGCGGTTGATCTGCCCGAGCCGCACCTGGTCCAGCCGATGTCGAACCCGGCTGATCCGCTCGGACACCACGAACCAGTAGAGAAAGCTGCCGGCCATCACCGCCGCCACCATGACCAGCGCGTCGAGATGGGATTCCACCTCCACGAAGGAGCTGACGCCGCCGAAGATTGCAATCAGGCCGAACACGGCACCCGGGTTGGTGATGGTGAGGAAGAACATCTGCGGGATGTCCCATACGTAGTCCCACAAGGTCGCCTTCTCGGCCGGCTGGTCGGCAGAGATCACGAACGGCGTGAAATAGAGCTTGGTGCCCGCGCCCAGCAGCGCCGCGCCGCCCACGATCTGGATCAGCGTGCGGTAGTCGCGCAGCGCGCCTGTGATGGCATTGACGCCGAGCGCGGTACCGAGCGCAATCAGCCCGTCGCCCAGCACGATGCCGAGGCCTGCCGCCATGCCGCCGAGAAACCCGCGCTCGACAGCCCGCTGCAGCCCGAGCAGGTTGACAGGGCCGAGCGGCAGGGCCAGCAGCAGGCCCATGAGTACGCCGACAGGCACGATGAGGAAGAGGTTGGGGATGTAGGAAATGTAAGACACGGGCTAAGCTATGCCAGGGCCGGCGCGTGCATGCCACATGCGGCCGCGGCACAATCGGGTGCGCAGAGGTGCGATACGCGCGTGTCGCACACGGGCGCGCCGCCAACGGGCGAACGGCTCGAAAACAATGGACCCCTCCCGATGCGGCTCAGCGAAAGAACGGTATTGGTTGTTGTTGGGCTATTCCTACTGGCGCTGCCTCCGCTTGTCCATTCCTTGAGCCCGATTGCGCCGGCCCTGTCTCAGGCGGCCAGGCAGAAGCCGGCCACCGCCAAGCGGGAGCCGCCACCGCCGTCGATTCACTATGGCACCGAGGGGCTGCCGGGACCTGTGCAGGACATGCGTGATGCCCTGCTGGCGGCCGTCCAATCAGGACGGATCGAGGAGCTGCGCCAGGCCTACGATCTCAATGACCTCAAGCCCGACCTGGGCGCTGCAGTCTCCGGCGATCCCGTCGCGCACTGGAAGAAGGTTTCAGGCGACGGCGAGGGCCGGGAGGTCCTGGCGGCGCTGTCGCTCATCCTGGAGGCAGGATATGTTGTATTGCCCCTCGGCCGGGACCTGGAAAACAACAAGCTCTACATCTGGCCCTATTTTGCCGAAGTCTCCCTCGACAAGTTGAGCCCCGCACAAGAAGTTGAACTGCTGCGGCTCGTGCCTCCGGCCAGTGCCAGACACATGCAGGAGAGAGGCAGCTATAGTCACTGGCGGCTGACCATCGGCGCCGACGGCGCGTGGCATTCGTTTCGAAGAGGCGATTGAAGTCGAGAAAATGTGAACCGAATCCTCAACTGCGACGTTCAAGGTCTTGAAAGATTGAGCACAAGGCCGCATGTCCAATCTCCAGCCCGAATGCTAGCGATGCGGCGATATGCGAAAGTGGAAGGACAGTCGATGTTGCGTACGGGACTTGTCATGCTCGCCATGGTCGTCATGGCCGATTCCGCACTGGCGCAGTGGGGCCCTCCCTACGGCCGCTCACCCTATGGCCGCTCAGCGTACTCACGGCCGCCGCCGCAGGACGGATTCTTCTCCCTGTTCGGCTGGGACGACGACGATGATTTCGACCGGCCCAGACGCCCGATGGGGCCCCGCTTCCAATCCGGCGGCGACCGCCCCACCATTCAGGCCTTGCAGCCCAAGCAGATCTCGTTCCCCAGCTCCTATCCCGTCGGCAGCATCATCATCGATCACAAAGGTCGGCAGCTCTTCCTCGTCCAGTCGTCGACCACGGCCCTGCGCTATCCGATTTCGGTCGGCCGCGAAGGCTTCAACTGGAACGGTACCGAGAAGATCAGCCGCGTCGCGGAGTGGCCGAACTGGCATCCGCCGGAGGAAATGCGCGAGCGCGATCCGAGCCTGCCCGAGAAGATGAGCGGCGGCATCAGAAACCCGCTGGGCGCCAAGGCGCTCTATCTCGGCAACACGCTCTATCGCATTCACGGCACCAACGACGCCAAGTCGATCGGCCGGGCCGCTTCGTCGGGATGCTTCCGCATGCTCAACGGGCACATCGTCGACCTGGCGGACCGTGTGCAGATCGGCACTTCCGTGACCGTGGTGCAGCGCTTGCCGGCCGAGCTGGAGAGAATTGTCGCAGAGCAGGTCACCCCGAACAGCGGCGACCGCGTGGGCAGGCGGCCGGGCCGCTCGTCGTAGCACGCAACGTTTTCTTGTCTCTGTCTTCCCGGAAAGCGATCCCCAGGGGGATCGCTTTTTTGCCGTGCCTGGACGGCTGGTCCCGCGCCCGTCTAGCGGACAGCGCGGACACGCCCGAATACGAACGGTTACTTTGGGGACTCGTCCACCCCACGGGAAGGCGAGCCGCCGGCAGCGGATCGACCGCACGCTTCCGCATTCCTATATGCCGCGGCTTCCGCCGGCACATCGGTGGGGCGGCGCCGGGGCGAATTGGAGCCAGCAACGCTCGAATGGCCGGCAGAACCTCGGGACAAACAGCGGGGCTGTCCGCTCCGGCGGCGCAGCGCTCAGCGCATGCTGCGGCCGAGTAGTCGAGGGCCGCGCCCTGCGGGGACGCGGTCAGCCGAAACCGCAACTTGCAGCGAGGGCATACGAACTGCATGGTCGGCTGTCGAAACAACATCCAACCATGCTATCACGCGACCTCGCGCGAGGCAGGCCGCGAAGGAACGCATATCAGTTATGCTGATTGCACTTTGTAGCGCATGTCGTTCGTCTTGCACACCGCGACGCGCCATTCCGCCGGGCGGCCGTCGCGCGTGAGGATGACACGGTCCAGTACAAGTACTGCCGCACCTTCCTCAACGTGCAGTGCCTTGGCGGCCGCCAGCGAGGCCGTTCCCGGCGAGACGGATTCGACGGCTTTGCCCAGGGCAAGGCCGTAGGCACTGGCAACAACCGTCAGACCGGACGAAGCAAGGTTTCGCTCCGGCAACTCCGGAAACAATGCCACCGGCAATACAACGTCCTCCATCAGGAAGGCCTTGCCCCGATGCGAGCGGATGCGTGCCAGCCGGTAAACTTTTTCGTCCCTGGCAAGCCGCAGGCGCTCGCGCTCGTCCTCGCTGGCTTTGGCTTCTGTAACCTCCAGCGTCTTGATCTCGCCGATGACGCGCTCGCCTGCAGCGCTATGAAAGTGACTGTAGCGCGAAGCCAGCTCCGGTGCCGCCGGATCATTGACGAACGTGCCGCGCCCCTGGCGACGGGTGACTATTCCCTCGCTCTCGAGCAGATCGAGGGCCTTGCGCGTGGTCCCGGGACTGACCCCGAACCCACGCGCCAAATCCATTTCGTTAGGCACCGTTGTATTCGGCTTCCACTCACCCAAAGCGATCCGCTCCGCCAAAGCGTCCCGCACTTGAATATAAAGTGGCCGAGTGGAGAAATTGGTCATCATAGGCCCCCTGAACATTCGATCTTTTTCAACGGAGCTTTTATACTCTGAAATGCGACGCGGCATAGCCCTCTGTTCAATACAATCCACCCAATGTTTTAGAATGCGCGCCAGCCAATCACTATCTGATAACATATTTCATATAACATTTATGAGAGTAATAAAAGCAAAACAAATCCAGCCGGTCAACACCAAAGACCTGCCGCCGTTTCACGCGCGCGTGATGACCAGCCAGGAAAATCAACAGCAGGGCACCTGGATTTTGCGTGGACCGGTCCACACACGACTGCGTGAAATACGCTCCAGGACGGGCTCCGGGCGGTAGGTTCGGCCCGGCTGCCGTCATCACAGCGGACATGGCGCTGCCTCCTGGCGCAGCTTGCCGGCGCCTGGTGTGCAGGTGAGCATGCGCTCTGGTTGACCGCTGCAGCTGCATTTTTTCATTTAGCACCTCCGACGGCCATAAATCAAAAATATATATTGCGCTAAAAGACCTTGGCTAACCTGACAATAATCAGCCACGCCTGTGCATTTTGTATACCTCGAGATATGCCGTCCCATTTTTTAACCCGATCCTAGCAATGAGGCGCCCAGAGATATTCCTGCGGACGCATCCAATTTGCTGCAGGCAGGCATTTGCCCTCAAAACCGAAGGGTTGCCAAACCTTTTCGGGAGCGCCGTGCCGCATCTTCCTTGAGTACGCCGTCAGCGCGCCCTGCGCCAACGAACTGACGGCCGCAACATCGGCTCGCGATCGCCGAAGGCACTTAGAGGTGGCCGAACGCGACGGATGGTTGCAAAATGTAGCCTGCAAGCAGAGTGCCGACATCGACATGGAGGTCGCTGCCCATGGCCAAGTATGTTCCAAGCCCGCGCGACTGGGTGCGTGAGCAGGTCGAGCTGTACGAGAGTAGCGGCGGCACCAAGGGCACTACTCTGCGGGACACCGGGTTGCCCGTCATCATCCTGACCCACACCGGCAGCAAGACAGGTGCAATCCGCAAGACCCCTCTGATGCGTGTCAGGGACGGCGATAGCTATGTTCTCATCGCCTCGCAGGGGGGAGCGCCGAAGGACCCGGTCTGGGTGCACAACCTGCGCGTCAATCCCGATGTCGAGCTTCGCGATGAAACTGTCGTGCGTCCGATGCGGGTGCGCGAGGTCAAGGACGCGGCGGAGCGGACCCGACTGTGGGCGCTCGCGGTGGCGGCGTATCCGCCATACGCCGACTACCAGGCCCGCACGGCACGGCAAATCCCGGTCTTTGTCGCCGAACCGTAACGCGCTGCTCCGTCGTCACCACTCGGCATTCAAACCGCCGCCTGGCAGGCTCACCCGACCGTTTCAGCCTCAGCCTTCTGCGCACCATAGCGACGGGTGACGTAGTCCTCGACAATGGTCTTGAACTCGGCGGCGATGTTGGCCCCGCGCAGCGTCATCGCCTTCTTGCCGTCGATGAAGACGGGGGCGACGGGGGCTTCGCCGGTGCCCGGCAGCGAGATGCCGATGTCGGCGTGCTTGGATTCGCCGGGCCCGTTGACGATGCAGCCCATGACGGCGAGGTTCAGCCCTTCGACGCCCGGATACTTGCCACGCCACTCCGCCATCCGTCCACGCACGTAGCCCTGGATCTCGCTCGCCAGTTCCTGGAACACGGTGGACGTGGTGCGGCCGCAGCCGGGGCAGGCGGCCACGATCGGCACGAACGATCTCAAACCCATGGTCTGCAGGATTTCCTGCGCCACCCGCACCTCCTGCGTGCGGTCGCCGCCGGGCTCGGGCGTGAGAGAGACGCGAATGGTGTCGCCGATGCCGTGCTGCAGCAGGATGCCGATGCCCGCGGTGGAGGCGACGATGCCCTTGGAGCCCATGCCAGCCTCGGTGAGCCCCAGATGCAGCGCGTAGCGGCAGCGCTCCGCCAGCAGGGTATAGACGCTGACGAGATCCTGCACGGCGCTGACCTTGGCCGAGAGGATGATGCGGTCGGCGCCCAGCCCCAAGTCCTCGGCACGCGCGGCCGACAGCAGCGCCGATTGCACGATGGCCTCGTGCATGACGCTGCGCGCATCCTTCGGCGACGGCAGGGCGGCGTTCTCGTCCATCAGGCGGGTGAGCAGCTCCTGATCGAGGCTGCCCCAGTTGACGCCGATGCGCACCGGCTTGGCGCACTTGAGCGCCAGCTCGATGATCTCCGAGAATTGCCGATCGCGCTTGGCCTTGAAGCCGACATTGCCGGGATTGATGCGCCACTTGTCGAGCGCTTCCGCGCAGGCGGGGTTCTCGGCGAGCAGGGTGTGGCCGTTGTAGTGGAAATCACCGACCAGGGGCACGGCGACACCCATCCGGGCGAGGCGGTCGCGGATATGCGGGACGGCCTTGGCCGACTCGTCGCGATCGACCGTGATGCGCACGATCTCGGAGCCGGCGCGGGCCAAGGCAGCGGTCTGATTGGCGGTGCCTTCGATGTCCGCCGTATCCGTGTTGGTCATCGACTGCACGACGATGGGGGCATCGCCGCCGATCATGACGCCGCCGACATTGACGGGGACCGTGGGTTTGCGCGACGCGCGGAGGTGGATCGACGAGGTCATAATGGCTACAGGCGCCGGCTAGGCGCAATCGGGGCTGTTCATGGTGCTCAGTCTAGCACGGGGCGGCTAGCGCCGCCGCAGCACCGAGGGGAAGATCGATGCGGCAAACAGCGCCGCCAGAACCAGCACGATCGATGGCCCCCCCGGCGTATCAAAGGACAGCGACAGGAACAGGCCCACTCCGACAGCCACCATGCCGATGATCGCAGCATACACCGCCATCTGCTCCGGCGTCTCGGCCAGCGGACGCGCGGCGGCTGCCGGCATGATGAGAAACGCGATGGTGAGCAGCGCGCCCACGATCTTGATGGCAATGGCGACAACAAGCGCCAGCACGACGACAAAGATCAGCTTGGTGCGCTCGGTATCGGCACCCTCGGCGGCGGCGAGATCCTCGTGCACGGCGAGCGACAGCAGAGGCCGCCAGATGGAGATGAGAGCCGCAAGGGCCACGGCGCCGCCAAGGAAGATCCAGCGCAGATCGGAGCCATTGATGGCGAAGATGTCGCCGAACAGGAAGCCGACCAGGTCCACCTGGGGGCCGCGCACGAGTGACGCTGCAATCACGCCGACCGCCAGCGCCGCGTGCGCGAGAAGACCGAGGAGCGAGTCGAAGGGCACAACCTGCTGGCGCCCGAGCAGCAGCAGCAGCCCGGAAACAGCCAGGGTCACGATGAGGACGCTGGCAGTGAGGTCGAGCGAGAGGGCAAGTCCCAGCGCCACGCCGATGAGGGCCGCCTGCGCCACGGCTTCGCCGTAGTAGGCCATGCGCCGCCACATGACAAAGCAGCCGAGCGGCGCGGCGACGATGGCCAGGCCCAGCCCCGCCAGCAGGGCACGCATCAGGAAGGGTTCGGGCATGTCAGCTCCGGTACGGTTTATCTGGCGCCGATGGTCGGCTCACGTCCGGCCCGCGAAGGATGCGGCTCGCCGGCCAGATCATGGCTGTGGTCGTGACGGTGATGATAGAGGCCGAAGGCCAGCGCCGCCTGCGGACCGAACAGGCGCGCATACTCGGGATGCTGCGCCACGGACTGCGGCACACCCGAGCAGCACACGTGACGATTGAGGCAGATCACGCGGTCGCTTTGCGCCATGACCACATGCAGATCGTGCGACACGAGCAGCACGCCGAAACCGCGCTCGGTCCGCAGCCGGCCGATCAGGGTGTACAGCTCCGCCTCGCCGGCGTAGTCGACGCCGCGCACAGGCTCATCCAGGACGAGCACGTCGGGCGCGCGCACCAGCGCGCGCGCCAGCACCACGCGCTGCAGCTCGCCACCCGAGAGCTCGGAAAGCTGGCGCTCGGCCAAGGAGCCCGCGCCGACGTCCTTGAGCACGCCGGAAAGCTCGTCCGCACTGCAGCGCCGCCCCAGGGATACGAAACGCGCCACGGTGAGCGGGATCGCCCGATCGACATCGAAACGCTGCGGCGCGTACCCGGTGACGAGTCCCGGCTTGCGGCGGATCTCGCCCCCATCCAGCGGTTCAAGCCCCAAGAGGACCCGCACCAGCGTGGTTTTGCCGGCACCGTTGGGCCCGATGACGGTGACGATCTCGCGCGGATGAATGTCGATGTCGACGTCGGCGAGAATGGTGCGTCCGCCGCGCGCGAGCATCAGATTGCGGGCGCTGATCAGCGCGTCGGCGGCGTGCTCGCGCGGCGCGCCCGCGTGGTGGTGATGGTGCGCGTGATGATCACAATGATCATGGCTCCGCGCACCGGCTGCGGGCCGGGCCTCGCGGGCGTCAGGACTGTGCATGACGCGTGTCCCTGCCGGAGCAATTGGCGCACAGCCCCCACACCTCGACAACCGCCGTCTTGCCGCTCGCGGAGAAAGATGCCGCATCGGCGGTCCTGTCGATGGCAGCGAATACCCGGGCACCGTCGACCTCCGCCACGGAATTGCAGCGCTCACAGGCGAGCACGAGTTGGCGCTGCTCGTGGCCCGCGTGACAGGCAAAGAAGGCGTTGCGGCTCTCGAAGCGATGGACGATCCCGGCCGCCACCAGGGCATCGATGGCCCGGTAGACCGAAATCGGCGCGAGCCGCTCGCCCCGCGCCGCCATCCGCTCCAGCACATCATAGGCGCCAATGGCGCGGTGGGAGGCGGCGGCAATTTCCTGGAATACGGCTTGGCGCAGCGGCGTGAGCTTCAAGCCTTTGTCTTCAAATGCTTTTCTTGCCCGCGCCATGGCTTCGTCGAGGCACAGGTCATGGTTGTGCTCTGGTGCTGGGAACACTTTGCTGGCGGTCGATGGGGTCATTGTTACGTTATACCACTTGGCGCCTGGAACGCCACTGGAGCTCCGGAAGCACCGAGCGCCATAGTAGCCGGCACCAACACGCTGGCGATACGATGACGCCAGCTGCTCGCCTTGCGAAAGGGTGCCGCCATGCCGCACCGCCTATCCATCCTTGTCGCCGACATCACCACGCTCAAGCTCGATGCCATCGTCAACGCAGCCAATCGGTCACTCCTGGGCGGCGGCGGGGTGGATGGCGCCATCCACCGCGCTGCCGGGCCGGAGCTGCTGGCTGAATGCCGCACACTCGGCGGGTGCGCAACAGGCGAAGCCAAGATCACCAAGGGCTATCGCCTGCCGGCCCGCCATGTCATCCACACCGTCGGCCCGGTTTGGGAAGGCGGGGGCGCCGACGAGGATCGCCTGCTGGCCAACGCCTATGCCAATGCGCTGGCGCTGGCCAAGGCGCACGGGTTGCGCTCCATCGCGTTTCCGGCCATCTCGACAGGCGTCTACGCGTTCCCACCGGATCGCGCCGCGGATATTGCCGTCAGGACGGTTGCTGAAACGCTGCGCGGCGATCCCCACTTCAGCCAAGTCGTTCTCTGCTGTTTCTCGCCCGCGTCCGCAAAACACCATGAGCAGGCGCGGAAAAAGCTCGGGTTCTAGACGGCGTCGCGGATGAAATCTTCGTAATGGCTTTTAATACTCGCGCGGAGCCAAACGGCCGCCGCAATCCAGCCGACAAACTGCCGGTTTGCAACGTCAAGGTGCAAGCGGGAAGACAGCTTTTCACGGCAGCGCCGACGCCAGCGCTTCCGACTGACGAGCATCATGAGGTGCGAGCGTACCACCCTCAAGGCCGATAGCTGCTGCGCCGATCATGCCGGCGAGCGCTGCAGGCTGCGCGGGAATGAGCGGGAGACAGCGTGATGGGGTTCGACGTCGTCGCGGCCATCAACGGCATCTGGCAATCCCAATACGGCCTCCTCGCCGTGCTGTCGGCCCTCCTGTTTCTCGCGCTGTGGATTTCGGGTTTCTTCGGGCGTCTCTTCCGCATCATTGAAGAGATGATGTTCAACAACTGGCAGCTCGCGCTGCTGGGTGCCACGGCCATCGCCCTCTCACTGGCCTCCGGCTACACCACCTTCGACGGCCTGCGCAATTTCACCTCCGCGCCCTTGCTTTCGGTTCTCATCGCGTTCGGCATTCAGGGCGTGATGCTGATCGTGGCGTGGCTGATCGGCGAGAGCTTTGCCACCGGCATGAACCAGCGCAGTGCGGGAGCCAGGGGCTTCACTGCGCGGGAAGCCGTCATCGGCATGGGGCTCGGCGTGGCGCTCGCCGGCCTCGCCTTCTACTGGGCGCTCCATCAATACAATGCCGTTGGCTTCACCCGGGCCTCGGGCCTGGTCGCCGACTGGGCGCGTTTTGCCGACGTTGCGCTCTATTTCCTGATCGCGCTGGTGCTGATCGCCGTCATCGCTTTCAACTTCCGCCGCGGCGGCGACATCTCCGTACCCTACGTGCAGAGCGTCCGCCTGATCGCCAGGAACTCGGTGCTGTGGGTGATGTTCCTGGCCTCGATGGCGGCCTCCGTCTTTTTCTCCTTCGACTCGCACTTCAATGCCATCTTTCCAGCCGAGCAGCGCAAGCGCGCCGCCGAGATCCGCACCCTCAACCAGGTGGGCCGCGTGGTCGCCGATATCGGCGAACGCACGCAGAAGGCGCAGATCGCCGAGGCCGAGCGCCTGTTCGACACCGGCGGCTGGAAGGCCTACGACGCCCAGCTCGCCCGGCTCGCGCACGAGGCGCAGGGCTCGCAGGCGGAGATCGAGAGATACTTCGTCCAGAAGATGGAGGAGCGCCGGCGCGGCATCGCCGAGCAGCAGGAGCGCGTATTCGGTGCGGAGCGCAGCCAGACCGCCCTGCTCAGAAAGCGCGATGAGCTCGAGGCCGAGCTGCAGCGCATCGAGCCCGGCATCGGCGCCTTCGAGGCGGACCTCGCCAAGGCGCAGGGCATCCACAACGAGACCAGGCAGGCCATCGCCGCCAAGCGTATCGAGGCCAATGCCGAGGACGGCGGCGTGGAGGGCACGCTCAAGCGCGGCAAGGGCCCCATCTACCGCCAGCGCATGGCGGAAGTGGAGGAGCTGCAGCGCAAGCTCTCCATCACCGACGAGCCCCGCCTCAGAGAGGCGCAGCGCCAGCGCGACCAGGTCTCAGCCCGCATCGTCAGCCTGAAGCGCGAGATCACCACCATCAATGGCGAGGTGGCCAAGTACAAGGGCGAGAAGCAGACGGCAGAGCTGCGCATCAAGGCGGCGGAAGCCACCGAGACGGATGCGGAAGGGCCCAAGGTCGACCCGGCCCGCGTGCTGCCGGCCTTCGAGCGCGCCCGCGCCGCCTTCCGCCAGCACCCCGACACCGAGCGGCTGGCGGCCCTGCAGGCGCAATGCGGCAACCTGCTGAACGCCATGTCCAGCGCGCCGGCGATCAAGGACAGGGTGCGCGCCATCGACTGCGATCCCAAGCAGGCGGCGGAGGCGGCGGCACGCGTATTTGCGCTTAATGCGGGCCTCGTTGCCTTCCAGGCCAACTGCGCTGGCGGCTCCAAGCTGCCGCAGAACGCCACCACCGACGGCCTGCTGGGCTTTGGTCGCAAGTGCTTGCAGGATTCCGGTCTCATTTCGCAGGAGTCGGCGGATCTCGGCTCGCGGCTGCAGGCCATCGACATGAATCGCGACGACAAGGCGCATCGCTTCGTCGTGACCTGGAACGCGTTTCTGGACGGCAACCGCCTGGCCTACCTGGCGCTCGTTCTCGCCATCGGCGTCGACGCGCTGGTGTTCATGGCGGGCCTGTTCGGTGCCGCCGCCGTCAAGTCGCCGCTCTCGGATGTGCCGAGCCCGAAAGCCCGCAGCGCGGAGCAGCTCGAGGCCATCGTCAAGAACGCGCTGGGCGAGGATCGGCTGGAGAATGCCGAGCTTGTGCTGGCGGCCATGAAGCCCATGCGCACGCCGGGCGACAACCGCTCCGAGGTCGACCTCACCCACTACGATCCGGAGACGGCGCGCCGCATCAGAAAGGTGCTGGTGGCGGGCGCCAGCATCGGCGCGGTGGAGCGGGCCTCGGCGGACACGCGCGAGGAGCGCTATTTCGTGCGCTCGGAGCTGTTTGAGTATCTATCGGTGGTCGCCAACACCGCCCGCGAAAGCGACCGCGAATACTCCGACCGCACGCGTCTCATCCAGATTGTCGGCGTGGCGCTGGAACCTGAACGCCAGCCCAACGCCGAAATCGTGCTGAGCCATGTGGAGCCTATCAACCAGCGCCACGGCTTCATGGCCAAGGTGGACCTGGAAGCCATCCCAGCCGCTCACAAGCGCCTCGTGCAAACCGTGCTCAACGCCGCCATGACCCTCAACGCCGTGCAGCGGCACGACCGTGGCGGCTCGACGGGGCAGGGCCGATTGGGGCACTTGTTGCGGCGACCCTCGCCGCTGGAGACGACCTACCTCATCCGCTCAGATCTCTTCAAGACGCTGCTGCTCTACCGCGCCAGCTCCTCGGCGCTGCTGGCCCGCGGCGGCGAACGGCCGCTCACGGATGCCCGTGCGGCCCCTTCCCCGCTCACCCCGCTGGCAACGGACACCCCGAAGCGCCTGCTGGCAAACCATCCGGCCGGCAACGGCATCGCGACCCGGTCGGACCAGGACCTCGAGGCCTACTTCCGGCACGAGCTGGTGAAGCCGCTGGGGATTGCGACCGCCTCTCTTGACCACATCTGGGATCCGGAGGTCGCTGGTGAAGCACTCGCGGCAGCCAACACCCTCAAGCGGCAGGCCCGCCAGCGCCCGGCGCTCAACAACGAGCTACGGCTGATCGAAAGCGACAGCAAACGCCTCCTGGAGCAGGCGCAGGAAACCCTCGCGGCACGATACCAGGGCGACCGGCACGCGCACGCCCTGCTCAATGACGTGGCCGCGGAGATCGATCGCAGGATCCCCGCGCTCATGCTGCTGCCCGAAAGCGGGCTGATCGACCGGCTGATCCTTGCGCTGGAGGAAGCGCACGGCGACAACCGCCTGAGCGACGACGAGCACCTCCTGCTCTCCCGCCTGCAGAAGCTCAAGGGCGATCTTGAAAGACTGCAGATCGGCGATTCCTCGGCCTGGAGGGGCATCCTGCGCCAGCTCGAGCATCTCAACGAGCCGGCTCCGGCCCCGACCCACCGGGTCGAGGATGGCCGATTCCACTGACCGGGATCAAAACTAGGAACCGCGCGGGGATGCGCGGCTCCTCTGGCTCACCCGCCCGTCATGGACGGACGGTTGCGGTTGGCAGGCGTGAGGAGGACGCGTTGACGGCTGCGTCTACTCCCTGAACGCCACCACCTTCTGCTTCTGCTCGCCGAGCCCCTGGATGGTCAGGGTCATGACATCACCGGCCTTCAGCCAGACCGGCGGCTTCATGCCCAGCGCCACGCCGGGCGGCGTGCCGGTCGTCACCACGTCACCGGGCTCCAGCACCATGAACTGCGAGATGTAGTGCAGGCAGTGGGCGATGCCGAAGATCATGGTCTTGGTGTTGCCGGTCTGGCGGCGCTGGCCGTTGACGTCGAGCGTCATGGCGAGGCTCTGCACGTCGTCGATCTCGTCAGGCGTGACGAGCCACGGCCCCAGGGGTCCGAACGTCTCGGCGCACTTGCCCTTCATCCACTGGCCGCCACGCTCGGCTTGAAAGTGGCGCTCGGAGATGTCGTTGCAGATGGCATAGCCGGCAATGTGCGCCAGCGCGTCCTTCTCCGCCACATAGCGCGCGCGCCTGCCGATCACGAACGCGATCTCGACCTCATAGTCGAGTTTGAGGGACCCCTTGGGGATCATCACGTCGTCGTCGGGACCGACGATGCAGTTGGCAAGCTTGTTGAAGAGAATGGGCTCCTTGGGGATCTCCGCGCCCGTCTCCTTGGCGTGGTCGACATAGTTGAGGCCGACGGCGATGAAGTTCTGCACCTTGCTGACGGGAGGACCGAGACGGACGCCCTGTGGCGCAGCCGGCAGCGATTTGGGGTCGAGCTTGCGCAGCTTGTCGAGGCTCGCCGCACCGAGGACCTCCCCGGTCATGTCCTTCACGTGTGCCGACAGATCGCGAATGACGCCCTGGGCGTCGACGAGACCGGGCTTTTCGGCGCCGGCAGCGCCAAATCGAACAAGCTTCATGGGGGTCCCTCCTGGAACGTATTGGGGCACGCGCACCTCGGGTATGCCACAAGGGCGCCGACCTCGTCCCAGTTGCCTCTGGCGCCGCTCAAGTCAAGGATTTTGGGGCGTGCACCGCAGCGTGATCTGCGGCAAAACTCTGCCGCAAAACCCTTCGACCAAAGTTGTGGAAAACCTTTTCGTCACCGCTCGAGCTTGCCATGACAGCTCAATTGCGAGCGCAACCACCGGCCTTTACGGCCTGCAATGGCTTAAAAATTTCGCCGGCTTAAAAGAGGTGCACCACGATATAAAAACCGGCACCGAGGAGAGGTCCCGCCGCACATGCTAACGCCATGATAACAAAAGACTTATCGATCACGACACTACCCCGCAACGCATACGACCCGCCGAAACCTAGCTTCTTGCCGCCAGCCTGGTTTCGAAATCCGGACCCGCCCTCCCCTTTGGTCCGTACGCATAATATAACTGGAAAACATCTATTTTGCACGTGGATTTAGCGTGCGTCGTGAAGAAATGGGCGTGCGCCCCTCGCCGAAGGCATGGTTTTTGCGCTGCAACACCATCGCCTTGGCGGGCTGAGCTCACGGCTCAAGAAAACAGCTTGAGCTGCTTCTCGTCCTGCCCCTTGGTCTCCCGCGCCAATTGCTCGATGCGGTCAAAGGGCACCTGCTCGGCGGAAATGAGCGAGCGCTGGGCCCGCATCGGCCGCACCAGCCCCTCCTGCACCAGGTGAAACTCGCCCACCGTCTGCCCGGGCAGCACGGCGCTGGGATCGAGCCCCGATTCGCTCTGGAACGCCGCCCTGAGCTTTCTGAGCGCGGTGTCCTCGCGCACGCGGCCGATGAACCACGACGTGATCTGATCGCGCGACTTGTAGTCGAGATCACCCGGCGATTGGGTGGCGAGCATGATGCCGAGCCCCGCCGACCGGGCCCGCTTCAGCAGGCTCTGCAGCGGCTCGGCTGTGGCCGGCTTGGCGTTGGCCGGGATGTAGAGATCGGCCTCGTCGAACATCACCACGGCCTGCAATTCGTCGTTGGGGTTGCGCTGGCAGAAGCGCAGGGCCTCGGACAGGAACTGCGACACCCAGAACAGGATGTTCTCGTTGTCGCCGAGGAAGCCCGTGTAGATGATCGACAGTCGCGTCCGGTTGTCGCTGCGTGCATGCGGTCCCCGGCCGAGCAGCCGCTCCATGCGTAAGGGCTCGCCGCCGCCCTCGAACAGCGCCGAGTTGCGGTGCCGCAAACTGTCGAGTTGCGCCACGAGATCGCGGCGGATGCGCCCCGACGGGTCCATGCGCTGCGTCAGATCCGACAGCTCGGGGTCTTCGTCCTCGAGCAGCGCGATGAGGTCAGCCAGCGTCACCTCCTTGCTGAACCGGCCGCCGAGAATGCGCAGCGCCACCGAGAGCGTGCCCGACTGCTTCTGGTGCGTTGCCGAGTTCTTCAGGTGCAGCATGTCGCCGAGCGCCGCCGCCGAAAGATTGGCGAGCAATTGCTGCTCCTGCTCGGGCAGCTCGTTGATGCCGTTGGGCAGCAGCGTGATCGAGATCGGGCGGCCCGAGGCCCGGCCCGGCGTGTAGACGGCAACGTCGATGGAGTCGGCAAGCTTCTCCCGCTCACCCCGCCGCTCGCCGTATTCGCCTTCGAGCGCCCGCCACACCTCCGGATTGGCGTAGGAGCACAGGTCGCCCTTGCGGTCGATCAGCACCGCCGGCGTTCCCCTGAGCAGCAGCTGCTCGATGATGCACAGCGCCAGCGTGGTCTTGCCGGAGCCCGACCCGCCGAGCACCGCGGCATGGCGCTTGAGCACGTCCTTGTTGAGCGTGATGCTCTTGTTCGACCGCAACGCGCGTCCGGCCAGGATGCTGGTGGCGCCGTCTCCCGCCTCGTCGAGCAGGAGCGACAGCGGAATATCCTCCTTCGGCTCCTCCGTCGCGGCCCCACCGCCCCAGCCGGTCCAATCCGCACTGCGCGGTCCGGGCATGGCGACGGACAGCTTGCCCGGCGGCTCCGCGCCCATGGGATCCGCTGTGGCGGGCTCGACCGCCGGCACGGCGGCAACTTCGCCGGGACGCAGGCTGCGGCCCAGCAAATCCAGCCGCAGCAGGTGCACCACCGAAAGCACGTCCGACAGCAGCCTGGCGCGCTGGAACCAGTCAGCAAAGCCCGGATCGTGCCGGTGCTGGGCATGGAACTCGCGCACCATCATCATGCGCTCCCAGTCCGGAATGGGCACCAGCAGCGAGCGGCCGCCCTTCTCGCGGAACTTGCGAAACGCCTGCGCGGTCTGATTCTTCTTGTTCGGGGGAAAATCGCTGGCGCGCAGCATGAAGCAGCTCTTGTCCCCCATGGCGTTGAGGACGCGATCGATCTGCCGCTTCAGCCCGCCGCCCTGCGTGGGCCGGTTGCAGAGGAAAATGCGCGATTCTGCGCTGAACCCCGCCGCGTGGCGCAGCGTGAGATCGATGGCGGGAAAAGCATCGGTCAACGTGACGCGCTTCACCGTGGCATCGATGGTGCCGGCCCATTCCTCCTTGGCCAATGCCAACGCACCGGCCAGAACACCCAACAGGCTCTCGTCGTCGCTCGGGATGTCCGCTTCCGACTGCGCCATGAAGCGGTCCCAGTGGTCGCGGAACTCGATGGGGGCCGCAGGCACTGCCTCCTCGTCGCGGCTGCCGGCGAAACCCAGCGCCGCCGCCAGGGTCGAGATGAAGCCCAGTTTGTCTCCTGCGCCATCTCCAGGCTTCTCCTCCTGATCGACCTCGGCGTCGCCCTCCTGCTCGCGCATGCGCGTCTGCGCCAGCTCCAGGATGCGCCGGGTGGAAAGGCCGCCGAACTCCTCGAAGAACTGCGGGCCGAAGTAGAGCGTCGGATCGGAGCCGTTGTTGCGCGGGTCCTGCTGCAGCCGCTTGGCGATGATGAGCCGCGCCTCCTCGGCGGTGCGGGTCTCGATCAACGGCACCGGGCCCGCCTTCTCGATACGGTCGATGTAGGACTGCGCCAGCACCTCGCGCACCTTGCCGTAGAACTCGGCGAGGCACGACACCAGCACGATCGAGGTCGGCACGCGATTGGCAATCTGGATCAGATCGCGTGCGGCCTTCTGAAAGCGCTCGGCATAGTCGTCGAAGAAGCGCAGGTCCTCGACCTGGTCGATGGCGAACACCAGCGACGCGCGGTTGACCGACCACATCAGGCGGCCGAGCGACTCGATGATCTCAAAGGCGCGGCCCTCGCCCGTGTTGGGGTCGAGCGCTGCCACCGCCTCCTGCGAGAGGTCATTCAGCTTGTGCCCGTACAGGTACTGGCGCACGCGCTGATCAATGCGCGGATCCGAGCGCTGCAGATAGAGCAGGGCGCGAACGATATTGATGTCGAGGTTCTGATCGGCAAACTTGGGCGCCGCGACGATCTCGTCGGCGATGCTCAATACCAGCTTGGCGAGCGACGCCTCGCTCAGCTTGGCATCGCGCAGCTTCTCGAGCAATGCGGGATCGACGACGGCGGTATCGCCGACCAGCCCGTTGGTGAGCCTGGCGAGCGCGCTCAGGCCGCCCTGGTCGGGGTCGTAGGGCTTTTCCAGCGAGGCGATCAGCCGGCGCAGGTAGTAGTCGGCATAGTTGGCCACATCGGGCGTCATCTGCGCATAGCCGAAGTAGGCGCGGCCCGTGCGATGGGCGCTGGTGCGCAGGGCGCGAATGAGGTGTGTCTTGCCGGCGCCCGACTGTCCGTGGAACAGGAGAATGCGCGCCTGCACCTGCGTGGCGCGATCCGCCGTCACGGCGCTCAAGAGCTCCGTGAACTTGCGGCGCGCGGCGGCATGCACCAGCTCGACGTCGACAGGATCGGCCCGCCAGACGTCATCCTCCCAGGTGATGGAGTGCTCGAAGGCCGCTGACGGGCGGTCGGCAAGCGGCGCAATGTGAGCCTCGTGGCGCATGAACCCTCGATCTATTGAACACTCGAGCCGCGTCAGGCGTCGACGCGGATGAAGTGAAACACGGTGTTGCGGTAGGAGACGGCAGAATCCTGCACATCCTTGATGTTGTCTTTGTCCTTCAGGTCGGCGTTGGCAAGCGCGAGCTGACCGGCGCGATGCGCTTCGGCGAGCATGCACTTGAACTCGATCTCCGACAGCCCCCAGTCGGGGCGCTTCTCGCGGATATTGCGCCACACGTGGCTGATGTAGGCCTTGCGGTCTCCGCTCCAGCCCTGCGCCTGGCTCGCTGCATGCCGCCGCACTTCCGAGGCGAAGCCGGGAAGATCCGGGCGTCCCAATGCCGGCGTCACGGGCGCAGGCGCGGAAACAGGCGCCGGCGCCACCAAGGCCGGGGCGACGTGCACAGCCGTGGCCGGCGACGGCGCAGGCTCGCCCCTCGCCGGCGCCCCCTTGCCCAACGCGCGCTTTAGAGCCTTGCGCCTGGTCGGCGCCGCCTTGGGCGGCGGCGCACCGAAGAACGTGCGCAGCAGCGCCACGCGCAGCCCGCCGAGATCCGTTGCAGCCGAGCCGAGGTGCTCGGCCGCCAGCGCCGCGATGAGCCGCGTATCGGTGCCGAAGTCACGCGGCTCATGCGCAAGCTGGGCTGCGAGCAGACGGCCGGCCTTGGCCGACAGCCCAAGCTTGCCCGCGAGCCCCGCCGTGCCCTTGTCGCCGAACGCGCGTTTGAGCGCGATGGCAGCCAGCGCCTCGCGCAGCCGCGCCGGCGTCACCACGCCCTTGATCTTGAGCTTGTAGGCGGACTCGACGACGGCGCCGCGCAGACCGTCCAGCGTCGCCAGCGCCTTGAGGCGCTTGGCCGGCTCGCGCTGCATGCCGAGCGCAACCGCCACCAGGCGGATGTCGCGCAACTCGCTCCACACGTGCGGAACGTCGCCTTTGGCCCCCAGGACCTGGGCCGCTTGCGCCTTGCCCGCATCGCTCGCGCCGACGCGAGCCGATTTTGCCGTCACCAGGCCCTGCGCGCCGAGCGCTTCGATGTGCCGCTCTACCTCGGCACGCCACTGGGCAAGCGGCTGCCCGGCCGCGATGGGCGCGAGATCGGTGGCGATTTCAGACTTGGTGGCGCCGCGCAGGGCGCAGGCAATGCGCACCAGCACGAGAGTGCGAACCCGGTCGGCGCTGCCGGCTCCGGCGGACGGCTTTTCCAGGACAGCGGCTCTCTGCACCCTGGCCTCCTTGCATAAGCAAACACACGCCTGCACCGGCTGGCGGCACGAAGCGGTGATGTCGCAGCGCGCCCCGGACGCGCGAATCACCGGAGGCCCATGCGCTATCTTGCGGAAGTCGGGGCAAAAAACCAAGAGAGCCAAGTCCACCCCCTCCCTCTTGCTCACCGCAGGACGCCGCTTTTTCGAGAGGGGAAGCGATCTATTCGCCCAACTGCGCCTCTCCGCCAAACTCCTGTCATGATTGAGTTGTGGGATCATTGAGGGGATGCAGGGCACAGCGGTCGAGGGATCTTCCGCACTTTTTGTGAACCGGCCACCGACAGACGGACCAATCCGTCGGTGCGCCGCTTAAGGCTTTTCCACGACGGACCGATGCCCCGTCGCCCCAGGCTGAGAGACAGCCTCAGTAACGTTAATGGGCGGTTAACGGATTGGCGTCATACTGCGGCGATGCCCCGTATCCCCATCGGCGGGAGAGTTGTGATGTACCGCGTACTAGTGCCTGCTGTTCTTTCCCTGGCCCTCGCCGGGTGCAGCATGGCGAGCTATTCGTTAACCGCTGGCTTTGCCAATTCCGGCCAGCCTGCACCCCGCACGCGCACCCCGGAGACCGGCAGCATCGATCGGCCGGCCACGCGCGCCGTCGCCAAGGCCGACGACAAAGCCCCCAAGGGCACGTTCGAGAAGGCGCCGACCGGCGCTCTTTCAGACCGGGACTACAGCGGCACCCGCCTCGACGCAGAGCGCGCGCGCGACATCGTCAATACCTATCGCAAGACAAAGGGCTTGCGGCCGCTGCAGCTGCAGCCGGCCCTGACCGAGGCCGCCAGGGCGCATTCGCGTGATCTGGCCAAGTGGGATCGCATCTCGCACTTCGGCTCGGACGGCTCCAATCCCTGGGACCGCGTGAAGCGCGCCGGCTATCCTGCCAAGCTGGCGGCCGAGAACGTCGGCACCGGCCAGGCCAGTGTCGAGGAAGTGGTGAAGGGCTGGCAGGCGAGCCCGGGGCACAACAAGAACCTGCTGCTGCCCGATGCCCAGCACATGGGCATCGCGCTCGTCCAGGACACGAAGACCGAGTTCAAGACCTTCTGGACCCTGGTGATCGGCTCACCGCTCTGAGCGGGGTGCGGCTTCCAGAGCTATGGGTTTTCAGGCTGGCGCTCCGCCCAATCCCCCGCGCGTGCGCCGCCCTGCTTCGAAATGGGACGGGCGTAAACCGGTCATACCGGAATGACGCCGCAAAGCGGCACACCAGGTGGCCGGTCATTGCTCATGCTCGCGGGCTTCCGCCCTGCGACGGGCGACCTCGGCCACGCCGGCCCATGCCCAGCTGCGTGCCGGATCCCCCTTGAGACTGTGGAAAGTGGCAAGAAAATCAGCCACATCCGCCGCCCATACGCCATGGCGGCCCTCGAGCACAGAGACCATGGTTTCGACCTCGCCGAGTGCGGGCGTTACATTGTTGATCTGCGAACCTGTCAGCATTGTCGTCCTCTGCGAGCGGATGCATCAGTTAACGCCCTTGCTGAGCAAGATCGGCGCCAAACTGGGCGCGGCCCGAAGCCTCAGGGTTAATGCAGCGCAGCCATCCGCCGCCTGGTTTGCAGGTGGGACGGCCCCTGTGCCCACCTAAGGAGCGGTCGCCGAGGTCTTTTCGCCCTTGGGCTTGGCCTTCGCCTTGGCGGCAGCGGCCCCCTTGTCCTGCCCCTGCGGGGCCTCCACACCGGCCTTGGTCTTGACGGCGGGAGAGCCGTGGTCCGGCTTCTGGGGACCTGCGGCACCAGCCTTTGCGGCGACTGCCTGGGGGCGCTTGCGCTTCGTTCTGGCAAGCACCTTCCGCCGGCCCGTCCCACAGGCCCAGGAAACGACCGCATGGCGGATGCTGACGACGCCCTTGGCATCGGCGGCTACCGGCAGATTATCCAGGCTCTCCATGCCGAACATGGACTTCCAGCCGTGCGCCTGGAAACCATGCTCGAGCAGGTTGGCCGCCCGCGTGCTGCGCTCGCGGCCCGTCACCTCGCCCAGTACCACCGCCACCAGCCTGCGCCCGTCCCGGCTGGCGCTGGCGACAATATTGAACCCGCTGTCACAGATGAAGCCGGTCTTGATGCCGTCCGCGCCGTCATAGTTGTTGAGCAGCGCGTTGTGCGAGCGCAGCCGACGCTTGCCGACGCGCATTTCCACCATCGCCCACATGTTGGCGTAGCCGGAATGGTCCCGCAGCACCGCCTGGGTCAGCTTGGCCAGGTCCCGCGCCGTCGTGACCTGCTCGGGCGCCGGCAGGCCGTTGGCATTGGCAAACACCGTGCGGGTCATGCCAAGCCGTTGAGCGGTGGCGTTCATGCGCGCGACAAACGCCTCGTGCGTTCCAGCCACCGCCTCGGCCAGCATCACGGCCACATCATTCGCCGACTTGAGGATGAGAGCCTGCAGCGCCACTTCCACCGTCATCTCGGCGCCGACCGGCAGCCCCACCTTGCTCGGGGGCTGACTGTGCGCAAGCTCTGAGCAGCCGATCTTGGTCTCCAGCGTCACCTTGCCTTCCCTGATCGCCTCGAAAACCAGCAGGGCCGTCATGATCTTTGTCAGGGAGGCCGGATGCCATTGATGATCCTGGTCCTCGGCATACAGAACCTTGCCGTCTCCAGCATCAAACAGCAGGGCCGGGCCCGCCGCCGCGGGCGAGAGCGCAACCGCCGAAGCCGTGACGATCGACAGCAAGGTCCTTGCCAGCATGTGCCACCTCTGAGGATTACCGCGGCCCGCCTGCAACTCCCGCGTTTATGCGGCGATTTTGCGATCCTGGCTAGCCGCGAGCCGGGCCCCGTCACCGGTTTGTCGCAGTCTATGAACGAAAAAATGCGTCGCAGACGGCACGACCGCGTCCGGCGGCTGCGGCACCCCAACGTACAGTGGTGCATCGAGGTTCAGCGAACACCTCAGCTCTGGCGGACGATGTATTCCCCGCCGCAGACCGCGAGCGCATTCGCATGGCTCTTCATCAACCGGTGCAGGTTGGTGAGGAACCGGGCCGTTTCCTCCTCGTCGAGCGGCGCGGGCGCGCCGACGGGGCGGCGCGGATCGAGCCGGCCGATGACCGCGGGCTCGAACACGAGAGCGACCGTCAGGTGAAAATGGCCGATCACAGGCTGTACCGGTTTCGGTTCCGGCATCAGCAACAGGCGGGCGCCGTCAACGGTGGGCTCGAACGGCGAGGGAAACCAACGCACGGCCTCCGAGAACGGCACGTCCCAGATGCGCTTGCCCGTCATCGACGTGTCACGGGCAAACAACGCATAGACCTTGGGGCCCTGCGCCAGCCGCTCAGGCGGCAGGCCTTCCACCGCAAACAGCCCCTTGTGCCGCCCAATCTCGAACACGGGGGGCCCTTCGGAGGCCGATGTCGCACCCTCGAAGTATCGCCCTGTGCCCACGGGCTCGATGGCGAGCCGCGGCCCCGGCACGCCGCGTGCGGGCGCAAATTCAGACAGCAGGGCGCGATGGCTCCGGTCCATGGCATCCGGCTCGATCACCTTGGTGGCCATGACGAGCAGGCGCGCGAATTCGAGCACCGGCAGCTCGAAATCACTGCCCCGGAACACGTGCGCGGGAGGATCGCTCTGCTTGTTGGCCGAACGCACCATGGCGATGCGCTTGTTGACGGCCTCCGCCAGCTCGGCGGCTACCTCCGGATCGCAGCCCGAGTCGCCCCGCAGCAGCTTGGAGAAGCGCGACGGGCCATCGTCCGGCCCCCAGATCCGCGTGCCGATTTCGGCGTTCGACTGCGGCGGCCGCAGCAGTTCGCGGAAGACCAGCCATTTGAGGTACAGACTGGGGAGGGCGGCAGCCATGTGTCACCTCGCTCAAGCATCGTTTGATCATGGCAGGTGCGCGGCCGAGGCGCCATCGCGACCAGTGCACAGGATTATCGAGCCCCTATCGCGGACGGCATTGCCGAACATTGGAAAGTCTTGGCCTGCGTTGAGGCTCAGCTACCAACGGAAGGCAACAGACGCGTTCAAGACCCGGAGAACACGACTTCCGGCGTCCTACACAAGTCGAGCCCGTTCTTGGTCTCCGGCGGCCCGTCGCTGTAGACGACTTGCACGTTGAAGCGACAGCCGACGGCGTCCTTGAGCTGAATGCGCATGCCCAGACCCACCGGCAGCGTGCCGCGGCCGAGACGATCCATGCCCTGCGGGCCATCCTGGAACACATAGACCCGCTCGATGCGCAAACGGCTGTTGTTGACGATGACGACACTCGTCGCGCCCGGTCCCGACGGCCATTGCCGCCACGCCACGACACCGATCAGCGCAACAAGCACGAGGGCGGCCGCGCCCGTGGCGAGCCGCACCCACATGCGGTCGAAGAGCCTCCCCGCGCCGGGCTCAGGCTGCACGCCCGCCGCCGCGAACCTCTGCACCGGCGCTTGAAGCCCCGCAGGACGCGGCGAGATACCCTCCCTGCGCGGTACCGCCGGCGCCGGCTGCTTGTGCACCTCCTCCACGTCGACCACCACAGCCGCGTCACCCCGCAGCACGATCGGCGTCACCGCCCCCTGCACGAAGAGGCTCGGCTGCTGCGTGCCGCCAGTCGCCGCCTCCACATCGCGCGCCACCATGAAGAAGATCTCATCGAGGCGGCGGCCGGGCTCGAGGAGACGCTTGCTCAGCGCAGCGGCAAACGGGCTGTGCCCGCCGGCGCCATCCTCTGCGACCTGATCGGCGGCGGTCGCGAACGCAACGATGGTACCGGACGGCACACGGCGCATGGAGGCGAGCCCGCGCAGCGGTCCACCCGATCGGTCGGGGATGCGATTGTCGCGGCAGGCATCCAGCGCAACGACCGACGCCTCCGCATGCTGGCCGCGGTCGATCTCGTCGATCACCAGGTCGACGGGCACTGCACCGCTGCGCAGGTAGCGCACGTCCGGCAAATCGGCATCGACCGGCAGAATGAAGTTGACGCCCTCGTGCTGAATGCCGTGGCCGGCGAAATAGAAGAAGCCGAAAGCACCAGCGCCGGCATGCTCCATGCGCTCCCCGAGGCGCACGATGGCCGTCTCGAGCGCCGCCTTGCCCGCATCGACAAGAACCTCGGTCGCAAAGCCGATCGCATCGAGCGCCGACGCGATCAGGCGCGCGTCGTTGCGGGCATTGGGAAGACGGGCATGGGGATAATCACCGTTGCCGACGACAAGGGCGACCCGTTTGCTCGGCGGCCTCCCGTCCTTGGAGCGGTCCTCCTGCTCGAAGAAGCGCGCCGCCATCGCACCGGCCCAAATCAAAGAGAATAATTCCGATGATAGGCGAGGGGCCGTTCCCCGACAAGCCGACGGCCGGCCCGAACAGTTAATGGACGCCGGTCAAGGTCTGCTCGGCACACCCTGTGCGCCGCCTTGCGGATTGGGCGCGCTGGCAGGATTGCGCATCGTCACGCTGGGCTCATGCACGGCGCACAGATCGACACTTTGCGACTCTTCCCGACGGTCCCTGTAGACCGCCACGGCCGTCACCGCGCACGTTGACAGGTCGGACACATCGATGCGCTTCGAGTCTCCCGGATGCAGGATTTCGTTGTTGCGCAAGCGATCCCGCGCGGCGGCCCGCTCATTCCTGGAATACACGTAGATCCAATGGACCTCGAAGCCGCTTTGGTTGGCCACAATGATCGCGTTCGTCCGCTCCAGACGCATGTTGGCGGGCAGCTCATTGAGAACCGTCGTCCGCCGGAACACGATGTTGCTGTCGTCGCACAAATTGGCCGACGCTATGGGCTCGACCACATTGTCCTCGTAGAATGCGTACAGTCGATACAAGCACCCTCTGTTGTCGTTGAGCGGCACGTTAATGGGCTGGCCGGGTGCGAGCGTCTGCTTGCCGAGACGATCAGGCCCCCACATGCGGTCTCCGGCCGGCGACATGCGGATCACGTTGATCGTCTTCGAGGAGCGATTGGTGATGCCGACCTCGGACGCCGGCGGCGCATTGTAGGTGGCCTGGTTGGCGATCGGCTGCGCAATCTTCGCGGCAAACAGGTATTCGCTGTTCCGGCACAAATCGATCACGCCGAAGCGCTCGAAGCGATTATCCCTGTAAACGACGCGAATGGAATAGAGGCAGCCCTCTTGCCGCTCCGGCATCACTCTGCGCTGTTGGCCGGGCGCCACCGGGGCAGCCAGGAGATTGCTCCCCCAGGAGCTCATCACTTTGCTCGCCAGGCGCACATCGGTTATGTCGGCCGAGGCGCGGTTGACGACATCGAGTGCGGCCGATACGGCCGGCGTCGACTGCGCCGAGGCCGCGGACGCACAGGCGAGGCCCAGGAATCCGCCGCAGAGGGATCCCCTCAAGAGGTGCCGCCGCGCCCCACGGGACATGTTAAACTCCCGTCCTGCCCGCCGATATGGCCGCATCGATCACCAAGTCATGCCACGCCGCCCTTGCTTTTCCAATCTACGGGGTGACCGCCGCTGTGCGCGGCCCTCGGCCGTGCCGCCCGGCTTGCAGGCTGGACATTCGTTCCCCGAAGCGCCGACCCAAGGGCATGGGCGTGCCAAGCAAGGGCGCCGAGCAGGGCCAGAATGGCCGTACCCGACGCAACCTGCGACAAGGCACCAGAATGGCCTTCCGGCGGGCCGGCGTGGTAGGCAACGGGCCGTCCCAGTCCTGATGAACACGTAGCCACCCGATCCCGTCTTCCCCGACAACCGACCCAGGTCCCGACCCGGCGCATCACGCGGGCCACAGGCGCACCAACGCGCCGTCTGGAGGAGCATCATGAGCGCTTTCACGACCGAAACCGTGCTGGCCGTCCGCCACTGGACGGATAGCCTCTTCAGCTTCACGACGACCAGGTCCAAGTCCTTCCGCTTTGCCAACGGCCAGTTCACGATGCTGGGGCTCGAGGACGAGTGCCGACCGCTGGTGCGCGCCTACTCGATGGCGAGCCCCAACTACGACGATTCATTGGAATTCTTCTCGATCAAGGTGCCGGACGGTCCGCTGACATCGCGCTTGCAGCATATCAAGGTGGACGACCCGGTGCTCGTGGGGCGGAAGCCGACGGGAACCCTGGTGATCGACAATCTGCTGCCGGGGCACACGCTCTACCTCTTGAGCACGGGTACCGGTCTTGCTCCCTTCCTGAGCATCATCCGCGACCCGGACACCTACGAGCGCTACGAGACCGTCGTGCTGGTGCATGGCTGCCGGCAGGTCGCCGAGCTCGCCTATGGCGAGCGCATCACACGGGACTGGCCGAACGACGCGTTCGTGGGCGAAAACATCAGCCGGCAGCTCATCTACTATCCGACCGTGACGCGCGAGCCGTTCCGCAACCGGGGCCGCATCGACGACCTCATCACCTCGGGCCGGCTGTTCAAGGATATCGACCGCGAGCCCCTCGATGCCGAGCATGACCGGGCCATGCTCTGCGGCAGCCCAGACATGCTGGCGAGCCTGCGCACGGTCCTGCAGGATCGCGGCTTCGTGGAGGGTTCCAGCCACACCCCCGGCACCTTCGTCGTCGAAAAGGCTTTCGTCGAGCGGTAGTGGCTGGCGCTGGCGGCCGAGGCCGCCAGACGCGATTGCTTCAGCGCGCCCCGCTCAGCACCTTGGCCAGCGTGGTGCCGAGCGACGCCGGGCTGTCGGCCACGGCAATGCCGGCCGACTGCATGGCCGCCACCTTGTCCTCGGCCTTGCCCTTGCCGCCCGAGATGATGGCGCCGGCATGCCCCATGCGCCGACCGGGCGGGGCCGTCATGCCGGCGATGAAGCCGGCCATCGGCTTCTTGCGGCCTTTCCTGGCTTCCGACTTGATGAACTCGGCCGCTTCCTCCTCGGCCGCACCGCCGATCTCGCCGATCATGATGATGGAGTTGGTGGCCGGATCGGCCAGGAACATCTCCAGCACGTCGATGAACTCGGTGCCCTTGACCGGATCGCCGCCGATGCCGACCGCCGTCGTCTGGCCGAGGCCGGCATCCGTCGTCTGCTTCACGGCCTCGTAGGTCAGCGTGCCCGAGCGCGAGACGATGCCGACGCTGCCCGCCTTGAAGATGTTGGCCGGCATGATGCCGATCTTGCAGGCGTTGGGGGTGAGGACGCCCGGACAGTTGGGCCCGATCAGCCGCGATTTCGAGCCGTCGAGCGCCCGTTTCACCTTCACCATGTCCAGCACCGGAATGCCTTCCGTGATGCACACGATCAGCGGCATCTCCGCATCGATGGCTTCCAGTATGGCGTCCGCCGCGAAACGCGGAGGGACATAGATGGCGGTGGCGGTGGCACCGGTCTTCTCCTTCGCGTCGAGCACGGTGTCGAAGATCGGCACATTGGCGAGCTTGGCATCGGGATGCTTGGTGCCGCCCTTGCCCGGCGTCACGCCACCGACCACCTGCGTGCCGTAGGCCAGCGCCTGCTGGGTGTGGAAGGTGCCCTGGCTGCCGGTGATGCCCTGGCAGATGACCTTGGTGTTCTTGTCGATGAGAATGGCCATGATCAGGCTGCCTTCTTCACTTCGTCGGTGATCTTCTTGGCGGCGTCGGCGAGATTGTCGGCCGGCACGATCTTCAGGCCGGACTTGGCCAGGATCTCCTTGCCGAGCTCCACATTGGTGCCTTCGAGGCGCACCACCAGCGGCACCTTGATGGCCATCTCGCGCGCCGCGGCGACCACGCCCTCCGCGATGATGTCGCAACGCATGATGCCGCCGAAGATGTTGACCAGGATGCCCTTCACGTTCGGATCGGACAGGATGATCTTGAAGGCTGCCGCCACCTTCTCCTTGCTGGCACCACCGCCCACGTCGAGGAAGTTGGCGGGCTCCATGCCATAGAGCTTGATGATGTCCATGGTGGCCATGGCGAGACCGGCACCGTTCACCATGCAGCCGATCTGGCCGTCGAGCTTGACGTAGTTGAGATCGTACTTGGAGGCCTCGACCTCGGCTGGATCCTCCTCCTCGACGTCGCGCAGCGCAGCCAAGTCCTTGTGGCGGAACAGCGCGTTGTCCTCGAAGTTGATCTTGGCATCGAGGCACACCACCTTGCCGGCCTTCGTCACCACCAGCGGGTTCACCTCCAGCAGCGCCATATCCTTCTCGACGAAGGCGCGATAGAGGGCCTCGATCAGCTTCACGCACTGGTCGATCTGGTCGCCCTCGAGCTTCAGGGCGGAGGCGATCTTGCGGCCGTGGAACTGCGAATAGCCCGACGCTGGGTCGATCGAGAGCGTGACGATCTTCTCGGGCGTGTCGTGCGCCACCTTCTCGATGTCCATGCCGCCTTCGGTGGAGGCGATGAAGGAGATGCGCGAGGTGGCGCGATCGACCAGCGCGGAGAGATAGAGCTCACGGGCGATCGCCGTGCCGTCCTCGACGAACAGCCGCTTCACCACGCGACCGGCAGGCCCGGTCTGGATCGTGACCAGGGTCTTGCCCAGCATCTGCTCGGCAAACGTCCTCACTTCGTCGATCGACTTGGCGAGGCGCACGCCGCCCTTGTCGCCAGCCTCCGCCTCCTTGAACTTGCCCTTGCCGCGACCGCCGGCGTGGATCTGCGACTTGACCACCCAGACGGGCCCGGGCAGCGCCTGCGCGGCCTTCACCGCCTCATCGACCGTGAAGGCGGGCGCACCCTGCGCCAGCGGCACCCCATACTGCCGGAGCAGCTCCTTGGCCTGGTATTCGTGAACGTTCATGAGGGCCCCTTCGCTCGAGAATTCAGCGGTGTCTGTGCCGGCACACCTTGCCCAGCCCTATTCAGAGCTTGGTATACCGTATGCCAGACGGCCAGTTCTTGCTAGTGCATTATTTCGGCGGTGCAAGATCGCAATCTTGCACCGCAGCATACACTCATTCAATTCAGACTTTGGCAAATTCAGACTTGGGCAATTCAGACTTGGGCCTGGGCCGACGTGGCGCCTCAGATCAACCCTGACGCTGCCCGGGCCGCTGGGCGGTCATCTCGATCTCGACCCTGGCCCCCATGGGAAGCGCCGCAACGGCAATGGTGGAGCGCGCAGGAAACGGCTCGCTGACGTAGATCTTGTAGACCTCGTTCACGGCGGCGAAGTCGGCCATGCTGGTCAGGAAGATCGTCGTCTTGACCACATGCGCAAAGGAGAGGCCGGCAGCGTCGAGGATGGCCTTGAGATTCTCCAGCGACTGCCTGGCCTGGGCGCCGACATCGCCCTCGACCAGCTTGCCCGTGTCGGCATCCAGCGGGATCTGCCCCGAGATGAACAGCATTTCGCCGGTGTCGATGGCCATCGAGTAGGGGCCGATGACCTTGCCCTTGGGCGTGGAGACTGCGCGCTTGACCATGACCCTGCTCATCCAGCCAGATGCGGCGCGATCTTCTGGCAGGCATCGATCAGCGTCTTCACTGCGTCGACCGACTTGGTGAACATCTGCCGCTCGGCGGCATTGAGATCGATCTCGACGATCTTCTCCACGCCGTTGCCACCGATGATCACGGGCACGCCCACGTACATGCCCTTCACGCCATATTCGCCGTCGAGGTAGGCGGCGCAGGGCAGCACACGGCGCTTGTCCTTGAGATAGCTCTCCGCCATCTGGATGGCCGAGGACGCCGGCGCATAGAATGCCGAGCCCGTCTTCAGCAGGTTGACGATCTCGCCGCCGCCCTTGCGCGTACGCTCGATAATGGCGTCGAGCTTCTGCTGGCTGGTCCAGCCCATCTTGACGAGATCGGGCAGCGGAATGCCGGCGACCGTGGAATAGCGCGCAATGGGCACCATATCGTCGCCATGGCCGCCCAGCACGAGCGCGGAGACATCCTCCACCGACACCTTGAACTCATCGCTCAGGAATTTGCGGAAGCGGCCCGTGTCGAGCACGCCCGCCATGCCCACCACCTTGTTCCTCGGCAAGCCGCAGGATTTCTGCAGCGCCCAGACCATGGCGTCGAGCGGATTGGTCACCACGATGACGAAAGCATTGGGCGCGTATTTCTTGATGCCGGCGCCGGCCTGGTCCATCACCTTGATATTGATGCCGAGCAGATCATCCCGGCTCATGCCCGGCTTGCGCGGCACGCCGGCGGTGATGATGACCACGTCGGCGCCCTCGATGTCGGCATAGGCGTTGGTCGGCTTCAAGTTGAGGTCGAAGCCCTCGATGGCGCCCGCCTGGCCGAGGTCGAGGCCCTTGCCGCCGGGGACACCCTCGACGATGTCGAACAAGACGACATCGCCAAGCTCCTTCAGCCCGATGAGGTGAGCAAGCGTTCCACCGATCATGCCAGCGCCGATCAGCGCGATTTTGGTCCGCGCCATTGCCGTTTGCTCCCTAATGGTTGCGAGTTGGTGCCTGTTGGCCGTCAGCGGGGCCGCCAGGGCCCCACGCTCAGGGGTTGGTTAACCCGAAACCGGCGCCCATTTCAAGAACAACAGGGGTGCGGCACCGCAACCATCCTCGCAGGGCTGGAGTTCTAGGGCGGGCAGCAAATATGCTAGCGGCACGCCATGCAAAGCAGCAACAGCACCGACAGATATTGCATCATCGGCGCCGGCGCCTCCGGGCTGGCGGCGGCCAAGACTTTCGTCAAGCGCGGCATTCCCTTCGATTGCCTGGAGCGCGAGGCCGACATCGGCGGGCTGTGGAATTTCGCCACCGACAGCGGCATCGTCTACGAGACGACGCATCTTGTGTCCTCCATCAGCTCCACCGGCTTCGACGACCTGCCGATGCTGGACGAGGACTACCCCGAGTATCCAAGCCACGCGCGCGTGCTGGAGTACTTCCGCGACTTCATCCGCACCTTCGGGCTCGCCCCGCATATCGAGCTCGGCAAGGCCGTGACGAGCGTCCGACCTCGCGCCGACAAGCTGTGGGAGGTGGCGGTGGCCGGCGAACCGGAGCCGCGCCTCTATCGCGGCGTCGTGGTCGCCAGCGGACATCACGATGCGCCGCGCACGCCAACCTACGCGGGCACCTTCGCCGGCGAGACCCTGCATTCGCGCCGCTACAAAAGCCCGACCCAGGTGCGCGACCGGCGCGTGCTGGTGGTGGGCTGCGGCAATTCGGCGGCCGATATCGTCTCCGATGCCGTGCATGGCCGCTCGACGGTGTTCTTGAGCATCCGCCGCGGCTACTGGTTCGTCCCCAAGTTCATCATGGGCTTTCCGACCGGCGACGTGCTCTCCTATGTCGAGATGATCCCGCTGCCGCGGCTGGCCAAGCGCTGGCTGTTCCAGGGCACTCTCTGGCTGCTGCAGGGGCCGCCGTCGCGCTACCGCATGCCCGATCCCGACTATGCGATCGACCAGGCGCATCCGACGATGACCGACGAGATCCCCCGCCTCGTCGCGCACGGCAAGCTCACGGTGAAGCCGGAGATCGCGGGCTTCGACGGCCGCCGCGTGCTCTTCAAGGACGGCACCGCCGAGATCATCGACACCATCGTGTTCGCCACCGGCTACCGGCCAGCCATCCCGTTCATGGACGAGAGCCTGATGTTCGCCGCCGACGGCCAGCCGCGGCTTCTCCTCAATGCCGTGCACCCCGAGCATGATGGCCTGTTCGCGGTCGGGCTGGTGCAGGCCAACGGCAGCATGTGGCGGCTGGCCGACTATCAGGGGCAGCTCATCTCCAATCTGATCATCGCCGGGCGGCGCGAGCCGGAGCTTGCCCGCCGCTTCCGCGAGCTGCTGGCGGCTCGCGGCAACAGCACGCGGGTCCACGGGGTCGTCGCCTCCGACCGCCACCGGCTGGAGGTGAACTATTACGACTATCGCCGGTTGCTGAAGCGCCTCATGCGCCGGTTCGGCCCCGTGCGGAAGATGAACCTGGGGTCATCGCCGCCGGCCGCAGCCGCCGAGGTTACGCCGGCAGAGGCCGCCGAGTAGCGTCTCGCCCCCCGTCAGGCGGCCGGCTGGGGCACAGCCAGCCGCTCGCTGCGGGCGGCCAGATAGGCCTGCGAGCGCATCTCGATCAGCCGCGACACCGTCCGCTCGAACAGGAAATGCACGTCGCCCGCAGGATAGAGGCCGCCGGGCTGCGCGGCCGCCGAGACAATGAGCCCGACACGGCCGTCATAGAGCGTGTCGATCAGGTTGACGAACCGGCGCGCCACGTCGCGCTGCGCCGGCGCCAGCACCGGAACGGCATCGATCAGAACGGTGTGGAACGTGTGCGCCAGCACCAGGTAATCGACGGTGCCCAGCGGCCGCTCGCACAGCTCGGCAAAGGCAAAGCGCGCCACCCCCATGGCGGCCAGCGGCACCATGAGCTTGCGGCCCTTGACGTCGAGCGCCAGCGGCGCCCCCGGCTGGCCGCCGGTCAGCTCGGACCAGAGGCGATCCATCTCGGCCTTGGCTTGAGCATCGGCCGGGGCGAAGTAGAGCGGCTTGCCGGCCAGCTTCTCGAGCCGGAAATCCCTGGCCGCCTCAAGCTCCACGATGTCCATGTGGCGCTCGATGAGATCGATGAACGGCAGGAACAGCGGGCGATTGAGACCGTTCCTGTAGAGATCGCGCGGGTGCACGTTGGAGGTGGTCACCACCACCACCTGCTCCTCAAACAGCGCCTTGAACAGGCGCCCCACGATCATGGCGTCCGCAATATCCGTGATGTGCATCTCATCGAAGCACAGCACGGCGGTTTTGTCGGCGATGGCCGCTGCCACTTGAGGAATGGGATCGCCGGGATGGGTTTTGCGCGCTTGCGCGATGCGCTCGTGCACCTCGGCCATGAACTCGTGAAAATGCGTCCGGCGCTTGTAGCGGTAGGTCGTGGTCTCGAAGAAGAGGTCCATCAGCATGGTCTTGCCGCGCCCGACGGAGCCGAAAATATACGACCCCCTGGGCGCGGGATCGGCGCGGGAGAGCAGAGCGGCAAAACCGTTGCGCCGGCGGCGCCAGCGCCGCAGGGCACGCGCCAAGTCGTCGAGCCGGGCGGCGACGGCGGCCTGTGCCGGGTCTGCCTCGATCACGCCGTCCGCCACCAGCGTGCGATACTTCTCCATGAGTGCCATGGGCGCCTCGGCTAGCGTGGGGGGCGGGCGGGGTCAAGGCGGCACGCGCGGCGCACGGCCCAGCCGCAGCAGGCTCGCATTGCCGCTACAGGTGCGCCGCCAACCCACCTTGCTCACGCGACGCATCGTCGCATGTGGCAATGCAGCATATCAAGTATAACATTGAAATATCAAAATAATTTTAAATCACAGAAGCGCCATCTTAGGGCAGATTTGTGCATTGCAATATGAGACCCCAAATGGAGGATAGCCGCACCTGGCAGGGCGGCCACCAACAACCTCTGAGGCAGACAATGAGGAGGGCAAGATCATGAGCGAACACAAGTCCGGAAAAGGGATCATTCGCCGGCTGTGGCCGATGGAAGCCAACAAGTTCCGCGACCACCTGCTACGCCTGGACAAGGAGTGCCGGCGTATGCGCTTTGCACACTCGGTCTCGGACGCCTTCATCGAGGACTACGCCAGCCGCATGAGCGAGTATGGCAGCCTCGTCTATGCCTATATCGTGGACGGCGAGGTGCGGGGCGCGGCCGAGCTGCGGCGCCTGGGTGACGCGTGGGGCGAGGAGGCGGAGGCCGCCTTCTCCGTCGAGAAGGCCTATCAGGATCATGGCGTCGGCTCCGACCTCATGGGCCGGGTTGTGCGCGCAGCCCGCAATCGGCGCATCCGGCGGCTCTACATGAGCTGCCTGGCGGAGAACGCCAAAATGCAGGTGATCGCCAAGAAGCACGAGGCGGTGCTGCGCTTCGAGTATGGCGAGGTGATCGGCGAGATCCTGCCCCAGCACCCCGACTATTTCTCGATGGCAGCCGAGGCGGCCGAGGACCGCGTCGGCTTCATGATCGCCGTGCTCGACCTGCAGAGCCGGCTGATGCGGGCGGCTTAGCCTAGGCACGCCACTGCCATCCCGGGCCTTGTGCCCGGGATCCATCACTCAGCTTGCTCAAGTGATGCGCGCTGATTCCAACAACGCGTGCAAAGATGAGCTGAGCGATCAGCCCTTCTTCTTGGCGTCCTTCTTGGCTGCCTTGTCGTCGGCCTTGCCTTCGGCGTCGCCTGCGGGCACTTCGCCCGCTGTCGCCTCGGCCAGCAGGCGCTGGGCCTGGCCGACCCAATCGTCCTTCTCGATGCGCCCGCCGAGCGCCAGGGCCTCGTCGACATTGGCGATGTCGTCGTCGGAGAAGTTGGCGATCTGCTCGAACTTGATGACGCCGAGGCCGCTCAGCCGCTCGGCCAGCTCGGCGCTCAGGCCCTTGATCTGGGTGAGGCTGTCCGGCTCGCCCTTCGGCTTCTTGAAACCCTTGAAAGCGGCGTTGAGGCGCTTGGCGCGCGCATCCGTGCGCTCGAAGATGCGGGCGGCCTTGCCGCGGCGGCCGCGCAGATAATAGAGCTTGGCCCGGCGCACCTTGCCGCGGCGCAGCACCTCGATCTCGGCGATGTAGGGCGAATAGATGGGGAACACGCGCTCCACGCCTTCGCCGTAGGAGATCTTGCGCACCGTGAAGCTCTCGTTGATGCCGCTGCCCGAGCGGGCGATGACGACGCCCTCGTAGGCCTGCAGGCGGAAGCCCGGGCCCTTGGGCTCATTGCTGGCCGGCTTCTTCTTGGCTTTGGGGTCGGCCTCCAACCCCTCGAACACCTTAACCATGACCTTCACGGTGTCGCCCGGGGCGAACTCCGGCACGACGCGCTTGGCGGTGGCGGCGCGGATCTGGTCGCGCTCGATTTGCTGGATGATGGTCAAGGACATAGCGAGCCTCTGGATGCACCAATGCACGTGGGCTCCACCCCGCTTGCGGCGTTCGGGGAGCCACACGGCGAATATTCAGGAAAGCCGATCCGGCGGGTTTTAACCCAGGTGCGGGAGCTTTGTCGATGGGGCATGGCAGTTTATCGCGGAAGCGGGAGGGCGCTGGGGAGAAGGGAGGGGTTCCGGGGCACTGCACCCCTTGCCCGTCCCCGAGGTGAATAGCAGCGCTGCGCTTTGCCGTATTGCCGGTCGGTGGGACCTCGGGCACTGCTGAGCCCTCTCTCCGTCATTTTCGAGCCCGATATGCCCTATTCCGACTATCGCCCCGACCTCATGGGCTCCGCCATGCTCACCCCCTCAGGGGGCTTTGAAGCCGGCTCGATGCAGAGCTTCACGCTCGTCTATCGGACTGGCGCCTTCGGGGTGGACGACACCGGCTCGATCAAGATCGGCTTCCGCTTCGCCACCGATTTCGGCCCCGTGCAGTTCACCGATCCCAAAGGCCAGGGCTATACCACGGTCGAGGCCTCGAACGGCGCCACGCTGGAAGCCAAGTGGGAGTTCAAGCGCAACATCCGCCCCTGGAGCCGCTCGCTCTACATCGGGGTGGTGAAGGATTTTCTCGCCCCCGGCGATACCATCACCATCCGCTTCGGCGACCGCCGCTTCGGCTCGCCCGGCATCCGCCTGCAGACCTATTGCGAGAGCCAATTCGAGTTCCGGGTGCTGGCCGATCCGATTGCCACCTACGACTATGTGGCGCTTCCCGAGAGCCCCAAGATTGCGATCGTGCCGGGCCCGGGCGTGCGCTGGCGCGCGGTGCTGCCCACCCTGGTGCGCGCCGGCGAGCCGTTCCGGCTGTCGATCAAGGCGGACGACAAGTGGGGCAATCCATCCAACCTCATGGATCGCACGCTGCGGCTGGTGGCGGAGGGCACACCTGTGACGGGACTGCCGGAGACGCTGCGCTTCGCGCCGGGCGCCTTTGCCGCGGTCGCCGAGGCCCTGAGCGCGCGCGACACGGGCGATCTCGCCATCCGCGTGCTGGACGAGACGGGCGTGGAGCTGTGCCGATCGAACCCGCTGCGGGTGACGGCCAAGGAAACCTCGCTCGTTCACTACTGGGGCGATACCCACGGCCAGTCCAACGAGACGCTGGGCACCAACGACGCGCGCGCCTACTTCGAGTTCGGCCGCGACAAGGCCTTCCTGGACGTGATGGGCCACCAGGGCAACGACTTCCAGATCACGGGCGCGTTCTGGCGCGAGCTGAACGAGCTGTCGCGTGAGTTCGACAGGCCGGGCAGCTTCGTGTGCATCCCAGGCTACGAGTGGTCGGCCAACACCGCGGTCGGCGGCGACCGCAACGTGCACTACCGCCACGAGGGCGAGACCATCCATCGCTCCTCGCATGCGCAGATCGCCGATGCCACCGACATCGTCGACGAGAAATCCGATGCGCACACCGCACAGGAACTGTTCCAGAAGCTCAAGGGCAAGGACTGCGTGGTGATGGCCCACGTCGGCGGGCGCTATGCCGACGTCAAGCTCGCCCACGATCCGATGGAAACGGCGGTGGAGGTGCATTCGGCCTGGGGCACGTTCGAGTGGATCGTGCGCGACGCCTTCGAGAAGAATTATCGCGTCGGCATCGTCGGCAACTCGGACGGGCACAAGGGCCGGCCGGGCGCCTGCTATCCGGGCGCCTCGTTCTTCGGCAGCTACGGGGGGCTCACCTGCTTCCTGGCCGAGCGGCTGGACCGGGATGCGATCTTCGAATCGATGCGGCGGCGACGGCACTACGCGACGACAGGAAACCGCGGCGTGCTGGACGTAACGGTCGCGACGGCCGCACCGGCCGAGATCTTCCGGCGCGATCCGGCGGCCGGCCCGACGCGATCGGAAACATCCAATCGGCTGAGCATGGGCGACATCGCCCGCGTCATCGACGGCGAGGTGGAGCTGGCTATCGAGGTGTTGGGCTCGGCGCCGATCGAACGGCTCGACATCTACGACGGGCTGGAGCTGATCGAGACGGTGCGGCCCTATGGGGCCGCCGATCTCGGCGCCCGCGTGCGCCTCGTCTACGAGGGCGCCGAATATCGCGGCCGGGCACGCACGACGACTTGGGACGGCTCATTGAGCATCGAGGGCAACCGCATCCTGCGCACGGCGGTCATCAACAACTGGAACCTCGACCGCGGCATCCAGAAACAGGACGAGGCCGGCTTGAGCTGGAAGGCGGTGACCACCGGCAACTACGGCGCGATCGATCTATGGCTCGATCAGCCGGCTGCTGGACGCCTGGGATTCAAGACGGCGCCGGCGTCGGGCGAGGCGGCGATTGCGGAGCTGGGCGTCGAGCCCCGCGTGTTCGAGGCCGGAGGGCTGGAGCGGGCGATCAAGCTGCAGCGGCTGCCGGAGGTCATGCGCGAGACGCGGATGGCGCTCAAGCGCAAGATCAAGGTGCGCGCCAAGGGCGACACGCGGCTCTACGTGCGCGTGCAGCAGGAGGACGGCCACCGGATGTGGTCGAGCCCGGTGTATCTGTTTCGGGGGTAGCGACCCCTGGGTCCCGGAGATTCTGCTTCGCAGCATTCCGGGATGACAGCGGCATTGAGACCGCGAGGCGTTGAGAGTGTCATGCCGGCCGAGCGCAAAGCGCGAGAGCCGGTACCCAGAGCCAAGCACGCTGCGCGGGGTTCGTGGCCCCTGGGTCCCGGAGATTCTGCTTCGCAGAATTCCGGGATGACAGCGAGCGTTGAGACAGCGCGGCGCGGCAGCGACGCCATGGCGCTTATCCCCGCCGGGTGCGGGGCGTGCCATAGTCGCGCGGCCTCGGGTCACGAGGGGATGCTGCCGCGCGGTGCATCCTCTCAGCCTCGATCCGGGGGCCGCAGTCCGCAAGCCTCCACGGGCGTGGCCGCCAGACCAGCGGATCGCCGTGAAGGGGCCCGGATGCCGGCGAGCCTGGGCGTTCCCTGCCCATCACGCGAACTCAAGGTCAAACGGGCTCGGGACGCCCGGCTCCGTCTTTCCCAACCTCGAGCGGGCCGCCGCTGCGGGGCCGGTGGTGTTTCCAGATCGGCTGCCGCGCGATCAATCGCGATTGAGGATGGTCACCAGGCCCTTGTCCGGCTCGATTTTGAGCTCGTCGCCGGTGCGGATGAGGGCGGTGGGGTCGCCCTGCTCGAAGCGGTCGACCATGGTCATTTCGGCGAACGCGGCACCCTGGGCGAGAATGGTGTTGGTGCGGTCGAAGATGATGGCCTTGGGCGCCATGCCGCGCGCGGTCATCTCGCGCAGCATCCAGGCCGAGGCCACGCCGCCCTTGGCCGTCTGCAGCACCAGGATCCTATCGAGGTAGCTCTCGCCGTAGAGCTTGTGCGCGGGGCGCGAGAACGTGCCTTGGAGCCGGTTGAGATCGTAGCGCGCGGAGAAGTTGTCGGCCGCGACCAGGGCCGTGCCGGTGACCGTGGGCCCGATGCCCGTGTGACACTTGAGGACGATCGGCATGCGACTAGCCTTCTCTGTCATCCCGGCCGAGCGCGAAGCGGGAGAGCCGGGACCCAGGGCCATACGCTCCAGCGCCACCTGCAGCGCTGGGTCCCGGATACGCGCTGCGCGCGTTCCGGGATGACAAGATATAAATGAATCGACCCGGCATCAGACGATTTTTCCCGCCACCGCGCTGTCGATGCACTTCTCCATCGTTGCCAGCGTCGGCTTGTAGCCGTAGCCGGCAATGATGTTGACCAGCTTGGCCGAGTTGGTGAGCAGGCGCTGCCAGCCGTTGGCCTCCGCCATCTCGCGCGCATAGCTCTGGTAGAAGCACACGCCCGCGGCGACGATGCCCCCGGCGCCTTCGATGGTCTTGGTCAGCCCCATGCGGTCGGCGGCAAACTTGATCTCGGGCGAGGTGGTGACGATCAGCGACGTGCCGGGGTGGATGCGCTTGCCGCCGATGAGGCCCGCGACCTGCTGCATCTCGACCAGCGAGAGCTGGGGCGCTGCGAACACCACCACGTCCACCTTGTCGCCACCAGCCGCATAGCCCGCGAAGAAGGCATCGAAATCCGACTTGCCGATCGGTGCGGCGGCGGGGACCGCGCGGCCCTGGAAGGCGTCGGCCACGGTGGGGGCCTCCGGCGTCACGCCGGGGATATGAAACAGCGCCACCGAGCCGAAGCTCGCGAGCGCCGCGCCGAAGTGCTTCAGCTCGTCGGAGTTGGGTGCCGCGCTGAGCCCCGTGACGACCGGCACCTCCCAATAGCTGTTGGTGGCCTTGCCGACGATGCCGCCGAGCGCGCCCCAGTCGGCGAGATCGCGCGGGCGGTGACGCAGCTCAAAGTGCCTGGTGCCGGCGCGATGCGCATCGAGATGATAGCCGTAGCGCGGCGTGCGCCCCGTGAGGCCCGCGGACAGCGCAGACGGGCCGCCCTCGAAGTTGCTGCGCGCGCCCATCACGCTGTTGGAGTAGATGACGACACCGGTGTCGCCGAACGCCAGATGCTCGCCGCGCACGGGCGGCAGGATGGTCTGGTAGTTGATGCAGGTGTTGGTCATCAGCACGCCGAGCGCCTCGAAGGCGGCAATCGCGCGGGCTTCCAGGCCGGCCATGGCCTCGGTCTGCCTCAGGCGCTTGTAGCTGTCGAAGTCGAGGCCGCGCGGATCGGTAATGGTGGGGATGCGCACCCGGCGGTGCTGCTCGGGCAGCCGTGCCAGCTCCTCGAGCCAGGCGACACCGGCTTCGCCCAGGCTTTCGGTGTCGGCCATGATATGGGCCTGGCCCACAGCCACGAAGTCCGGCGCGTCGAAGAACTCGCCGACCGCAATCTGATGCTTGATGGCCCACTGACGGGCGGGCCCTTGCGCGCCCGCCAGCATGGCCTTCTCTTCATCCGCCAGTTGCATGCGAGCCCGATCGCCGCGGCTCACTTCTTGGCTTCCGGGGTGGGCTCGGCCATGGCGGCCTTGAGCACCGGGGTGATGCGCGCCACCTCGCTGTCGACCAGCTTCTGCAGACCTGCCGGTCCGCGATCGGCACCCTGCGGGGCGGTCGAGCCGAGCTCGACGTAGCGCTTGATGGTGTTGGGATCATCCAGCGCCTTGTTCAACGCATCGACAAGCTTGTCGATGATCGCCTTCGGGGTGCCCTTGGGCGCAACCATCGCGTTCCAGGCACTGAAGATGAAGTCGACGCCAAGCTCCTTGGTGGTCGGCACGTCAGGCAGCGCCTCGAGGCGCGCAGGCGCGGCAACCGCATAGGCCTTGATCGTGCCGGCCTTGATCTGCGGAATGACGTTCAGCGACTGGTCGACCATGTAGTCGATCTGGCCGCCCACCAGGTCGTTGAGGGCCGGGGCCGTGCCACGATAGGCCACAAGCGCAGGCTTGAAGCCGAACTGGGAATTGAACACCGTACCCGATACATGGGAAATCGAGCCGACGCCGGCGTGACCGTAGCTCAGCTTGGTGCTGCTCGCCTTGAGATAGGCCAGAAACTCCTTGAGATCCTTGGCGGCGGTGCCCTTCTTGGCGACGACGGTCTGGGGCGTGTAGTTGGCGATGCCGATCTGCTCGAAACTGGTCGACGGGTTGTATTTGAGGTTGGGGTAGAGCGCAGGCGCTGCCGACTGCGTGCCCATATTGCCGACGCCCAGCGTGTAGCCGTCGGGGGCCGCGTTGGCGACGCGCGTCATGCCAGTGGAGCCGCCGGCACCACCGACGTTCTCGACCACAAGCTGCTGCCCCAGCGTCCGCGACATGTGCTCGCCAAGGATGCGGGTGACCACGTCGGTCGGCCCGCCCGCCGCGAAGGGCACAATGACGTTGATCGGCTTTTCCGGATACGACGACTGTGCTGCCGCCCCCGTCACCAACGCTGGAAGCAACGCACCCAGTGCGGCAGCCACAAAACTCTTTCGCATCAGCCTCTTCCTCCCATGTGCCTCGTCCTGCCAAAGGCAGGTCGCAACGCTTGGCGCACCGACAGATTACCTATTGCACGCGCGGCCCCACCTTCAAGGATCAGCCGCGCGGCAGCGCAGAACACCCGGCAAGCCTAACACTTGCGGGGGTCGCGTCACTGCGACATTGCCGCGACCCATGCGACCTGGCAACCCACCCTGATCAGCGATCCAGGCGGACGGCGCTCACGTACGCCGCAAGCCAGTGCACGTGGTATTTTTAGAATCAATGCTTTGCCTTTGATGCGCCGCGTCGCTATGCCTCCGCCCAATCCGCCACGCGGCCGAGAAAAGCGAGGCACTTCTCCAGCTCCGCGACAGGCAGGAACTCGTTGGGCGTATGCGCCTGGGCGATGTTGCCGGGGCCGATGACGACAGCGGGCGCGCCACCTATCTGGAACAAGCTCGCTTCCGTGGCGTAGCAGACGGCAAAGGTCTCGTTCTGGTCGGCAAGCTTCAGGGCCAGCGGAACGATTGCCGACTTGGGATCGGCCTCGAAGGCGGGGACTTCGTTGCCGATCTCTATTCTGATACCGGTCTCCGGCGCATGCCGCTGCATCTGCGGGATGCACGCCTCGGCGGCAAAGCGCCGAAAACGCGCGTCCAATGCCGTGGCATCGAAGCCCGGCAGGCGCCGGATCTCCCAGCCGAACCAGCAAGGCACGGGCACGATATTGGAGGCCGTGCCGCCTTCGATCTGGGTGACCTGCAGGCTGGTGTAGGGCGGATCGAAGCGCGGATTGGGCGGCAGCGCCTTCAAGTCCTCTTCCATGCGGGCCAGCTCGCCCAGCAGGCGCCCGGCATAGGTGATCGCATTGACGCCCAGATGCGGCAGGCTCGAGTGCGCCGCTTTGCCCGTCACCTCCACGCTCCAGCGCATGGGGCCCTTGTGGGCGTCGACCACCATCATGCTGGTCGGCTCGCCCACCACCACCATGCGCGGCAGCGGCAGCGACTTGCCAAGCTTGGCGATCATGGGGCGTACACCCGTGCACCCCACCTCCTCGTCGTAGGAGAAGGCGATGTGGATCGGCACCTTGAGCCGGCGCCCCTTGAACATGGGCACGAGCGCAAGCACGCAGGCGAGAAAGCCCTTCATGTCGCAGGCGCCGCGGCCGTAGAGCCTGCCGTCGCGCTCGGTGAGCGTGAACGGATCGGTATCCCAGTTCTGGCCGGTCACCGGCACCACGTCGGTGTGGCCGGACAGCGCGATGCCGCCCGCATCCGCAGGCCCGATGGTGGCGAACAGGCTCGCCTTCTGCCCATCGGGCGTCGGCACGCGCACGCTGTCGATGCCATGCCCGCGCAGGTAGCCTTCGATGAACTCGATGATCGGAATGTTGGTCTTGTGGCTGGTCGTATCGAAGGCGACGAGCCCAGCCAGCAAGCCCTTCGCAGTGCCGAGTTCGGCGTGCATCCTTGTCCTTCAATTCAGGCTGCGCGTGGCGTGCGGGCTGTCGAGCGAGAACGCAGGCACCGCCACGTTGATGCGTTTCCCCGTATCCGTCGTCATCTGATAGCTGCCGACCATGATGCCCGACGGCGTGGTGAGCGGACAGCCCGAGGTGTAGCGGAAGGATGCGCCCGGCGCCAGCACCGGCGTCTGGCCCACGACGCCTGGACCGCGGACCTCCTCCGTGCGCCCGGTGGCATCGGTGATGCGCCAGTGCCGCGTGCGCAACTGCACCGTCTCGCTGCCCTCGTTGAGGATGTCGATGGTGTAGGCCCAGACATAGCGGCCCTCGTCCGGGGAGGATTCCTCCTCCAGATACTGCGGCGTGACGCGAACGCGCACGCCATGCGTTACGGCTTCGTACATGCCCATCGCGCCATCGTCGCCAAAGCCGATCTCAGCCGATTCTAGAGGCGCTGAGCGCTCGGTCAATGTCGGCAACGAGATCGCCCGAGGCCTCCAGCCCCACCGAAAGCCGCAGCATGCCGTCCGAGATCCCAAGCTCCGCGCGGGCCTCGGGCTTCAACCGCTGGTGGGTGGTGGTGGCGGGATGCGTGATCAGGCTCTTGGCGTCCCCCAGATTGTTGGAAATGCGGATCAGCTTCAGTGCGTTGAGAAAGCGGAACGCCGCGGCCTTGCCCCCCTCCACCTCGAAGGTCACGAGCGTGCCGGAGCCCGTCATCTGCCGGCCGGCCAGCGCCGCCTGCGGGTAGTCGGGGCGACCGCAGAACAGCACGCGGGCGATGCCCTTCTGCCCGGCGAGATGATCGGCGATCTTGGCCGCGGTCTCGCATTGCGCCCGCACGCGCAGCGGCAGCGTCTCCAGGCCCTTCAGCATCACCCAGGCATTGAACGGGCTCAGGGCGGGGCCGGTCTGGCGCAGGAACGTGTGCAGGTGGTCCTTGAGAAACTTCTCCGAGCACAGCACCACGCCACCGAGACAGCGGCCCTGGCCGTCGATGTGCTTGGTGGCGGAATAGACCACGATGTCGGCGCCGAGCTTCAAGGGCTTCTGCAGCAGCGGGGTCGCGAACACATTGTCGACGATGACGAGCGCGCCGGCGGCATGCGCGATCTCGCTCACCGCCGCGATGTCGACCAGGTCGAGCGTGGGGTTGGCCGGGGTCTCGAAAAAGAACGCCCTGGTGTTCGGCCGCACCGCCTGCCGCCAGGCGGCCGTGTCGCGGCCATCGACCAGCGTGCATTGGATGCCGAAGCGGGGACACAACTCCTGCGCCACATAGAGGCAGGAGCCGAACATGGCCCGCGCAGCGACGATGTGATCCCCGGCCTTGAGGAAAGAGAGCAGCGCAGAGGTGACAGCGGCCATGCCGGTGGCGGTGGCGCGCGCGGCCTCCGCGCCCTCCAGCAGCCGCATACGCTCCTCGAACATGGCAACAGTGGGATTGGAGAAGCGGGAATAGATGAAGCCTGGGTCCTCGTCCTTGAAGCGGGCCTCGGCCTGCTCCGCCGTGTCGTAGACGAAGGATTGGGTCAGAAACATCGCCTCCGATGTCTCGCCAAACGCCGAGCGCAGGGTGCCGCCATGCACCAGCAGCGTTTCCGGCAGCCACGACCCGGCGGCGCCAGCGGAGCTAGATTTATCGGCCATCGCGCAACTCCCTCGCCTGCCCGACTGCAGGCAACAAAAAAACCGGCTCGAAATGCGCCGCCTTTGATAGCCGGGCGCCCTTCAAGTCGGTTCACGCGCGCGGCCTTTTAGCGACTTTTTTTGCGTGGCTGCAAGCCGGCCGGCCAAATCACCACGTACCGGAGACGGGGATTACCGCGTTCAACCGCTTGGCGTCAATGGCTCAATCGTCTAGACGGGCGAGGCACGAGGCTTGAGATGGCAAAAGCGCAGGCAAAACCCCCGGTGAAGACGGCGTCGGCCAGCAAAACGGGCATTCTGCCGGTGCAGACCATTCGCGGGCTGATCGAGGCCGGCCAGGTGCAGCTGGCCGAGCCGCTGCTCGGCAACCAGCTCCAGCCGGCGAGCCTCGATCTGAGGCTGGGCGACAAGGCGTTCCGGGTGCGGGCGAGCTTCCTGCCGGGTCCCGGCACGGTGGCCGCCAAGCTCAAGGACCTGCGGCTGCACACCATCGACCTCTCCAAGAGTGCCGTGCTGGAGACGGGTTGCGTCTATATCGTGCCGTTGCTCGAGAGCATGGCCTTGCCGGCGCATTTGGCGGCTGCCACCAATCCGAAGAGCTCAACCGGGCGGCTCGATGTCTTCACGCGTGTGATTGCCGACGGCGTCGCGGCCTTCGACCAGGTCCCGGCCGGATATCACGGGCCGCTCTATGCGGAAATCTGTCCGCAGACGTTTCCGATCGTCGTGCGCACGGGCTCGCGGCTGAGCCAGATCAGGTTTCGCGCCGGCGCCACGCAGACCGATGATGTGGCGCTGGTGGAGTTGCAGAGCCGCGAACGGCTCGTGGCGACCGACCAGGCCGACATCGCCCAAGGGATCGCGCTCTCGGTCGATCTTGCGGGCGACAACGGCGGGCTCATCGGCTATCGCGCCAAGCGCCATACCGGTGTCGTGGATGTAGATGCACCAGGGTCCTGCGCCGTCCTCGACTTCTGGGAGCCGATCGAGCTGCGCGGTTCCAAGCGGCTCATTCTCGATCCCGATCAGTTCTATATCCTCGCCTCCCGGGAGGCGGTGCACGTGCCGCCCACGCACGCCGCCGAGATGGTGCCGTTCAACCCGCTGGTGGGCGAATTCCGTGTGCACTATGCGGGTTTCTTCGACCCGGGCTTCGGCCATGCCGCCGCCGGCGGCACCGGCTCGAAGGCCGTGCTGGAGGTGCGCAGCCACAAGGTGCCGTTCATTTTGGAGGACGGCCAAATCGTTGGGCGCTTGATCTACGAGCGGCTCACCGCGCTGCCGGAGGTGCTCTACGGCACAGATTTAGGCTCCAACTATCAGGCCCAGGGACTCAAGCTTTCAAAGCATTTCAAGTGACCGCACGTCCATCGCGACACCTTTGTGCCAAAGAGCGCGCCCTGCCACGCCTTGTTGGCGACGGAATGGGGGCTCATGAAGCCCTCGGTAGAAACCCTGACGCGGATCATCTGGGGGCTGGCCGCGCGCGCCGTTGTGTGTTTTCCTGCTCTGGCCTGCTTTTGGTCTGCCGATGGTAAGGACACGATGAAGCGCAGCGCGGGGTTGATGGCCGGTCTGGCCTTGCTTGTTTCGCTGGCTGGCTCGTTGCGCGCCGACGATGCCGTCAACTGCTTCGGCGAGGATATCGAACGGCGCATCAGCGGCTGCACGGCTCTGATCGAGCGGCGCGATCCCAGCATCGCGGAGCTGAGCGCCGTGTACGCCATGCGCGCGCTCGCCTACTCCCTCAAGGGCCAGTACGCCACGGCCATCGGCGACTATGACATAGCGATCGACATGCGCCCGGATTTCGCGGTGGCGCTGAACAATCGCGCCTGGGCCTACTTCCGCTGGGGCAGGGCCGCCACCGGGCTGCCCGACGTGGAGAAATCGCTGCAGCTGAGCCCGACCAGCGCGCATTCGCTGGATACGCGAGCCCACATCCGCCAGGCGCTCGGCGAGCCGCAGGCGGCCCTGCGCGACTACAACAAGGCGATGTCGTTCGGCGGCCCGCAAATGATCAAGCTCTACCAGTGCGGACTGACGGAAGCCGGCCACTACACCGGCGAGGTCGACGGCATATGGAACCGGGAGCTGCAGAACGCGCTCGAAATTTGCGTGAAGGACAGGGCCTGCGATCCGCTGCCGGCCGATGAGCTGTGCCGGGCCGCCACATCGTAAGGCCATGCGGTTCGGAGCGAGGTGCGGGAGGGAAACGTGAAAGCCGCATTCCGCCTGCCGCCGATTGCCGCTCTCGTCATGCTGTGCGCAGCGCTGCCCGGCGCCCCGGCCGCTGCCCTCAGCGAATCCAACCTCATGGGCAAGTGGTGCGGCATCGAGAGCAGCTATGCCATCGGGCCCAAATCGATGGTCGTGACCCGCCACTCGGACAGCGCGCAACTGATCTTCGAGGTCGTCAAGATCGAGAGCCGCGAGGCATCGCTGCTGGTGCGGTGGAAATTGCAGGGACGTCTCGGCGGCACCGAGTTCGGCGAATTCAGCAGCGACGGTCTCAATATGGCGCAGCTTGCGAACAACAAGGGTCCGCGGAGGGAATTCCGCCGCTGCTGAAGCGGCTGCCATCCTAACCGAGGGCGTGAGCCCGAGAGCCGGGCTTCAGGACCGCACGCGCAGCGGACCAGTGCGGCCCCTGGGTCCTGGATATTCCGTTGATCGCGAAACTCCGGGATGACAACTCAGCCCAATCCGCCCTGCCGTTCGACGAAGGCGGCGACGGTGGCGGCGCCGTCGCCGGTCTTGAGGTTGGTGAATGCGAACGGGCGCGCCCCGCGCATGCGCCTGGTGTCGCTCTCCATCACGGCGAGCGAGGCGCCGACGTGGGGTGCGAGATCCGTCTTGTTGATGACGAGCAGGTCCGAGCGGGTGATGCCGGGGCCGCCCTTCCTCGGAATCTTTTCACCCTGCGCCACGTCGATGACGTAGATGGTGAGGTCGGCCAGCTCCGGGCTGAAGGTCGCCGCGAGGTTGTCGCCGCCCGATTCGATCAGAATGAGATCGAGCTCGGGATACCTCCGCTGCATCTCGGCCACCGCCGCCAGATTGATGGAGGCATCCTCGCGGATCGCGGTGTGCGGGCAGCCGCCGGTTTCCACGCCCATGATGCGCGCCTCCGGCAGCGCGCCGGCACGCATCAGGATCAGCGCATCCTCCTTGGTGTAGATGTCGTTGGTGATGGCGCAGATGTCGTAGCGGTCGCGGAAGAGCTTGCACAACGCCTCCATCAGCGCCGTCTTACCCGAGCCGACGGGGCCGCCGATGCCGACGCGGAGGGGACCGTTGGGAGATTTTGCCATAGCTTTTTGACCTTCAGGATCTGAACAGCCGCGTGTACTGCGTCTCGTGCCGCATGGAGGCGATGTCGGCCATGACGGCGATGCCGCCGACGTCGTCGAGCGCTGCACCAAGGGCGTCCGCCACGATGCGCGGGATCAGCGGCTCCAGGCGCGCAATCACGCGCAGGCCGTCGGTCTGGCCGAGGGGGATCAGCCGCACCCCGGCCGAGACGAGATTGGCGGCGAAGGCCTGCATGAACGCCTGCCCGGTTGCGATCAGCGGCAGGCCGTGCGCAGCAGTGCAGGCACCGACGGCGATGGGATAGGCGATCTCTTCCTGCGCGCTCAGTGTGTCGATCGCCGGATGCGGCCACACGGCCTTGACCGCCGCGAGAAACGCCGCCCCCTGCGCCAGCGTCTCCAGCCGGCGCTCCGCAGACGGGGCAAACGCCGCTGCCAGCTCGGCGACTTCTTTCAGCAGCACGGCATCCCCTGCCGAGATTGCGCGCCAGGCTTCGGCCAGGAAGATCGCATCGGTGCGGCCGGCGCCGTGGAAGAGCACATCCTCGATCCAGCCGCCAAGCGTGGCCGCATCCTTGACCCTGCCAGTCTCCACCTCCCACTCGAGCCCGTGCGAATAGCTGAAGGAGCCCACCGGAAACGCCGGCGACAGCCACGTCATCAGCCGGGCAAGGGTCATGGACGCGGCGCCGCCCCGCTGCGCACGGTCCATGTGCGGCGCATCGTTCGCGCGAAGGCGGGAATTGGGACAGCTATCCACACCCTTGTGGTCCGGTGTCATGCGTCCCCGCCTCCGCCAGGGTGCCGCAACGGCGTGTGAGAATGTTCGTGGCGATGATGGCTGCGGCCATGACCATGGTCATGGCCGTGGCTGTGGTCACCTGTGTGGTGATGCTGAGGCTCGTGGCTATGCCCGTGCCCGGCGCCGTGCCCATAGGCGCCACCCTCGGGATGGAACGGCCGCTCGACCGCGCGCACCGCGGCGCCGAGGCCCAGCACCATGTCGGCAATCACATGGTCCTCGCGGATATAGATGGCGCGCGCGCCGAGCTCGGCCGCAAGATGGCGGTTGCCGAGATGCCAAGCGATGCGCGCCAGAGCGCGCTCGTCCGTGCAGGCGATTTCCATGAGACGCTCGGGCGCTGCCTCGACGGCGACGATGCGGCCGTCCTCCAGCCGGATGCCGTCGCCGGCCACCAGCACCGGCGCCTTGGCGAGGTCGAGCAGGAACGACAGGCCGCCCTGGCCGGTGAGCGCGATGCGCCGCCGCGTGCGGCGGTCGTAGTCGAGGCGCACGACGTCCGCGGGCGTTCCCGTCCAGTGTTCGCGCGCAACGATTTCGATCGCTCTCAGCATTGGTGCTCTTTCATCCCCTCGCCTCACTTCCGTGCGGATAGGGTTAGGGTAGGGGCAGAAGCTTACTCCAACGGTGGCATGTGTGGCTGCCCCTCATCCCAGCCTCTCCCCGTAAGAACGGGGAGAGGGAGCTAGAACAGAAAATACCTCTGCGTCATCGGCAGCGCCTTGGCGGGCTCGCAGGTGAGGAGCTCGCCGTCGGCACGGACCTCGTAGGTTTCAGCGTCCACCTCGATATCGGGTGTGGCGTCGTTCAGAACCATGGACTTCTTGGAGATGCCGCCGCGCGTATTCCTCACCGCAAGCAGCTTCTTGCTTACGCCAAGCTGCTGCGCCAGGTTGCCGTCGACGGCGGCCCCACTGACGAACGTCACGGCAGACGCGGCAACGGCGCGTCCAAAGGCGCCGAACATGGGCCGGTAGTGCACGGGCTGCGGCGTCGGGATCGAGGCATTGGGATCACCCATCGGAGCCGCGGCGATGGTGCCGCCGAGCAGCACCAGATCGGGCTTCACGCCGAAGAATGCGGGGCTCCACAGCACGAGGTCGGCGCGCTTGCCGACCTGCAGGGAGCCGAGCTCATGCGCCACGCCCTGCGCGATGGCGGGGTTGATCGTGTACTTGGCGATGTAGCGCCTGACGCGGAAATTGTCGTTGCCTGCCGCATCCTCCTTGAGCTGGCCGCGCTGCACCTTCATCTTGTGCGCCGTCTGCCAGGTGCGGATGATCACCTCGCCGACGCGACCCATGGCCTGGCTGTCGGAAGAGATCATCGAGAGCGCGCCAAGGTCGTGCAGGATGTCCTCCGCGGCGATGGTCTCGCGCCTAATCCGGCTTTCGGCGAAGGCGATGTCCTCCGGGATGTTGGGGTCGAGGTGGTGGCACACCATGAGCATGTCGAGATGCTCTTCAAGCGTGTTCACGGTGAAGGGGCGCGTAGGGTTGGTGGAGGAGGGCAGCACGTTCTTCAGGCCCGCCACCTTGATGATGTCGGGCGCGTGCCCGCCGCCGGCGCCCTCGGTATGGAAGGCGTGAATGGTGCGGCCCTTGAAGGCGGCAATCGTGTCCTCCACGAAGCCGCTCTCGTTCAGCGTATCGGTGTGGATCATCACCTGCACGTCGTGATCGTCGGCGACGGAGAGCGCGCAATCGATGGCCGCCGGCGTGGTGCCCCAGTCCTCGTGCAGCTTGAGACAGGAGGCACCGCCGGCAATCATCTCGACGAGGGCTGCGGGCTTCGACGCGTTGCCCTTGCCCGCGAAGGCGAGGTTCATGGGAAAGGCTTCCGCCGCCTCGATCATGCGGGCGAGGTGCCACGGACCGGGCGTGCAGGTGGTGGCGGAGGTGCCCGTGGCGGGGCCGGTGCCGCCGCCGATCATCATGGTGATGCCGGAGTTCAGCGCCTCCTCGATCTGCTGCGGACAGATGAAATGGATGTGGCTGTCGACGCCGCCGGCGGTGAGGATCTTGCCCTCGCCGGCGATCGCCTCGGTGCCCGGGCCGACAATGATGGTGACACCGGGCTGCGTATCGGGATTGCCGGCCTTGCCGATAGCGGAAATCCGGCCGTCGCGCAGACCCACATCGGCCTTGACGATGCCGGTGTGGTCGATGATCAGCGCGTTGGTGATGACGGTGTCGACGGCGCCTTCGGCACGGCTGGCCTGGGATTGCCCCATGCCGTCGCGAATGACCTTGCCGCCGCCGAACTTCACCTCCTCGCCGTAGACGGTGAAGTCCTGCTCCACCTCGACGATGAGGTCGGTGTCGGCGAGGCGCACCTTGTCGCCGACGGTGGGGCCGAACATGTCGGCATAGGCGGCGCGGGAGATGCGGGTGGGCATGGGCAATGCTCCTATTGATCCTCAACATGGCGGAAGCCCGCGGTACGACCGGCCTTTCGATCGAAGGTGAGGGTATGAGAGCATCCGGCGGCCAGATTCAATTGGGCGATCAAACAATCTGCAAAGTTGGCGCTCGATAGCTTGAACTGCATTTGTGCGGCCCTGACTGCTACGTCGTTGCCCACGGTGATGTTCTCGGCATGAAGCAGGCGCTCTATCACTTCCAAAACGTCCGAGCGGTCGAGTTTCAGCTTCTGCTCGAGGACCCATGCCGTCTCAGCGATGACAATCGCATTGACAAAGAATTGCGCACTCTCAGCAAAGATGATCTGTGATGCCCGCTCCAGCTCCGCGTCGCTCGAGCCGAGATCGTCTTCACCTGGCAGGATCAGCCAGCGCAGAAGGATGTTGGTGTCGAGACCGATCACCGGCCGCGCTTCTTTGCACCCGATACTGCGCGTGATCTCGCCTCATCAATCCAACCCCTCACCTCCTTATCGCTCGGAGACTTCACCTTGCCTCGCAGAATGCCCCTTAGGCTCGCAAGAGTACCGCTGCGAACCCTGAGCGCGAAACTACCGTCGGCCTGCTCGACGAACACCACGCGATCTCCGGGCTCGATGCCCAACCGGTCGCGGAGCTCGACGGGCAGTGTCACCTGCCCTTTGGATGTCACCTTGGCTTCGATCACGGTCACGGTTGGCCTCCGCCACAGGAAACGATAGTGCAGTCCTTACTTTATGTGAAAAGTAAGGACATCACAACTTCCCCATCACCTTGCCCTGGAACCCGTACACCTCGCGCTTGCCCGAGAATGGCACCAACTGCACCTCACGCGTCTGGCCGGGCTCGAAGCGCACGGCGGTGCCGGCAGCGATGTCGAGCCGATAGCCCCGCGCCTTGGCCCGGTCGAACTGCAGGGCAGGATTGGACTCGGCGAAGTGGTAGTGCGACCCGACCTGGATCGGCCGGTCACCGGTGTTGGCGACGGTCAGGGTGAGCGACGACCCGCCGGCGTTGAGCTCGATGTCGCCGGGGGCGGTGATGACTTCGCCGGGGATCATGGCGCCGCCTCCTACGCAACCGCCAGCGCGATGCCGGCGGCGGCGACCAGCGCCCCCGCGCCGCGCACCATCAGCCGGCCCCGGGCCGTGCCGGCAATCTGCGCCACGCCGATGCCGATGGCATGCAGGATGGCGGTGGCGATGGCGAACCCGGCGGCATAGGACGCCGCCGCAGCCTCGCCGGGAAGCTCGGCGCCGTGGGCGTGTCCGTGCAGCAGAGCGAACGCGCCGACCAGGACGGCGCCGACCGCCACCGGCACGCGAGCCGCCGACAGGACCAAGAGTCCAAGCCCGACGACGGAAGCCAGGATGCCCGCCTCCACCATCGGCGCGGCAATGCCGGAGATGCCGAGCAGTCCACCGACGACCATCACGCCGACGAACGCGATGGGCCAAACCCACAGCGCCCGGCCGCCGTTGAGACCAGCCCACAAGCCCACCGCCACCATCGCGAGCATGTGATCGAGGCCGGTGAAGGGGTGCTTGAAGCCGGCCGCGAACGAGAAGGCATGCTCGGCGCCGGTGTGGGCGAGGGCTGGGTTTGAGGCCGCAGCCATGGCCGCGGCAGCAGCCGCGATTGTAAAAGCGGTCCTACGATGCATTGCCGGCGGTTCCTCCGTAGTTTGTTCCAGCATAGGCACGGGCGCGCTCCCGCTCCTTAGTTGATCACTTGTCATCCCGGCCGAAGCGCGGAGAGCCAGGGCCTGTGAAGCCGGCCCGTCCTCCGTGTCGCCCCTGGGTCCCGGATAGCTGCTTCGCAACTTCCGGGATGACAACAGCACGCATGACGTCCGCTTCCTACCGGATCGGTTTGTGCACGGTGACGAGCTTGACCCCGTCGGGGAACGTCGCCTCCACCTGCACGTCGTGGATCATGTCGGCGATGCCGTCCATCACCTGCATCCGCGAGATCACCTGGGCGCCCGCCTCCATCAGATCGGCGACGCTGCGGCCGTCGCGGGCCCCCTCCACCACGAAATCGGTGATCAATGCCACCGCCTCGGGATGGTTGAGCTTGACGCCGCGCTCCAGCCGCCGCCGCGCCACCATGGCCGCCATGGCGATCAACAGCTTGTCCTTCTCGCGGGACGTGAGGTTCATCGGTGTTTCCTGCGTTCCCTAGGCGATCCTGCTCATCAGCATTGCCAAACGCGCGGCAGCGGCCTGCCGCTGAGCCTGGCCATGATCGGCTGCAAGCCGTGCAGAAGCTCTTGGCTATCACGCGCCGCCGCCCGCACCAGCAGAATGTTGTTCCAGGTGCTGACGCCAGCCGTGCTCGAAACCTGATCGAGCAGCGCGCGGATCTCGTCAAGGCGCGCCGGCGCATCGGAGGCGACATAGAGCACCATCGCGGTCGCGCGTGCGCCATCGAGCGTCGCAGTGCGGTCGAGTGCATCTGCCACGGCGCCCATGACGCGCGTCGCATCGGCAAACACCAGGCGGCCGTCGCGCGTGACGCGCCAGGCGTCGCGGATCGCGCCGCGGCGCACGTCCTCGCCCATCGCAGTGCGGCCGAAGATCAGCACCTCCACTGCCAGCAGCCGGGCGCTGCCGGCCATGTGCACCTGCGTGCGCCGATCCAGATTCGCGCCATCGAACAGGATCGTGGGCTGCGGCAGCCAGGTGCAGGCTGCAGCCTCGCCGAGCTGCAGTTCAGCCCGGATCTCGGTGGCGTCGCCGAGCGAGCGATACACCTTCTCGGCTGCGGCCGATGTCACGGTCGCCGCGCACCCCGCCGCCAGCGACACATCGATGTCGATGCGGTCGCCGCCGGTCAGCCCGCCCGCGGTGTTGAGGAGCACCGCTTCCGGGGCAGCTCCCTCCGCTGGCCTCGGAAAGCGCACGCGCACGGCGCCGGCCTGGCGCAGCGTGCCGATACGGGTCTCGCCGGCGCCCTGCACAAAGCCGAGGCGCAGGGAGCCTTCCGTCCGCGGCAGCCAAGATCGGGCCTGAAGCACGCCCGCCACTCCCCTTGAAGACCTTCCTTAGACGGTAAGGTAGCGCCGAACGTCGCTCTCAACCATCTCCGCGCCCTTGCCCGCCAGCACCACCTCGCCGCGCTCCATCACCGCGTAGGTGTCCGCCAGCGAGCGGGCGAAATCGAAATACTGCTCGACCAGCAGGATGGCCATTTCCCCCCTCTGGCGCAAATAGGCGATGGCGCGCCCGATGTCCTTGATGATGGAGGGCTGGATGCCCTCCGTCGGCTCGTCGAGCACCAGCAGGCGCGGCCTGGTGACAAGGGCGCGGGCGATGGCGAGCTGCTGCTGCTGGCCACCGGAAAGATCGCCGCCGCGCCGCCCCAGCATGGACTTGAGAACGGGAAACAGATCGAACAGCTCGTCGGAGACGGCGTGCTCGCTGGCAGGCAGGCGCGCAAATCCTGTTTCCAGGTTCTCCCGCACGGTCAGCAGCGGAAAGATCTCGCGGCCCTGCGGCACGTACGCCACGCCGCGCCGGGCCCGCTCGTAGGCCTTGAGCGGCGTCAGGTCCTCCCCGTCCAGCACCACACGGCCCGATCGCACGGGCTGATGCCCGACAATGGCGCGCAACAGCGAGCTTTTGCCGACCCCGTTGCGGCCGAGCACGCAGGTGATCCGGCCGGGCTCGGCCGTTACCGAGACGCGGCGCAGCGCCTGCGCGGCCCCATAGTAGAGATCGATGTTGTCGACTGTCAGCACGCGCAACTCCCATTCCTTCTCTCTCTCCCCGCTAGCGGGGAGAGGGAAGCAACAGCACCATCACCGCCCCAGATACACCTCGATCACCCGCGCGTTGGCGCTGACTTCGTCGATCGAGCCCTCCGCCAGCACCGAGCCTTCGTGCAGCACCGTCACCTTCACGCCCAACCGGCGCACGAACTCCATGTCATGCTCCACCACGATCACTGTGTGGTCTTGCGCGATGTCCTTGAGGAGCCGCGCCGTGGTCATGGTCTCGGCGTCGGTCATGCCGGCGACCGGCTCGTCGACCAGCAGGAGCTTGGGATCCTGCGCGATCAGCATGCCGATCTCCAGCCACTGCTTCTGGCCGTGCGAGAGGGTTCCCGCCAGCCGCCGGCGATGCGCCGCGAGCCCGATCGTGCTTAGAATGTCGCCGATGCGCCCCGCATCACCGTTGGAGCGCCAGAACAGGTTGCGTCCCACCGTGCGCCCGCCCTTCAGCGCGAGGAGCACGTTGTCCTCAATGGTATGATCGTCGAACACGGTCGGCCTCTGGAACTTGCGGCCGATGCCGAGCTGGGCGATGGCGGCCTCATCCTCCCTCGTCAGATCAATGCTGCCGTTGTCGAACAGCACCTCGCCCGTGTCGGGCCTGGTCTTGCCGGTGATGACATCCATCATTGTGGTCTTGCCTGCGCCGTTGGGGCCGATGATGGCCCGCATCTCGCCGTGGGCGAGATCGAGGGAGAGGTTGTTGAGCGCGCGGAAGCCGTCGAAGCTCACCGTCACGCCGTCGAGGTAGAGCAGGCTGTGAGTGATTGCGCGCGGCCATTCGACTGGTGCGGCCATGGTGGATACCTCACTTGGCCAGAACTGGCTGCGCTGCGGCAGCGCCGGGACGCGACACGCTGGCGTGCTCTCCTCCTCCTGGCTGGACGGGGGGTGAGCCCGCCGCGGACCTGAGCTTGGGGGCGGGGGGCCCAGAGGTGGAGCACGGGACGCCCGTGGGCTCGGGTCTCGGCAGCAGGCCGAGCACGCCCCGTGGCAGGAAGAGCGTCACCAGCACGAACAGCGCCCCCAGCGCGAACAGCCAGTAGGGTGCCAGCATGCCGATGGTGAACTGGGTCTTGGCGTAGTTGACGAGAATGGCGCCGAGCGCGGCCCCGATCAGCGTGCCGCGGCCTCCCACCGCCACCCAGATCACGACCTCGATGGAATTGGCGGGGGCAAACTCGCTCGGGTTGATGATGCCCACCTGCGGCACATAGAGCGCGCCGGCGACGCCGGCCATGCAGGCCGACAGCGTGAAGACGAAGGTTTTGTAGTGCTCCACCCGGTAGCCCAGGAACCGGGTGCGGCTCTCCGCGTCGCGCACCGCGATCAGCACCTTGCCGGCCTTGGAGCGCACCACGGCCTGGGCGACGAGATAGCCGAGACCGAGGGCGAGGGCCGAGATGGAGAACAGGGCGGCGCGCGTGCCGGTGGACTGCACATTGAAGCCCAGGATGTCCTTGAAGTCGGTGAGGCCGTTATTGCCGCCGAAGCCGAAGTCGTTGCGGAAGAAGCCCAGCATCAGCGCGAAGGTGAGCGCCTGCGTGATGATGGAGAGATAGACGCCCGTCACGCGGCTGCGGAAGGCGAACCAGCCGAACACGAAGGCCAAGATGCCCGGCACGGCCAGGATCATGACGGCGGCATAGGGGAAGTGATTGAAGCCGTACCAGTACCAGGGCAGCTCCTTCCAGTTCAGGAACATCATGAAGTCGGGCAGGACCGGATGGGCATAGACGCCGCGCGGCCCGATCTGGCGCATCAGGTACATGCCCATGGCATAGCCGCCGAGCGCGAAGAAGGCCCCATGCCCCAGCGAGAGAATGCCGCAATAGCCCCATGCGAGGTCGAGCGAGAGGGCGAGCAGGGCAAAGCACAGGTATTTGCCCCACAGCGCCACCGTCGTCGTCGAGACATGCAAGGGCGACGTCGACGGCACGAACAGGTTGAGGGCGGGCACGATGATCGCGGCGGCAGCCAGCAGCGCCAGGAAGATCCAGCCGCGTCGGTCCGGCGCCTCCAGAAAACGACGCGTGATCATGCCTCCACCGCCCGGCCCTTGAGCGCAAACAGCCCGCGCGGGCGCTTCTGGATGAAGAGGATGACGAGCACCAGCAGGGCGATCTTGCCCAGCACCGCACCGGCGTAGGGCTCGAGAAACTTGTTGGCGACACCGAGCGACAGCGCGCCGACGAGCGTGCCCCACAGGTTGCCGACGCCGCCGAACACGACCACCAGGAAGCTGTCGATGATGTAGCTCTGGCCGAGATTGGGCGACACGTTGTCGATCTGGGAGAGGGCCACGCCGGCGAGCCCGGCGATGCCGGAGCCGAGGCCGAAGGTGAGCGCGTCGATGCGCCCGGTGTTGATGGCCATGGCGCTGGCCATGCGCCGGTTCTGCGTCACGGCGCGCATGTGCAGCCCCAGCGTCGTGTAGCGCAGAACCCCCAGCAGCAATGCGAACACGAGGCCGGCGAACACGATGATCCAGAAACGATTCAGCGTGACGGCGAGCCCGCCCAGCTCGACAACGCCAGACATGAAGCTCGGCGTCGACACCTCGCGGTTGTTGGCGCCGAACAGCGTGCGCACAGCCTGCTGCAGGATGAGGCTGATGCCCCAGGTGGCCAGCAGCGTCTCCAGCGGCCGGCCGTACAGGAACTGGATGACGCCGCGCTCGATGGCAATGCCCACCAGCCCGGCAGACAAGAAGGCCGCGGGGATCGCGATCGCCAGCGAGTAGTCGAGCAGCCCCGGCGCGGTCGTGCGCATGATTTCCTGCACGACGAACGTGGTGTAGGCCCCCAGCATCACCATCTCGCCGTGCGCCATGTTGATGACGCCCATCACGCCGAAGGTGATGGCAAGGCCAATGGCGGCCAGCAGCAGCACGGAGCCCAGCGACAGGCCGTACCACAGATGCTGGACCATCTCCCATCGGGCCAGATGCCGGTCGATGGCCGTGATGGCCTCGGCCGCCGTGCGCTGCACCGTGGGCGGCAGATCGGCAGGCAGCCCGCCAAGCAGCGCACGCGCGTCCCGGTCGCTGCGGTCGCGAATGACGCCCACGGCCTGGACCCTGTCGGCCTCCCTGGCCGACGGTTGGGTGAGGATGATGGCGGCGCGCGCCTCCAGCATGGCCTTCCTGACGCGCACGTCCGTCTCCCTGGCCAGCGCCCCTTCAAGGGCTGCCAGCGCATTGGCATCGCGCGACTTGAACACGGCCTGCGCCGCCGCGAGCCGGCGGCTTGGCTCCGGCGCCAGCAAGGTCAGGCTGCCCAATGCGGCCTCGACGGAGCGGCGCAAGCGGTTGTTGAGGCGCACGGATTTGAGACCAGGCGGCGCCTCGCCGGCCACCGGCCGACCGGTCGCGGCGTCCAGCACCGTTCCGGATGGCTCGCGCACGTAGATCTTCCGATCGTCGGCGTTGAACAGCAGGCGGCCATCCTGTAACGCACCTATGACCTTGGCGGCCAGCGGATGACCGCTGCCGGCCACGGCCGTGATCGCGGCATCGGTATCGCTGAATGCATCGGCCGCAAATCCCGCAAGGGCCTGCTCATAGCTCTGCGCCATTGCCGGCGGACCAGCCAGCGCAAGCCCGCCAAGGCTCCACAGCAGCACGGCCATCACGTGCGCGTAAGACGTCCGCATCCCACACCCCGGCTTGCCGCGAGACGGGAGGCGCCAGGCGCCGCCCCCCGCGTTCGCGCGCGGCTATGTCAGCCGCCGCACCTGCTTGTCTTGGTGTTGTAGTTGCCGCACTTGAGCCTCACCCAGTCGGCCACCAGATCGCGCGAGCCGTCGAGCTCCTTCGACCATGCGTCGCCGGGCACCAGCCCAGGTGTCTTCCACACCACGTCGAACTGGCCGTCGGCGCGGATTTCGCCGATCAGCACGGGCTTGGTGATGTGGTGGTTGGGGAGCATCTCGGAGACGCCGCCGGTCAGGTTCGGCACTTTGACGCCGACGATGGCATCGATCACCTTGTCGGGCGCGACGGTGCCGGCCTTCTTCACCGCCTCGACCCACATGTTGAAGCCGATCACGTGCGCCTCCATGGGATCGTTGGTGACGCGCTTGTCGTTCCTGATGAACGACTTCCACTTGGCGATGAACTCCTTGTTGACCGGTGTGTCGATCGACTGGAAGTAGTTCCAAGCGGCGAGATGGCCCACCAGCGGCCTGGTGTCGACGCCGGCGAGCTCCTCCTCACCGACCGAGAACGCCACCACGGGGATGTCCTTGGCGCTGACGCCCTGGTTGCCCAGCTCCTTGTAGAAGGGCACGTTGGCGTCGCCGTTGATGGTGGACACGACCGCGGTGCGCTTGCCCGCCGAGCCGAACCTCTTGATGTCGGCCACGATGGTCTGCCAGTCGGAGTGACCGAAGGGGGTGTAGTTGATCATGATGTCCTCGGCCTTGACGCCTTTCGACTTGAGGTAGGCTTCGAGGATCTTGTTGGTGGTGCGCGGATAGACGTAGTCGGTGCCCGCCAGCACCCAGCGCACGATCTTCTCCTCCTTGGCGAGATAGTCGACGGCGGGGATGGCCTGCTGGTTGGGCGCAGCCCCGGTGTAGAAGACATTGCGCTCGCTCTCCTCGCCTTCGTATTGCACGGGGTAGAAGAGAACGGAGTTGAGCTCGCGGAACACCGGCAGCACGGACTTGCGCGACACCGAGGTCCAGCAGCCGAACACGGCCGACACGCCATGCTTGGTGATGAGCTCGCGGGCCTTCTCGGCAAACAGCGGCCAGTTGGAGGCCGGGTCGACGACCACGGCTTCGAGCTTCTTGCCGAGCAGCCCGCCCTTCTTGTTCTGCTCCTCGATCAGCATGAGCATCACGTCCTTCAGCGTGGTCTCGCTGATGGCCATGGTGCCGGAAAGGGAATGGAGGATGCCGACCTTGATCGTGTCTTGCGCCCGGGCCGGACCGGCCAGGGGAAGCGCGGCGAGCACGAGCAGCGCAATCGCTGCCATCGCGGATCGTATCAACGTGTGGGTCATGAGCTGAACACCATCTTCTGTTGAAATACCGGGTGCGGTGATTGCCCCGCTGGTTAACAGCAATCGGCGTGCCATACCGGCCCACCCGATCAGATCACTGAAATAATTGAATTTTCTGCGATGTTTGCGCCGTTGCCATGAGTGACTGGACAGCCGGCAGCTCACTTTTTGGGCAATTGCCTGTTTGCCGACGCCTTGGGCATCGGATGCCCGCTTTCCTCGCAAGCGGGGCGTCGACACCGGCGGCGTCCGCCTAGGGCGCGGCCGGCCCCAAGCAACGATTAGGGCATTTGAGGATCGGGGGTTGACCAAACTAACCACACCCTGTGATGTGCCGGGACGAGCGTAGCGGCCACGCCAGAAGAGCCCACGCGACATGGGAGACGCGCCAGCCGGCTTCCTGCGGGACCGGCACGGCGCGTCGAGAGGCAGGGAATGCTCGAGGTCCACCAGCTCTCGGTCAGCTACGGCAAGCACGTTGCGCTCGACAGCGTGTCGCTCACCGTCGGGCGCGGCGAGGTCGTTGTCATGCTGGGCGCCAACGGCGCCGGCAAATCGTCGTGCCTGAAGGCGCTGGGTGGCGTGATCCGCCCACTGCCCGGCGCACGCCTGACGCTCGGAGATAGCGATATCTCGACGCTGGAGCCGCACGAGGCGGTCGAGGCAGGGCTCGCGCTCGTGCCGGAGGACCGCGGCATCTTCGCCGAGCTGACCGTGCACGAGAATTTGCGGCTGGGCGCCTTCACGCGGCGCGCACATGCCAAGCAGGCTGAGAACCTGCAGCGTGTCCTCACTTTGTTTCCGCGCCTTGCCGAGCGCATGGGCCAGTTCGCCCGCACCATGAGCGGCGGCGAGCGCCAGATGGTGGCCATCGGCCGCGCCCTGATGTCGAGTCCTGATATCCTGCTGCTGGACGAGCCGTCGCTCGGCCTTTCACCGCTCGTGTGCAAGGAGCTGTTCCAAGCGCTGTCGCACATCAGGGAGCTGGGCGTCGGCGTGCTGCTGGTGGAGCAGAACGCCCGGCAAGGTCTCGCCATTGCCAGCCGCGGCTATCTCTTGGAGAACGGACGCATCGTTGGCGAAGGCACCGCTGCACAACTCAAGGACAACCCCGCAGTGCGCCGCGCCTATCTGGGTGGTGACGCCGATCCAGGACATGGGCATGCCGCAACGGCAACCGAGCCGCAGCGCAACGGCCGCATCGCTCCCGAGCCGCCGGCGCCCGCACCTCTCGGCAACGGCCGCCTCCCGTCCGCGGCGCATGCGACAGGGGCTGCATCCGCCCGCATCACCGCCGCCTCGCCTCCATCCGCAACCGCTGCCGCAGCATCCAGACCCCTATCGTCTCGAGGAAACCCATCCATGCTCGACGTCACGCTCATGATCGGCAACGCCGATACCAAGGCCGCTGGCGGCGCCACGTTCGACCGGCTCGATCCCATGACCGGCGAGGTCGCCTCGCGCGCTGCAGCGGCCAGCGTGGACGATGCCAGGCGCGCGGTCGATGCCGCTGCGGCAGCCTTCCCGGCCTGGTCGGAGATGGCGCCTGCGGCGCGGCGCGCGCTGCTCAACAAGGCCGCCGATTTGCTCGAGGCCGCCGGCACCAAATTCGCATCCGTCATGGGCGCGGAAACCGGCGCCACCGCCATGTGGGCCGGCTTCAACTGCATGCTGGCCTCAGGCATGCTGCGCGAGGCCGCGGCCATGACCACGCAGATTGCAGGCGAGATCATCCCCTCCAACGTCCCGGGCAGCCTTGCCATGGGCTATCGCCAACCGGTCGGCGTGGTGGCCGGCATCGCGCCGTGGAACGCGCCCGTCATTCTCGGCATCAGGGCCATCGCCATGCCGCTCGCCTGCGGCAATACGGTCGTCCTCAAGGCTTCCGAGATGTGCCCCGGCACGCATCGCCTGATCGGCACACTCTTCCGCGACGCTGGCTTCCCGCCCGGCGTCGTCAACGTCGTGACCAACGCGCCCAGGGACGCGGCAGGCGTGGTCGATGCCCTGATCGCCCACCCGGCGGTGCGGCGCGTCAATTTCACGGGCTCCTCGCGCGTGGGCAAGATCATCGCCAAGGCATGCGCCGAGCATCTGAAGCCCGTACTGCTGGAGCTCGGCGGCAAGTCGCCCCTTGTCGTTCTGGACGACGCGGACCTTGGCGAGGCCGTCAACGCGGCCGCCTTCGGCGCCTTCGCCAACCAGGGCCAGATCTGCATGTCCACCGAACGCATCGTGGTCGACGAGAAGATCGCCGACGCGTTCGTGCAGCGCTTCGCCGCCAAGGCCAAGTCGCTGTCGGTGGGCGACCCCCGCGAGGGCAAGGCGGTCCTCGGCTCGGTGGTGGATCGCAGCGCCGCTGACCGTGTCACGTCCCTCGTGCTCGATGCCGTGAGCAAGGGGGCCAGGCTCGTCGCCGGTGGCCAGGTCAGCGGCACGCTCATCAATGCCCATGTGCTCGACCACGTCACGCCGGACATGCGCATCTACGAGGAGGAATCGTTCGGCCCCGTCACGACGGTGGTGCGCGTGAAGGGTGACGACGAAGCCGTGCGCATCGCCAACGACACGTCCTATGGCCTGTCCTCTGCCGTGTTCAGCCGCGACGTCAACCGCGCCTTCGCCGTGGCCCGCCGCATTGACGCCGGCATCTGCCACATCAACGGCCCCACGGTGCACGACGAGGCGCAAATGCCGTTCGGCGGGGTGAAGGATTCCGGCTACGGCCGCTTCGGCGGCAAGGCCGCCATCAACGAGTTCACCGAGCTCAGGTGGATCACCATCCAGTCCGGCCACCGACACTATCCGTTCTGAGGAGCGCCAGCCCTCTCGCCTCGGGGTCGCCCGGCCATATGACCCGAAGACAAGGCGGGCGCTGGGTGCAGCCAGCATACGACCTGTGCGTGCCCTGCCAGAGACGCCCGGTTTATTCCGTGCTCGAATGACCAACCGCCGAGTTGACCGACTTGTAGGCCACACATAAGTTGATATGTCTGACATTTGGTCCATGGCCATGCACGGTCGACGGTCATGAGCTTGCGCGATGCCGACATCGACGTGTCGCCAACGGTGCGCGTGCGCGACGGCCGGCGCAAGGGCGACAGCGCCTGCGAGACCGTCGGCCAGCGCATCGTTCATGGTCACCTGCAGCCGGGCGAGTTGCTCCCCACCGAAGCCGAGCTCGGGCGCGAGTTCGGCATAAGCCGCGCATCGCTGCGCGAAGGTTTGCGCGCCCTTTCAGCCAAAGGGCTCTTGGAGACGCGCACGCGCCGGGGCTCGATGGTCCGCCCCAAGGCGTGCTGGGACATCCTGGACCGGGACGTCCTGGTTTGGATGGCGAATGCCCCACCCGACCAGGAGCATCTCCTGGGATTGCTGGAGGTCCGCGCCATCATCGAGCCGGCCGCTGCCAAGCTCGCCGCTCAGCGCGCCTCGCCAAGGCAGATTCTCGATATCGAGCGCGCCTACAGCGCGATGGCGGCATCCCTGCCGGGGAACCTCAAAGCTTGCTGCAAGTTTGACCTGGCCCTGCATGAGGGCATCATCGCCGCTGCCGGCAATGTGTTTCTGTCACGATTTGCCGCGATCATCCGCACCGCGCTGCTCACCGCATTCCGTCTCAGCGCCGACGCCCGGCAGGCCTACGAAGCGTCTCTGGCTGAGCACTGGGCCGTGACCGATGCCATTCGCCGCCGGTCCCCGGGCGAGGCCGAGCGCGCCATGCGCGCTCTGCTCAAGGTAGCGGCACGCGACCTTGCGCCGGCATTCAAACCGGCGCGCGCGCGTCCCCAATCCTTGCCGATGGCCGGCCAGCCAAGACAATCCCGGCGCGGCGGTGGATAGGATCAGCCGCCCGGCCAATCAACGCTGGTGCCCCAGGAGGGACTCGAACCCCCACTCCCTCGCGAGAACCAGATTTTGAGTCTGGCGCGTCTACCGGTTCCGCCACTGGGGCTGCTCAAGAGGGCGGCGCATCATAGCGGCCGCGCCTGCCCCGTCAACGCAAGCCCTTGCCGACATTGCCGCAGCCGCAAAACCGCCGCCTGGGCGCGTCGGCGGACGACATGGGCACGATGGGACACGATGGGCACGAAGGAGCCTGCTCAGGCGACCACCCGCACCACCACGACGGTGGTGTTGTCCTGGTGGACATCGCCCACGGCTTCAACCGCCGCCAGAAGCGCATCCGCCACCACGTCGGGCGCCTGGGCCGCGGCGGCCACAGCGGCGATGTCGTCCTGCGAGATGGCATGGATGCCGTCGCTGGCCAGGATCACCACGTCGCCCGGCTGCAGCGCCAGCGGCCGATGCGAGCGGTCGATCAGCTCGATCTCCGTCCCCGTCAGCGCCGAGCGGAGGAAGTGTCGACGCGGATCGGCGCGTGCCGCCGTCCAGCTGACCTTGCCCGCGGCCGCCAGCTTGTCGATCTCGGGGGCCAGGGAATGATCCTCGTTGAGAAGCACGATCTCGCCCTTGCGGATGAGGTACAGCGGGCTGTCGCCCACGCTCACCCATTGCACGCCTTCAGGCCGGAAGACGGCACCGATCAGCGTGCAGCCCATGCCGCTGAGCGCCGGATTCTCGGCCGTCTCGTGCGCGATCGCCGCGTTGGCAAGGTCCAGCGCCTCCGCAAGGCGTGCCGCCACGTCGCCTGACGAGGTCGCGAAGGCATGCAGAAAGAATTTGCACGCCAGGCCGCTCGCCAACGCCCCTCCGGTGTGCCCCCCCATGCCGTCAGCCAACACCGCCGTCAGCTCGCCGGAACTCTGGCGAACCTGTGCCGAGTCTTCCTGGTAGCTCCGCGCTCCCTTGCTGGCGCGGGTCGCATGCTCGAAGCCCACTGTTACTCCTTGAGCTCCGCCAGCTCGGACCAGTCGAACTCCTCACCGCAGAACGGCACGAACGCAAGCTGGGTGCGCCCCATGGTGATCACGTCCATCAGCTCCAGCTTGATGGCGCCGGTCGGCTTCTTGTTGTTGACCGCAACCACGTTGGTCTTGGCCAAATTGGGAACGAACAGGAACGACCGGTCCATCGAATCATAGCGGATGTAGGCTTGTTCTTCCGAGGAGATGGTGTTGTCGCCGAAGTCGATCGGAATGCGCTGGGTCGAGGCCCGGCCGACCGCATTGTTGCCCTCGTAGATGGGCCGGAACGCGCCGAGGCCGGGACCGCCGACCACCACCAGCCAACCCACCACCGGATCCTGCTCGAAACCGCCGCGCGCCACCTTGGGCTTGCCGCGGATGACCTGCGTGCGGCCGGGATCGGTCGCCGGCGCGGCCGCAGCACTCGCGCTTGCGCCCCGCACGACACGCGTCGTCGGCTCCGCCGCCTCATAGTGGCCGCGCTGCGGCGCCTTGGCCTCGCGCAGCGCCTCGGCCGCGCTCTGAACCGCGGCTGCGGGAGGGTGAGCGGCTGCAGGCGATTGCGCCTCGGATGCAGCCCTGGCCGCAGCCGGCGTGTCCTTGGGGAGTATCTCGGTGCGCTCGCCGACCGTGATCTCGCCCGTGGCGTCGCGACTGGCAGCGGCCAGGGCATCGCGCAGCGATCCCAGGATGCGGTTGGGGATCGATGCGCCCGTAGCCGGCGCTTGGCTACCCTGTTCGCGCTTGTCGTTCTTCATGTCCAGTCTCCTCTGTTTGTGGAAAGCCCGGCGCAGGGCTCCTCAAACCGGTGCCGTCTCAAATCTCAGCTTCGCACGGCCCAGCTCGATGATATCGCCATCCACCAGCGTCGCTTGCGCGGTGCGCGCGCCGTTGATGCGAACACCGTTGCCGTCCTTGCCGCTGACATCGGTGATGACGAAAGCCTCCTCCGGGGTGCGCTGGATGACGGCGTGATAGCGATGCACCGAGCTGTCAGCGAGACGAATATCATTGTCCTCATGCCGCCCGATGCGAATCGTCCGGCCCGCGAGCGGCACCGTGCCGTCACGTCCACCCTCGATGGTGAGCCACGCCTGCGACGGCCAAGCCGGAATGGTTGTGCCGGAAAGCCCCTCCCCGGTCCAGTCGCCACCGGCCTGGGCGCGGCGCTGGGCAGCGCGAAGGGCCGCGCGGCTCGCCCTGCGGCGTGCCGTCCTCTGGGCGGCGAACGAGATCAGGGCAACGGTCGGAAGCACCAGCAGGGCAGACAGGACCAGCATCAGCACCGGCGCCCTCTGATACCCCGCCTCCATCCAAGCAAGCCCTTGTGCCAAAACCGATTCGACGATGTCCAGGAAGCCCGCAGCAAGCACTGGGACTGGCGCCGCCCCGAGGGAGGCAACCGCCGAGGCCAGATGAGGCACGTCAGTCAATCCCCACTCCAACCGAAAAAGGCTGCTCCAGTACGACGGCAGGAACATGGCGCAACATCGATGGCCTGCACGGTTTTCCGACCGGCCGGCCGACATTGTGCCATTCTTGATCCCCGCACATCTTTGACAAATGCGAGGGCCCTTGCCATACGCCGCTCATCCGTGGGAGGTCTTGCCCATGCACACAAGGTATGCCCAATTCTTGCGCAAGCATCGAGCCGAATGATCCCTCCTATCAGATTCCCAGCCTTGGCCTTCATTGCCCTGGCCTTCATTGCCCTGGCCTTCATTGCCCTGGCCTTCATTGCCCTGATCGCTACGACCGACCAAGCCGCGCACGCCGTGCCCGCCGGGCAGGTGTGCGGAGGTATTGCCGGGGCGGCCTGCGACAAGGGCCTGTGGTGCGAACCCATCGCCGGAAAGTGCGCCTCCTCATCCGGCACCCAAGCGGGCAGCCAAGCCGGCGTTTGCGTGGCCGTTCCCAAGCTGTGCATTGCGCGCAAGAACGGCAAGAGTTTTCAACCGGTTTGTGGCTGCAACAGCAAGACCTACTCGAATGACTGCTTCCGCCGGGCGTATCGGGTTGCAAAATTTCACGACGGCAAGTGCTGAGGCAAACCCGACGACACGCAGCGCGCGGCCCATTCTTCCGCCACATTATTGCCTACAAACTCCCACGGTCCTGCTTCGCAGCAGGAGCGGGATTGCCGGCGCGGACAGGGGCGCGGTAAGGAGGCCATCGTCACGCGGGGGGCAGGACCTCGGCGTGCGGTATCCGTGGGCCCGAGGGGAAGGCGATGCCAGCCAAGCCGGCGCCGACTGAAAACCTGCTGGCTTTGCCCGAGGGGACGGAGCTCGTCGGCGACTACCGCATCAAACGGGTGCTGGGTGCAGGCGGTTTCGGCATCACGTATCTCGCCGACGAGAAGGCGCTTGCGCGGCTCGTTACCATCAAGGAGTATTTCCCCGCGGATTTCGCCGCCCGCCGGGCCACCAACGCCTCGCCCCGTTCCCAGGAGGTCGCCGGCGACTATCAATGGGGTCTCGACCGCTTCATCGACGAAGCGCAAACGCTGGCGCGGTTCGACCACCCCAACATCGTGCGCGTGCATCGCTACTTCCGCGCCAACAATACCGCCTACATGGTGCTGCACTTCGAGGAAGGCGGCAGCTTCAAGTCCTGGCTGAAGGGGCTCAGGCGCGCGCCGCGGCAGGCCGAGCTCGACACCATGGTCGCGCCCCTGCTCGATGCCCTCGAGATCATCCACAGGGCCAATTTTCTGCATCGCGACATCGCACCCGACAACATCATGGTGCGCAAGGACGGCTCGCCGGTCCTGATCGATTTCGGCTCCGCGCGCGGCCAGATTGCCTCCCACTCGCGGACGGTGAGCGCGCTGGTGAAGCCGGGCTACAGCCCCTACGAGCAGTACGCCACCACCAGCAGCAGCCAGGGGCCTTGGACCGACATCTACGCTCTGGGCGCGACACTCTATCACGCCATCGCCGGCAAGCGTCCGCCCGACGCGCCGTCGCGAGTGGTCAGCGACGAGTATGTGAAGGCGGCGGAAGCGGCGTTGAGCGCCTATCGCAGCGGCTTTCTCGGGGCCATCGACAAGGCCTTGCAGCTGGAGGTGGGTGAGCGGCCGCAATCGATTGCCCAATGGCGCGGCGATCTGTTCGCGACGGAGCCCAAGCGCTCGCCGGGTCGCCTCGGTCTGCGCTTGCCAATCGCGCGGACACTTGGACGTCTGAGCGGCGCCACCGTGCCGCCAGCGCCTGCCGCCCAGGCTGCAGCACCTGCCCCGCCGGAAGCCACCGTCGCATCGACCGAGCCAACGCCGAGCCTCGTCCCGGCTCCGCCGGATGCGCCACAGCCCAAGGGCCAGCTGCTCGATTTCATCGATGCGCTCAAGAAACATCGCCCGCCGATCCTCACGCCGAAACGGAAGAAGGAGGCACCGGCAAAGCCGCGCGAGCCGGCTCCGCCGCCGGCAGCCCCCCGGGAGCCTGCCGCCGCGCAGCCCGAAGGCGATGCGCAATTCGGCCTGGGATACGGCCCACGGCCTGAACCGGCCCAGGCCGGCCGCCCGCCTGCGCCCAAGAGCACCCCAAAGCCACGCCCACCGCCCCGTGTCCTCCGGCGCGCGGCCGCCGAACGCCGGGCTCCGCCCAAGCCACGGCGCGTCTGGCGCCTGCCTTCGCGGCGTTGGCGCTCGGTGATCTTCAAGGTCGCCGTCGCCGTTGCCATTGCCAGCCTGGCGGTCGCCTACCAGGACAGCGCCCCGCGCACCCAGGCCCGGGGTGCCGGCATGATCGCCAGCCAGACCGCCGACCTTGCGCAGACGATGCAGCTTCTCGGCCACAAGGGCCCCGTCGTGGCAGCCGCCAGCAGCGATCAAGGCCGCTGGATCGTCTCCGCCGGCGCCGATGGGACACTCAGGGTCTGGAACGCCGGCTCCGGCGCGCTGGTGCGCACGATCGAGCTGGACGAGGGAGCGCCGACCGCGCTGGCGGTCGGCAACCGGCGCGCGCTGACGGGGCATAGGGGCGGCACGATCGTCCTATGGGAGCTGGAGCACGCGGAAAGGATCGGCACCTACCAGCTCGGCAGCGCTGCCGCTGCATCGCTCGCGTTCACGGCCGATCCCAACGTGTTCGCTGCCGCCGCCCAGGACGGCAGTGTCGCGCTGTTCGATTCGCGTGCGCCCTCGTCTCCGTCCATGCTGCTCGACGGCCGCGACGGCGCGGGGCTGATCGTTGCCGCCTCTGGAGCACGCGGCTTCGTCGCCTCCGCCGGTGCCGACCGCACAGTGCGGCTCTGGCGGACGGAGACGCACAGCCTGGCGCGCACCTATCGCGGCCAGGGCGGCGAAATCGCCGCGCTCGACATCTCCTCGGACGGCCGCTATCTCGCCGCCGCCATTGCCGACGGCTCGATCCGCGTGTGGTCGAATTCCTCCTCGCGAGCGGTGCGCACGTTCAAGACGCAACAGGCCAGGGTCGGTGCGATCGCCTTCGGGCCCGACCGCCTCTTCGCAACGGCCAGCGACGACGGCAAGATCAAGGTGTGGAACCTGCGCACAGCCCGGATGGTGCGCACGCTCGGCGGCGCGGGCCGCCTTCGGGCGCTGAACTTCGCCGCGGATGGCCGCCGCATCATCGGCGCCGGTCAGGACGGCGTGATCCGCGTGTGGTCGCTCGATGCAATGCCCGCCGGAGGCACCTAAGCCGCAGCGCCTCGGCATCATCATCGTTAGCACATCCTAAACGCTTGTCCCGGATGATCCGGCGAAGTTTTGCGGATGTCCAGAATGTACCGAGTCCGAATGCGATCGGCGTGCGCGGCAGTCCCTGTGCTGGGCGCCACAGTCCTTCTCACCGGGTGCATGACCGTTGGGGGCTCCGGCCCCGTCGCCTTGGGTGCCGGCAGTCCGCGCTCCATCAAGGACGAGCCGGCGCCGGTGGTGACCGCACCGGGGCCCAAGAGGGCACCGACCCAAAGGACCGCCATCGCGTTGCCGCCCCCACGCCAGCCGGTGCCGCGCGCAGCATCCAAGCGCCTCGATGTGCCGACCTGCGTGTCGGGAAGCGAATGCATGGTGCGGCTCAAGGCCATGATCGACGATCCAGCCCGCACGTGGATCGGACAATCCCAACCGCCCGCCGAGTACGCCAACGGCACACGGCTGTTCGCCTACCGCGCCTTGCGCAGCCAGCTCACATGCCCTCAGCTCAACACTGCTCTGAGCGAGATCGCCGCTGCGGCAAACACCTTCCGCGCGCAGGTGCCCGGCGTCGATGCCGTGCAGGCGAAGCGGATCCGGGTGCTCAATGCCGAGGTCGAACGGGAGCTGCAGGCGGAATTCACCGGCCGCTGCAAGGGCTGAGCGACATGGCGCTATCCTCACGCGGTCCCGACGGCAGCGTCGCCCGCTGTCAGCGAGCCAAGCTCCGAGGCCATCGCCACTCTCCGGAAGTACGGACCGGCTTCAGCGCTTAAACGCTGCATAAGACGGTCCATGTCTGCCGGCGACGCAATCGCATCGGCAAAGGTCACGGCCAGAAGCCCCCGCGCACGCACGCGCTCGGGCAGCGCACGCCATGTCTGCTCCTCGCTCGCCTTCCACGCTTGCATCGCGGGCGTACACCAGATCACGGCATCGGCGGTCCGGCAGGCCTGCAGGCTGCGCCGGTCGCTCTCGCCATCGGCCAACCCAAGACCCGGCGTGTCGACGACGCTGAGGCGCTTCAGCCGCTCCAGAGGCACGCCGACATGCAGTCGGCGGATGTCGCCCGGCGCAACAGCATCAAGACCATCCCAAGCCACCGGCATGCGCCTGCGGTCGGTCGTCTCGGCTGACAGCGAGGGCTTGGGGGCGAACCCGACTACGGTTGGATGCGCCGTGCGGGCGACGGCGCTCGGCGTCAAGACCGGCGCCCCCACCAACGCGTTCACAAGCGTGGTCTTGCCGCTGTTGAACTCGCCAACAACGACGATGCGCGCTCGGCCCGGCCGGCTCGATCGTGCATCGGTCCCGATGTCGGCATCCGCGCTCATTGCAGGTGAGGCCTCACCTCCCCTGACGAAGCATCCAGCATCTCCAGCACCGCATCCAGCTCCTTGAGTGCCGCCGCATAGGCCTCCTGCTTGCGCACGCAAGCTTCGGCACGCCGGCCCTGCTCGTCCTCGAAGCGCATGAGGGTCTCCTCGTCGGCGGTGCCGTCGAGCAACGCGTGCTCGCGGGCCAGGTTCGCGCTGCGCCGCTCGATGCCGGTGCGCAGGCCCATGCTGATGGCGTTGACCCGCTGCATGATGTAATCGACCCGCTGGCCGAGCTGGCCCTCCGCCTCGCGGACCAGCACATCCGCGATCTTGAGGAAATCGTCCTCGATGAGGCTGCGCAGATGGTCGGCGCGCTCCTCTGCGGCACGGCGCACGGCAAACCACTGGCGCCACCACGGCGTGCCGAGATCCACAGCCACCTTGTCGGCAAGCGACGCCACCGACGGCGTGACACCTGGCGCCCACGCGGGCACCTCCAGCAGCGTCCCCCGGTAGTCGGGCAGCAGAGAGGCAACGATGACCCGCAGTTGCGGATAGAGGAACTGCTCGACACGCGTGAGATCGGCGGCCGCCTGCTCGAACGCTGCGACATAGGTCCTTTCCATCTGCTCGCGCAGCGGCAGCACGTCGCAGCGCCAGACCCTGTGCCTGGAACTCACCTCCAATGCGTCGAGCATTGCCTCGGCCTGCTCGTCGGCGAACTCCCGCACTTGCGTGCTGAGCTGGTGACGCAGCATCTGCATGGCCGATGCGATCAGCTCCTTGAAGTGCGTCTCGATGCCCCGGAAGGAGGCCTGCAGCGTCTCGGCACGCTCTTCGAACGCCGTGAGCGATTTCTGCTCCTCGGCCACGCTTGCGCGCAGTGACGCCGATTCCCGACGCCGCACCTCGATCAGCTCCTCGATCGACTTTAGCTCGGCGCGATCCGCAACCTCGGCGGACCTTGCCAGCTCGGCCAGGCACACGGCGATCTGGCGCTGGAGCATGGCAATGCTGCTCGTGCTCATGAGCCGCGCAATCACACCCGCGATCTCGCGCATCCCCGAGCTCATGTGCATGGCAGCCGCCAGGCGCGAGCGATCGATGCTGGAAAGCTGGTGCGAGCTGGTGTCGATGCTGGCCGGCAGGCCAGCCTGGCGCAAGACCTTCACCTGGGCCGGCTTGAGGCTGGCGTGAAAGTCCCCGCGATCGGACTGCAACCGCAAATTGCCGAGCCAGGCGCTGCCGTAGACGACGGGGATCTCAAGCGCTGGAAATTCGAGACGCAGGCGCTGCTCGACCGCCGCCTTGATCATGGCGGCGTCGGTGCCGGGATTGGGCAGCTGATCGGCGCGGTTGATGAAGACCACAATGCGATCCTTGTGGAGCCCGTTCAGCAGCCGCAGCATGTAGATGTCGGCCGCCGAGAGCGGCTGCAGCGCGGAGATCACGAACACATAGATGTCGGGATTCTCGAGGCTGCGGCGCGTGATCTCGTCACGCACCAGAAAGGGATCATTGGTTCCCGGCGTATCGATCAGTGTGATGGGATAGGCGAAGGGACTCGCATTGAAATAGAGGTCCGCAGAGCGGGTGACGTCGGAATAGATCCGGCGTGCTCCGCCGGACGCATGGTCATCGCCTGCGCTCACGTAGTCGGCGAGCAGCTCCGGCGTCACCGCCTCGAAGCGGTGACACTGGCCGAGCAGCTCCGCAAACTTCGCGCCGAGACGCTTCTCTGCACGCTTGCGCATGACCTCAAGCTGTGCGCGCAGCAGATCGGGCTGGAAGCCCGGAACGAGGCGCTCCGTCAGCTCCCGCAGACGGCCGCCGCCCTCGGCCAGTTCCTTCCATTGCTCGGACGAGAACAGGTGGAACACCGCCGCGTGCTCGGGCGGCATCGGACTACTACGGAAATGCAGTGCCGTGACCACGGCCGTCCAAGGGTTGATGTCCGTGGGAAGAAAGCCCGGACGCTCTGTCAACGCGTTGATGAACGTGCTCTTGCCGGCCTTGATCTGACCGATCACGGCGATGCGGCAACTGCGCTGCTGAAGCTGCCTGCCCGCCGCCTCCAGCAGGGGTGCGGCGTGCTCGCCCAACAATCCGCTCAAGCGCTCGATCAACGCCAGCAGGCGTACCCGCGCATCCTCCAGCCGCGCACCGATCGGCGCGTCGGGCTTTGTATGGTCGCTGAGCGACATCGGCTCTATGACCGCGGTTCGCACCGAAGACCGTGCCTCAAAACCCATGCGTGTCCCCAATCCCATCTGAGACGTGCAGCCGGCTGGCACCGGCTTCCCCCTCAATCTTTTCCAGGGATACTGCCTGGGCTCGATGGCGGCGTGAGTACCTGCTGGAAAGACCCGTCAAAGACGGGAAAGGTGTCACTTGGCTGACCTAGGTCAACGGCCGCAATTAATCGCGGTTAACCGTGATCGGGCCGTCGCCGGCCTGATCCACGCGGGCGGCGCGCGCACGCGGGCTCAAAATGCGCCCTGCGATAATTGCATAGCTTCGGCAACAGCCTGCGGCGACGGCGCCGCTGCCTTCTTGTGGGGGGCATCGGGGTGCCAGCCCAGAACTGCCAGCATGACCAGGAAACTGATCACATAGGCGACCGCGACGTGCCAGCCGTGGCGCAGCCAGAGCCCCACCGATTTGGCTTCCGGATACATGTTGGAGAGGGCCACGCCGGCCGATGAGCCGAACCAGATCATCGACCCGCCGAACCCCACGGCATAGGCAAGGAACCCCCAATCATAGCCACCCTGCTTGAGGGCCAGCGCGGTCAGCGGAATATTGTCGAACACCGCAGAGATGAAGCCGAGACCGAAGGCGGTCTGCCAGGACGCCGCAGGAAGCGTCTCGACGGGCATCATCGAAGCAGACATCACCAGGGCCAGAAGAAAGATCGTGCCCTTGAAGGTCTCGGGCAGCACGTCCCAATCGGGCCGTCGCAGCGGCGCGGTCACAAAGATGGCCACCCACACCGCGAGGCCAATGACGGGAATGCTGTCCAGCAGCGCGGGAAAGTTCAGGTTGGCGATCACGTTGGAAGCGATCGCCACGACCAGAATGAGGGCGACGATGAACACGCGCAGCCACTCGATATGCAGACCGGCCGGCGCATCCTTGATGATGGGTGAATATTTGTGCTGCTGCATGGCAGCCGGAATGCCGAAGATGAAGATGGCGACCGCGGCTGCCACGAAGGCTTCAAGCACGCTCAGAGGACTGACGCCATCGATCCACATCATGGTGGTCGTCGTATCGCCAACCACGCTGCCGGAGCCGCCGGCGTTGGAGGCGGCGACAATCGCCGCCAGATAGCCGATGTGCACTTTGCCGCGGAACACCTGCCGCGCCATGGTGCCGCCGATCAGCGCCGCGGCGATGTTGTCGAGGAAGCTGGAGATCACGGCGACGATCACGAGCAGCACGAACCCGCCCTTCCAGTCGTCGGGCAGGAAGCGCGGCATCTCCTCCGGTATGCGACTCTTCTCGAAATGCCGCGAAAGCAAGGCGAAGCCCATCAACAGGCAGAACAGGTTGGCAAGCACCACCCATTCGTGCGCCATGTGGCCGAAGAGCCCTGGAAAGCCGGTCCCGAATTTGAATCCCGTCAGCGCGAGCTTGTAGATCGTGATGGCAGCCAGACCGGTCAGCGCCACCTGCAGCGTCGCGTGATGAAAGACCGCAACGCCGAGCAACGTCAGCCCGAACAGAATGAAATCGACGGGGATGCCGGCGACATAGATCGGCTGCGGATTGGCGGTCGCTGCTGCTGCAGCCGGCAGCGTCACCAATGCGAGGCCCCACGCACAGCCGACGATTGCGAGCGCAAAGCGCCCCGCTATCGCGCACGCATCATTCCGCTCACGCTTGCCGGCGAGATCCATGACAGCTTCCCCCGTCGAGGTTACCCCCTTCTCCGGGAGATAACTGTTCCAACTCTCGTAACCGATCGGCCCGCGCGCCGCCAAGAGTCCTTTTTCCAAACTGCGACTTTCCAAACTCGACGGGCCCGATCGCACCCGAGCAGGTGGAGCGTTGACTCGCCGCACCCCGATAGTTATTTCTTATAACAATTGCCAGCCACGGCAAAAATGGCATGCCGGGGAGGAATCGCAATGCAGACCAGCTCGAAGATCATTCGCTTGGCGATCCTGCTGGCCGCCGCACTGGCCCTGCCAGGCACGGCGCTTGCCGAGATCAAGGTCGGTGTCACGGTTGCCGCCACCGGCTCGGCCGCGGCGCTCGGCGTGCCGGCCAGGAATACCTTTACCCAGCTTTGGCCGAAGGCGATCGCGGGCCAAAAACTGACGGTGATCCTGCTCGACGACGCCAGCGATCCCGGCCAGGCCACCACCAACGCGCGCCGCCTCGTGACCGAGGAGAACGTCGACGTGCTGGTCGGCTCCTCGATCACGCCCAACTCGATGGCCGTTGCCGGTGTGGCCCTGGAGAACGGCGTACCGCACTTCACGCAGTCGCCGGTGGGTCTGCCCCCGGGCCGCGACAAGTGGACCTTCATGATGCCGCAGAAGGTCTCGCTGATGGCCACGGCCGTCTTCGAGCACATGAAGGCCAACAAGGCCACCACTGTCGGCTACATCGGCTTCTCCGATAGCTGGGGCGATCTGTGGGTGAAGGAGTTCAAGGCGATCGGCGAACCGATGGGTCTCAAGCTGGTAGCCGAGGAACGCTATGCCCGCGCCGACACCTCGGTCACCGGGCAGGCTCTCAAGCTCGTGGCCGCAAAGCCCGACGTCGTCCTCGTGGGCGCCTCGGGTACAGGCGCCGCACTGCCGCAAATCGCGCTGCGCGAGCGCGGCTTCAAGGGCATCATCTATCAAACGCACGGCGCCGTGACGAAGGACTTCATCCGCATCGCCGGCAAGTCGGCCGAGGATGTGGTTCTGCCGTCGGGTCCTCTGGTCGTTGCGGAGCTGCTGCCCGACAGTCCACAAAGGAAAGTGGCCATCGAGCATCTCAGGTCCTACGAGGCCAAGTTCGGCGCGGGCACCATCACCCAGTTCAGCGGCCATGCCTTCGACGTGCTGCAGATCCTCGAGCGCACGGTTCCCGTCGCCTTGAAGAAGGCCAAGCCCGGCACCAAGGACTTCCGGCAGGCCATGCTTGATGCCATCGAAAGCGAGAAGGAGATCCCGGCGAGCCACGGCGTCTACAATTTCACGCCCACCGACCATGCCGGTCTCGACGTTCGCGGCCGTGTATTGCTGACCGTCAAGGACGGAACCTGGGCCCTCGTCAAGTGAGCCAAGATTGCGAGGTGCGATGCGGCACTTCGCATCAGTGCATATCGTTTGATGCATAGCAGAACCGCCGGACACCGAGGTGTGCTCGGCGGCTCCTCATTCTCCAGCCTCTGATATTCGAGCGCATACGGACTGCGTGGCGGCAACCTTTCGCGGGCGTCAGGCGTTGACGGGGCACAGCTCGAGCCACCGAAATGCCGGGGCTCATGCAAATCTGAACAGAACCTTTGCTGGAGGTTTGCGATGACACGCAGAACAGCAGCGAGCTTGGCTGCGCTGACGATCACGCTCGGATTGTCTGGGCAGAGCCTGGCACAAACCCCACCAAACAAGCGTCCGCCGAGCAGCGAGCAGGCGGCGCCCAAGGCGCCCGTTCCAGGCCAGATCGTGGCGCAGGACGCCGATACGATCCTGGCAAGCAGGGACTTCATCGGCCAGTCCGTGTACGCACCCGACAAGACCAAGATCGGCAGCATCAGCGACCTGATCCTGGGCAAGGACGGCAAGGCCGTGCAAGGGTTCGTGATCGGTGTCGGCGGGTTCCTCGGCATCGGCGAGAAGGCCGTTGCCTTGCATATGGACAAGCTCAGGCTTGCCCACAACTCCGACGGCTCGGTGCTGCTGACGATGGATGTGACCAGGGACGAGCTCAGCAATGCGCCAGCGTTCAAGTCCAAACGCGACCAGGACGCGGAAAAGAAGCGCAGTGAGACGCCGCAACAGCGGCCGGCGCCGTCCTCGTCACCGGCGCGAAACAACTAGACGAGGCCAATCCGATCCCGCGATTGGACAGATGGCCGGCACCTCCGCGCGCCGGCCATCAGGCCTCAGCCATATGCGCTTCCTGCATAGCTCGCAGCCAAAGCGTTTTTCTGAGGCCCCTATTATACTTAGGGAACTCCACCTACATAACTGACGTTGGGAAATGGGCTGTCGGGCGCTTCACTTGAAGGAGTGCCTATGCTGGATGAACGCCATTCTCTGAGAGAGAGGGAGGGAGACCGATATCCCAATCTCAGAGGCAAGCGAGTGCTCATCGTCGAGGACGATCCCGTCATAGCGGTGGACTATCACTTCCAACTCAAGGACGTTGGCGCAACTGCAGAAGGCTTCAAGGCCACCAACCGGGAGGCCTTGAGCTATCTGGCATCGCACGATGTGGACGCCGCAATCGTGGACTATCTGCTGTGCGATGGCACCGGGGAATCGATCATCGACGGCCTGAAGAGCCGCGGCATTCCCTTCATCGTCGTCTCAGGATGCGCCTTCCGCATGCACGGCGAGGTGGATCAGTCGCGCGTGCTGTCCAAGCCGGTGGCGCCGGGCGAAATCTGGCGCGCACTCTCCGAGGTGCTGCACTGATCAATCAGTCGGCCGCCGCGCCGAGCCCCAGGTAGCTTGCGACGATCTGCGGGTCGGCGGCCAGCTCGGCCGCGGGCCCGTGCGCCGTGATCTCGCCCAGCTCCATCACATAGGCATGATCGGCGATCTGCAAGGCGGCGCGCGCATTCTGCTCGACGAGCAGGATGGAGACACCCGTCTTGCGCAAGCCGACGATGATCTCGAAGATGTCGCGCACGATCAGCGGTGCGAGGCCGAGGCTCGGCTCGTCCAGCATCAGGAGACGCGGCCGGCCCATCAGCGCGCGCCCCATGGCCAGCATCTGCCGCTCGCCGCCCGAAAGCGTGCCGGCAAGCTGCCGCCGCCGCTCCTCAAGCCGAGGAAAGCGCGCAAACACCTGCGCCAGGGACTGCGCGCGCTCCGCCGCTGCGGTGCGAAACCCGCCCAGCACCAGGTTGTCCTCCACCGTCATGGATCCGAACAGCTCGCGCCGCTCCGGCACCAGCGCCATGCCCAGCGCAACGCGCTCCTCGATGGAATGGTCGTGCAGAGCGGTGCCACCGAATGTCAGACGGCCGTTGGCGGGCAACAGGCCCATCGCGGCATTGAGCAGCGTGGTCTTGCCGGCGCCATTGGCGCCGATCACGGTGACAATGCTGCCGGGCAACATGCTGAGCGAGACGCCGCGCACCGCCTCGACCTTGCCGTAGGCGACGGAGATGGCTTCGAGCACGAGGATGGGCGCGCTCATGCCACGCCCCCGAGATAGGCCTCGATCACGGCCGGATCGGTGCGCACGTCCGCCGGGCGGCCCTCGGCGATCTTGGTGCCGAAGTCGACCACGACCAAATGATCGGTGAGCTGCATGACGAAGCTCATGTCGTGCTCCACCAGCAGGATGGTGAGGCCTTCATTCTTCAACCGCACCAGCGTCTGCGCCAGCTCGCGCTTCTCCATGTGGCGCAGCCCCGCGGCCGGCTCGTCGAGCAGCAGCAGAACGGGATCGAGGCACAGCGCACGCGCGATCTCGACGATGCGCAGCTGACCGAGCGACAGGCTGCCGGCGGCACGGTGCATGTGCCGGGCGAGCCCCATGCGCTCGATCTGGCGCGCGGCTTCGGCCAGGAGGCGCGCCTCTTCATCGCGATCGGCGCGCACCACGCTCGAAAACGTGCCCTTGCGCCCGCGCAGATGCGCGCCCAGCGCCACGTTCTCGAGCACGCTCATGTTGGGCAGCACGTTCACATGCTGGAAGGTGCGCCCGATGCCGCGGCGGGCGACAAACTGGGAGGAGCGCCCCGACACGCGCTCGCCCCTGAACTTGATCTCGCCGGACGTCGGCCACAGCACGCCCGTCACCAGATTGAAGATGGTGCTCTTGCCGGCGCCGTTGGGGCCTATCAGGCCGACGATCTCGCCCGCCCGCACATTGAAGCTGACGTCGTTCACGGCAATGAGGCCGCCGAACGCCTTGCGCACCGATTGCAGCGACAGCAGCGGCTCGCCGGCCGGCGGCCTGGCACGCGCAGGCAACGGCTCCGCCTGCGGCAAGCGCGGCTGATGACGTCGCTCGGGAACCAACGCCACCAGGCGCGGCCACAGCCCCTCACGCGCGGTCTGCAGCAGCACGATGAGCAGCGCACCGAACACGATCGTCTCATAGTTGCCCCGGCTGCCGAAGAGCTGCGGCAGGATGCGCTGGAGCTGGTCCTTCAGCAGCGTGACGAGGCCGGAGCCCAGGATCGCGCCCCCCACATACCCGGCACCCCCCAGCACCGCCATCAGCAGGTACTCGATGCCCGCATTGATGCCGAACGGCGACTGGTTCACCGCGCGCTGCATGTGGGCGTAGAGCCAGCCCGAAATGCCGGCCAGCAGCGCGGCGTAGACGAACACGACCAGCTTCACGCGCATGGTGCTGACGCCGAAGGCCGCCGCGGCCATGCCGCCGCCGCGCAGCGCGCGAATGGCGCGGCCAGTGCGCGAATCGAGCAGATTGCGGGTGGCGAGCGCAGCCAGGACCACGCAGGCCCAGATGACGTAGTAGATGCCACGGCTGTCGTAGAGATCGTAGCCGGCGACATGGAAGGGCGGGATGGCGGTGATACCGTCATGCCGATGGAACAGCTCCAGCTCGCCGAACATGAAGTAGAGGCTCAACCCCCAGGCGATGGTGCCGAGCGGCAGATAGTGGCCCGAGAGGCGCATGGTGAGCAGCCCCAGAACCAGGGCCGCCGCCCCGGTGATCGCCACAGCCACAGGCAATGTCGCCCACGGTGACCAGCCGTAGCGTGTCGTGAGCACGGCCGTGGTGAAGGCGCCGAAGCCGCAGAACGCCGCCTGGCCAAACGAGGTCAGGCCGCCGACACCCGTGAGCACGACCAGCCCGAGCGCAACCAGAGCCCCGAGCCCGATGTTGTTGAGAAGCGTCACCCAGAATACGGGCACACCAGGCAGCAGCGGAAAGACGGCGCCGACGACGACAAGGACGAGGAGGATAGGCCTGGGCATCGCTCTTCACTCCTCGTCCTCGGTGTGCGTCGCCGTCAGCGAGCGCACGAGGAGCACGGGAATGATGAGCATGAAGACGATGATCTCCTTGAAGCTCGACGCCCAGAACGAGGCAAAGGCCTCCACGAGGCCGACCCCCACGGCAGCAGCCACGGCCACGGGATAGCTCACCAGACCGCCCACGATGGCGGCGACGAAGCCCTTGAGCCCGATCAAGAACCCGGAATCGTAGAACACGGTCGTCACCGGTGCGATCAGCACGCCGGACAGGGCGCCGATGGCCGCGGCGATCAGGAAGGCGAGCTGGCCGGACAGCGCGGTGCGCACACCCACCAGCCGGGCGCCCAGGCGGTTCACCGCCGTCGCGCGCAGAGCCTTGCCGAGGATGGTGCGGCCGAAGAACAGATACAACGCGAGCATCAGGCCGAGAGCGGCGAGATAGATGGCGATGCTCTGGCCCGAGACCGGCAGAGGGCCGGCGGTGAAGCCGGTCGTGATCAGTGGCTGCGCCCGCAGGCCTTCCGGTCCGAAGAACAGGAGACAGAGACCGGTCATGGAGAAGTGCGCGCCCACGGCCGCAATCAGCAGCACCAGAACGGAGGCCTCCGACAGCGGCTGGAAGGCGATGCGGTAGAGATAGGGGCCCATGGGCGACACGATCGCAATCGCCAGGAGCGCTTGCGGCACCGGTCCCAACCGCATCGGCGCCAGCCAACCGGCGAGCACAACGATCACCAGCGGCGGCAGCACATAGAAGAGGGCGAGACGTCCGCTGAGCTTGAGCGAAAGGCGCCTGCGGTTCGCCCACACCTCCACGGCCAGAGCGAGCGCCGCAAATACGATCAGCAGCCCCGCGGTGCCCGGCACCTTGCCAAGGTCGAGCATCGCCAGCGTCAGCGCACCGTAGGTGACGAACTCACCCTGCGGCACCAGGATGACCCGCGTGACCGCAAACACCAGCACCAGCGCCAGCGCCAGCAGCGCATAGATGGCGCCGTTGGTGACGCCGTCTTGCAGCAGGAAGAGAAGGATGGTGGCGTCCACGGCGCGCTCCCGGGCGGGCACTACGACAGGTGCAAAGACCGACCCGCGCAAGCGCATCGCACACCGCACGGTGCACCCGTCCGCCGGAAACCCCATCGATGCTGCAGGAAGACCCGCCGCCCCTCGCGCCCCTGCGCCAGCAGCTTCATTCGCGCCTCCCGTCGCGTGTTATTTTGTAGTTTTGAATAACAATTATACACTATAATATCAAGCTTGGCAGAACACCTTGCGCTCGGCATGAGTTCGAACACCGACAAGAGAAAAGCAGCGCAAGCCTTGGCGGCCGCAACCGCCCGGGACGTGCGCACGCCCGCGGTGGAGGTCGGCCCCCTCGCCAACATGGTCGGCTACGCACTGCGGCGCGCGCAGCTTGCCGTGTTCGACGACGTCATCGCCAATTTCGCCGATCTCGAGTTGCGTCCGGCGCAGTACAGCGTGCTGGTGCTGCTCGGAAAATCCCCCGGCTTGAAGCAATCCGACGTGGCTGCCGCGCTCGGCATCCAGCGGGCCAACTTTGTGGTGCTGTTCGACGGATTGGAGCGGCGCGGGCTTGCCCGGCGCTTGTCGACCCCGAACGATCGGCGCTCCTATGCGCTCTATCTCACCGAAGCCGGCGAGAAGGTCCTGGCCCGAGCCAACGAACTCGAAAGTCGACACGAAGCCCGCCTCGATGCCAAGCTCGGCCCAGGCGGTCGCGAGCAGTTGCTGGCGCTGCTGAGCAAGTTGGCGGCCCGGGACTAGGCTCTTGGCGAGCTCAGATACCTTGACCGGTTTGACGTTGCCGTCCCGGCGCAGAAGCTTCGTTCGCCGGCCGCGACCACTTCACGGTCTGGCTGGCAGCGGCTGGGTTCCCGGCGCCCAGACGGTCATTGAGCCCTGCACGCCGACGATATACTCAAGCCCGAGTTCAGTGAGCCCGCTGCGGAACGCCGTGTCATTGCCGTAGCCGGCATCGGCGAGTGCAACACCCTTCGGGACACCGTCGGCGATCGCCTGCCGGATCTGATCGAGGGCGATGCGCGGCTTGGTTTGGAACTCGATGCCATCGGGTATCCCGGCCTTGGTGCGACGTGCTTTGTCGTTGGCCCACGGCTCGGGGAGATAGAGGCGCAACGCAATCGGCAAGTTGGCGAGATCGCTTGCGACCGAAAGCGTCACCGCGACCTGGCAGTTGTCCTGTTTGCCGAGCTCGCCGCAGTATTGGCGCGCCACGCCGACCGAATGCTTGCCCTTCTTCGGAATGCCGGTGTCATCGATGATCCAGGCGCGAAT
>JAIEQJ010000049.1 GCA_019747815.1 Hyphomonadaceae bacterium
CGTGCGCGAGCCGCGCGAGCCCAGCCAGCGGCCCGTCGGCCGCCGCCCCGCCGCTGCGGCGCCGGCGCCGGCAACGCTGGACTACCCGGACGAGGACGACGACAGTCGCTCTTGACGCCACCGGGGGTCGCCGCATCGGACCGATCGAGCCGCAGGAACACACCACGTGGAGGGGCCAGGGGAAGCGCCGCGCGACTGCCCGTTGTGCCCACGGCTTGTTGCCTTCCGTGCGGCCAACCAGCACCGCGAGCCCGCTTGGCACAACGGCCCCGTTCCCTCTTTCGGCCAGGAGAGCGCCAGCCACGCTCGGCTCTTGATCGTCGGGCTGGCGCCGGGTCTTAGGGGTGCCAATCGCACGGGGCGTCCGTTCACCGGAGACTTTGCAGGCAACCTGCTTTACGAAACGCTGCTCTCCTTCGGCTTCGCCCGCGGGCGCTACGAAGCACGACCCGACGACGGCCTCGCTCTCATCGACTGCATGATCAGCAACGCGGTGCGGTGCGTCCCGCCGGAGAACAAGCCGACGCCCGCCGAGATCGCCACGTGCCGGCCGTTCCTGACGCAGCGCATCGCCACCATGCCGCGGCTTGCCGCCATTGTCGTGCTCGGCCGCATCGCCCACGATACCATGCTGGCCACGCTCGGCGTGCGCAAGGCCGCCTTTCCCTTCGCACACGGCCGGCAGCACGCGATAACGCCTGCCCTCACGCTCTTCGACAGCTTCCACTGCTCGCGCTACAACACCAACACCGGCAAGCTGACACCGGACATGTTTCGTGCGGTGTTCGCAGCCGTGAAGGACCACTTGCAAGCACGTTGATGCGCTGCCGCTAGACGCGACCGCCCTTGCGCAGATCGGAGCGGTCGATCATGCCGAGCCAGGCGCACACCTCGCGCGAATGGGCTGCGGGCGATGCGATCGGGTAGTAGACGCGCTCGATGCGCCCATCTTTGACGGCCAGCGTCAAACGCTTCAGGTACGTGACGCCGCCGGTGGTGAAAACCGGCAGCGCCAGGGCCCGCTGCAGGGCGAAATGCTCGTCGCTCACGATCTCGAAAGGCAGCGCGAGGCGCTCCACCAGCTCGTGCTGATAGGCGGTCGACTGAGTGGACAATCCGAACACGGCCGCATCGACCTGACAGAAGCCCGCGTGAAGGTCGCGGAACCCTTCCGCTTGCGGCGTGGAGCCGTGCGCACCGGGAATGTTGTCCCAGTCCGGCGGGTTGGGGAGGCCGGGTCTGCCGGTCCAGGGGTAGCAATAGAGGATCGTCATGCCGCGCAGGCCGGCAAAGCTCACCTCGCGCCCCGCCGTCGTGGGCAGCGCAATGTCGGGCATGCGCATGCCGCGCTTCAGGTGCTCGACACCACCGTCGGAGACCCCAGCCACGCGCGCGCTCACGTGCGCTTGTGCCGTTCGAGCCACGCCAGCACGTCGCCGGCGTTCCGGTCAGGCGGGAACACGGGATAGAAGACCTTGCTGATCGCACCGTCGTCGATCACCAGGGCCAGCCGCTTGATCAGCGTCAGGCCGGCGACCTCAAGGGTGGGCAGCCGCAGCGCCTCAGTCAGGGCAAGCCTCTCGTCCGACAACAGAGGAAACGGCAGGTGCAGCCGCTCGGCCGCCTCGCGCTGATAGGCCGTGTCCTGCGTGGAGAGCCCGAACACGCGCGCCGCTCCGGCTCCGATCATCACCTTGTGCAGATCGCGAAAGGCGCAGGTTTGCGGCGTGCACCCCCGGGCACCGGGGATCATGTCCCAATCGTCGACAAGCGCGATCTGGCCCGGCACGCCGGTGCGCGGATAAGCAAACACCACGACGCGCCCGGAAACCTTGGCGAGCGACACCTTCATACCATCGGTGGCGGGCAGGGGGATATCCGGCACGACCATGCCCTCAAGATGCCGCGCGCCGCCATCGTCCTTGGGCGCTGGAATCTTCGACCAATCGACCTCGAGCAGACTGGGCTGGTTGGCGGACGCCATGCGTGCTCCCTCGTGGACCCGTGATTTTCCGGGCGATCATAGCGCCTCGTCGGCGCGTTGCCATCCCAGGATGGGCGCCGTGCCGACCCGACGGCGCACGCCTTGCGCGAGGGCTGGCTTCATCCCTTCTCACGCATCAGGCGCGCCTTCTGGCGCTGCCAGTCGCGCTTGGCGGTGTCCTCGCGCTTGTCGTGCAGCTTCTTGCCCTGCGCCAGCGCCAGGCGAAGCTTTGCCCGTCCGCGCTTGTTGAAGTAGAGCTCGAGCGGCACCATCGTCATGCCCTGGCGGTCGACGGCGATGCTGAGCTTATGGATCTCGGCCTTATGCAACAGCAGGCGCCGGGGCCGGCGCGGATTGTGCTGAAAGAAATGGCCCGCCTGTTTGTACTCGGGGATGTAGGCGTTGATGAGAAAGATGCCTCCGTTCTCGGCGGAGGCATAGCTCTCGGCGATGTTGGCCTGGCCCGTGCGCAGCGATTTTACCTCGGTGCCGGTGAGCTCGATGCCGGCCTCCCAGGTGTCCTCGACGCGATACTCGAAGCGCGCCTTGCGGTTCTCCGCGACCGTCTTGCGGCCGTCGTCCTTCTTGGCCGCCATCACACGTGCCTATCGAGCCTTGGCCTGTCGAGCCCTTGGGTGCTGCGCCTACTCCGCGGCTTTCGCCTGCAGCAGGCCAATGCGGGCCAGCGCTTCGTCCACCACCTTCTTGCTGGCCTCGGAGATGGGCGCCAGCGGCAGCCGGCATTCCGGCGAGTCGATCAGGCCCAGGCGGAACGCGGCATACTTCACCGGCCCCGGATTCGTCTCCACGAACAGCGCATCGTGCAGCACCATCAGCCGGTCCTGCACCGCCAGCGCCGCCTTGTAGTCGCCCTTGAGGCAGGCGTTCTGGAAATCCGCGCACAGCCTGGGCGCCACGTTGGAGGTCACCGAGATGCAGCCATGGCCGCCATGCGCCATGAAGCCGAGCGCGGTGGCATCCTCGCCCGAGAGCTGCACAAAGTCCTTGCCGCACGCCAGCCGCTGCTGCGTGACGCGCGCCACGTTGGCGGTGGCATCCTTGATGCCGACCACGTTCTTCAGCTCGCAGCACCGCGCCAGCGTCGCCACCTGGATGTCGACGATGGTGCGCACCGGCACGTTGTAGATCATGATCGGAAGATCGACGGCGTCGCTGATCGCCTTGAAGTGCCGGTAGAGACCCTCCTGCGTCGGCTTGTTGTAGTAGCCGGTCGAATGCAGCGTGGCCGAGGCGCCAATCTTCTTGGCGAAGCGGGAGAGGTCGATCGCCTCATCAGTGGAGTTGGAGCCTGCGCCCGCGATCACGGGCACCCGCTTCCTGGCGGCATCCACGCACAGCTCGATGACACGCTTGTGCTCGTCATGGCTGAGGGTCGGGCTCTCGCCGGTGGTGCCCACTGGAACCAGCCCGTGGGTCCCCTCCACAATCTGCCAATCCACAAGCTTCTGAAATGCCCTCTCGTCGACCGCACCACCATTGAACGGCGTTATGAGCGCCGTGTACGAACCCCTGAACATGGGTTGCTCCCGATTTGTCGCCTCTCGACCAGCCCCGTTGGCCCCCGGCCGCCTTGAAAGCCGCGCTCCCTCTTGATAGCGTCGGCCTGAACCAAGCGCCAATATAAAGCGGAACGCTACAACGGGCTTGGTTTAAAATATCATTATGCCGCCGGAGGGGAGGCCCGGCAAGGTCAGCCGCCAGCACTGTGCACCCCCTGCTCCTGGCCATGTTGATGCCGCCTTTGCGGGGTCTTTGGGCACGCTTTTTTGCGAATCGCGCCGGACCCGATCGTAACAATGCATGATCAACAGATGGGACGTGATGCACGCTCCGTTCAAGCTGTTCTCAGCGCTCGCACTGGCCGCCGCACCCCTATGCGGGGCACCCGCTTCCGCCCAACCGGCGACCGACGGCAAAGGACCGGCCAAGGTCGGCGCGTCCAAACCCACGCCACCCAAGCCCGCTGGGGCCAAGCCGTCTGAGGCCAAGCCGAAGACGTCGGCCACCACGGCTGCACGAACGGATGCCGAGCCAGCAGCCACGCCGGCCGTCAAGCCGACCCCCGTACCTCGCCCGCCGCAGGAGGAGGTGCAGCACACCGCGCGCTACGACAAGGCCATCGCGGCGACGCGCAACCTGCCGGTGAGCGCGGAGGACGCCGGCCGCATTCGCGATGCGGTCAAGGCCATCGCCGAGGCCGACCTGGCCAAGGCCAAGGCGCTGCGTGACCAGATCACGCTTGCCGCCGGCCGCAAGCTCATCGACTGGTATCTCTACCGCGGCGGCTACGGCACGGCCGCCGAGATCCGTGCCTTCATGCAGGCCAACCCGGCGTGGCCGGACCGCGAGCGCCTGACGCAGCGGACCGAGGAGGCGCTGTTCAACAGCAATTCGAGCCCACGCGAGATCAAGGCATTTTTCTCAGACGCGCCACCGGCGACCGGCATCGGCCTGGCGGCGCTGGCAACCGCGCTGGCCGCCGACAAGGATGAGGTCGCCGCCAAGACGCTGGCCGCCAAAGCCTGGGTCGAGCATGCGATCCCTGCCGCCCAGGAGGCGAGCTTCCTCAAGAAGGTCGGCGCCCTGCTGACGGAGAGCGACCACAAGCGCCGCCTCGATCGCCTGCTGCTGAACGACAGCCGCTGGACCGGGGAGCGCAACGAGCGCGCCGCCGTGATCCGCCGCGTCATCGCGCTCCTCTCCGAGCCCGAGAAGAAGAAGGCCCAGGCGCGCCTGGCGGTGTTCCTGCGGGCCAAGAACTCCGAGCAGCTCATGGCCAAACTGCCGCCGCAGGCCCTGTCGACCGAGTGGGGCCTCGCCGTCCAGCGCGCACAGGCCCTGCGCCGGCAGAAGAAGCACGAGGCGGCGTGGCAGATCCTGCTCACCGAGCCGGATGCGACGCTGGGCGTGAAACCCGACGGCTGGTGGGAGGAACGGCGCGCCAGCGCCTACGCCGCGCTCAAGGCCGGCAAGGCCAAGACCGCCTATGATCTGGTGCGCGACCCGGGCCCGCTTTCGGTCAATGCGCAGAACGGCGCCTCGTTCATGGCCGGCTGGCTGGCGCTGCGCCATTTGCACGAGGCCAAGAAGGCCCTTGTCCACTTCGAGGCCTTCACCAAATCAGCCGACGGCCCCCTGAGCCGGGCGCGCGCCCACTATTGGCTGGGCCGCTGCCACGAGACGCTGGGCGACCAGGCGAAGGCGCGCGAGAGCTACCGCACGGCGGCCGCCCACATCGACACCTTCCATGGACAGCTGGCGCGCCTGAAGCTCGATCCGCAGGCCAGCGCGCTGCCCATCACGCCGCCGGCGACACCGACGCCTGAGGAGATTGCCGGCTTCAACGGGCTCGATGCGGTGCAGGCCATCGTGCTCGCCGACAAGGCGGGCCTCGATCCATCGCTGCGGCGCGCCTTCCTCAACCACCTGCGCTTCTATTTCAAGACCGAGGCCGAGGCGGCCATGCTGGCGCATCTGGCGGAGGCGCTGGGCGACACGCAGATGGCCGTGCGCATCGGCAAGACTGCGGTCGGCCGAGGGCTGAACCTCATCTATTATGCCTATCCCGTGCACCGGCTGCCGGCCTACACCCCGCTGCGTCGGCCGGCGGAGACGGCCTTCATCCTGGGCATTGCCCGGCAGGAGAGCGAGTTCAACGTCTCGACGCTGTCCGGGGCGGGCGCCCGCGGCATCCTGCAGGTGATGCCGATTACCGCCCGCCATATCTGCCGCGACTACAAGCTCAAGTGCGATATCCCGCGTCTGATGACGGACGCCGCCTACAACACCATGATGGGCAGCGCCTACATTGCCGACCGGATGGACGAGTTCACCGGCTCCTACGTGCTGACGCTGGCCGGCTACAACGCGGGCCCTGGGCGCGCGCGCGAGTGGATCAAGGAGTTCGGCGATCCGCGCAGCGCCAGCATCGACCCCATCGACTGGATTCATCGCATCCCTATTGAGGAGACCCGCGAGTACGTGCAAAAGGTATTGTCCAACATTCAAATTTATCGCGCTCGTCTCGGCGAGACCAATGCAGTTCGCCTCAATGCGGATTTGAAGCGTGCGTCTATTGCACCCTCCATCAACGCATCCGTCGAGAACTGACGCCAGCAAGGGTTCTCGTTAGGCCCCTTGCGTGGCACCCGCCGCGGCTGTTGCGCGTTCGTGCGCCCACATCGGTTCCCGGATAGCTCCAGCCGTCCGGATCCCTGGGCGCACGCAACTGCGACAGGCAACGACCATGCAGACCTGGAACGACATCCACTTTTCCGCGCGCGATGGCCTGCGCCTCTACGCCCGGCACTATCCCGCCGCCGGATCGACGCGCCGGCCTGCGCTGTGCCTCGCCGGCCTCACGCGCAATGCGCGTGACTTTCATGATCTGGCAACCGCGCTCGCCGCGGCGGAGGAGACCGGGCGGGAGGTCTACGCACTCGATTCGCGCGGCCGCGGACGCTCCGAGCGCGATCGCGACTGGAACAACTACTCTCTGCTGGTCGAGCTCAACGACGCGCTCGACTTCATGACCATGAAGGGCCTCAACGACGCCGCCATCATCGGCACGTCGCGCGGCGGGCTGCTGGCCATGATGATGGCCGTGCTGCGCCCGACCGCCATGGGGGCTGTCGTGCTCAACGACATCGGCCCCGTCGTCGAACGCGACGGCCTGGCGCGCATCGTCGCCTATGTCGGCCGCATTCCCCTGCCCAAGGACTGGAAGGAGGCCGCCGACCTCGTGCGCGAGATGAACCGGCGCCAGTTCACGGCGGTGCCCGACGCGCAGTGGTCGGACTTTGCCCGCGCCTGGTTCAACGACGACAATGGCCTGCCAGCGCCCGGCTACGATCCCGAGATCGCCCGCGCCCTCTCGTTCACCGAAGGCCCGGCGCCGGAGCTGTGGCCGCAGTTCGGCGCCCTGGCCCGCGTGCCCGTGCTGGCGATCCGGGGCGAGAACTCCGATCTTCTGAGCGCGAAGACCCTGGCGGAGATGCGGGCCCGCCACCCCCGGCTGACAACGCTGACCGTGCGCGGGCAGGGGCATGCGCCCCTTCTCAAGGACGCCCCCACCATCCGTGCCGTCGCCGAATTCCTGGCTCAAACCGACACCCAGGCCCACAGCCAGCGCCAGCCGGTGCCGGCGCTGGCGTGAGGCGCTGCCATCGCTTCAGTGCCTGGGCGCGACGACCCCCGCGCGGCCGCAACCCACGCTCGCGGAAACACTTCTTCTCCGCGGCCTTTCTGCTCCCTGGCCGATGGAACCTGGGCTACAGTTGCGCCAAGGACGAGGGAGGACACGTTCAGCATGCGCATCAGAAGCCAGGATTTTGCCACGGGCCTCTTGTTCCTGGCCGTCGGCGTCGCGGCACTGTGGATCGGCGCCGACTATCCCATGGGCACGCCGCAACGACCCGGCACCGGCGTGCTGCCCCGGATCCTGGCCTGGTGCCTGATCGGCACCGGCCTGCTGCTTTGGCTAAAGGCGGTGGTGAGCGATAGCCCGCGCCTGACCTCTTGGGCCTGGCGGCCCGCCATCATGATCACGCTGGCCACCGTCGCCTTCGCCCTCCTCATCGACAGGCTGGGCCTGATCGCCACCATGACCGTGTCGATGACGCTGGTTGCGCTCGGCACGGCGGAGACGCGCTGGCGCGAATATGTTCCGTTTGCCCTCATCATGATCGCCGTCGGCGTCGGCCTGTTCATCTACGGCCTGGGCATGCCCATCCCCATCCTGCCCAGGGACGTTCTATGGAAGTAGGCACGCTCTTTTCCAACCTCGCACTCGGCCTCTCCGTCGCGATCACGCTGCAGAACCTGCTGTGGTGCCTGGCCGGCGCCGTCATCGGCACGGCCATCGGCGTGCTGCCCGGCGTAGGACCGGTCGCCACCATGGCGCTTCTGCTGCCCGTCACCTATCTGCTGCCGGCGGAAGGCGCGCTGATCATGCTGGCCGGCATCTACTACGGCGCCCAGTATGGCGGCTCGACCACGGCCATCCTGGTCAACCTGCCAGGGGAATCGAGCTCCGTCGTCACCACCCTCGACGGCTACCAGATGGCGCGCCAAGGCCGCGCCGGGCCGGCGCTGGCCATCGCCGCGCTCGGCTCGTTCTTCGCCGGCTGCGTGGCGACCATCGCGATCGCCATCGCGGCGCCGCCGCTGACGCGGCTCGCCCAGCAGTTCACGCCGCCCGACTACTTCTCGCTGATGGTGCTGGGGCTCGTCTTCGCCATCGTGATGGCGCGGGGCTCGGTGCTCAAGGCGTTCGGCATGGTGTTTCTCGGCATGCTGCTCGGGCTCGCCGGCACCGACGTCAACACCGGCAACACACGCTTCACCTTCGGCATCGGCGATCTGTTCGACGGCATCGGCTTCGTGCCGCTGGCCATGGGCGTGTTCGGCATCGCCGAGATCATCGCCAACCTGACGAACCCCGAGCGGCGGGATCTCGTCAGCGCCAAGGTCAGCGGGCTGCTGCCGACCAAGGACGATCTCAAACGCGCGATCGCCCCGGTGCTGCGCGGCACCTTCCTGGGCGGGCTGCTCGGCATCCTGCCCGGCGGCGGCGCCATCCTGGCCTCGTTCTCGGCCTACACCATCGAGAAGAAGCTCTCGCGCACGCCCGAGAAATTCGGCACCGGCATGATCGAGGGCGTGGCCGCGCCCGAGAGCGCCAACAATGCCGCGGCGCAGACCTCCTTCATTCCGATGCTGACGCTGGGCATCCCCTCCAACGCCGTGATGGCCATGATGATCGGCGGCATGATGATTCACGGCATCATCCCAGGGCCGCAGGTGATGGAGCAGCGGCCGGGCCTGTTCTGGGGCATGATCGTCAGCATGTGGTTCGGCAATCTGATGCTGGTGGTGCTGAACCTGCCGCTCATCGGCATCTGGGTGCGGCTGCTGCTGGTGCCCTACCGCCTGCTCGCCATCGCCATCCTGTTCTTCTGCTGCATCGGGGTCTACAGCCTCAACAACTCCGCCAACGAGGTGCTGATCATCACCGTCTTCGGCCTCGTCGGCTACCTCTTCATGAAGCTCGACTGCGAGCCCGCCCCACTGCTGCTCGGGTTCCTGCTCGGGCCGATGATGGAGGTCTACATGCGCCGCGCCATGCTGCTCTCGCGCGGGGACCCCTGGGTGTTCGTGCAGCGCCCGCTGTCGCTGACCTTCCTGATCCTGGCCGGCCTGCTGCTGCTGTTCGTCATCGTGCCCAATGTGCGCAGGGCGCGCGAGACGGTCTTCCAGGAAGCCAATTGACGCCGGCCCGGCCGCCCCTCATGGTGCGCGCAAGAAGCTCCACCCGCGCTTCAGCCCTGTTGGCCATGGCTTGCATGTGCAGGCCGTCCTGCAACAGGCTGGAGACGAGGGCGGAGCACATCGAGGCCTCACCCATCTTCACGGGTTGAGGCGACCAAGGGAGGAACTGATGCGTCGTCGTGAATTCTTGGGGCTGGCCGGGGGGCTGGCCGGGGCAACGTTGACCGCCGGGCTGCCCATGCGGGCCACCGCACAGGTGCGCAACTGGCCCGAACGGCCCGTCAAATTCATCATCCCCTACGCCCCCGGCGGCGGCAGCGACCTGATCGGACGGCCCTGGGCCGAGAAGCTGAGCCAGGCCTTCGGCCAGCAGTTCATCATCGAGAACCGCAGCGGCGCGGGCGGCATGATCGGCACGGAGGCCGCCTCCAAGGCAGCACCCGACGGCTACACCTTTCTCATGAGCCCGAGCGCGACGCTCACCGTGCTGCCGCACCTGCGCAAGACGCCCTATGACCCCAACAGCTTCCTCCCCGTCGCCCGCATCGGCGACTTTGTCTCCGGCTTCTCGCTGCATCCCGCCGTCGGTCCCAAGACCTTCAAGGAGATGGTCGACTACGCCAAGGCCAATCCCGGCAAGCTCTCCTACGGATCGGCGGGCTTGGGCACGGCCACGCATCTGCGCCTGGAAATGCTGAAATACCGCGCCGGCATCGACATCCTGCATGTGCCCTATCGGGGCAGCGCCGACGCGCTCAACGACCTCTTGCCCAACACCGTGCAGATGATGAACGAGATCAACAACATTCCGCATGTGAAGGCGGGCAAGCTGCACCTGCTCAACATCAACCACAGCACGCGCCATCCCGAGTTCCCGGACGTGCCCACCCTGACCGAACTCGGCTATCCCAACTCCGACGTGCCGCTCTGGTATGCGATCATGGGGCCGGCCGGCACGCCGAAGGAGATCATCGACAAGCTCAACGCCAAATGCCTGGAGATCGCCAAGACCGAGGACATGCAGGCGCGTCTCAAGGCGATCAGCGCCGCGCTGCCGGTGCAGACCCCGGCCGAGATCCTGGCCTACCGCGATGCGGACTCCGCCCGCAACGCCGAGGTGATCAAGGCGGCGAACATCAAGCTGGAGTAGACGCTCGACCTGCCGGGCCGCACAACGCGCGCACGCCCGGCGGCTGCACTCGGAGCCGGCCGATGGTAAACGCCGGCCGCGAACCTCTTTGCCATTAAGGATCGCTCAGGGTCCTCGTTGGCACACGCCCGCTCCGCCGGATAGCAAGGTGTGGGCGCTGGGGGTTTCGTGCATGAGACGTGCGTTAGCGTGTTGCCTCGTTGTCATGGGTCAGTGGCTGCCGCCGGCTGCCGCTCAAGAACAGCACCCGCCGTCGAAGGCAGGCGAAGCGAAGGCGGGCAGCGCCCGACCGGCGCCGGGCGCAGGGGCATCGCCTGCGGATCATACCTGGCGCGTGCAGCGGACGGCCTGGACCGACCGGGACGAGCGGGCCTTCGAGGAATTCGTCGAGCGCATCGGCGAGAGCGACTGCCGCACCGTGCACGAATGTCTGACGGCGGCGAAATCCAACCCGCTGTATCGGGCCTCCAATCCACCGGGCATGCACTTCAACGCCGATTGCGCCGATCTTCCCTACCTGCTGCGCGCCTACTTCGCGTGGAAGAACGGCTTGCCCTTCTCCTATTCCGCATCCGTCACGCCGGCGGGCCGCGATTCGAGCGACATCCGCTTCAACGATGTGGGCGTGCGCATCGCCAGCCGCCGCGACCTCACCGGCCCCGTCATCGACGCGCGGCGTGCGATCCCGCAGATGACGCAGGCCGTGACGTCCGCGCACTTCCGCTATGCGCCCGACTATTCCGGCAAGCTTCTGCCCGACCACTATCCCGTCAAGCTCACGCGCGAGAGCATCAAGCCGGGCACCATCCTGTACGATCCCTACGGCCACCTGGCCGTGGTCTACAAGGTGACGGCCCAGGGCCGCGTGCATTTCATCGACGCCCACCCCGGCAACGCCCTGACACGCGGGGTCTACGGCAAGGCCCACAAGCGCTACATCCCGGAGGTCGGCGGCGGCTTCAAGCGCTGGCGGCCACAACGGCTGGTGGGCGCCACCCAGCTTCCCGACGGCACCTATCAAGGCGGCAGCATCGTGCTCGCCCCCGACACGGAGTTGGGCGACTGGTCGGACGAGCAGTTCTTCGGCACGGAGGCGAAGCGGCCGAAGCGCTGGGAGCTCGGCCGTTTCGTGCACGAGGGCGAAACGCTCGAATACTACCAGTTCGTGCGCAAGCGCCTGGCCAAGGGACAGTTCAAGTACGACCCGCTGGAAGAAACGCGGTCCATGGTGCGCGTGCTGTGCGAGGACCTCAAGTATCGGGTGCACGCGGTGGATGCCGCCATCACCGCCCGCATGCACCAGCGATCCCAGCCGGACCGGCTGCCCGACAACATCTACGGCACCAGCGGCGATTGGGAGGTGCATTCGACGCCCTCGCGCGATGCGCGCCTCAGAACCGCCTTCAAGGAATTGCGCGACGAGGTGGCGCGGTTTTTGGAGCTGGCCGCGGCCAAGAGCAACCGCATTGCCTACACCGGCACCGACATCCGGGCTGACCTGCGGGATGCCTATACGCGCGAAGCCAGCGCGTGCACGATCGCCTACACGCGCAGCGACGGTACCCAGCACCAGCTCGGCTTCACCGACATCACACGGCGCCTGCACCTTCTGTCGTTCGACCCCCACCATTGCGTCGAGCGGCGATGGGGCGCGGCGGCCAAGGAGGAGCTTTCCACCTGCGCCGACCGCGGCGACAAGGCCGAGTGGTTTGTGGCCGAGCAGCGCCTGCGCAACCAGATCGACCGCACCTACCATGTGCGCATGGGCTTCTCGCTTGCCGAGCTCAAGCGGAAGCCGCCGGGCAGCGGCGTCGACGATCCGCCGCACGTCGATGTGCTGGAGCTGCTGAGCGAGATGGCGGCAACGCCCGGCGAGGCCCAGCGCAGCAACTAGGCCCTTCGGGTGGGAGTCTCAGGCGGCCCGGCAGCAATCACGTCGTCTTGACGCGGCTCGTTTCCACTTCCCCGCGATCGACCCGGCGCGAGAACTCCGTGTGACCGCCCGCGCTCAGGATGCGGGCCTGCTCCACCCAGTTCTCCCGCTCGATCCGCCCCTTGAAATCGAGGGACTGGCTGACGCGGTCGATGTCATCGGCCGTCCAGTTGGCGATCTGCTCGTAGGCGGTGATACCCAACGCATGCAGCTTCTTCTCGATCAGGACGCCGATGCCGCGGATGCGCTTGAGATCATGCGCACCCATAGCCCGCACGACCTTGTTCTGCGCCGCGGCGCGCTGGGCAGCCTCGGGGCCCGGCTCCGCCGCAGCCTGATAGAGGGGTGAGCGCACCGACCTGAGCGAGCCGAGGTCGGCCCGCACCGCCGGCGGGACGGCGCCGGCACGCGCCTGCGGCCCCTCGGCGGCATGACCCGCGTCGTACTCGCGCGAAAAGCGCGTGTCCCCGCCACGGCTCAGAATCTGTGCCTGCTCGACCCAGTTCTCGCGCGCGATGCGACCGCCCGTGAGGAGCTGCTTCTCGAGCCGGTCGATATCCGACGGCGACCATTGCGCCATCTGCGCGTAGCGCGAGACGCCGTGCGCATTCAGGCCCTGCTCGATCTCGGCCGTGATGCCGCCGATGCGCTGCAGATTGTCGTGCGCCCGCACAACCGGGCGCACGGGCACGGCCGCGTCTGCATCGTGTGGCGGCTGCGCCTGGCTCGGGGCCCCAGCGTGGGCAAAGGCCGCACGGTCGGCCACCTGCGGCAGCGATGCGGCGGCAGCAGGGGCAGCCGGCGTCGGCTTGGCCTCGGCGGCGGGCGGCGCAATGACAACTGCTGCCACGCCGGCTCGCGACATGGGCCGCGGCAACGCCGCACTGATCTGCGACCCGCCTTCGTCGGGCGTGGGCGTGGCGGCTGCGGTCTCGCCACGGGCGAGCCGGGCGGAATAGTGCGTCTCGCCGCCCTTGGCCAGAATGAGCGCCTGCTCGATCCAGTTCTCCTGGTTGATGCGCCCCTTGAGGCCGAGGGCCTCGCCGATCTTCTTCACATCCTCGCGCGTCCAGGCGGCGATCTCCTCGTAGCGGGTAACGCCCAGCTTGCCGAGGCCGGCTTCGATGCCGGCATCGATGCGACGAATGCGCTTGAGATCTTGCGCCCCGGTCACGGCTGCAGGCGGAGCGGCCTCAACAACCGGCGGCGGCGCCGACGGAGGGGGCGGCACATCGGCTCCGAGCCGCGCCGCCTCGGCATTGCGCTGCATGACCTCCGGCAGCGGATCGACGCGCCGCTCCGCCGCGCGATACCTCGGGGCGAACAGACTGCGCCGGACCAGGCACGCCAGGGCCGCGCCGATGAAATATGCAAGCCCCATCAGCAGCAGGGTTTGCAGCCACAAAGCAACCATAACTCACACCCTAGCCGAGCCCACGGGGAAACTAGCCCTTACGCTTGATCGTTCTCCACGCGTCCGCAGGACAGCCACCCCACAACCAGCCCAATGGCGAAGGCCAGCAGCAGCCACCAGATCAGCTTGAAGGCAAGATAGTCCATGCCGTGCTATCCTTCACACGCGAACGCGCTCAATCTCATCACTGCTGCCGCACGCTGAACTCGATGCGGCGGTTCTTGGCCATGTTCTCTTCGGTGTCGTTGGGAGCCGCCGGCCGGGTGGGGCCATATCCCACCGCTTCCAGTTGCTTCCGGTCCGCGCCGGCCTTGACCAGAAAGGCCACCACAGCCCGCGCCCTGCGGACGGAAAGGCGCTGGTTGTATTCCGCGCTGCCCTCCGCATCGGTGTGGCCCTCGATGGCAATCCGCATGCCCGGGCAGACCTTGGCGGCGGACGCCAGCCGTTCCAGCGTCTCGAAGCTCGTGCTGTCGAGGATGGCGCTGTCGGTGGCGAAATGGATATGGCCGGAGTTGACGATCCTGTTCAGTCTGTCCTGACAGGCACTCACCTGGGGCGACGGGGGAGCGGCAGGTGGAGGCGGCGCAGCCGCGATCTTGGGCTGAGGCTCGGGCGGCTGCACGGGCGCGGCCTGTTTCGGCGCGAGAGCCGCGGGCGGCCTCGGTGCCGGGGCGGCCTCTTTCGGTGCGGGCTCCGGCGGTGGCTGGGGCATAGGCGCAGCCTCTTTTGGTGCGGCCTCCACCGGTTTCGGTTGCTTGATTTCGCTCCCCGCGGTCGGCGCAGGCGCCGCGGGCTGCGGCGCCGGCTCGGCTTGCTGCGGAGAGGACGGTGCGGGCGCGGGCTCAGGTGCCTTCACCTCGCGCACCTTGATCTGATCGACCAGCGTAAAGGCGGGAGGGATCGCCGCGCGCAGGGCCGCCCGAACGGACTGGGCCTGGGCCTCGTCCGGCGCCATGCCGCCGACACTGAGGGCTGCATCCTTCATCTCCGCCGTACCGCTGTCGAGCCGCACCAGCTCTTTGATGAGGGCGTTCGCCGCATTGATCCAACCCTGCGGCGCACCCTCCGCGGGCTCCATGCGGTCGACGATGTTGACGGCGGGGGCGACGACCTTCGCGGCAGCCAGCAGATCGGCCCTCGCCTTCTCGCCGCCCGCCAGGTGGCCGCCCAGCACAAGCTGTCCGCCGGCGAACTGGGCCGACCAGACATAGGGGCTGACGGCCGGCGCCATGATTTGCGCGGACGCGAGCTTGGTGCCCTTGGGCAGTCCGCTCTTGAGGGCGGCATTCACCGTCTTGAAGGCCGCCGCATCCTCGGCTTCACCCGAGATCGACAACGTCAGGTCATCGAAGCGGGCATCCCCCTGCTTCATCAGCGAGAGCTGCTTCAGGGCAAAGCTCAACCCGGCAAGCCACAGGTCCGGCGAGGGAACACCCCGCGCGGTATTCATGCGGTCAACCACCTCCAAGCCGGGCATGGCCGCCTTGGTCAGCCCGAGCACGGTCTGCCGGGTGGCGCGGTCGGACACGTAGCCCGACAGCCGGATGCGGTTGCCGCGGCGGCGCGCGGACCAGTTGAACGGCTCGACCTTGGGGGGCAGGATCGCCCGGTTCTCGACCTCGCGCACGCCCCACACCTTGCGCACCGTCTCCTCCGCGCGCGGCGGCTCGTTGTCCTCAATGGCCCGCCCCGTCAGCACGACATCGCGACCGTTGATGTCGACGCTCGCCCATTGCGAGCCGCCTTGTGCCAGGGCCGCCTTGGCACGCTCGGTCAAATCCTGCCGGATGCGGTCGCGCTCGACCTGGATCGCGACCCAGCTCACCATGATGAGCGGGATCAATCCCCACAGCCAGCGCTGCCAGTTGCATCGCATCTTGTAAAAGCGGCTCCCCAAACCCTGTAGCGCATTGCAAGGATCGCGCAGGCAGCCAAGCGATCCGTGCCGCGGGCCGATGCTCGACAGCCGGCTTGGCGGCCGGCTCACCCATGCCGCCCGCAAGCTCTCAGCGGCGCCACTATAGGCAACCGGGGGGCGCATTCCAAGCCGCGCGGGAAGCCCCGTTGCGGGGCGCAGGCGGCGTCCCTTGGTTGCTGTATCCACCTGGAGCGGCCTGCGCTAGAAGAAGCTGAACAAGGTGTGGCTCGCAAGCACCGGAACACGGCCGACGAGGAGGAAAAAGTGAGCAACCCCACCATCTTGAGCTCTCACAGCGGCGGCGTCACCCGCCTCACCCTCAACCGCCCCGACAAGCTCAACGCCTTTACACGGAGCATGCATGCCGAGCTGCGCGAGGCCCTGACCGCCGCGGGCCATGATGGGGAGTGCCGGGTGGTGGTGCTGACGGGGGCGGGTCGCGCCTTCTCGGCCGGCCAGGATCTGGCGGATACCGACGCCGCAAGCGGCGCCATCATGGACGCAGGCAAGATGCTCCAGGAGGCCTACAATCCTCTGATCAAGCTCATCACCACGCTGGAAAAGCCGGTGATCGCCGCCGTCAACGGCGTGGCCGCCGGTGCGGCTGCCAACATCGCCTTCGCCTGCGACCTCGTCTATGCCGCGCGCAGCGCAAGCTTCCTGCAGGCCTTCGCCAGGATCGGCCTCATTCCCGACGCCGGCGGCACCTGGGTGCTGCCGCGCCTGGCCGGGCCCATGCGGGCCCGGGGACTTGCCATGCTGGCCGAGCCGCTGCCGGCGGAGACGGCCGAAGCCTGGGGTCTGATCTGGAAATGTGTCGACGACGACAAGCTCGAAGCCGAAGTGGCAGCCGTCGCCGCCAAGCTCGCCACCGCGCCCACCTATGCGCTGGCACTCGCCAAGCAGGCGCTGGCAGCCGCCTCGACCAATACGCTTGCCGACCAGCTCGACCTCGAGCGCGATCTGCAGCGCCTGGCCGGCGCATCGCCCGATGCGCGCGAAGGGATCCGCGCCTTCCTGGGCAAGCGGCCACCCAAGTACACCGGGCGAAAGGCCTGACGCATGGTCCGTGATGCAGCCGCCATCGCCCGCCTCAGCGCCGACGTCATGTGGGCCGACGACAAGGCCAGCCAAGGCCTCGGCATGCAGGTCATGGAGGTTGGCGCGGGGCGCGCCCGGCTGGCGATGACCATCACCGAGCGCATGCTCAATGGCCATGGATCGTGCCACGGCGGCTTCATCTTCACGCTGGCCGACAGCGCCTTTGCCTTCGCCTGCAACTCGCACGGGCAGCCGGCCGTGGCGCAGCATTGCAGCATCACCTACCTGACGCCCGGCCGCCTCGGCATGCGCCTCGTTGCAGACGCCATCGAGCGCCAGCGCAGCGAGCGCAGCGGCATCTACGACGTCACGGTGCGCGATGAGGCCGGCACCGTGATCGCCGAGTTCAGGGGGCACTCGCGCACCCTGCCCGGAAGCCTGATCGAGGATGCCGGGTAGAACGGGCTCCCACCCGCTTGGCCTGTTGAACGCATGCGCGGACTGCTTCATCCTGCGCTGCAAGGGCGCTCGGAGGACGCATCATGGTGCGCACCATCGCGATGGAAGTCGGCACGCTGCCGCAGGCCGTGCGGCGCGATTTCTCCGGCGTTGGCTACGACGAGGCGATGCGCCGGGCGCGGGAGGTCGTGCCCGTCCTGCGCGAGCGCGCGCAAGAGGCCGAAGACGCACGCGTGCTCATCCGCGAGAACGAGCAGCTCCTGCACGAGACCGGGCTCTTCCGCTTCCACCAACCCAAGGCGTTCGGCGGCATGGAGCTCGACTTCGTGGCCGTGGTCGACATCGCCGCGGAGATCGCGCGCGGCTGCCCGTCGACGGCCTGGAACGTCGGCAACCTGGCGTGCCACCACTGGATCCTGGGCTACTACGACCCCGCGACCCAGCACGAGGTGTGGGATGCAAACCCCGACGCGCTGATCGCCTCGTCCATCGCGCTCGCGGCCGGGCGCGGACGCAAGGTGGACGGCGGGTTCATCGTCAGCGGGCACTGGCCGTTCTCGTCGGGGGTCGACAACTCCGACTGGAACATGCTGGCCGTCACCGTCTATGCCGACGACGGCACGACAGCGATCGACTGGCGGCTGTGCCTGGTGCCGAAGTCCGACTATGAGATCATCGACACCTGGTACGCCATGGGCATGGGCGCCACGGGCAGCAAGGACATCAAGGTCACCGAAGAGTTCGTGCCGGAGCGCCGCGCGCTGGCGCTGCAGCGCTGCCGGGGCGGCTCCCAGCATCCGGGCGCGGCGCTCGCGCCGGGGCCGCTCTATCGCATTCCCATCGTTGCGGCATCCAGCCATCCGCTGGCGCCCGCCGCTGTCGGCGCAGCCGAGGGCGCCTACGAGAAGTTCCTGGCCTCCATGGCCAAGCGCATGGGCACCTACACGGGCGCCAGGGTGGCCGACTTCCAGGCGGTGCAGATCAAGGTTGCCCGCGCGCGGTGCCTCACCGATTGCGCGCGCGATCTGCTGCGCCGGTCGGCCATCGCCTTCCAGGAGTGCGCGGAGCGCAACGAGGTGCCGGACCTTGCCACCAAGCTGCGCTACCGCGCGCACACCGCCTTCGCCGTCGGCCAGGCCCGCGAGGCCGTGGAGACGCTGTGGTCGTGCTACGGGGCGCAGGGGCTCTACACGCGCGATCCGCTGCAGCGGCATTTGCGCGACGTGATGGCCATCAGCCAGCATTTCTCGTTCAACTTCGACATCGCCGGCCAGGCCTTCGGCCTCCATGCGCTCGGGCATGCGTATGCCAATCCGACGATGTGACGAGCCTTGAAACACCCGCGACAAGACCTGCATTGCGATGGAGATAGGGCGACAACGTACGATCGCGGTTCACCGCGACGCAGGGAGGAAGAAATCCATGCTTGATCTGACGCCGCCAAGGAACGAACTCGATCCGATCGAGATCGCCTCACGCGACGAGATCGCCGCGCTGCAACTGCAGCTGCTGAAAGGGACGCTGGCCCGCGTCTATGCCCACGTTCCCGCCTACCGGCAGACGTTCGATGCCGCCGGCGTGCACCCGGATGATCTGAGAACACTTGCCGACCTTGCCAAATTTCCCTTCACGACCAAGGCGGATTTGCGCGCCAACTATCCCTTCGGCCTGTTTGCCGCACCGCGCGCCGAGATCGTGCGCATCCATGCCTCGTCGGGCACCACGGGCAAGCCCACCGTCGTCGGCTACACCAAGGGCGACATCGACGTGTGGGCCGAGGTGGTGGCGCGCTCGATCCGCGCCTCGGGCGGCCGGCGCGGCATGACGCTGCACAACGCCTACGGCTATGGCCTGTTCACGGGCGGCCTCGGGCTGCACTACGGCGCGGAGCGGCTGGGCCTGACCGTGATCCCGATCTCGGGCGGCATGACCGAGCGCCAGGTTCAGCTCATCACCGACTTCGCGCCCGACATCATCACCGTGACGCCGTCCTACATGCTGGCGATCCTGGACGAGTTTCGCCGCGTGGGGCTCGACCCCGCCAAGACCTCGCTCAAGGTCGGCATCTTCGGCGCCGAGCCGTGGACCAACTCTATGCGTACCGAGATCGAGCAGGCCTTCGACATGCACGCCGTCGACATCTACGGCCTGTCCGAGGTGATCGGCCCAGGTGTCGGCAACGAGTGCGTGGAGACCAAGGACGGCCTGCATCTGTGGGAAGATCACTTCTATCCCGAGATCATCGATCCGGTGGCGGGCAGGGTGCTGCCGGACGGGGAAAGGGGAGAATTGGTGCTCACCACGCTCACCAAGGAAGGCATGCCGGTGATCCGCTACCGCACGCGCGATCTCACACGCCTGCTGCCCGGCACCGCGCGCAGCATGCGGCGCATGGAGAAGATCACCGGTCGCTCCGACGACATGATGATCGTGCGCGGCGTCAACGTGTTCCCGACCCAGATCGAGGAGCAGATCCTGAAGGTGTGCGGCCTCGCCCCGCATTATCAGATCGTGCTGACGCGCGAGGCGCGCATGGACGAGATGGAGGTGCTGGTGGAGGCCGCGCCCGCAGGCGCGCAGGCCGAGGCGCGGCGGGCCTCGGCGGTCGAGCTTGGCCATCTCGTCAAGAACCTGATCGGCGTGACGGCGAAGATCACCGTTACCGCACCCGGCGGCGTGGAGCGCAGCCAGGGCAAGGCGCGGCGCGTGATCGACCTGCGGTCGAAGGAGTAACTCCAGAGGAACTGACCGAAAGTGAGCCTCTTCCATCCTCACGTCACCATGTCTTGACGATGAGGTGATATGATCCGCTGCCGGTTCGGTAGACACCAACCTTGGGAACCTCTGAATAGCACGCTCAACTGGCACGTGGCAGCCGCGTGCGGCCACACTCCTCGCTGGGCTACATGCCACCGGCTCCCCAGATCATGGCATGGCCGGCCTCCCCAGCTGTTGAGAGCGCTCGGCTGGCCATAGCATCGCGCCCAGGGCTAAACTAACATTCGCAGTGGACCACTCGGTGCAGGCCCCCCATGATGAGTGATCAACCCCAAGGCCCTTCCGCCAACCTGAGGCGCTACGACGAGCTGATGCACGTCGTCCGCAATCGGCTGACTTCGCGACAATTCAACCCCCAGATTGCGGTTCCGCGCGAGCACATCGAGATGGTGCTGGAAGCGGCACGGCATGCGCCTTCGGGCGCCAATGCACAGCCCTGGCACTACATCGCCGTCACGGATCCGGAGGTGAAGCGGAAGATCGCCGACTATTTCGTGGAGGAGCAGCGTCGCCGAGCCAAGCTCAAGATGAAATTTCCGACACCCAACTACCGCGGCCTCGAGTCGGCACCGGGGTTCATCGTCGTGGTTGCCGATTTCCGCTTCATGCGGGCGTTTCCGGTACTGCTCGACGGCTCCGAGCTCGACAAGCAGTATCAGCAGAATGCCGAGCGCATACTGCTGCAGAGCGTGGCGGCCTCGACCATGTCGGCGCATCTTGCGGCTGCCGCGCTCGGCTACCAGGTGTGGTGGGTCACCGCGATCGGCCAGGAGGCGGCGCAGACGGCACTCAAGCCGCTACTCGGCATCCCCCAAGACCTTGCGGTCATCGATATCATGCTGTTCGGCGTCCCGGCGAAGCCGCCTTACAAGCGCTGGAAGAAGACGCTGCCCCAAATCATGCATTGGGAGCGCTTCAACATGGCGAACTACATGACGATCGCCGAGATCGACGCCTGGGTGCGCCAGGAGCGCCACAAGGTGATGTATCGCGATGAAAGCAAGATCGATTAGCTCGCGCTAGCGAAGAAGTGCATCTTCGGAGGAAACGTCATGCGTATCGACGCTTTCAACCACTTCTATCCGCCAGGGTACTACCGGAAGATGGAGGAGGTCGGTAGCGATCTGAAGGACATGTTCCGGCGCGCCCGCGCCGTCAAGGCGATCTACGACCTCGATGCAAGGCTGCGCATGGTTGAGCAATTTCCCGATTACGCGCAAATACTTTCGCTGCCGGCGCCGACGCTCGAGAGGATCGCCAAGGGGCGCCCCGAGGTCGCTCTCGAGCTTGCCGAAATCGGTAACGATGGTTTGGCCGCACTCGTTGCAGGCCATCCCAGGCATTTCCCGGCATTCATTGCGCAGGCGCCCTTGTCGGCGGGCGACGCCGGAGTTGCGGAGGTGGAACGCGCGATCACCAAGCTTGGCGCGGTCGGCGCCCAGATTTTCACCAACGTGGGCGGCAAGCCGCTCGACCGCGCGGAGTTCGAGGGGTTCTTCGCAGCGATGAACAGGCTCGGCAAGCCCGTTTGGATACACCCCGAGCGTGGTGCCGATCATGCCGACTATATGGACGAGAAGAAATCTCTGTACGAGATCTGGTGGACGTTCGGCTGGCCCTACGAGACCAGCGTGGCCATGGCCCGACTGGTCTTTTCCAAGACGCTCGATAGGTATCCAAACCTCAAGATCATCGTGCATCACATGGGTGCGATGGTGCCGTATCACGAGGGCCGCGTGGGACCTGGTTGGGATCAGCTTGGAAAGCGCACCACCGATGAGGATTACTTCGTGCTGTTGAAGAGCCTCAAGAAGCGCCCGCTCGACTACTTCAAGCAGGATTTCAACGCCGATACTGCAGTGTTCGGGTCGAGTGCGGCGACGCGGTGCGGGCTGGAGTTCTACGGGATCGATAGGGTCGTGTTCGCGTCCGATTGCCCGTTCGATCCCGAGGGCGGCACGCAGTATATTCGTGAGACCATCAGGATCATCGACGGTCTCGATATCTCTGAAGACGATCGGGACAGGATCTATTTTAAGAATATCGAGAAGCTGACCGGCGCTCGTTTCGTGAACTGACGATTTTCCTGAACCCGAGCGCCGCCATCCAAATTGCATCGTGCGCGCCCGGTTTGATTTCTTCCGAGTGCTGCGCTACCGTCGGCGGCAATGGAACCTCAAGAGTCCAAGGACGCTTAGGGAGGACGCCAATGCACAAGATGCTGGCCTTGTTGGGCAGCATGGCGCTCGCCGCGATGACGGCAGCGGCTGCCAGTGCGCAGGGTACGGTCAAGGTCGGCGTGATCATGCCGTACTCGGGACAGTTCGCCGATCTGTCCGCACAGATGGACAACGGCATCAAACTTTACATGAAGCAAAATGGCGATACGGTTGCCGGCAAGAAGATCGAGATCATTCGCAGGGATACCGGCGGCGTCGCACCGGATGTTGCCACACGTCTGGCGCAGGAACTGGTCACCCGGGACAACGTGGATATTCTCGCCGGCTTCACGCTGTCGCCGAACGCGATCGCCGTATCAAAGATTTCTGCTGAAGCCAAAAAGTTCATGGTGATCATGAACGCGGCGACCACGGTGATCATCACCATGTCGCCCTATTCGGTGCGCACCTCGATGACGTTGCCGTCGGTCGGCGCCAGCGCGGGCATGTGGGCCTACAAGAGCGGCCTCCGCAAGGCCTACACGATGGTGTCCGACTTCGCGCCCGGCAAGGATGCCGAAGCCGCCTTCCAGGACGCCTTCAAGAAGGCGGGAGGCGAGATCGTGGGTGCGGTGCGGATGCCGGTCGCCAACCCGGATTTCTCGGCCTTCGTGCAGCGCGCCAAGGACTTGAGCCCGGAATCGATCTTCATCTTCGTGCCCGGCGGGGCGCAGCCCGCGGCGCTTGGCAAGGCCTTCGCGGAGCGCGGGATCGATCCCAACAAGATCAAGATCATCGGCACCGGGGAGATTTCCGACGAGAGCGCCGTCAAGAACATGGGTGATGCAGCCCTCGGCATTATCACGGCCTGGCACTACGACCATACCCACGACTCCAAGCCGAACAAGGATTTCGTGGCGGCCTATAACGCGGAATTCAAGCGCAATCCGGATTTTGGTGCCGTCGGCGGCTATGACGGCATGCACGTCATCTACGAGTCATTGAAGAAGACGGGCGGCAAGGCCGATGCCGACAGCCTCGTTGCTGCGGCCAAGGGCTTGAAATGGGAAAGCCCGCGCGGTCCGTTCCAAGTCGATCCCGAGACACGCGACGTTGTGCAGACCATCTATGTCCGCCAGGTCCGCAAGGTTGGCGACCAACTGCTCAATGTCGAGTTCGACAAGATGGAAAATGTGAGAGATCCCGGCTCGGCTGGAAAGAAATAGCTGGTCGCGTCGGTGGCTTGAGCAAGGTTGTCTGTGGCGCTCGGACCCATATTCGGTGTGTTGTTCGATGGGTTCGCCTACGGCATGCTGCTGTTCCTCCTGTCGGTCGGGCTGTCGGTGACGCTGGGCATGATGAACTTCATCAATCTGGCGCACTGTGCATTTGCCATGCTGGGCGGCTACGTCACCGTGACGCTGACGAACCGGTTTGGTTGGCCGTTTCTGGCGACCTTGCCGCTCGCCTTTTGCATTGCCGCGCTGGTGAGCGTTGTCTTCGAGCGCCTGCTGTATCGCCGCCTCTACCGAGCCGGTGAGCTTGATCAGGTGCTGCTCACCATCGGCCTCGCCTTCATGTCTGTGGCCGTTGCCGCGTATGTATTCGGCACCGTGCAGCAGCCTGTCGAAACTCCGTCGTTCCTGCGGGGCTCATTTTCGCTGCTCGGGGTGAGCGTGGGCGCCTACAGGCTATTCTTGATCGCCATGGGGCTGGCAATCATGCTCCTGCTCACCCTGATGGTGGAATACACGCGGTTCGGCGCTCAATTGCGCGCCGCGGTCGACAATCAGCGCATGGCGCGCGGTCTCGGCATCAACGTCGAGGGTGCATTCATAATTGCGTTCGCGCTCGGTAGCGGGCTTGCGGGCCTTGGTGGAGCCCTGGCGATCGAGATCGTGGGACTCGATCACTCATTCGCGCTCGCCTACCTCATCTATGTTCTGATCGTCGTCTCTGTCGGGGGGCTGGGATCCATTGGCGGATCGTTCGTGGCCGCTTCGTTTCTCGGCATCAGCGACATGCTCGGCAAGTACTATTTGCCCGAACTTGGCGCGTTCCTCATCTATCTGGTCATGATCGCCATCCTGATCTGGCGCCCAGCCGGACTGCTCGGAAGGCGCTGACCCATGGCGTTCACGCGCACCGCGGCCGCCGATCCACACCGCCATTTGCACGCGCAGGCGCAGTGGCAGCCGATCGAGCTCGTCTTCTGGGCAGCCACACTCATTCCCTTCTTCCTGTTTCCCAAGTATCTGGCGCTGGCAAGCCAGATAGCCATTGCCGCTTTGTTCGCGCTGTCGCTCGATCTCATTCTGGGCTATGCGGGGATCGTGTCGCTCGGACACGCGGCGCTTTTCGGTGTGGGCGCCTATACGGCGGGGCTCCTGTCGACGTTGGGATGGGGCGACCCCTTGCTGGGATTGGCAGCGGGAGCCGTGGCGGCGGGTTTGCTCGGCTATGTCACCAGCTTCATCATCGCCCGCTTTCGACACTTGGCGCTGATCATGATCACCCTGGGTCTGGGACAGCTGATCCACGAGGTGGCCAACAAGGCGAGCTGGCTGACGGGAGGCTCCGATGGGCTTCAGGGCGTGCGGATTGGGCCGCTACTTGGCCGCTTCCCATTCGATCTCTACGGCTATACGGCGTATGCCTATTCGCTCGTGGTTCTGTTTGTCGTGTTCGTCTTCGCGCGGCGTCTCGTCAATTCGCCGTTTGGCCTGGCGTTGCGCGGGATACGCGAAAATCCGGTGCGCATGCCGGCTATCGGTGCGCCGAGCCCAGCCCACGTCCGCAAAATCTACACCATTGCGGCAGCCATCGCCGGCATGGCGGGCGCCTTGCTGGCGCAGACCACCAGCACCGTCTCGCTGGGGGTTCTTGATTTTCAGCGCTCCGCAGACGTGCTGGTCATGCTCATTCTCGGCGGTGCCGGTTGGCTGTACGGCGGGATCGTCGGCGCCATCATCTTTATGGTCGCCCGCGATCAGTTTTCTGGCATCAACCCGCAGCTATGGTACTTCTGGATCGGCCTGCTGCTCGTCTGCGTGGTGATGTTCCTGCCCAACGGTGTGCTCGGCTGCCTGCAGTTGGCCGCACCGTGGCGGAGCAAGGCGTCGTGAGTGCGCCAGCCGCCGCACCCGCCCAACCGCCGGCGCTATCCACGCGCGGCTTGAGCAAGAGCTTCGGCTCACTGGTCGTCGCCAACAACATCAGCATGCACGTGCCGCAAGGTGCGCGCGATGCGCTCATCGGCCCGAACGGCGCGGGCAAGACGACGCTGATCAATTTGATCACCGGCATGCTGCGGCCTGACGCCGGTCATATCCTGCTCGGCAACGACGACATTACGGCACTCAAGCCCCACCAGCGCGTCAAACGCGGGCTGGCGCGCACATTCCAGATCAACACGCTGTTCCCTCACCTCAACGCGCTCGAGGCGGTGACGCTGGCTGTGTGCGAAGAGCGCGGCATCGCCGGCAATTTCTGGAACTCGCTTTCGGCCTGCACTGCCGCAGTCGACGAAGCCTATGCCGTTCTCGGCTCCCTCGGTCTGGCAGCCGACTGCACCCGTCCGACGCGCGAGCTGGCCTATGGCCAGCAGCGGCTGCTCGAGATAGCGCTCGCGCTCGCAACCAAGCCTGCCATCCTCCTGCTTGATGAGCCTGCCGCCGGCGTGCCGCGTGAGGAGAGCGCCGCGGTGTTCGCGGCCCTGGCCGGCTTGTCGCGAAACATAACCGTGCTGTTCATCGAGCATGACATGAACCTCGTGTTCAGGTTTGCGAGCCGCATCATCGTCATGGTTGCGGGCACCATTCTCGCCGAAGGCACGCCGCAGGAAATTGGCGCCGACGCCCGCGTGCGCGAGGTCTACCTGGGCGGAGCGCGCCATGGCTGATGTCCTCCTCGCGCTCGATCACGTCCGCGCCGGTTACGGCGACGCCGTCGTTCTCGATGGGATTTGGCTCGAGATTCCAAGCCATGGCAGCCTCGCGGTGCTGGGCCGCAACGGTGTGGGCAAGTCGACTCTGTTTCTGACCATCATGGGCTACACACGGATCGTGCGGGGCCGCATCCAATGGCGCGGGGCCGACATCACGGGCCTTGCACCGCACCGCCGCGCCAGAGCCGGTCTTGGCTGGGTCGCGCAGGAGCGGGAGATCTTTCCCTCGCTGACGCTGGAGGAGAATCTCACTGTGGCATCCAGGCCCGGGCGCTGGGATTTGGCGGCGGTGTACGGGCTCTTCCCGCGTCTTGCCGAGCGCCGGGCCCATAAGGGCCACCAGCTCTCGGGCGGTGAGCAGCAGATGCTGGCGATCGCCCGCGCCTTGATGATCAACCCGGCCCTGCTGCTTCTGGATGAACCGCTCGAGGGCTTGGCACCGATCATAGTTGAGGAGCTCGCCTCTGCTCTTAAGCGCATGCTGACGCAGGAAGGCACGGCTGTCGTCCTGATCGAGCAGCATGCCGAGTTGGCCCTGTCGCTCACCACCGATGCCGTGATCATGGAGCGTGGCACAATCGTGCATCGTGCGCGCTCTGCGGACCTCATCCGCGACGCCGCCGTTCTCGAACGTTTCGTCGGCCTCGGCGCCGGCAACGGCTCTAGGTCCTGAGGGCATCCAGCAGTATGCGCAAGGCCTGCTCGGCAAAGGCGTGCATGTTGGCCTGCCGGTTCGAGCTTCCCGTATGGAACGTGACGGCACGTTCTGCCGGCCCGCACAGCGCGATGCAGGTATGTCCGGCAGGGTCGCCGTAGCGGTTGCCGGTCGGGCCCGCGGCGCCGGTTTCGGACAAGCCCCAGGTTGCGCCATGCTGATCACGCACTGTTTGCGCCAGGAGCGTTGCGTAGGGCTCGCTTGCGGAGCGGATGCCAGCCATCGTCGAATCCGGAATGGACACCAGCGCTCGTCGCGCCTGTCGCGTGTAGACCACCGCACCGCCCAGAAAATAGGCCGAGGCGCCGGGCACCGCGAGCAGGGATGCCGAGAGGAGACCGCCGGTGGAGCTTTCGGCGATGGCGATGGTGTCGCCGCGCTCCTTGAGCCGGTTCGCGATTTGCTCGGCCAGTTCGACCAGTTCGTCCATGGCGGCTGCTGTCCTACCTTGCCAACCGCCAGGCTAAGGTCAATACGGCGTATGCGTCAATAATGGCGAAGCGACGCACCAGCGTCGGCTATGCCGGCGCGGGCGTTGAGACGTGTGCAGCCGGCTCATTCCTTCAGCGTGATATTGGCTGCGCTGATCACCTCGCCCCAGCGCTTGCGCTCGGCGGCCATGAACGCGCCAAAGGCCGCTGCGCGGACGGCGGAGGGAGCCGCGCCGTCGTCCTTGAGGCGGGCCAGCAGTTCTGGGCTTGTCAGGGCCTCTCCGGCAGCGCTCTCCAATCGTGCGCGAATCTCGGAAGGCAGGCCCTTCGGCGCCAATAGGCCATACCACGCCGCTGCGACATAGCCTGGAACACCAACTTCCGCTGCGGTTGGCACGTCAGGCAGCACGGCGGCGCGAGCCGGTCCGGTGACGGCCAGCGCCTTGAGCTTGCCGCCGTTGATAAGGCCCGTCGCGGAGGGGATGGTCGTGATCATGAAGTCGATATGGCCGCCCACCACGTCACTGAGTGCGGGCGATGCGCCGCGGTAGGCCACATGCAACGCCTTGATCCCCGCGGCGCGCTCCAGCAGCAAAGTCGCCAGATGGCTTGCGGAGGCATGCGAGGCCGATCCGTAGGTGAGGCCTGCGGGACGCCGCCTTGCTTCCTCGACGAGTTCGGCGAGCGTCTGCACCCTGGACCCCGATCCCACGACGATCACGAGTGAGGCATTGGCGATCAGCGTGATGGGCTCGAGTGCCCGTTCGGGGTCCGACTTCATGGTCTTGTAGAGATGCGGGTTGACCACCATCGGGCCTTGGTTGCCGATCAGCAGTGTGTGGCCGTCAGGCGCGGCATTGGCCACGGCGTCGGTGGCGATGTTGCCGCCCGCGCCCGGCCGGTTCTCCACCACGATGACGCCGCCGAGCCTCTCCTCCAGCGCCCTGGCGAACACGCGAGCAATGGCGTCGGTGCCGCCGCCGGCTGCATAGGGCAGCACCAGTGTGATGGGGCGCGCCGGATAGGTCTCCTGCGCATTCAAGAGCGGGGTCGGCGCCGCGATCAACGTCGCCAAAGTCAGCGCCGGCAGGAAGGCACGAGGCGCATGCTTCATGGGGCGCTCGCTAAGAATGGCTGGCCGAGCCGGCGTGGCGGGTTGCCGACCGCGCGAGGAGAATGCCACAAGCTCGCTTGATCTTCGAGGGCGCATGGCCACAATGCATGGCCAAGCCCACCGGAGGCCCCATGGACCTGCAACTCAAAGGCCGGCTTGCGCTTGTGACGGGCGCCAGTGTCGGCATTGGTCGCGGCATTGCGTTGGCGCTTGCGCGTGAGGGCGCACGGCTTGCGCTCGTGGCCCGGCGAAGAGAACTGCTCGAGGCAGTGGCTGGGGAAATTGTGGCGGCCGGCGGCGGGCGGCCGATCCTCATCGTCGAGGATCTCATGCAGGACGGGGCGCCGGAGCGCATTGCCGAGGCGGCGCTCGCCGGGTTGGGAGCGGTGGAGATCCTCGTCAACAATGCCGGAGGCAGCAGGCCGTTCAAGCTCGACGCCAGCGAAGAGCAGTGGCAGGAGGCGCTGACGCTCAACTTCACGCGCCAGCGTCAGCTCACGCATCATCTGCTTGAGCAGATGATGCAGCGCAAGTGGGGTCGGATTCTCAACATCACCGGCAAGTCCGAACCGGACGGCATCAATGGTGCCTTCTGCGCCAAGGCGGCGGCGCATGCGTGGGCCAAGGGTCTGTCGCGCGAGGTTGGCAGGCACGGCATCACCGTCAACTGCCTGCCGCCGGGACGGATCATGTCGGAGCAGATCCGCCGCAACTACACACCCGAGTATCGGCAATGGCAGGCCGATCACGAGATCCCCGTCGGCCGCTACGGCGAGCCGGAGGACGTGGCTAGTCTCGTCTGCTTCCTGGCCTCGCCGCTGGCCGGCTACATCACTGGCGCGGTCATCCCCGTGGACGGTGGGCTGCGGCGCTATCAGTTCTGAGGGTGCTAGGGAGCGGGCTCTTCGACGATCTTGTCGCCCGCCGACTTCTTGACGAGGTCGATGGCGTGCAGACAGTCCTTCTTGTCCTTGTAGCCTTCGCCTGAGGTGGCAATCTTCTTGCCGTTGGCTGCCGTCAGGTTCCAGCGCCACTCGCCGCGGGCATCCTTTTTGACATGAAAAGTCATGACCGTACTCCTGACGTTGGCGGCCTCGGCTCGCCGGGCCGGTTTGGCAGCGCAAGCTTAACGGAAGTTCAGGGGCGCGCACGGAAAATCGCGCAGCGGAGCCACCCCGGATGCGGCTCTCGTCACTTCATGGTCAGGTTCTCCAGGCGGTTTGCCACCCGGCGGCAGGTGCGGCCCCAGTCCTGTTTGCTCATGTGCGTCTTGCGATCCCACATGGCGAGGCAGCTTGCCAGTGCATCGCCCGTGGTCTTCCTTCCGTTGGGTGTCCCAACCGCTTTGGCTGCTGCGCGGCCGTCCGCCGGCTCCTTGCCAGGCTGGGCTCTGGCGCGATCTGCCGGCGGCGCAGCCGGCGCCTGGGAGCTGCTGGTCTGGGCGATCGCTGCGCCCGCGATACAGCCCAGGATGGAAGTCACCATCAGTACGCGCATAGGAATCTGTCCGGGAAAGATGCCACCGTGAGTGCCCAATTCGGGACACTAGCAGACAAACAGCCGCCGTACATCGTGCCGTGCCGGTGTGGAGCCACTGTGGCAACACGCCAGCCTTGGCAGATGATCGACGCCAAGGCCGGTCTCTGATAACTCCTGGCGCGAGGGTCGCAAGCGTGAGGAGACGTCGGCAATGAAGGCTATGTTGAGCAGGCAGCCAGGCGGTCCGGAGACGCTGGTGCTGGAAGAGCTGCCCGATCCCAAGCCGGGCGCCGACGATGTGCTTATTGCAGTGAAGGCCTGTGGGGTCAATTATCCCGACCTGCTCATCATTGAGGACCGCTATCAGTTCAAGCCCCCGCGGCCGTTTGCACCCGGTGGCGAGGTGGCCGGTGTGGTCGAGGCGGTGGGCGATGGCGTCAGCGGCATCAGGCCCGGCGACCGGGTGATCGGCTCGACCATTGCCGGCGGCATGGCCGAGAAGCTGGTGGTCGAAGCCGTCCGCTGCATCCCGATGCCCGCAAACATGCCGTTCGATGAGGCGAGCGCCCTGATCCTCACCTACGCGACCTCGATCCACGCCCTCAAGGATCGCGCCAAGCTGAGGAAGGGTGAAACGCTGCTGGTGCTGGGCGCGGCCGGCGGTGTTGGCCTGTCGGCCGTCGAGCTTGGCAAGGCCTACGGTGCGCGGGTGATTGCGGCAGTCTCGTCCGAGGACAAGCTGGCGTTCGTCAAGCAGCATGGCGCGGACGGCGGGTTGGTCTACCCGTCCGGGCCGTTCGACAAGTCCGGGGCGAAGGCATTGGCGGATCTGTTCAAACAGGCCTGCGGCGAGAAGGGGGCCGATGTGATCTACGATCCCGTCGGCGGCGACTATTCCGAGGCGGCGCTCCGGTCGATCGCCTGGGAAGGCCGTTTTCTCGTGGTCGGCTTCCCGGCAGGCATTCCCAAGCTGCCGCTCAATCTGACGCTGCTCAAATCCTGCGACGTGGTCGGCGTGTTCTGGGGTGCGTTCGCGCGGCGCGACCCGAAGGCCAATGCAGCCAACATCGCCGAGCTGATGCAGCTCTACGCCAAGGGCGCGATCAAGCCGCTGATCTCGGAGCGCTACCCGCTCGCCCGGGCTGGGGAGGCCATTGCCAGACTCGCCTCGCGCAAGGCCATGGGCAAGATCGTGGTGACGATGGACTGATGCCCCCATGTCCACGGCGACGCGATGGTGGTGGATTCGGCATGCGCCGGTGCCCGATGGTGGTCGTATTTATGGACAGCGCGACCTCGACTGCGATTGCAGCGACACCGAGACCTTTCGCATCCTGGCGCGGGAGCTGCCGCGAGATGCCGTCTGGGTGACCAGCAATCTGGTCCGCACCCGGCAGACGGCGGCGGCCATTCTGGCGGCCGCCGAGGCGGATCGCTTCGCCGATGTGGCGCCCGTGGCCGTGCGGGAGCTTGCCGAGCAGCATCTGGGCGAGTGGCAGGGGCAGGAGCGCAAGGCGTTCTATGCTGCGCGTAGGGTCGGCACGCATACGCTTTGGTTTGCGCCCGCCGACGAGCGCCCGCCCGGCGGGGAGAACTTTTCCGATCTCGTGCAGCGTGTGGCACCGGCGATTGCGCGCCTGAACCTGGAGCATCGCGGCAGGGATATCGTTGCCGTGACGCACGGGGGTACGATTCGCGCGGCGCTCGGCCTGGCACTGGGGCTCACGCCACAGACATCGCTCGCCTTTTCCGTCGAGAACTGCTCGCTGACCCGGCTGGACCACCTCACCGCTGACGGCGGGCTAGGCCTCTGGCGCGTCATAGCGGTCAACCATCGGCCCTGGTCGCGCGCACCGGCCGGCGAGCACCCTGGCCACAATCCCGTCGCCATCGACAAGGCCTGACCTCCCTGCGGGGAGCCTGTCGAACTCTGGGCCGAAAGGAGTTTCGCAACAGGCTCGGGACGGGGGAAGGCTATGCTCCGTCAGCTCGTCTCCAGCGCGATGGTCTCGCGGCGCGCGCGGAGCGCCGGCAGGACGGCGGAGCCCAGCAGCACCAGGGCGAGAATGAGACAAGCCAGCGAGATCGGCCGCTCGAGGAAGATGGAGAAGCTGCCATCCGACAGGATCAGCGCCTTGCGCAGATTGTTCTCCATCAGCGGCCCCAGCACGAAGGCCAGCACCAGCGGTGCCAGCTCGTAGCCGAGCTTGCGCATCAGGTAGCCGAGCACGCCGAAGGCGATCATCACGTAGATGTCGAAGACGGCATTGGCGATGCTGTAGACGCCGATGATGCAGAACAGCAGGATCAGCGGAAACAGGATGCGATAGGGCACTTTCAAGACCTGCACCCACAGGCCGATCAGCGGCAGGTTCAGGATCAACAGCATGATGTTGCCAATATACATGCTGGCGACGATGCCCCAGAACAGGTTCGGGTTCTGGACCATCAGCAGCGGGCCCGGCTGCACGTTGTGGACGATGAAGGCGCCGAGCAGCAACGCCATCACCACGTTGGGCGGGATACCGAGCGTCAGCAGCGGAATGAAGCCGCTGCCCGCCGCGGCATTGTTGGCGGCTTCCGGACCGGCGACGCCGGCAATGGCGCCCTTGCCGAATTTCTCCGGTGTCTTCGAAACCCGCTTCTCCAGCGCATAGGACAGGAACGAGGCGATCACCGCGCCGCCGCCGGGCAGGATGCCGAGGATGAAGCCGAGCACGGAGCCGCGTGCCAGGGGCGCTGCACTTTCCGCCCAGTCCTGGCGCGACGGCAGCAATCCCTTGATGCGCTCGGCGAACATCTCGCGTGTCAGCCTCTGCTCGAGGTTGATGAGGATCTCGGCGATGCCGAACAGGCCCATGACGATGGGCACCAGGCCCACGCCGTCGACCAGCTCCATCCGATCGAAGGTGAGGCGGGCCACGGCGCTGATGGAATCGAGGCCGACGAGCCCGAGGATCAGGCCGAAGCAGGCCATGATCAGCGCCTTGAGCAGCGAGCCGTGCGACAGATAGGTGAGAATGGAAAGGCCCAGCACCATCAGGCTGAAATACTCGGCCGGTCCGAATTTCACGGCGAACCGCGCCAGCGTCGGCGCGATCAGCATCAGGCCGACGATCGCCAGCGTGCCGGCGATGAAGGAGCCGATGGCGGCGATGCCGAGTGCGGGACCCGCGCGGCCCTGGCGTGCCATCTGGTGGCCGTCGAGGGTGGTGACGACGGAGGCCGCCTCGCCCGGAATGTTGACCAGGATCGCGGTCGTCGAGCCGCCGTACATGGAGCCGTAGTAGATGCCGGCCAGCATGATGATGCCGGCCTCGGGCGTGATGGTGAATGTCACGGGGAGAAGCAGCGACATGGCGGCGACGGGGCCGATGCCGGGCAGCACGCCAACGAGCGTGCCGATGAAGACGCCGAGGAAGCAGTAGAGGAGGTTGATGGGCTGCAGGGCGACGCCGAAGCCAAGGCTCAGATTGTCGATAAGGTCCACGGCCTAGCTCCGCCCGAATATGAGTGGCAGATGCGTGGTCAGCCAGCGCTCGACGTCGCCGGCCGGAAGCTGCGTGCCAAGCCAGCGATGGAAGACGATATAGGCCGCCGCCGTGATGAGCACCGCCCCGAGCAGTGGCGTCAGCCAGCCCTGCCGGTCGATGGTCGCGAATAGGATGAAGAGCAGGACGGCGGTGCCGGCCAGGAAGCCCACCTGCGGCATCAGCCAGGCGTACAACGCCAGCAGTGCGACCACATAGGGTACCAGCCACCAGCGCGTGCCCTGCCACAAGGATGTGAGAGCCGCACCGGCAGGCTGCCGCGCGGCAACGATCAGTGCTGCTGCGGACAGCCCCGTCATCACCACGCCGACCCAGAAGATCATGAAGCCGGAGCCCGGATCCCGCAGCGAGCCCAGCCCCAGATCGCTGCCCGACCAAACGATGCCGAGCGCGATCGCCAGCCAGAACGCGGCAGCCAGGATCTCGCCCGTACGCATGGCTCAGTTCGTTTTCAGCCCGAGGTCGGCCACCAGCCTCTTCGCCTCCTCGATCTGCTCGGCCGCGTGCTTCTCGTAGTCGGCCGTGTTGAGATAGGCGAGCTCCTGGTCGAATTTTCGCAGCGCTTCCAGATAGACCGGCTCCCTCACCGCCTTGGCAAAGGCATCGTGCAGGATCTGCACCACCTTCGGATCCATCCCCTTGGGGCCGGCGATCCCATAGGGCGAGTTGGCCACGAGAGGAATGCCGAGCTCCGTGAGCGTCGGCACGTCGGGCCAGTTCTTGGTGCGCGCCCCGCCCCAGGTCGCGAGCAGACGGAAGTCGCCGGAATCCACCAGCGCTCTCCAGCCCGTGGAGTCCGCGACGGCGTCCACGTGTCCGCCGAGCAGCGCCGCGTTGGTCTCCGCTGCCCCCTTGAAGGGCACTTGCGTCCACCTCACGCCCGCCTGCTTGGCGATCTGCTCCATGCCGATGTGCAGGCTGGTGCCGGTGCCGGGCGTCCCGTACTTGATCTTGCCAGGATTGGCCTTGGCGTAGTCGATGAGTTCCTTGAACGTCTTCCAGGGCGATTTGCTTTGCACGACCACGCCGAACGTGTAGCCCGTGAGGCCGGCGACATAGGTGAAATCCTTGGTGGGGTCGAAGGTCGTCTTGGTCATGTAGGGCAGGCGAAAGACCGTGATCGGCATCTGCGCGATCGTGTAGCCGTCGGGCTTGGACGTCGCCGCCATCTGCGCGGGTCCCAGCGTGCCCGACGCGCCAGGCCGGTTCTCGATAATGATTTGCTGCCCGAGATGCTTCTGCGCCGCATCGGCGAATGCGCGCAAGGCAAGGTCCGAGGAGCCGCCTGCCGGCCAGGGGACGATCAGCGTCACGGGCTTGGTGGGAAAGGTCTGGGCGTGCGCAGGCGCGCCGATCGGTATGCCGAACAGGGCGAGTGCGCCCAGGATCGCATAGAGCTTCAGGCGGTCCATCAGCGTTTCCTCAGTTAGCGTGTTTTGTTCTTTACATTGCCCGACAATCGGACCGAGCCCTATAGACCTACACCAGTCGAGCAAGGATCAGCAACGCCCGAGCCGGAGATCATGCCGGCCCGGCGGTGAGCGTATCGCGCCACGTGTAGGACGCGCGGCCTTGCCCTTCGCCAAGCTCGAAACGAGATTTCGCTGCTTCCTCCGTGCTCGCTTTCCATTCGCACCTCGCGCTCTTGCGGCGCACGCGCCGTCCGCCCCGCGGGATGCCCCCCGAGGGTGCGACGGGTACGCGGGTGCCGCTTCGGCACCCTGGGCCGGCACCACCCGGCCCGGGAAGCGCCGGTTGCGCGCCTCCCCGAGAGCCCCGTCGGGCTCCCTGAGACCCTGCTCGGGTCCCTCGGCTGCCTTGCGGCACCCGCGTGGCGGCGTTTTTCCATCCCGGCGGCTCCTTTTATCCGACGGCGCGCCTGTTGACGTTCGCCGCCGGCGGCAGGCCGGGGTCCTGGTGCTCGGCCCCTGCAGACACGGGGGCCTACCGACCAGTTCGCCGCCCCTTGCCACGCTGGCCGCTGGTACCGCGCGTCCCGTCGCGAGCAAGGATGCCGCCACTGTCGCACGGCCCCGCCGGGGCGGGGATAAGTGCCCCCTGTCATCCTGGAATGGCGCGCGAGCGCCATCTCCGGGACCCAGGGCCACACGTCGCGCCTCCGGACGCATGCGATCGTGTCCGGCCCGGCCGGGCGGGCTTGCCGCCGCGTCGGCGACGAGTTATATGACTGACTGGTCAGTCAGTCATCAGTGGGATGGCTCGCCATGGCAAGGCGGCAGCGGCCGGCACGGGAGGAGCCGGGCACAGGCCAACAGGGAGGCCAACAGGGAGGCCGGCGGCGTCCAAAGGCGAAGCCGGGCTCGCGACGCGGCAGCCGAGCGCCGGTGTCCGCCGCCGTGACGGCCAGCGGTCGCAAGGTCGATGCCGAGACGCGGCGCGAGGCGATCCTGGATGCGGCGCTCGCCGTGTTTGCCGAGCACGGCTACGAGGCCGCGCGGCTTGACGACATGGCCGCCAGGGCCGGTGTGGCCAAGGGTACGCTCTACCTCTACTTCAAGGACAAGGAAGCCCTTTTCGAAGCCCTGGTGCGCGGTGCCGTGTCACCGATCATGGGCCGGCTGGGCGAAGCCGCGGCGGCCCCGGGCATGACGGTGGCCAGCGTTCTCGAGCTCTTCTTCGCCATGTTCCAGAAGGAAGTGCTCGGCACCAGGCGCAAGCTCGTGCTGCGGCTCGTCATCTCGGAGGGACCGCGCTTTCCCGCGCTGGCGGAGTTCTACTACCGGGAGGTCGTCTCGCAGGGGCTGAAGATGATGCGTAACGTGGCGCGGCACGGCGTTGCCACCGGCGAGCTCTCAAGCGAAGCGCTGGCGCGCTTTCCCCAGTTGATCGTGGCGCCGCTGCTGCTGGCCACGATTTGGGATGGCCTGTTCTCCAAGATCGATCCGCTCGATGTCCCGGGACTGTTGCGTGCGCATCGCGAGCTGCTGCTGGGTTTTTCCGCAAGGTCCGCACCATGACACGAACCAGGCACGCAATGGCAGCCATCGTCCTCCTCACCGCAGCCGTCGGGACGGGTGCAGGCGCCTACCTCTATCTGCGTCCGACGGCCGAGCAAAGGAGCTTTCAGGGCTGGGTCGAGGCGTACCTGATCTTCGTGAGCCCGGATGAGGTGGGCCGGGTCGTCACGCTGTCGGTGCGGGAGGGTGATGCGGTTGAGACGGGGGCGGCGCTCTTCGCCCTCGATGACGATTTGCAGCGCGCCGCGGTGGCAGAGGCTGAGGCGGCCGTCGTCAATGCGCGCCAGGCCTACAGCCGTGCACGCGAGCTGTTGAGCAAGGCGGTCGGCTCGCAGAAGGCCTATGACGACGCCGAATCCGTGCTGCGCACGGCTGAGGCGCGGCTGAACTCGGCCAAGACTCGGCTGCAACGCCGCCGCATGAACTCGCCCGTAACCGGTACGGTTCAGGAGGTGTATTTCAGGGAAGGCGAGCTTGTGCAGGCTGGGCGGCCGATCGTGTCGCTGCTGCCGCCGGGCAACGTGAGAGTGCGCTTCTTCGTCCCCCAGGCTGTCCTGCCCACGGTGCACATCGGAGACAGGATTGCTGTGCAGTGCGACGGCTGCGCGAGCGATCTGGTGGCGCGCGTCAACTTCATCTCCGCACAGGCCGAGTTCACGCCGCCGGTGATCTACAGCCGGGAAGAGCGCGCTCGCTTGGTGTTTCGCGTCGAGGCGATGCCCGCGCGTCCGGCGGACCTGCGGGTCGGCCAGCCGGTGTCGGTGGCGCTCCAGGGCACGGCGGGAGTGAGCCATGCGCGCAGGCGATAGGCAGAACGGCACCGTTGCCGTCGAGGTGGAGGGGCTCAGCAAGTCCTTCGCCGGCAGGATGGTGGTGCGCAACCTGTCCATGCGCGTACTGCGCGGCCAGATCTACGGCTTCCTCGGCCCCAACGGCTCCGGCAAGACCACGACGCTGCGCATGCTGTGCGGCCTGCTCACGCCGGATGGCGGAACGGGCAGGGCGCTCGGCTACGACATCCTGACCGAGCGCGATAGGATCAAGCGCCATGTGGGATACATGACGCAGCGCTTCAGTCTGTATCAGGACCTCTCCATTCAGGAAAATCTTGAATTCGTCGCCCGCATTTACGGTCTCGCCAGTCCAGAGCAGGAAGCAAAGGCCGCCGTCGAGCGGCTGGGTCTTGTCGGCCGCGAACACCAGCTTGCCGGCGCGCTGTCGGGCGGCTGGAAGCAGCGGCTGGCGCTCGGTGCCTGCATCCTGCCCAAGCCCGAGCTGCTCCTGCTCGACGAACCGACCGCTGGCGTCGATCCCAAGGCGCGTCGCGAGTTCTGGGCCGAGATCCACAAGCTTGCGGCGGAGGGCATGACGGTGCTCGTCTCCACCCACTACATGGACGAGGCCGAGCGCTGCCACGAGATCGCGTATATCGCCTACGGCGAGCTGCTGGCCCAGGGCACAATTCCCAAGGTCATCGAGAACTCTCATCTCAAGACCTACACGGTTAGCGGGCCCGACCTGCAGTCCTTGGCCAACCGGCTTCTCGGCATTCCCGGCATCGACATGGTCGCGCCGTTCGGAGCGAGCCTGCACGTGGCCGGCCGCGATGCGTCGGCGCTCGATGCGGCGGTTGCCCGATTTCGCGACGAGCGCGAGCTGAGCTGGACCTTGTCGTCGCCGTCGCTGGAGGATGTCTTCATCGACCTGATGAGCCGCTCGCAGGACAATTTCCGATGATGCTGACGCGTACACGCGCCATGTTCATCAAGGAGTTCGTGCAGCTCCGCCGCGACCGTCTCACGTTCGCCACGATGATTTTCATCCCTGTCGTGCAGCTTCTGCTGTTCGGCTATGCGATCAACACCACGCCGCGCCACCTGCCGACCGCCGTGCTGGTGCATGAGGACAGCGATCTCGGCCGTTCCATTCTCGCAGCGCTCAGCAACACCTCCTACTTCAAGGTGACCAGACTCGCGCGCTCGGAAGCCGAGATGGACCATTGGATCAGGTCGGGGGAAGTTCTGTTCGGTGTTGAAATCCCGGCCGGCTTCGAGCGCAGTGTACGGCGCGGCGACCGGCCGGCGTTGCTGGTGGTTGCGGACGCGAGCGATCCGGTGGCGTCAGGAACCGCGCTTGGCGCGCTGGAAGGTGTCGTGCGCACGGCACTCACGCGCGATCGCGGCCTGCCCGAGACTGCCGAGCAATCGGCCGCGTTCGAGATCCGCCAGCACCGCCGCTACAATCCGGCAGCGGTCACGAGCCTCAATATCGTGCCCGGTCTGCTCGGCACCATTCTCACCATGACCATGCTGATCTTCACAGCGCTGTCCGTTACGCGCGAGGTGGAGCGCGGGACCATGGAAAGTCTGCTCGCCATGCCTATCGAGCCGATCGAGATCATGCTGGGCAAGATTGCACCCTATGTCGCCATTGGCTTCATCCAGGCCGCGCTGATCATCGCGCTGGGCATCATCCTCTTCGAGGTACCGGTGGTGGGCAGCCTGCCCTTGCTGGCGGCGCTTTCCACCCTCTTCATCGCCACCAACCTTTCCATTGGCTACACCTTCTCGACCGTGGCGCAGAACCAGCTGCAGGCCATCCAGATGTCATTCATGTTCTTCCTGCCCAACATCCTGCTGTCTGGCTTCATGTTTCCCTTTGCAGGCATGCCGCGCTGGGCGCAGTGGGTGGGCGAGATGCTGCCGCTGACGCACTATATCCGCATCGTGCGCGGCATCATGCTGAAGGGCGCCACGCTCTATGACGTGCACGGCGAAGCGCTGGCGCTGCTCGGCCTCATGCTGCTTGCGATGACGCTGGCGGTTCGGCGTTTTCGCCGGACCCTGGATTGAGCGGCCCCTGCGCCTCCAGCAGCCGGGTGCTGGCGGGCGTGGACGCTGCGCGTGCCATCAGGAAGGCCTCCACCTTGCCCGCAGACATCGGCGGGCCGAGAAGGCTGCCCTGACCGTTTCTGCACCCCCAGCTCCGCAGCCTGTCGAGCTGATCGAAGTCTTGCACGCCTTCTGCCACCGTCGTCATGCGCAGACTGGCACCGAGTGCAACCATCGCCTCCACGATGGCACGGGCCTCCAGGCTGCGCTCGATGTCGGCGACGAGGGTCTCGTTGATCTTGATCTTGTCGAAGGGGAAGACGCGCAGGCCCGAGAGCGAGCAGCGGCCGGTGCCGAAGTCGTCCATGGCAATGCCTACACCGAGTTGGCGTAGCTGGTGCAGGATGGCCAGCGTATTCGGGCCCTCCTGCAGGAGGGATTCGGTGATCTCCAGCTCGAGGCGATGCGGCGACAACCCGGACTGCACCAGCGCCTGCAGCACGCTCTCGGTCAGATTGCGCTTCAGAAATTGCACGGACGATACATTGATGGCGACGTTGATCGGGGTCGGCCAGTGCGCGGCCTGTGCGCAGCCCTGTCGCAGCGCCCAGCACCCGACCTCGGCCATGAGTCCCATATCCTCGGCGATGGCGAAGAGCTCGCCGGGAGGAATGAGGCCGCGTTCGGGATGGTGCCAGCGCAGCAGGGCCTCGAACCCGGTCGTCTGCTCCGAGGTGAGACAGACGATGGGCTGGTAGAGCAATTCGAGCGCTTCCTCCTTGAGGGCCTTACGCAGGTCGACCTCGAGGCCTCGGCGGGCCTGGACCTGCACCTGCATCTGCGGCTCGAAGAACGAGAAGCCGCGGCGGCCGGTGCCCTTGGTGCGATACAGCGCAAGGTCGGCGTTCTTCATGAGCTTGTCGGCATCCGTGCCGTCGCGCGGGGCCAGCGTCATGCCGATGCTGGCGCCGATGTCGATGCGGTTGCCGTCGATCTCGTAGGGCGCGCTCACGGCCGCGACGATGCGGGTGGCCAGGGCTTCCGTCTGGTATGGATCGCGCACGCCGCTCTGGACGATGGCAAATTCGTCCCCGCCGAGCCGGGCGACGATGTCGCCCTGACGCACGCAGCTCAGCAGCCGCTTGCTCACGTGCTTGAGGAGTATATCGCCGACGGGATGTCCGAGGGTGTCGTTGACCGCCTTGAAGTGATCGAGATCGAGGCAGAGCACAGCAAATCCCCGTCCCCGCCCAAGTCGCTGCAGGCTCTGTTCCAAGTGCTCCCGGAACAGCATGCGATTGGCCAGGCCCGTCAGCGCGTCGTGGCGCGCAAGATGCGTGATCCGCTCTTCCTGATGCCGCCGTTCCGTCACGTCCTCGTGCAGCGATACCCAGCCGCCGCCCCTGAGCGGCTGGCGCGACACCTCGATAATGCGGCCGCTTCCAAACTCGATGGTGAGGGACGGCGAGAGGTGCGTGCTGTTGACGGATTGTTCGGCTGTTTCCGAATGGCGAGCCCCCTTTCTGGCGCGGTGCTCCCAGAAAGTGCAGCGGGCCGTGCCCGGCCGTGTCAGCTCGGCCGGCACGTCGTACATTTCGGCGAACTGCCTGTTGCACATGAGCAGGCGTTCTTGTGCATCGAACATGGTCAGGCCCAGCGGCATATTGTTGATCGCCGCGTCGAGCTGCAGATTGAGACGCTCGAAATCCGCCTTCTTGTTCAATAGCTCGACGGACTTGGCCTTGAACACCGTCACCGAGCGTGCCAGCTCGCCGAACTCATCCTGGTCGCTGATGCCGGGAACTTCCACCGAGGTGTCGTTGCGCGCGAGCCGGGTCAGGGCCGAGCCGATGTCGCGCATGCGGGCCAGCATCCGGCGCAGCAGCAGCAGGCAGAGGGGAGCGATCAATAGACCGGTCACAGCCGAGGCGGCGCCCATCCAGCTCGTCAGGGCGCGGGCTTGACGCGCGAGCCCTGCAAGGCTGTCGGCGGCGATCGTGGTGCGTGCCTTTTCTTCCGAGAGCACCTCGAGGGTGAGGCCGTCAGCCGCAGATGCATAGCGCATGCTGGCGGCGACGGCTTGCTCGCCCTGCTGATGGCGCGCAAGCTCGAAGACCGAGCCTCCCTGCGAGGTGAGAAGCGCAAACCGCTGCGAAAGCTTTTCGTTCCGCTCGGGTGCGATGCGGTCGATGAGGCCGGCGATTGTCATGCTGAGTTCGCGATAGACGAGCTCGTCCTGCGCGTTGGTGGCGGGGGAGGCGAACGGCGCGGTTGCCACCATGCGCCGATGCTGCTCCAGCAGCACCTGCAGGCGTGCCGCTAGCGCGACCGCGCCGAAGCCCTCGCTGCGGATGCGGCTGACCACATTTTCCGCCTCGCTTGCGAAGTGAATGCTGGCGGCGGCAAGCACGTAGATCATCGCCAGGAACAGGGCGAGGATGCCGTAGAGCTTGGTTGCAATTCGTGGGCTGGGGAGCCCCCGTCTGACCGGCATTGCTCGTCCACTCGGAAGAAGTTGGCGAGGTCACGCCCGGCTGCCCCAGCTCGAACAGCCAGCGCCGATCGTTCTAGGAAGCAGAGCTTAAGAAGCCGGTTAGCAAGCGTGTGAATTTTTAGGCAATATGTGCGCGCCGCCCATGCGGGGCGTGCCTCCTCACCACTTTCCGGTGTTCGGCATCGATGCCCACGGCTCTTGCTTGGGCAAAGTTTCGCCCTTCTGCAGGAGCTCGATGGAGATGTTGTCGGGGGAGCGGACAAAGGCCATGCGGCCGTCGCGCGGAGGGCGGTTGATGGTGATGCCCGCCTGCATGAGACGATCGCAGGTGGCATAGATGTCGTCGACCTCGAACGCCAGATGGCCGAAGTTGCGGCCCTCGCCGTAGATCTCGGGGTCCCAATTGTAGGTCAGCTCCAGGAGCGGTGCCTTTTCGCTTGCTGCGCGGCTGGCATCCTTGGGCGCCGCGAGGAAGATCAGCGTGAACCGGCCGGCCTCGCTCTCCATGCGCCGCACTTCCTGCATGCCGAGCTTCTTGCAGTAGAAATCCAGGCTCTTCTCGACATCGGTGACGCGAACCATCGTGTGCAGATACCGCAACGGAGCCTCCTGCGCGTGGGGGTTGGCAATTGGAGCAGGATGCGTCGGCGCCGGCGCATCCGCAACATCCGTTGCCGTGCGCCGAGGGCTGGCGCGCCGTCTCGAAGCCGAGGGGGTGCTCAGGTTCTTTTGCACGCCTCTTGGGCGATGGGCTCGGGCGGTGTGCGAGGTGATCCCTGTCCAATTCTGGGCCGAAGGCGCAGTGGGGGAGAACGCGCAAGCAATGGAAATTCCTCCGCCTTGCGACAGGATCGGAGAGTTTGTCTCTAAGCTACGCCACAGCAACACGAATCAGTATTTCGGCGGGTCGAGGCGAATCTATCCAAGTCTTCAAGAAAATTTGGTCTCTTATTCAAAGTTTTCCCCAGATTAGTATTTTCTGAGGTGCTGCAAAAAAGCTACGCGATCAGGCATTTCAGCGCCTTAGCCTCGCAGGTAGGCCCCAATTGCTTGGAATTCTCCTGGTTGTAAAGCTTGCGGACCACGGAAAATCATTTGGACACGCCATCGGCAATCACTATAGGTTCGCCTCGCTGCCGGGTGCGGTCGGTTGAGTCGAGAGGGCAAATTCGACGAGGCCGATACTGATCCGGCGGAAGTAAGTAAGGACCAAGTCTATGTAAATCCATAGTGAGCGGGGTAAGCTTATGGGTGATAACAAGTTCCCTCCACAAACGGGGGCTGAACCAACCGGCACGGAGTCGACAGGCGGGCTCGAAGTCTTCGAAATTGCCGGAACTATCAAATGGTTCGACGTTTCCAAGGGTTATGGCTTCATCGTTCCCGACAATGGGCTGGCAGACGTGCTCTTGCATGTGACCTGCCTGCGGGCCGGTGGCTATCAGACGGCCTATGAGGGGGCTCGGGTGCATTGTCAGGTGCTGAACCGCCCGAGGGGATTGCAGGCCTTTCGCGTGCTCAGCATGGACGAGAGCACCGCAATCCATCCCTCCCAGCTCCCGCAGCGCACTCATGTCGTTGTCCAGGCGGAGAGTGACTGGGAGCGGGCAATGGTCAAGTGGTTCAACCGGGTCCGCGGCTTTGGCTTCCTCACCCGCGGCGAGGGTACACCGGACATTTTTGTGCATATGGAGACGCTGCGCCGGTTCGGTTTTACGGAGCTGCGGCCACAGCAGATCGTGCAGGTCCGGTGGGGCATGGGCGAGAAGGGCTGCATGGCCGCAGAGCTCAGACCTGAAGGGGTCCAGCCGGGGTTCCCTCCGTCCCACTAAAGGCCGGTTCCTGGCCACCGGCTTGCTTTGTCCGGGGCTGCCTCCACGGCGGCCCCGTTTCATTTTGTCCGCGCCGCTCGCCGGGCATGCCGGGGACATTGCCCCTACTGGTCCCCGTCGCCGGTGGCCTCTGCGGGATAGGCCCAGCACAGGGCCGGCGGCAGCATGACGGCAACGTCGCAGCCGACCGGATAACGCACCTTCGTGCCGAGTTCGAGGGCATCGATACGGCTGCCCAGCACATCGAGCTCGTAGACCGTCTGCGTGCCCTGATACCTGGTCCCGGCGACCCGTCCGGTGAACGTGTTCGGCTCGGCCGCACCGTTGGAGCCGAGGCGGACATTCTCCGGCCGCACCGCGATCTTCACCGCCGCGCCGGCCTCGATCGTTGCCGGCAACCACGCCGAAAGCTGCTGGCCGTGCCCGGCTTCGACTTGCCCGAACTCCCCATTGCGGATCAGCACGCGGCCGTCGAGCAGGTTGGATGCACCCGTGAAGTTCGCAACGAACAGGTCCGCCGGGCGATTGTAGAGCTCGTCGGCCGAAGCCATCTGCAGCAGCCTGCCGTCGCGCATGACGCCGATGCGGTCACCGAGCACGACCGCTTCCGCCTGATCATGCGTGACGTAGAGGGCCGTCACCCCCGTCTGCTTGATGATGCGGCGCAGGTCATCCCGCAGCCGGATGCGCAGCTTGGCGTCGAGATTGGAGAGCGGCTCGTCCAGCAGGAGCAGCCGCGGCTGGTAGACGAGGCTGCGCGCGAGCGCAACACGCTGCATCTGGCCACCCGACAGCGATACCACGGGGCGGTCGGCATAGGCCGAGAGCCCCACCAGCTCAAGCGCTTCGCCAACCCGGCGGTTGCGCTCGGTGCGGTGGGTCTTGCGGGTGCGCAGAGGGTAGGCCACGTTCTGCTGAACCGTCATGTGCGGCCACACCGCATAGGATTGGAACACCATGCCGATGTTGCGCAGACGCGGTGGTGTGAGGATGGCCGCTTCGGGAGCGGATACGACGGTGCCGCTGATGGCGATTGTGCCGGAGGTTGGATGTTCCAGGCCTGCCACACAGCGCAGCGTCGTCGTCTTGCCGCAGCCTGAAGGACCCAGCAGAACCACAATCTCGCCGGCGTCGATGCAAAAGTTCATGTCGTCCACGGCGGCGATGCCGGTGCCGAACACCTTGCGCAAACGTTCGACTTTCAGTTCCGCCGACATTGACCCTCCTCGAGGCCGCAATGTCCGGTCGGTGGCCGGTTCGGCCGCCCACCTGCCGCTATTGCCGGTAGCCGTAGGTCTTGTTCCACTCTTCAATCCATTCGGCGCGCAGCTTCTCGTACTGCTGGAAGTTCGGCACCCAGAGCTTGACGACCTTGGGATCGAAGCCCGGCGGGTAGGCGGGCGGCTTCTTCAGCGCGGTGAGATAGCCCAGTTCCTTGATCATGAACGTCTGGGCTTCCTCGGAGAGCGCCCAGTTCAGGAACAGCCGCGCGGCGTTCGGATTGGCGGCGGTCTTGGTGATGCCGGCGCCGAACATGTTCAGCGGCACGCCTTCCGGCGGGAAGAAGATCTCGATCGGCGCGCCGTCCTTCTTCTTCGTGAAGACGACATTGTACAAGAGCGGCGCAATGGAGACTTCGCCCCGCACCAGCGCATCCGACAGGGGGGCGCCGGAGGGATAGAGCGCCGTGCCGACCGCCGCCTGTCTCTTCCAGTAATCCTCGCCGAGAACCTGGCGCTCAAACATCGTGCGCGTCCAAGTGGTTCCGCCCGACGGCCCGATCACCTGCCCGATCTGCTTGTTGCCGTACTCGGGTTTGGTCAGGTCCATCCATGACTTGGGCGGGTTCTTGACGAGCTCGGTATTGTAGGCGATTGACCAGCCCAGCGTCTGGCGCGGCCAGATCTTGGGCGACACCTGCACGTCCTCGCGATAGTCGGCGGCATTCGGCGGCGCGTAGTCTGCCAGCAGGTCCTGCAGGGCGAGGATCAGGCCGCGATCGGAGTGATTGATCACATCCGCGGACAGCTTGCCGGCGGCAGCCTCGGTCTTGATGCGCGTGATGAGCTGGCCGCCTGGCGCACGCACCATCTCGACCTTGATGAAGGGAAAGCGCTTGTTGAAGGCCTTGGTGATCTCCTGCTCGACCTCGGCGAAATCGGCCGTGTAGTAGATGACCTTGCCTTCCTTCTTGGCCGCCTCGATCAGCTCGGGCGGTCCCACGTTCTGGGCAAGCGCGGGTCCGGATGCCAGCGCCAGCATGGCTGCGAGCACAAATGTGCCAAGACGGTGTGCAGCGAACGACAGGCCCTTGTGTTTCAAAGCCATGGGTTTCGACTCCCTTGCCATGCGTCATCCGGCGCGCGCCATGCCGGTTTCGGTGCCGCCTTCCCCGCGCGAAAGTACGTTGGCGATGCCGATGACGAGAGCAAGCAGCACGATCTGCACCAGGCTGAATGCTGCGGTGATGCCGACGTTGCCGCCTTCGTAGTAGTCGAGCAGCAGCACGGCCATCACCATGGTGTTGCTCGTGTAGAGGAACAGAGACGATCCAAGCTCGCGGATGGCAAGCACGAACAGCAGGGTCATCGCGGCGATCACCCCGGGCCGGGCCAGCGGCAGCACGATGGATCGGATGGTGCCGAGCAGGCTCTTGCCGCATATCCAGGCCGCTTCCTCCAGCTCGCGATGGATCTGCAGCAGCGAGGTTGAGAGCGCCTTCACCGTATCGGGCATGAAGCGGGCGATGAATGCGAGCGCGAGAATCCAGATCGTACCGTAAAGTCCGCCCGGCAAGCCGATCCAGGCCCACAGGTAGGCGACGCCGATGACGAGGCCGGGAATGGCGACCGGCAAGGTCGAGATAAGGTCGATGCTCTTGCGCCCGGGCAGATGTGTGCGGTTGACGGTATAGCCGATGGCGAAGGCGAGCATGCCGCCGACAATGGCCGTGACGAGCCCGACTTCCATGGTGTTGACGATCGAGCGCAGCGCGAGCGGATTGGCAAACAGCCGCTCGAAATGGATCAGGCTGTATTGGCGCTCGTCGAACAGGCTCGCAATCGTGCGGATGAACATGAATTTGCGGAAGGCGGCGATGGTCAGTGCCGTCAGTGGCAGCACGACCACCACGAGCAGGTAGGCGACGGCCAGCCCGAGCGTCAGGTAGCGCCAGGGCCCCAGGTTGAGGACCGCGGGTCGAAACGCCTTGCCGGCAATCGTCGTATAGCTGCGGCTTGAAACGATGCTGTGCTGCAGCCACACAAGGACGGCCGTGACCGCCATCAGGATGATCGCCACCGAGGCGGCGGTGCTGTAGAGCGGCGGCGACCAGTTGGTCAGCTTGAAGATATACGTGGTGAGAACGGGGATGTCGCCGGGCGTCCCGAGCACGGCCGGAATGCCGTAGATGCCAAGCATGACGATGAACGACAGCAGCATGCCTGACAGAATGGCCGGCGCAATCAGCGGGAAGGTGACGGTCAAAAGCGTGCGCAGGGTGCTGGCGCCGGTCACCTCGGCCGCCTCTTCCAGCGCAGGGTCCATGTTGCGCAGCGCTGAAGCCGTGAACATGTAGACGTAGGGCGCATAGTAGATGCCGAAGATCGCAATCATGCCGCCCATCGAATAGGCGTTGAACCGCCAGTCGATGCCCACCGCGGCCAGGATAGTATTGAGAAGCCCCGTCTTGGGGGAGGCCAGGATCGACCAGGCGACGGCTGCAACCAGCGGCGGCACGAACAGGGGCAGCATGCTGGTGGCGGCAATGAAGCCCTTGCAGGGCGTGTTGGTGCGCACCACGACCCACGAGAAGGTGAGACCGATGACCACCGCAAGAGCCGTGCCGCCGCCGCAGGCCACCAGCGAGTTGGCGAGGGCCACATGCACGTTCGGGTTGGCAAGGACCGTGGTGAAGTTGGCGAGCGACATGTCGAGGACGCCGAAGCCGTCGACCACCGGGTTGGTGTTGGTGAGCGCCCCCAGCAGAAGCATGGCCACTGGGTAGAGAACCAGAAACGCGAGCAGGACCAGCAGCCCGGCTGACCACAGCCAGGCAAGCGCGCTGCGCACGAAGCCAGAACGGATGGTCTCCGTTCTGTGCAAGGCCGTCGCGATATCACCGGCCATTGCGGTGTCGGCAGCCACAGTTTCCTCCCGGTGGCCGCCTTGGGTGAGCCCCTTGATGGTGGCCATTCCTTAGGGCCTATACCTACCACACAGTGAGGTGCCCGCCCATCCGGCAATCCGGCCGCGGCAGCCGGCGGTCGCTGAGCGCCGGTCTCGACCTTGCCGTGCCGGCATGGCAAAGATGACCCAATCCTCCTGGTCAAGCGGTGCAGGGTGCGAATGAAACCGGAAGGCAGGGCCGTCGTCGTCGGATCCCTCGGCGTGATCGGGCGCTATATCGTCGATCGGCTTCGGCAGGACGAGAGCTGGTCGACCGTCGGCCTTTCGCGGCGCGAGGCAGCCGATGCGCCACGCTATCGGCACATCGCCGTCGATCTTCTGAATCGGCAGGATGTCGAGGCCAAGCTCGCCGCACTGACGGATGTGACGCACATCTTCTATGCCGCGTTTCAGGCGGCGCCGGGAGCCGCCTCGGGCTATGCCTCCAACATCGCGCCCAACCGCGACATGCTCATCAATGCGGTTACAGCTATTGCGCAAAGCTCCAAGATGCTGCGCCGCGTTGTGCTGGTGACGGGCACGAAGTACTACGGCACGCATCTGGGCCCCTTCAAGACGCCGGCGCGCGAAAGCGATCCCCGGCACATGCCGCCCAACTACTACTTCGACCAGATCGATTGGCTCACTGCGTTTCAGCGGGGCAGGGCCTGGGATTGGGTCGAGTTGCGGCCGCAGACGCTCATCGGCTTTGCGCCCGGAACGCCGATGAGCATTCTGCCCGCCATCGCCGTTTATGCGGCGGTCAGCAAGGAGCTGGGCCTGCCCTTGCGCTTTCCCGGCAAGCCCGGCGCCTATGCGGCGCTCTACCAGGTCACGGAATCGGCCCACTTCGCGAACGCTGCGCTTTGGGCAGCAACCGAGCCGCGTTGCGGTCTTGAAGCGTTCAACATCACCAATGGCGACTACTTCCGCTGGAAGAACCTTTGGCCGAGGCTTGCCGACGTGTTTGAGATGCCGGCCGGCGAGCCGCAGGCCATCAGCCTCACCCAGCACATGGCCGACAAGGGCGGGCTGTGGCGGGCCATGGTCGAGACATACCGGCTCGAGCCGTACGACTACGGGCAGCTGGTCGGTTGGCCGTTTGCGGACTATGTGTTCGGCACGGACTGGGATGTGATGTCGAACGTCACCAAGTCGCGCCAATTCGGATTTCACGACGTGGTCGACACCGAGGACATGTTCTGCCGGCTCTTGCGCCGCTTCCGCGAGGCGCGCATCGTTCCCTGAGGGCGCGATCGGTCAGGTGCCAATCGTCCGCGCCAGCCGGCCGAGGGCGTAGGCGACGGCGGACAGGCCGATATTGGCCACAAGCCCCGTGACGAAGTAGGCCGTGACCTTGTTGCTCCAGCGTTCGTCGGGATGCTGGCGCAGCCGCTGCAGCTTCATCCACCAGCCTTCCGAGGCGATGCCGGCCATGCCGAGCAGCACGACCCACAGGGGCGTGCCCAAGTAACCGGCAGCGGCCATGGCGGCCAAGGTGACATATGTCAGCATGCTGCCCCTTTTAGCGCGTCGAGTCCTCCCGCCGCGGCGGCTCCAATGCCACGTTTTCCACTGCTATACACGTCCTGCCGTGCCGTGATATAGGCATCGCCTGCTCGGGCCGATGTCATCGCAAACTGCGGCCGTCCGCCCATTCTCATAGCCGCCGCGTCGCGTCGGGGCATAGCTCAGCTTGGTAGAGCACCTCTTTGGGAGCAGTTGCCAGTGAACAAGATGGCAACACCCCGCAACCGCAACCAACCCAATAAATTCAGCACTTTCCGGCATTTTTCATGTGCCGCGTGGTGCGCCGTGTTACGCGGCGTTCCAGGCGATTCCCGTACCTTTTTCATAGCTTTGGTGAGCACCTGCCAATGCCGGAAGTGAATCTCACGGCCGCGTTCGTGGACAAGCTGAAGCCGAACGGCGCACAGGTCGAGTATTTCGATACCGGCTCGGATGGCCTCAGCCTTCGCGTCAGCCAGAGCGGCACGAAGTCGTGGCGGTTTCCATACGCGCCGTCCACACGTATTCGACCGCTGTCGCAATGAAGCCCCCGCGCGCAGCAGTGTTTCGGCGACGCAAGCTGCCGCCTGGCTGTCACTACCACCCTCGCTGCGCCGAGCGGCTCCCTGTTTGCCACCGGCAAGCACCACCTGCGGTGGAATTTTCTGACGGGATGAGCCGGTGCGTGTTGGCGCAAACGGAAGCCGGCGCTCGCTTCTGAGGCTATCCACTGGCCAGTGCGGTGCAGGCTCGCGCTTGCGATGGGCCTGTGCTTAGGATGCCCGCGTGCGTGGATTGGCTGGAGGGAAGCCCATGCCCAGGCGCCTCATTCGTTCTGCCGCCACTCGTTTCTCGGCTCTTATTGCTGCATCCATAACCATTGCGGTTGCTGCACATGCCGATCAAGCTCAGGACTGCGTCCAGCACGCCGATCTGGATTTGCAGGTGCGGGCCTGCACTGCCATCGTCGAACGCGACCCTCAGGCCGCGTGGGCCTACATCAACCGCAGCTGGGCCTTCATGGACAAGGGCCAACCCGATAGGGCGATCGCCGATGCCACGAAAGCGATCGACATCAATCCGCAATTCGCGGTGGCCTATGTCAACCGCTCAGGCGCGCTTCTGAACAAGGGCGACAACGATCGCGCCATCGCCGACGCCACCAATGCGATTGGTCTCGACCCGCGTCTGGCCCTGGCCTTTGTCAACCGTGCCACCGGCCACTTCAACAAGGGCGACTTCGATCGCGCCATCGCCGACACCGACAAAGCCATCGAGCTCAACTCCAAGCTCGCCCCGGCCTATGTCACTCGGTCCGCGGCCAAGCTGAACAAGGGCGACAACGACGGAGCAGTAGCGGATGCCGATATGGCGCTCGCGCTCGACGGAAGAGCCGTGGCCGCCTATCTCAATCGCGGCAATGCCAGGATCAATAAAACCGACTACGACAGCGCCATCGCTGATTTCAACCGCGCCATCGAAATCGCCCCGAATACGGCCCTCGCGTACGTGAACAGGGGTTGGGCACAGCGAAACAAGGGCAACCTCGACCGCGCCATCGCCGACTACAACGACGCGCTGCGCATCGACCCCAAACTCGCTCTGGCCTATATCAACCGCAGCGATGCCTATTCGCGCATGGGCGACCATGACCGCGTGATCGCCGATGCTTCCGAAGCCATCCGCATCGACCCCAGATCACCCCTCGCCTACAACAATCGCGGCTTGGCCTACAAGGATAAGGGAGATCACGACCGTGCCCTGGCCGACTTCGGTGAGGCGATCAGGCTCGACCCCAATTTTGTCCTTGCCTATGTCAATCGCGGCTTTGTGCACGGGGCAACCGGCGACCATGACCGCGCCATTGCCGACTATGACAGCGCGCTACGCATCGATCCCAAATCGGCCCTTGCCTATAACAACCGCGGCTGGGCCTATCAGGCCAAGGGCGATCACAACCGCGCTATTGCCGACTTCACGCGCGCCATCGATGCCGACCCCAACATGGCCCTCGCCTACGGCAACCGGGGAACAGCATACAATGCAAAGGGGGACAACCAGCGCGCGCAGGCTGACTTTCGCAAGATCCTGGAGCTGCCGGCACCGACTCCTACCGACCGTCAAAGGCAGGAGATAGCACGCGAACGCATCGCCAGGCTGGCGCAGCCGTCACCTACGGCCAAGACCGCCGCAGCCTTGACCAAACCGCGCCGCGTAGCGCTTGTCATCGGCAACTCCAACTACACATATGCCGGCCTCCTGGCCAATCCTGCCAAGGATGGACGCGCGGTAGCCAACGCCTTGCGGCGGCTGGGCTTTACGCAGGTGTTCGAGCAGTATGACGCGACCCGCGAAAAGATGGGCCGCGCCCTGCGCGATTTCGGCGACAGCACCGAAGGTGCCGAGTGGGCAGTCGTTTTCTTCGCCGGCCACGGCATCGAGGTCAACGGCACGTCCTACCTCATCCCCATCGACGCCGAGCTCAAACGCGAGACCCATACCAGCGACGAGGCGATCTCGCTCACACAAGTGCAGGCGAAGGTGGACGCTGCGACCAAGCTTGGCCTGGTCATTCTTGACTCGTGCCGGAACAATCCCTTCCTCGCACGCATGGTACGCTCAATGTCAACCCGCTCGCTCGGCCGCGGTCTCTCGCCCGTGGAGCCCGAAGGCAATGTATTGGTCGCCTACGCCGCCAAGCACGGCACCACGGCGGAGGACGGCACGGGCGACCACAGCCCGTTCACCGAGGCCCTGCTCGCGCACATGGAGGAGCCGGGCCTGGAGATCAACTTTCTCTTCCGCAAGGTGCGCGACCGCGTGCGCGAGAGGACGGCAAGGCGCCAGGAGCCGTTTCTCTACGGCACACTCGGCAGCGAGCCGCTCTACTTCAATGCCAGCCAAGCCCGGTAAGGTCACATCAACCTTGGGCAACGACGGCGCGGCGTCGACACGCTGCCGCCCGTGCGCCTTGGCAAAGCCTCGATCTGTCGGCCTTTTTTCCGGCTACTTTGAATGCCTTTCACCTTTGTGCCCGCTTCCGCTAGGCTCTCGCGCCGCAGAATGCGGGCATGAAGGGCTGGGGCAATGAATAAGAATATGCTGAACGATGGCTTCTCGTGCGCCGCCGAGGCCTTTGAAGCCTACGACGACATTCCTCTGTCGCCACCGCGCGAGGACACCATCGGTGCAATCATCGCCCGCCGCCACAGTCGCCGCGACGTGCTCAAGGGCTCGCTCGGGGTCACCGCAGCCACCACCCTGTTCGGCACCGCCGCACTGGCTGCCGGCTCCAACCCCACCCGGACCGCTCCGGCGCCGTTCGCCTTCAAGGAGGTGGCTGCCGGCATCGATGAGACGCATCATGTGGCCGAAGGCTACGAAGCCGATATCCTGATCCGCTGGGGTGATCCGCTGTTCGCCGGCATGGCGCCGTTCGATCCCGCCAAACTCACGGGCGCCGAACAGGCCCGGCGCTTTGGCTACAACTGCGACTACATCGCGTTTTTCCCGCTCGACCGCCGCAACACCCGCGGGCTTCTCTGCATCAACCATGAGTATGCAAACCCCGAAGTGATGTTCGCGGGCATCGGCGGCCGGCCCGACCGCAACGACTTTGCAAAAATCACCGAGGGGCACGTAGCCGTGGAGATGGCGGCGCATGGTGTCAGCGTCGTGGAGGTCGCACTCACGGGTGGAAAATGGCGGCCGGTTCTCGGCCGCCGCAACCGGCGCATCACGGCGCACACGGAGATGACGGTGGATGGTCCGGCGGCCGGCCACCACCGCATGAAGACCAAGGCCGATCCCAGCGGGCGCAAGCTGTGGGGCACGATCAACAACTGCGCCGGCGGCCGCACGCCGTGGGGCACCTACCTCACGGGCGAGGAGAACTGTCACGGCTACTTCTGGACCGATCAGCGCGGCGCCGATGGCAAGCGCCTCAACAAGGGCCTCGGCGGTGCACAGCAAAGAAGCTACGAGCGCTACGGCATTCCCAGCAACTGGTACAGTTGGGGCCGTTTCCACGAGCGTTTTAACGTCGATAAGGAACCTAATGAGTGCCATCGCTTCAACTGGATCGTCGAGATTGATGCCTTTGATCCGCAGTCGAGGCCGGTGAAGCACAGTGCGCTGGGGCGCTGCCGTCACGAGGGCGCGGAAATGATCGTCAACAAGGACGGCCGCGTTGTCGTCTACACGGGCGATGATTCACGCTTCGAGTACATCTATCGCTTCGTTTCCAAGCGCACCTATCAGCCGAACAACAGGGCCCACAACATGCGGCTCCTGTCCGAGGGTACATTGTCGGTTGCTCGCTTCGACTCCGACGGTACGCTGAAATGGCTGCCGCTGGTGTTCGGCGTGGGACCGCTGACACCGGCCAACGGATTCCACTCTCAAGCCGACGTGCTGATCGACGCACGCATTGCCGCCGACCTTCTCAAGGCCACGCCGATGGACCGGCCGGAGGACGTGCAGCCGCATCCCACCAATGGCAAAGTCTACGCGATGCTCACCAACAACGACCGCCGACGGCCGGAGCAGATCGACAAAGCCAACCCTCGCGCAGCCAACGACCTTGGGCATATCATCGAGATGACGGCACCAGGCGGCAACCATGCCGCCGCAACCTTCACCTGGGATATCCTCATCAAGTGCGGCGATCCCAACATCGCCGAGGTCGGCGCCTTGTGGAACCCGGCCACCAGCGCGGATGGCTGGTTCGCCTGCCCCGACAATTGCGCGTTCGACGCTTTGGGGCGGCTGTGGGTCTCAACCGACCAGGGCAGCCTATGGGCGAAGAAGACCAACAGGGCAGACGGCTTCTACGCCGTGGGAACCGACGGCGATACGCGCGCACTACCCAAGCTGTTTTTCCGTTGCCCGGTGGGAGCGGAGATGTGTGGCACATGCTTCACGCCAGACGACCGCGCGCTGTTCCTGGCCGTGCAGCACCCCGCCACCGATGGCGTGCGGGACTGGAAGCCGTTCGCCCGCGACTCCACATTCGAGGACCCTGCGACCCGCTGGCCAGATTTCAAGCCGAATATGCCGCCCCGCCCTTCGGTGGTTGCAATCCGCAAGAGAGGCGGTGGCCGCATCGCCTAATAGCCTGGTCCATCGCAGTTGCACGCAGGACATGCGGTTGGCGACACGCGCCACCCGCCTCGCTGGACCTGACAGGGATACCGCGCTGAAAATCGTCACTCTTCTTTGAGTTGCCGATACCCTCTCCAGGTGTCAAACAATGACCCATTGGCGCCTGCGTTGCAGGCCGCAGCTAGAGAAACGACGGTGGCGAAGACACGGCGCGAAGTCTTGACGGCCCTGGCCGCAACCACAGCCGCGAGCCTCACATCGGCAGGCACAAGCGCGGCGGCGGGCCCGCAGATTGGCGCTCCGGCCCCCGGCTTCACCGCGAGGGACTCCAAGGACAGACAGCACACCCTGGCCGCCTACAGGAGCAAAATCGTCATCCTGGAATGGACCAACCACGAATGCCCCTACACTGTGAAGCACTATGCCACGGGCAATATGCAGGCGCTGCAAGAGGCGGCGGCTGACGCGGGCGCAATCTGGCTGTCGGTCGTCTCGTCCAGGCCTGGAGCGCAGGGACATATCGACGGTGCACAAGCGGACCAGTTGACCCGTGGCCGCAAGGCCCAGCCAACGGCGGTGCTGCTCGACCCCAAGGGAGACCTTGGCAAGCTCTATGGCGCACGCACCACCCCGCACATGTACATCATCAATCCGACCGGCAAGCTGGTCTATATGGGCGCCATCGACGATCAGCCGTCGGCCAGCCACGCCAGTATCAAGAACGCCCGCAACTATGTGCGCGATGCCTTGGCCGCGATGGCGGCCGGGCGGCCGATTGCGGCGCCATCAACCCGCCCCTACGGATGCACGGTGAAATATTGAACGTCTGACGCAACCACCACCCGCTCATCCGGCCCTTCGAGAAAATACAACAACCTGATCAAGGTCTTGGTCAAGATCGTTGGGAATGCTCCCTAGGGCGCATGCCGACGTTCATGACCAAATGGATATGTCACGGCCATCTTGGCGCCGCGATAAGGCGGAATTTCTCTCTGCGCGCTGTGGGAATTTTCAATTTCGAGATTGTGGGAGACTGGCAATGCAATGGAGATGGTTATCCGTGCTCGCGGGGGCAGTTGTGCTGACTGCACTGGCGACGGACGCGATGGCGCAGCGACACGACGGATTTAGGGAACGAGACAGGGAATGGATCCTGCTCGGAGCACAGTCCGTCGGCTTCCGTGTGGACCGTGATGTGGTCCGAATTGGACAATCGGAGGATTGGTACAGAGATCGTACATTCCGGCGGCTGCACCTGGTGGCCGAGGGTAACGACATCCACATGATCAACCTTCGCCTTGTCTACTTCAACGGGTTCTCCGAGAGCTACCATGTCGACAGGCTGATCCGGGAAGGCAGCGATCTGGCCATCGATCTGCGCGGCGAGCGAAGCTTTGTGCGCGAGATCGAGATGACTTATCGCTCGCGTCCCGGGTTCGGCGGCCACGCAGTGATGAAGGTCTACGGCGAGCCGTCCCGGCGCCCGCCGCACATCGCGCCAGGGCCGGGGCCAGGGCCAGGCCACCACGCTGAGTGGACGGAGCTTGGCTGCCAACGCGTGTCCCTCTTCAAAACCGATCGAGATTCGATCCGCATTGGCCGGCATGAAGGCCGGTTCAAGGCCATCCGCCTGCACGTGCGCGGTGCCGACGTTGAGATTCTCGACCTCCACGTGATCTACGCCAACGGGAGGCCTGACGACATTCCCGTCAAGCACATCCTCAGGCAGGGCGAGCGCACCCGGCCGCTGGAGTTGAGAGGATGGGAACGGTCGATCGATCGCGTCGACATGACCTACCGCACGATTCCCAATTTCAAGGGAATCGCCACGGTTTGCGTCGAGGGCCTGCAGTAACCGGCCGCACAAGTTCTGGTTCTGGGAGGGGGTTGCAGACGGCGGCCCTCTCTCTTGTTTCGCGCTACCGTCATTCCTCTAAGTTTCGGCGAACCACAGAGCCGAGCGCGCCGCTCCGAAGCGGACAACTGACTTTCAGAACAAGGCTGGACGGCCCTCACTCCGGGCTCTCGTTTTATCCACTTTTCGGAAAATAGTGATTTGCGCCAGCACGCTAAACTGGCCCAAGGCCGTGCCGGGAGCTATCCTCCATCCGTCGCCAGTCAGCAGGGATCGGGGGAAAGCGTCAGCGGTGATACGCCCTGTCCTGCTCGAATTGAGCGGACAGCACGTTTGGGAGCACCCTGCGACGGTTAAAGCCCTGCCGCGACGTTCTGGTCAAAGCCTGCGCCGGGGCAGCATTCCGCGAGGCCTCCCGCGTGGAGCATGGGATCCGAAACGCCAAATGCAGCAGTACCTTCAGCAGGAGCACCCCGTCCGGAAAGGGTGGCAAGTGGCCAAACTCATCAAGCGTATCCTGGCGATCGCCATCGTTGGAGCAATTGCGGCCGCTGTCATCTACGCTTCCGTCCTGCCAAACACGCAAAGGCAGGCTGATATCGCACGCCGCGCCAAGTTGATGGGCGGCGGACCGGTCCCTGTCTTGGCTGCCCCGACCCGCATTGCCGATGTGCCGCTCTATCTTGATGGCGTCGGCACGGCCAAGGCGCGCAACACGGTTGTCGTGCGGCCACAAGTTGACGGCCGCATTCTCAGCATCAATTTCAAGGAAGGCCAGGAGGTCAAGCGCGGCGACGTTCTGGCCAAGATCGATCCGTCGACCTATCAGGCCCAGTTCGACCAGGCCATCGCCAAGAAAGCCCTCGACGAGGCACAGCTTGCCAACGCTCAGCGCGACATGGAGCGGTATGCCAAGCTCGGCGGCAACATCGTGGCGCAGAAGACCATCGACACGCAACGCGCGCTCGTTGATCAGCTCACCGCACAGATCAAGCTCGACGATGCAGCCATTGCCAATGCCAAGGCGTTTCTCGACTACACGACCATCATCGCCCCAATCAACGGCCGTACCGGCATCCGGCTGGTCGATGAAGGCAACCTGGTGCGGGCCTCCGACGCCGGCATCGTCATCATTACGGAGCTTCGCCCCATCAGCGTGCTCTTCACTCTGCCGCAGCAGCAGCTCGTTCAGGTCAACAAGGCGCTCGCGGCAGGAGCACTGGCGGTCGAGGCGCTCGATGCTGACGGTGGATTGATCCTCGATCACGGCACGCTGCAGGTGGTTGACAATCAGGTCGATCAATCGACAGGCACAGTACGCATGAAGGCGGAGTTCCCCAACGCCGATCTGCAATTATGGCCGGGTCAATTTGTCAACGTCCGCCTCCTCGTCGATACGCTGCAGCAGGTCGTGGTGGTGCCTACGCCGGCTGTGCAGCGCGGCCCCAATGGCACCTTCGTGTACGTTCTGAAGAAGGGCGAGGAGGATCGCGTGAACCTGCGCCCGGTCACCGTCACGCATCAGACGGAGGCCAACGCGGTCATCGCCAAGGGCCTCGACAGCACCGAGCGCGTAGTCACCACCGGTTTCGGCCGCCTCAAGGACGGCGCCGAAGTGGCAGTGGCGACGCCCAAGGAGCAGGAAACAGCCGCCGCCGCCAGGCAAGTCGCTACCGCCGCGAGGAGGGAAGATGCACGCGCCAACGTCCGCGCCGCCTGTGCTGCCGATATCCAAAGGCTCTGCGCCAACGTGGAGCGCGGCAAGGATATGCGCGCCTGCCTGCAGGCCAACGCCGCAGCGCTTTCCGAGGCCTGCAAGACCGCCGCCACGGGAGGCGGAACCCGCAAGAATGAGGTGCGCAAGGTTGAGGGCAGCGCGACCGAATGAGCGTCTCCGGCCCCTTCATCCAGCGACCGATCGCCACCACACTGCTGGCGTTCGCCGTGCTGCTTGGCGGCTGGCTGGGCTATTGGTGGCTGCCGGTGTCCTCCCTTCCGCAGGTCGATTTTCCCACCATCCAGGTGACCACCCAGTTGCCGGGCGCCAACCCGGAGACCATGGCCAACCTGGTGACGGCCCCGCTCGAACGCCAGCTCGGGCAGATTTCCGCGCTCACGTCCATGACTTCGTCCTCATCCTTCGGCATGAGCCAGATCACGCTGCAATTCGCTCTCGATCGTGACATCGATGCCGCAGCACAGGACGTGCAGGCCGCCATCAATGCCGCCGGCTCCACCTTGCCGCGCAACCTGCCCTACCCGCCCACCTACGCCAAGCTGAACCCGGCCGATACGCCGGTGATCACCCTTGCCCTGACGTCCGATACCATACCGCTGCGCACCCTCTCCGACCTTGCCGACACGCTGATGTCGCAGCGCCTGGCCTCCGTGACCGGCGTCGGCCACGTGGCCGTCCAGGGCGGCATCAAGCCCGCGGTGCGCATCCAGGCCGACTTGTCCCGCCTCGCCTCCTACAACCTCAGCATGGCGGACCTGCGCGTCGCCATCGCCGGCGCCAATGTCTCCGGGCCCAAGGGCTCCCTCGACGGGCGTTTCCAGTCCTATGCGATATCCGCCAACGACCAGATCACCAATGCGGACGCCTACAGGGAGGTGGTGGTCGCCTACCGCAACAATGCCCCGGTGCTGCTCAAGGACGTTGCCCAGGTCGTCAACAGCCTGGAGAACACCAAGGTCGGCGGCTGGTACCAGGACACTCCGGCAGTCGTCATCGACGTATTCCGCCAGCCTGGCGCCAACGTCATCGAGACCGTCCAGCGCGTCAAGGCCGAGCTGCCGCGTCTCGAGCGCTCGATCCCGAGCGGGGTCAACCTCGCCGTCGTACACGATCGTACCGGCACCATCCGCGCCTCGGTCCGCGACGTCCAGTTCACCCTCTGCCTGAGCGTGGTGCTCGTCGTGCTGGTGGTGCTCATTTTCCTGCGATCGATGCGCGCCACCCTGATCGCCGGCGTGGCGCTGCCGATTTCACTAATCGCCACGTTTGGCGTCATGTGGTTCTTCGGGTTCTCGCTCGACAACCTCTCGCTGATGGCACTGACCATCGGCACGGGCTTTGTCGTGGACGATGCGATCGTCATGATCGAGAACATCGTGCGCCACATGGAGAAGGGCGACAACCCGATGCAAGCGGCGCTGAAAGGTGCGCGCGAAATCGGCTTCACCGTCATATCCCTCACCTTGTCGCTGATCGCCGTCTTCATCCCGTTGCTGTTCATGACCGGTTTGGTCGGCCGTATGTTCCGCGAGTTCGCGCTGACGCTGACCATTGCCGTCGTCATCTCCGCCATCGTGTCGCTCACGCTTACCCCGATGATGTGCTCGCGCATGCTTCGCCACGATGGCGGTGGCCGGGAGAGCGGCATCGCGCGCGCCTTCAACGGCGCGGTTGCGTGGGTGCTCCGCGGCTACCACCGCAGCCTCGAATGGGTGCTCAGACACGAGCGCGCCACTCTCGTCACCACGGTGGCGACGCTCGTTCTCACCGTTGCTCTCTACGTGATCGTGCCCAAGGGCTTTCTGCCGCCGCAGGATACCGGCCTCCTCACGGCGGTCATCGAGGCTGGCCCCGAGGTCTCCTTCGCGGAGATGGAACGGCTACGGGGCAAGGTTGTCGATATCATTCGCAGGGACCCCGACGTCAAGGGTGTCGCATCGGTGATAGGAGTGAGCTCGCTCAATCCGACACCCAATGCCGGACACTTGAAGATCACGCTCAAGCCGCGCGAAGCGCGCACCACCCATGTCACTGCCATCGCCGACCGCCTGCAGAGCACCGTGTCGGCCGTGCCCGGCATGATCGTGTTCTTCCAACCGGTACAGGACATCCAGGTCAGCACCCGCCAAAGCCGATCCCAGTACCAATACACACTGGTCAGCAGCAGCGACGAGGAAGTGGCGCTGTGGTCAGCCCGTCTGGTCGAGCGGCTGCGCCTGTCGCCCAAAATGCGCGACGTCGTGTCGGAGGCCCAGGACGGAGGCCTGCGGGCTTTCGTCAACGTCGACCGAGAAACCGCGGGCCGTCTGGGCGTGTCGATGCAGGCCATCAACGACGCGCTCAACGACGCCTTCGGCCAGCGCCAGATCTCCACCATCTACGCCCAGGCCAATCAGTACCGCGTCGTGCTGGAGGCCATGCAGCAGTTCCAGAGCGACCCATCGGCACTGTCGCGCGTCTTTGTTCCCTCAACCAATGGCGCCCAGGTGCCGCTCAGCGCCGTTGCCAGCATCGAGCGCAAGACCGCGCCGCTCACCATACAGCACCAAGATCAATTCCCGTCCGTGACCGTGAGCTTCAACCTCGCGCCGGGGGCCTCCCTGAGCGATGCGGTCTCCATCATCGACGAGGCGCAGCGGGAGATCGGCATGCCGACGTCGGTCACAGGCACCTACTCGGGCGATGCAGACGAGTTCACGCGCTCGCTCCAGGGTCAGCCGTGGCTCATTCTCGCCGCCGTCATCACCATCTACATCGTGCTCGGCGTGCTCTACGAAAGCTTCGTGCACCCCTTCACCATTCTCACCACCCTGCCCTCGGCCGGCATCGGCGCACTGCTCGCCTTGATGTATGTCGGCATGGATTTTTCCTTCGTCGCGTTGATCGGCATCGTGCTGCTGATGGGCATCGTAAAGAAGAACGCCATCATGATGATCGACTTCGCGCTGGAAGCCGAGCGCACGCAAGGCATGTCCCCGCGCGATTCCATCGTGCAAGCGAGCCTGCTGCGCTTCCGGCCGATCATGATGACGACGCTCGCCGCCCTGTTCGGCGCGCTTCCCTTGGCATTGGAGACCGGCACCGGCTCGGAGCTCAGGAACCCGCTCGGCGTCACCATCGTCGGCGGATTGCTGCTGAGCCAGCTCCTCACCCTCTACACCACGCCCGTCATCTACCTTGCCATGGAGCGTGTGCGGACGCGTCTTGCGCCAACCGCACATGACATGCCGGGCGTGGCCGCCCATCCGGTTGCGGAGGACGCAACCAGGCGGCCGGCGGAGTAGACCCATGAGCGTCTCCCAGCCCTTCATCGAACGGCCCATCGGCACGACGCTGCTGGCGATCGGGCTGTTTCTGCTCGGCGCCGTTGCCTACATGAACCTGCCGGTGGCGAGCCTGCCTTCGATCGAGTTCCCGACCATTCGGGTCAACGCCAGCCTCCCGGGCGCCGATGCCGAGACCATGGCCGCGCGCGTTGCCGCCCCCCTCGAGCGCCGGCTCGGGGAGATCCCGGGTGTCAACGAACTCACTTCAGTCAATTCGATCGGCTCCTCGCGCATCTCCATCCAGTTCGACCTCACGCGCGACATTGTCGGGGCGGCGCAGGATGTGCAGGCCGCCATCAATGCAGCGGCTGCGGACCTGCCGGCCGACATGCCGACGCAGCCCACGTTCCGGAAATCCAATCCGTCCGCCTCGCCCATTCTTATTCTGGCGCTCACGTCCAAGACCATACCCGCAAGCGACATCTATGACGCCGCCGACACCGTCATCGTGCAGCGCCTCTCCCAGGTCGAGGGTGTGGCAGAGGTCACCGCTGCCGGCGCCGAGCAACCCGCCATCCGCGTGCGCGTAAACCCGATGCTGCTGTCCACCGTGGGCTTGAGCATCGAGGATGTGCGCAAGGCCATCATCGGCGCCAATGCTCTTTCCCCGCTCGGCATCATCGAGGGCGCCAAGCAGGCCATCGCCATCGGCTCCAATGCCCAATTGCGCACCGTCGACGACTACCGGAGGATCGTGCTCAAGACTGCCAAGGGCGACGTGGTGCGTCTGTCGGATGTAGCCCAGGTCAAGCAGGGCACGCGCAACTCACGCTCGGCTGCGATGTTCAACAACCAGCCGGCGATCCTGCTGACCATCACCAAGAATGCCGATGCCAACGTCATCGACACCGTCGACCGCATCAAGGCCCTGCTTCCCGAGATCAAGCGCTGGATCCCCGAAGGCATAGACATTTCCGTGCTTTCCGACCGCACCACGACCCTGCGGGCCAGCGTCCACGACATGCAGCTCACATTGGGACTGTCGGTCGCCCTCGTCATGATGGTCGTCTATCTCTTCCTGCGACGTCCCACGCCCACCATTGCCGCCGGCATCACCGTGCCGCTGTCGCTCGCTGGCACGTGCGCCGCCATGTGGGCCGCGGGGTTCTCCGTCAACAACCTCACCCTCATGGCGCTCGCGGTCTCCGTCGGCTTCGTGGTCGACGATGCCATCGTCATGATCGAGAACATGTTCCGCAACTTGGAGCGTGGCTTCTCGCCCTTGCGTGCCGCCATGGAAGGCGCCCGCCAAATCGGCTTCACGGTGATCTCGATCAGCCTGTCGCTCATTGCGGCTTTCATTCCGCTCCTGTTCCTGGAGGGCATCGTCGGGCGCCTGCTCAGGGAATTCTCGGTCACGCTTGTCTTTGCAATCGCCGTCTCCACCGTGGTCTCGCTCACCGTTACGCCCATGATCTGCGCGTACTTCGTCCGCTCGGGCCCGAGCCCCAGCACCACCCTCCTCGATCGCCTCGTCGAGGGCACCATGCGCCGGGTTCTCGGCGCCTACGGCCACACGCTCGACGTGGCACTCAGGCACCGTGTACTTACCACACTGGTCATGCTTGCCACCGTCGCCGCCACCGTGAACCTCTACGTCAAGACCCCCAAGGGCTACTTCCCGCAAGACGATACCGGCCTGATCGTCGGCTCCACCCAGGCTTATGCCGACGTTTCCTTCGAAGCCATGTCCAAGCTGCAGCAGCGGGCCCTCGACATCGTGCTGGCTGACCCGGCCGTGGCCGGCGTCGGCTCCTCGGTCGGCGCATCGTGGTTCAACGCATCGGTCAACCAGGGCCGCATGTTCATAAGCTTGAAGCCACTGTCCGAGCGCGGAGGGCTGACCACCCAGCGCATTACGGATCGTCTGCGCCTGGCGCTCTCGGGCATCGAGGGTCTCAACGTTTCCTTCTTCGCCGCGCAGGACATCCGCGCCGGCGCGCGCCAGGGCCGATCGCAATATCAATTCACGTTCTGGAGCCCCGAATTCGATGTGCTCTATGAGTGGGTGCCCAAGGTAGTCGAGCGTCTCAACCAGATTCCGGGGCTCACCGACGTCTCCACCGATCGCGAGCAGGGTGGATTGCAGGCCACGATCAAGATCGACAGGCAAGCCGCCGCACGGCTCGGTGTCGACGTGCAGGACATCAACAACGCGTTGAACAATGCGTTCTCCCAGCGCCAGATCTCCACCATCTACACCCAGCGCAATCAGTACCGCATCATCCTGGAGGTCGATCCGCGCTTCCAGCGGGCCCCCTCGGACCTCAACCGTATCTTCGTACCCGGCCGCAACGGCGTGCAGGTGCCGCTCGACAGTGTGGTCAATGTCAGCCAGACGCTGGCGCCGCTGGTGGTAAACCATCAAGGGCCGTTTCCCGCCGTAACCATAAACTATGGCCTCACGGCCGAGATGACACTCGATGAGGCTCAGGCTGCCATCCGCGCGGCGATTGCGGATCTGAGGATGCCCGACGTCATTCGCGCGGAGGCCGCCGGCGACGCCAAGGCGTTCCAGCAGCAGGCCAACCGGCAGGCGCTTCTGATCATCGCAGCGCTGCTCGCCGTCTACATCGTGCTCGGCGTGCTCTACGAGAGCCTTGCGCACCCCTTAACCATCATTTCTACGCTGCCCTCGGCCGGGCTTGGTGCCTTGGTGGCCCTGCGGCTCGCCGGTATGGAACTCACCGTGATCGCCTTCATCGGCATCATCCTGCTCATCGGCATCGTCAAGAAGAACGGCATCATGCTGGTGGACTTCGCCCTGGAGGCGGAACGTGAACGGGGCCTAAGCCCTGCCCGCGCCATCCACGAGGCCTGCATGGAGCGCTTCCGCCCGATCATGATGACCACGTTTGCCGCTCTGCTGGGCGCCGTACCTCTGGCCATCGCCGCCGGCCCCGGCTCCGAGCTGCGTCGCCCGCTCGGCATCGCCATCATCGGCGGCTTGATCGTATCTCAGGTGCTCACCCTCTACACGACACCTGTCATCTACCTCCTCCTCGACAGGCTGCACAGGACGTTGTGGGGCAAGGGCCAGGCGGAACCCGAAGCTGCCCACGGCGTTGCCTAGCAAGCTTGGTGCTGCCCAGAGGGGTCCGCTGACATGCAGACAAACACAGAGACTGCCGCTCCAGACACACCTACTCCATCGCACTCACCGGTACAGGACGAGGCCAAGCTGGCACAGGCCAGGCGCCAGGTGGAGGCCATCAAGGGCTTCTACATTCACCTCGGTGTGTTCGTGCTGGTGCTGGCGGGACTGTTTACCATCAACGCTGCATCCGGCGGCTCGTGGTGGGTGCTTTGGGTCTTCTTTGGATGGGGAATCGGCATCGCGGCGCATGCGTTGATGGTCTTCGGCCGCACACCTCGGGCGGTCGCCGACTGGGAGAGGCGCAAGCTCAAGCAGCTTATGACCGAGCGATGAGTTGGACAGCGCCAGCAGGCTAGAGCCCGGCAACATCGCGCAAGTGATCCAAATACATCAGCCAAGCCGAAGCTCTGACAAGCTCCTCCCGTGTCTTCCAGCTCCCGCGGGCCCACACCCGCGTCAACAAGGTATGCGCCTTGCGCGAAAAGCTCGTCAGCTTTCCCCGCGAGCGGCGCAGGGCCTCGATCTCGGCCAGTTGGCGATCGCGCTGGGCGAGCAGGACCTCGGCCCGCTGGTAGGGGCCGACGGTGCGCCCCGGTGGCACGGTCTTTCTCGCTTGCTTGCTCACAACGTCCTTCGTTCGGCTCCGGCGGGCCTCAACGCGGTGGCCAACCACCCCCAACTTAAGTCGGGATCTGGCTTCCCATTGCAGGCTTTTCTGTGAATGGCAAATGCCAGTCGGGCGGCGTAGCAGCCTTCAAGGAAGACCGCGGGGCTTAGCCGCCACGCTCTTCGGCCACAAAGCTGCCAAGGTCCTGTCCAACTTAGATTTTCGGGCACGACGAGTCGGCGTGCATGTCGCATATCGCCGTTCGCGGGGGCTTGGAATGCGCGCGTTTGTACGGCGGGCTGGAGTCTCGCTTTTCTTCACTGCCGCGCTGGCGCTGGCCAGTTCCTCGGCATCTGCCGACGAGCTGCTGGTCATGCCCTATGCCTGCACCATGATCGACGGACGGCCGCAGCTCAGGCACGCGCCCGAACAGAGCCATCGCATCATCGGGCGGCGGGAACAGCGGACCCACACCGCATGTTCCCCCACCAACCCAGACATGTGCCGCAGTTGGACGGTGCATCGCTTCGACCTCGATTGCGAGGGCGCGCGTGTGCCCTGGGTTTTTGTTGTTGCATCGATGGCGGAGGAGACGCGACGGGCATGGCTCGACGGCGACCGGTTGGTTCTGCGCATGCCACCGTCCTGGAGCCTCGAGCCGGATGATCCATGCGCGCGCCCGCCGAGCTTTGATGACCGCTACGGCTTCGGTCGCATGCGCCGCTACTGTGCGGACCGGCGGGCGATGGCCCCGCCACCCATCGTGGAGATGCCGTCCGGCTTCGCACCCATGCTCGGGATCGACGGCATCTTCGTCAAAGCATCCGGCCCCATGCCATCGCCACCACCCCCTGTCGCCGAAGCGCCGCCCGCACCCCCGCCCAAGGCGGCACGCGCCGAGCCGCGAACCGAACCTGCTCCATCGCCCGCCTCACGGCCCGAGCCGCGCTCGGAACCGATTGCCGCGGATGTCGCCGCGCAGAACGCGCCTGCGCCGAAAGTCGCGGAGCAACCGCCATCCCCGACCATTCCGGCGCTACCCGTCGCGCCCACCGCGAAGTCGCAAGCATCCGCGCCACAAGCCTCACCGCCTGCAACACCCGGTGGCCCGGTGATTCCGAAGATCATCAATCGCCCGGAAACGGCGAGCACGGACGCACCTGAACGACAGCTGCCCGTCACAAGCGTACCAAAGTCGGAGCCTGCAAAACCCGAGGCAGCGACGACGGCTGCCAATGTGCCGTCCCCGTCCAAGGAAGCCGTCCAGCCGCAGCCGCCAGCACCGCCCAAGGCCGGTCTCACGCGGGACGATGCAACGATCTCGGTCAACCTGCTGAGCGTTGTCCGCAGCCCGACCATGGGAATCATTGCCTTCAGTGGGCTGGCCCTCCTCCTCATTGCGGCCTTCGCGTTTGCGCGCCGACGCGAGCGCTTGGCCGGCAGGCAAGCGCACGATATTGCCTCGGTTTCGCTCGATAGCCAGCGCGGGCGCGGCCAGCTTGTTCCACACTCCGGCGCGCCATCTCGCCGGCCTGTTGCGGCTCCTCCGCCTCCCCCACCGCATACAGGACACCCTGCGGGACAGCGGGAGCCCGCCTGGGTCGACAGGATTCCCCAGACAAGGGCCGAGGCTCTGCAGATGCTCGGCATGGGTGTCTCACCCGATACCACCGAAACAGCCATGAAGAAGATCGTGGATGGCCTGCGGCAGAGCTGGCATCCCGATCTCGCCAAGAGCGAGATCGACCGCCAGTTGCGCGAATTCCGGGTGAAGCAGATCAATGCGGCCTGGGACTTGATCCAAGGCAAGCGCCTGGAGCGCCTGGATAGCTGAACCTAGTGTCCCGATCGCGAAGTTCGCCGGATCTTGCAGCAGGCGCTGAACGAACTTCGCGATCGAAAGGACACTAGAATGCGTCCGTCACGCCGTAGGCTGCCATCTGGGCGTGGAACCGCGCCACCTCGTGGCTCAGGATGACGATGTCGTGGACCTCGCCCACGCTATCCTTGACATAGCCGCGCAGCAGGGCTTCGGGGCGAAAGCCCAGCGTCTCGAACACGCTGATCGCGCTGCGCTGGTCCACCGTCATCAAGGCGGTGAGTTTCTCCAGACCGAGCTCCAGCGCCATGGCAAAGCACTCCTGGATCAGCACACGGCCCAAGCCCCTGCCGCGATAGTCGGGCGACACGGCAATGCGCAGCTCGCCCACGTGCGGCGACCACGACATCCTGTCGTGCAGAATCGCAGTGGTGCCCACGGCTGCGCCATCGCGCACGGCGACGAGACTGGCAACGCGATCTTCATCGATGGCTCGCACCCAAGCCGCCACCACCTTCGGCTGCCGCACGTCGCGACGCATGAACAGCAGGTCGTGCACGGGTAGTTTCCGCGCAAACGCCAGCACGGCCGCCTGATCCGCCGCAGTCATGCGCCGCAGCTCCACTTCGACACCCTCACATTTCACGTTGCGCGGATAGGCGCGGGGCTCGCCACTCATCATGTCGAACGCACTCCGAGCCAAGCGTCGAGCTTCGGCCACAGCCGCTTGACCGCATTGGGCCCAGCCACCAGGCTGACATGGCCGCCCTTGAGCATGACCTCCTCCTTCTCGGCAGAGCCGACGCCGGCGATCAACGGCTTGGCTGCGGCATAAGGCACGATGTGGTCGTGCTCGGCCACCACATGCAGAACCGGCACGGTGATAGCCCTCAAATCCACGCGCCGTCCGCCGACAACCAGCTCGTTCCGGCAAAGCTTGTTGTCCCACAGCAGCTCCTTGGTGGTCTGGCGGAAATACTCTCCCGCCAGCGGCAGCGTCTCCGCGCCCCAACGCTCGAACATGCGATAGGACTTCACGAACTCGTCGTTCCACATGTTGTCCCACATCCTGATCTGGCCTGCCACGCGCCCTGCCGGCCGCAGCATGTCGAACGCCGAGAGGACGAAATCCGCCGGCACGTTGCCGACCGCATCCACCAACCGGTCGACATCGAAATAGCGCCGGTCCGACCAGGCCTGGAACAGAGGCATCTGCCTCCAGTCGATCGGCGTCGTGAAGCATACGAGATGCTTGACGGGCCCGTCGACGTGCAGCGCTGCGTAGATGGTGGAGAGCACACCGCCCATGCAATAGCCGATCATATTGACGTCCTCGACGCCGGAACGCTGCTGCACGCGCCGCACGCAGTCGGGAATGAAATCGAGCGTGTAGTCTTCAAGGCGCAAGCGCCTCTCGTCGGCCCGCGGTGCGCTCCAGTCGATCATGTAGACGTCGTAACCCTGCTTCAGCAGGAACTCGATGAAGCTTTGGCCGGGCGCAAGATCGACGATGTAACCTTTGTTGCTCGTGGCCATCACGATCAGCAAGGGCACGCGATAGATCTCATCCGCCATCGGCCGATAATGATAGAGGCTCAGCGTACCGCGGCTATGGATGACATCCTTCGGCGTCAGGCCGACCGGCGGCACCGAGGACGCGAACAGGAAATCGACGCCCTTGATGTTGCGCTGGATGGCGCGCTCGACTTCCTTCTGCACCTGGGCCGCCAGCGACGCCTCGTCTTGCGTGCCGGCCGGGCTCATGACGCCTGCCTCTTCTTCTTCGCCGCGCGACGGGCTGGCCTGGCAGCAGGCGGCGGCATGACCTCTGCGGCTGCATCCGCCTCGACCGCGGCCGGCGGCGGACCGTTCAAGCCGTGCGGACGCTTGGTGCGCGGCGGTCTTGCGTAGGGCTTGGCTTCAGCGGGCGCACCTGCCGATCCCCGCTCGACCGCTGCGGAGATCCGCGCCAACTGGTCCTCAATGCTCTGCAACCGTTCGCTGATCGCCACCAGGTCTGCCCGGCTCGGCATATTCATGGCGGTCAGATACTTTCCCATCAGCTCGCCCATGGTCTGGTGCATGCGCACCGACATGCCCATCGCCTGGTTCATGAACCGGCTGAACTCCGGCGATGCCATGTTCTGATTGGCAGCATCATTGAAGCTGCTCTCCCACTTGGCGAGCATGTCGCGCCACAGGGCAAGCGGATCGAACGGGCCTTGCGTCATACCGGGGTCCTCCTGCTGACGGTTTCTCCCCCGAGTCGCATAACGAAAGTCTTGCGGCCGGGCTTCTTGCCGGCCCCGACCCCGCAATCTTGAAGCAATTTAGCGATGGTTGCCAGGCTTGTATCAGCCCATCCGCGGCATCGGGCAATGCCGCAGCCCTATTGGCCTGGACTGTATCTGGGACGGCCCGGCTATTCCGCCGCCTCCGCGTGATCTTCCAGCGGCAGCCCAAGCTCCGTCCACAGCGTCAGCAGCGCCTTCACCAGCCGGTCCATGTCGGCATCGGAGTGCTGGGGCTGGGGCGTGATGCGTAACCGTTCCGTCCCGCGGGGCACAGTCGGATAGTTGATCGGTTGCACATAGATCGCAAAGCGATCCAGCAGCGCATCGGTCATGCGCTTGGTCAGCACCGGATCACCCACCAGCAGCGGCACGATGTGGCTGGGGTTGTCCATGAGCGGCAGGCCCGCCGCCTTCATCTTGCCCTTCAGAGTGCGCGTCCGCTCCTGATGCCTGTCGCGCTCTGCCCCATTCGTCTTGAGGTGCTTGATGCTGACCACGGCGCCGGCCGCGATGGCCGGGGCCAGCGACGTGGTGAAGATGAAACCGGGCGCATAGGAGCGGATGGCATCGCACAGGTCACGCGTGCCGGCGATGTAGCCGCCCATGATGCCGAAGCCCTTGGCCAGCGTGCCATTGATGATGTCGACGCGGTGCATCACACCATCGCGCTCGGCAAGGCCGCCGCCGCGCGGCCCGTAGAGACCAACGGCGTGCACCTCGTCGAGATACGTCAGCGCGCCGTACTTCTCTGCCAGGTCGCAGATCGCTCCGATCGGCGCCATCAGTCCATCCATGGAGTAGACGGACTCGAAGGCAATGACCTTGGGACTGGCCCGCTCGACCTGCTTCAGCTTGGCCTCGAGATCGGCCAGATCGTTATTGCGCCAGATCACCTTCTCGCCGCCACCGTTGCGGATGCCGGCGATCATGGACGCGTGGTTCTTGGCGTCCGAGAAAATGATCAGCCCGGGCAGAAGCTTGCGCAAAGTCGCCAGCGTGGTGTCGTTGGCGACGTAAGCCGAGGTGAACAGCAGTGACGTTTCCTTGCCGTGAAGATCGGCGAGCTCGGCTTCGAGCTCCACGTGATAGTGCGTAGTCCCCGAAATATTGCGCGTGCCGCCCGAGCCGGCGCCTGCAGCATCCAGCGCCTCATGCATCGCCGCGAGCACGGCGGGATGCTGGCCCATCCCCAGGTAATCGTTGGAGCACCATACGGTGATGGGCCTCGATGCCCCATTCGCGAAATGGCGGGCGGCCGGAAAACGGCCACGGTCACGCCGGATATCGGCAAATACCCGATAGCGACCTTCGTCCTTCAGGACCTGCAGCGCCTCGGCAAAGGCCTTCTTGTAATCCATCACCCACCTCGCGCTGCCCCCGCACCGATACGGGCGCGGCAGGGTCGCCGATTGATCCCCGGCACCTGTTTAGACATATTCTAGACGAGGCAAAGCGGACTGGAAGCCCCCTGCGTTGTCGCATGGGGCGAGGTGTCACCGCCTCCTAAGGAAGGTAAAGAGCGCGCGATATGGCGTGCACCCCCTCGAGGGTAGAGGCTAGTACGCGGCTGCCTGCTCGCCGACACCATCCTTCTGATAAATGTCGCGCCGGAAATGCACCGTCCCGTCCTGGGTTGCCCAGGCCGTGATGTAGGCGAAGTAAAGCGGGATGGGCCGGTGGAGCTTCACATCGCGCCGCTCGCGGTTCTCCTTCATCTGCTGCACGTGCTCGGGCCGCCAACCCTGCTCGGCCACCACCCACGCAGCCAGGTTCTCGATGCCGCCGATGCGCACGCAGCCCGAGCTAGCGGCACGGAAGTTGCGGCTGAACAGCGATTGCCCCGGCGTATCGTGCATGTAGACGGAATGCGCGTTGTGGAAGTTCATCTTGACGAAGCCCAGCGGATTCTCCGGGCCCGGCTGCTGCCGGTAGGTGAGCCCCTTGGCGCCGCTGCTCCAGTTGACCTTGGTCGGGTCAAGCTTGCGCCCGTCGCCACCGTAGGCATCGATTTTGTACTTGACGAGAGCGCTCTGGCCGCGCTTGGCCATCTCCTGTCCCTTGGGGATCAGGTCTTTCTCGATCACCGTCGGCGGCAGCGTCCACACCGCATTGAAGTTCAGCTCGTGAACGGCCGATTTCAGGATCGGCGTCTGCCGATCGATCTTGCCGACCACGCCGGCGTGGCGCGACACGACCGTGTTGTTCTCCACCGCTTCCACCTGCGCAGCGGGGATGTTCACCAGGATGTATTTGCCGGGGGTCTTGGCATACTCCTGCACGCGCGTGAGATTGGTCTTGAGCTGCTTGAGCCGCGCTGCCGCCGGCACGTTCATGGCGGCAATCGTGTATCTGTCGATGACACCCGTCGGAGCCAAGCCATTGGTGGCCTGGTAGCGTCGCACGGCCTTCTCGACGGCATGGTCGAAGCTTTGGGAAGAGCCGGCCTCGCTCAGCTCACCCGACATCGCAAGCCGCTCACGCAGAATGGCCACCGCGGGGTGGTTCGCGCCCGACTGCAGCTTTTGATCGGGCAGGGGCCGCCAGCCGCCCTTGGCGACGATGCCCGTGTAGCGGATGATGGCGGCCTTCAATGGCATGATGTTGCTCGGACTGAGCGTCGCGAAGCCCTTGTCCGGGTTCGCCTCCCACTCCTTGATCAGCTCGCGGTCGATCGGCTCGTTGCTGGCATAGGCCGACCCCAGAACCCGCATCCAGCTCTTGTCCGAGCCCTGGGCCTCGGCGCCACCCGCACCCAACATCCATACCGATGCCGCGGCCAGCATGAGCGCGGCTGGCCCTGCCGCGCGGTCCGAATATCTCATGTTCCCCGTCCTCAGCCGCCCATCGCCCCCAAGGAAGTCGCCGGAGCGTGTGACAATCAGTGCGCCATGAGAAGCCAAAATTGAATACGGTCAAGCTCTTGCTTGTGAAAGTGATGCAAAGTGGACACGACAGTCGCGTCTATTGAGCCGCCTGCAATGAAAATTGCAGATCGGCCAGACGCGTGTACAGGCCTCCTCGGCGCAGCAACTCGCCATGAGTGCCCTCCTCGACAATCTGGCCCTGATCCAGAACCAGGATGCGGCTCGCTCGCTGCACCGTCGCCAGCTTGTGCGCGATGACAAGCGTCGTCCGGTTCTGCATGATCCGCCCGAGGGCACGCTGCACCGCAGCCTCGCTTTCCGCGTCCAGCGCGCTGGTCGCCTCGTCCAGCAGCAGAATGGACGCATCGCGCAGGACTGCACGCGCCAGGGCGATACGCTGCCGCTGTCCGCCCGACAATGTCATTCCACGCTCTCCCAATCGGGTTGCATATCCCTGCGGAAGGGCGGCAATGAACGCGTCGGCCTGCGCGGCCGCGGCTGCCTGCTGCACCTCGGCGTCGCTGGCATCGGGCCGGCCGTAGCGAATGTTGTCCAGGATCGTGTCGTCGAACAGGGCGACCTCCTGAGGCACGAGCGCGACGCGCGATCTGAGCGCCTGCAGATCGGCCTCGGCGGCGGCGACACCGTCAATGGCAACGCTGCCGAGCTGGGGGTCGTAGAAGCGCAAGATCAGGTTGAAGATGGTGCTCTTGCCCGCCCCCGACGGCCCCACCAGCGCTACTGTCTCGCCACGCCCCACCTCGAAGCTAACGCCATTGAGCGCCGACACCCCGGCCCTCGAGGGGTAGGCGAAATGCACCCCGCTGAAGGCCACCGTGCCGACCGGCGGCGAGGGCAGCGACTTGGGCACTGCGGGTGCACGAACTTCAGGTCTTGCTGCCAGCAGCTCCAGCAGACGCTCCGTGGCGCCGGCCGCTTGCGCAAGCTCGCCCCAAACCTCCGCCAGCTCCGCCATGGCCCCCGCCGCAAACACCGCATAGAGGATGAACTGGCCAAGCCGCCCGCCGCTCATCTCACCGCTGATGACCAGCCGCGAGCCGAACCACAACACACCAACCACACTCGCCACCACGAGAAAGATGGCAATCGCCGTAAGCCCGGCACGGGCGAGCAGCCGATCACGCGCCGCCGCAAACGCGCGTTCCACGGCCGCCGCAAAACGCCCCGACACCGCCTCCTCCTGGCCAAGGGCGGTCATGGCGCGCACCGCACCGAGGTTGTCGGCCGCATAGGCCGAAGCGTCGGCAAGCTTGTCTTGCGCTGTCCGCGACAGCCGCTGCACCGCCCGGCCATAGGCCATCAGCGGAAAGACAATTGCTGGAATAGCTGCCAGCGCCAGCGCCGACAGCGTCGGGCTCGTCACGAACATCATCGTGAGCGCGCCGGTGAGCATAATGAAGTTGCGCAGCGCTTGGCTCAACGCGGATCCGGCCGCACCCTTGATCTGCGTGGTATCGGCGGTGAGCCGGCTCATCACCTCGCCCGAGTGTGTCGTCTCGTAGAACGCCGGGCCCAGGCTCGCGAGATGGCGGAACACCTGCGCCCGCAAGTCCGCCACCACGCGCTCGCCCAGCCAGTTCACCGCATACATGCGCGCGGCGCTCGCCACCGCCAGCACCAAGCCGATGGCGATCAGCATGGCGAAGTACTTGTCCATGAAGACGCCGCCATTGGCACCGGAGAAGCCGTGGTCGATCATGCGGCGCACGGCGACGGGCACGGTGAGCATGACGGAGGCGGAGGCAACGAGGGCAATCAGCGCGGCCAGCACCATGCCGGGATGCCGGCAGATATAGGGCCACAGCGCCACGAGGGGCTGCAACTGGCGCCGGCTCAGGGGGCGCGCCTTGCCATTGGTATCGGGATCGGACAAACGTGACCTTTCGGATGCCTGCTGAATGGGCAATGGGAGAGTGCCGATGCTCGCCACTTACAGCAAGTGGGCGTTGCGCCGCGCCGTACCCCGGGGCCGCCGGGCCGGCAAATAGGCGCCCGCGTGGTCGGAAAAATCGGCACAGGGTGCGGCAGACTTCAAATTGCAGCCGGCGGAGGGCTAGTATGGATCAAGCACAACAAAACCCAAGAGGAACCGCACCATGGGCCTGCTCGACGGCAAGGTTGCCATCATTACCGGAGCCACCAGCGGCATTGGCGCGCGCACGGCCGAGCTGTTCGTAGAGGAGGGCGCAAAGGTCGTCTTCACCGGCCGACGCCGGACCGAAGGCGAGGCCCTGGCAACCAAGCTCGGGGCAAGCGGCCGCTTCATCCAGGCCGATGCCACACTGGAGGACGACTGGAGGCGGGTGATCGCGGAAACCACAACAACCTTCGGCAAGCTCGACGCCGTCTTCAACAACGCCGGCGGTCCGGCACCCACGGGCAGCATCGCGTCGGTGCCGGTCGACGGCTTCGACAAGGCCATGGCGCTGCTGGTGCGGTCCGTCATGCTTGGCATGAAACACGCGGCGCCCATCATGATGAAGCAGCGCTCCGGCAGCATCATCAACAACGGCTCCATCGCCGGACATCTCGCCGGCCACTCGACGTCCATGATCTACGGAGCCGCCAAGGCGGCGGTGAACCACCTGACGCGCTGCGTGGCCATGGAACTCGGCGAGCACAACGTGCGCGTCAACTCCGTGTCGCCCGGCGCCATCGCCACCGGCATCCTGGCCAAGGCGTTGGGCGTGGAGACGGCCAAGGCCGAACAGCTCGCGGGCACGATCAAGGGCATCTACGCCAAGGCCCAGCCCATCCCGCGTGCCGGCATCACCGACGACGTCGCCCAATGCGTGATCTGGCTCGCCTCCGATCGCGCGACGTTCGTCAACGGCGCCGACATCGTGGTGGACGGCGGCGTGATCGGCGGGCGCAGCTACAGCCAGCACCAGGAAGGCTTGCAGCACGTGAAGACCATGCTGGGCATCTGATGCCGCTGCCAAGGACTCCTGCCCTCGCGGCCGATTGCATCGTCATCGATGCCAAGCAACGCCTGCTGCTGGTGCGGCGCAAGCACCCGCCGTTCAAGGGCCACTACGCGTTGCCCGGCGGCTTCGTCGACATCGGGGAAACGGTGGAAGACGCCTGTCGGCGGGAACTCTTGGAGGAAACTGGCGTGCGCGCCGGCAAGCTCCAGCTCGTAGGCGTCTATTCCGACCCGAGCCGCGACCCGAGAGGACATACCTGCTCGGCTGTCTTCCTCACGCGAATCCGGCGCGCGACCGCGAAGGCCGGCGACGACGCCGCAGCCACCGAATGGGTCGAAGACTGGTCCAACGCCAAGCTGGCCTTCGACCACGCGAAGATCCTTGCGGACGCCAAACCCGCACTGCGCAAGCGCAAACCATAGGGGGACGACACAATGACAGACTTCGACGGCAAGGTGATCCTGGTCACGGGGTCTGCGACGGGCCTCGGCGCCGCCATCGCCATAGGCGCCGCACGGCGTGGGGCCAAGGCCGTGATCCTCAACTGCACCAAGAGTTTGAAGGAGGCCGAGGCAACCGCGGAGGCCGTGCGCACCGCCGGGGCCGAGACCGAGATTGCGCAGGGCGACGTGGCAGAGGATGCCGACTGCCGCAAGATCGCCGCTGTCGCGGCGCGCTACGGCCGGATCGATGCGCTGGTGAACAACGCCGGCACCACCAAGCATGCCCAGAACCACGCGGACCTCGACGCCCTGTCGAAGGACGACTTCCTGCGCCTGTATGCGGTCAACACCGTCGGCCCGTTCCAGATGATCCGCGCCTGCCGCGGCCTGCTCGAAGCTGCCGAGCGATCGAGCGTGCTCATGACCTCTTCCATTGCCGCGGTCACCGGCATCGGCTCGTCGGTCGCCTACGCCGCCTCCAAGGGCGCGCTCAACACCATGACCCTCTCGCTCGCCCGCGCGCTGGCGCCCAAGATCCGCGTCAACGCCATCTGCCCCGGCTTCATCGACACACGCTGGTTCTCCGATGCATTCAGCCAAGAGACCACCCAACGCATCCGCGACAACGTCGTCAAGACCACGCCGCTCGGGGCCGCATCGGGCCCCGAGGACATAGCCGATGCCGCGCTGTTCCTGGTCTCGGGTGCCGCCCGCCACATCACCGGCGAAACCCTGCTGGTCGATGCCGGCATGCATCTGGGGTTCGCACCGATGGCACGGCGGTGAATTGCTAACCATAGCGTGCATTTCACCACTCTGGTGCACCCCACGAGGTGAGTATCCTGTGACGGGGAGGTCATAGGAGACGTCGATGCTCTACGTGGACATCCCGACCCTGCCCGAATTCAGGGCCTTGGCGGCAACCCGAGCCGACGCCTGCGTCTCGATCTATCTGCCGACCACACCCGTTACCCAGAACACGGCGGCCAGTCGCATCGAGCTGAGGAACCTGGCCAAGACGGCCGTGGGCCAGCTCCAGGCCATCAGCTTCGACAAGCGGCGGTTGGCCGGCATCAGCGAGCATCTTGCCGCACTCGCTGCAGACGACGAAGTCTGGAAATTCCAGGCGCACGCGCTGGCTGTTCTGGTCACGCCCGATATGATGCGCACATTCCGCCTGCCCAACCGTCTGACAGCCATGGTCGAGGTGTCCGACCGCTTCCACCTCAAGCCGCTGATACGCGCCATCACCTTCCCGCACGAGGCCTTCATCCTGGCCCTGTCGGAGAAGGCGGTGCGTCTGGTCGAGGCCTTCGCGGACCTACCCCCGCACGTCATCGAGCTTCACGAGCTTCCCAAGAGCGGCGCCGACGAGATCAAACGACAGGCAAACGACAAGCGCTCGCGCCGGGCCGGCGACCGCGGCGCAGAAGGAGAAAAGAACCTGTTGCGCAAATACGCTCGCCAGGTGGACGCGGCGCTCCGTCCCGTGCTGGCCGGCCGCCACACGCCGCTCATTCTTGCGGCGACAGAGCCGCTGGCCTCGATCTTCCGCTCGGTCAATACCTACCCCGGTCTCGTGGAAGACATGATCGCGACGAGCCCGGACCGCATGAGCAATGCGCAGCTTGCCGCCGCGGCACGGCCAATGCTCGACAAGGCCCACGCGCGCGAGCTCGACGCGATCAAGATGCTGTTCGAAGATCGCAAGGGGCAAGGCCGCGCCACCAGCGACATCTCCGACGCGGCGCGCGCCGCCACGTTCGGCGCCATCGAGCAGCTGATGATCGACATCGACGAGGTCGTTCCGGGCACCGTCGACGCGACCGACGGCCGCGTCACATTTGCTGAGGGACCCGACGCCAAGAGCTATGGCATAGTCGACGAGATCGCCGGTCGCGCGCTGCTCACGGGCGCGCGCGTATTCGGCGTGCGCAAGGACGATATTCCCGGGCGCGCGCACCTGGCGGCGATCCTGCGCTATCCCGTCTGACCAGATGAAAGGCGTTGGCGCTGCCTGGCGGGGCGTGAAGAAATGGCGGCGATGGCGAGCTGGCGAAGGAAAGACGACCGCCGGAGAGGCCGGCGCCGGCCGACTGACCGGCGCGCGCAGATCATTGTTCTCGGCATCATCGGGCTGCTCGCGGTCTTCGCCTATTTCAAGGCTCGAGAGCGGACGCTGCCGCCGGTGATTTCCGGCACCGCCACGGTCGTTGACGGCGACACCGTCAGCATCATCGGCACGCACATCCGCCTCAAGGGCATAGACGCCCCGGAATGGCACCAGTCCTGTGCCGATGCTAAGGGCGCATCATGGCCGTGCGGAAGGAAGGCTGCACGCGCGCTGAGCGACCTGATACGCGGCCAAAGCTTGGCCTGCAAGACGACAGGTTTCGATCAGTACGATCGGGTGCTTGCCGTATGCGCGCTGCCTGATGGCACCAATGTGAATGCCTGGCTCGTTCGCCAGGGCTGGGCGGTCGCCTTCGGCCGCTCTCAGCCCTATGCATCCGCGGAAGCCGAGGCGAAGTCCGCCAAGCGTGGGATCTGGCAAGGCGCCTTCACGCGCCCCGCGCAATGGCGCGAACACGAACGCCAGTCCCAGTGATCCTTGCGGCTCGTCCTCGGTCCGGAACCCGACATCAAGCCGAGCGATCCTGCTGCGCCGTGAGCAAGGCCAGGATGCCCAGATTGCCGGCCGCCAGCACGGCGATGCCGCAGGCGATCATGTAGGCCAGCAGGCTCTGGGCAAAGAGCGGCGTCGCGAGCTCAACCTCCACGCCCAGGGGCACGAAGTAGGTCGCAGCCATGGCCGTATAGTGCATCGATGCGATGGCAAGTCCCTGCACGACACCGCCCGCCAGGGTCGTCAGCACGCCGCGCTTGTAGAAGGCGAACCATAGGGCCGCCATCGATGCGCCGATGGCAATGGCCAAGGAGGCGCCCACGAGCCGCATGTCATAGGCCAGGCCGCATCCCCGAATGGCGCTCATGCCGAGGTAGTGCATACCAGCGATGCCGAGCCCCATCAGCACGCCGCCGACGGGAATGCTCATCACGCCAAGGCGGCGGGTGCTCGCCAGATAGAGCCCAATGCCGGTTGCAACGATCGCGATACAGATCGATCCGATCGTCTCGATGAGGTTGTAGTTGACCAGAATGGGAAAATCGACCGCCATCATGGCGATGAAGTGCATCGACCAGATGGTGCTGCCCATGATCAAGCCACCGTTGGCCAATGCAAAACTGCTCTGCCAAGCATCGGATTGGCGATCGTGCGATCCCGCAGTGAGGGCGAGCGCCGTGAGCGATCCCAGGATCGCCACGCCGATCGAGAGATAGACCAGAACGGGTTGATAGCTCACAGTCATGTTCGAACCCCACGCTGCCTTGCCAAGAAATTGCATTTCACATAGGCGCTTGCTGCCGCTAGCTGAGATAGTGCCTAACCCTCCACCGTTTTGCTGCCGCAAACACACCATTAGGTTGCATCGCGGCACTGCATAGTCGGACAATGGAATTTAGCCTGGACGGAGGCAAGGGTCTCGCCAGGTGAAGTTGAGGGCATTCACATGCGATCGGTTGTTGCGTTCTCCGCACGAGGAAGCGCGCGTGATCCTGCTTGCAGAAGTCGCCGGGCGTGGCGGGCGTGCTCGGCTCTCCTTCTCGGCGGAGCATTCCTCGTGGCCAGCGGCGACACGGCATCCCTGGCGCAGGGCCAGCGCTTGTCGACTGCCCAACAGGAGGCCCTGCGGAACAGGCTGAACGAAAGCACGCTTGTCGTCGCCACGAGCCACCCCACCGTCTCTTACTTCGCCGTCACTCACGATATCTCAGCCGCGCTCGGCAGGAGTGAGCACCTTCGCCTGCTGCCCATGCCCAGCGAAGGCGGCATCGAGACCCTGCGCGACCTTCTCTTCTTGCGCGGCGTGGATATGGCCATCGTGCCGGCGAATGCGCTTGCCCAGGCGAAAGTGACCGAACCTCTCGGTCCCGGTCTGCTGCAGAAGGTCGCCTATGTCACACGCCTCTACAACGAGGAGGTCCACCTGCTGGTGGGCCGCAGTGTCAAGGCGCTCACGGAACTGCAGGGCAAGAAGGTAGCCGTGCCTTCGGATGACGGCAGCGCCCTGTTTACCGCAACAGACTTGTTTCCCCGGCTCGGTGTCGACATCGAAGTGGTCAGAGCCCCGGCCGCGGAAGCACTCGATCTCGTCCGCTCCGGCGAGATCGCCGCGGCACTCCTGATGGCGGGCAAGCCCCTGGCATTGCTGGCCGATACGCCAAAGGACGGCAGCATCCGGCTGCTGCCTCTGCCCTTCACGCCGGCCATGGATGAAAGCTACGTGCCGGCTGCGTTTCGCGCCGATGACTACCCTACTCTGATACCGGACGGGCTGGTGGTTGAAAGCGTCGCGGTGAGCGCAGTGCTCATGGCGCGCTACGGCAAAGGTGCGGAGGATTCGGTGCAGAGAACGGCTCGGTTCGTGCCCGCATTCTTCGGTGCCATGTCCGAACGCCCGTTGCTCAACCGATACGTCAAGGGAGATGTGAACCTGGCGGCAACTTTGCCGGGATGGCAACGTCTGCCTGCGGCCGAGGAGTGGCTGCGCAAGGCGCAGCAGCAGCAGGCGCTATCCTTGCAGAAGAGCTTCGAGGAGTTCTTGCGGGAAACGCGGCCGCCGGGATCGCCGCATCTCACGGCAGCTCAACGCAAAAAGCTCTTTGATGAGTTCGTAAGCTGGACGCGCAAATCAGTCGGCGAAACCGACTCTCTGGCCCGCCGATGAGCCGGACAGAACCCACAAGATTTTGTGAAGGCCCGGGCAGGGTCCGTAGGCTGATAAGACTTGGCAGCTCAACCTGAGCGTGCGTAATGATATCTCTTCGGAGGGCGGCGATTTCCGGACATCAAGACAGAGCGAAAGGAAGGCAGAGAGGGGTCAGGCTAGCCCACAATTTCCGGTCGAAAACCTCCTGCGGCGGAAGAACTACCGGAGTTGATAATGGACAATCCTGAAGATGTGGCACGAGTGAGGGAAATTAAGAGGCTCTTAGATCGCATCCAGCAGCTTCCGCTTGTGCCCGAGGTCCCCGATCAGGCCGCCGTGTTGCGGCCGGGGGCCAACGCGTATCAGCAGCAGTGGTCCGGCTATCCGGAGGGATTGCCGGCCGGCTCGCTGAGCAGGGGAGGGCGCAGCTCCACCCTCAGCCCCTGGCTGTTCGTGCTGGCAACGGCGCTCAACACCATTGTGGCTGCGGTGCTGGCCGTCCTCATTACCTTGGGCGTCGTGCGCCAGGGACCGCAGCGCGACGTGACCCTGGCCAAGGGCCCATCGACCGTCGGCCAGCGGGCCGATTTCAGCGTGGCCACTGCACCCCCGCCTGGGGGCCCGACGCAGCTCATGTCCTTGACGCGGGCCGTGGAATTGCAGCCGATCGGCTCGCCCGACCGCCCCCTGCGCCTGCAAGCCATGAAGGCGGGGCGGCTGCCGCTGCTGATCCAGCCGGAAGAGGCGCAGCACGATACCTTCATTCTCGTTCTCTCGGGCCTGCCGGCCAAGTCCAGCCTCTCGGGAGCCGAACGGATGGGGTCCGACTCGTGGCTGCTCCCGCCCGGTTCCATCGGCAGGCTCGAGATCACGGTGCCGGAGTGGTCGGCCTCGCTGCTGGAGGTGGGGATCGAGCTGCGGCGCACCAACGGCGCGATCGCTGCCCAAACCAAGGCGTGGATTGCGGTGCCGCCGCCGCAGATGGCGGCAAGCGGAGCCAAGCTCGATCCAGGTGCTCTCAAGGAGCTGACACAAAGGGGCGATCAGCTGCTGGGCCGCGGCGATGTGGTCTCGGCACGCGCCTTGTACGAGCGGGCTGCTGAGATGGGCAGCGGACCGGCCGCCTTGGCGCTGGGCGCAACCTTCGATCCCAATCGACTGTGGTCGCTCGGCGTGTTCGGCATGGTCGGCAACAAGGAGCGGGCGCGGCAGTGGTACACGCGCGCCGACCAGCTCGGACATCCCGAAGCAAAGGCACGCCTGAAGGCGCTCGGAAACTGATGATCCGTCGATGCCGCCGCCCGCTTCCGGCACCCGAGGAGGTCAGCGGGCCACTCTGACACGCCTTGACCGGCCCGGTGCGCCGCGCCAGGCTTTGTGGGGCATGGCTCGATTGCCCGGGAGGCGCGTGGTGGAGCAGGAAACGCCGGCAAAACATGCCCATGGCACGCTGCCACTGTCGGGCATCCGCATTCTCGATGTGGCCTCGTTCATTGCCGCGCCGGTCGCCGCCACCGTGCTCGGCGACTACGGCGCCGACGTGATAAAGGTCGAGCCGCCCGGCGAGGGAGATCCCAACCGGACGATCGCCATCGTTGCAGCGGGCTATCCCAAGAGCCCGGTGAACTACCCCTGGCACCTCGATTCGCGCGGCAAGCGCTCGCTGGCCATCGACCTGAAGAACAAGACGGCCCGTGCCGTCTTCGACCGTCTCATCGCCACAGCCGACGTTCTGCTCACGAACTATCCCCTCACCGCCCGTCAACGCCTCAAGCTCGAGTATCAAGATGTGGCACGGGTCAACCCACGACTGATCTACGCGTCCTTCACCGGATACGGAGAGGTGGGCCCGGATGCCGATCAGGTCGGCTTCGACACGACCGCCTACTTCGCCCGCTCCGGCCTCATGGATGGCGCCCGATACGACGATGCGGCACCAGCCGTGACCATGCCGGCACAGGGCGACCGCGCCGCAGGCCTGGCGCTGGCGACGGCGATACTGATCGCCCTGTGGCACCGGCAAAGGACTGGGAAGGGGACGAAGGTCTCAAGCTCCCTGTTTGCCAATGGCGTCTGGGCCAACGGCAACGCCGTCCAAGCCGCGCTTGTTGGGGCCCCGCTGCCGAAGCGGCCACCTCCCGACCGACCGCGCAGCGCACTGGCAAGTGTCTACCGCACGAAGGATGACCGCTGGCTTCAGCTCACGCTGGTCCGCGAGGATCGCGATTGGCCAGCCGTGTGCCAGGTCATCGAACGGCAGGACCTGATGGGGGACCCACGCTTTGCGGATATACCGCAACGTCGCGCCAATGGTGCAGCGCTTGCGGCCATCCTGAGCATGGCCTTCGCGACACGGGTTTTTGCGGACTGGCGTACACGGCTCAAGGCTTACAGCATCCCCTTTGCGCCCATCAGCCGAGCGGAGGACCTCATCGCGGACGAGCAGGCGATTGCGGCGGGCATCATCGTGCCGACGGCGCATGCAGGGATGGCGCGCACCCTGGCGGCTCCATTCAGTCTTGCCGATGTGCCGCTGCCGCCGCCGGGACCAGGGCCATCTCTGGGCGCGCATTCAGAGGAGATCCTGCAGGAGGCCGGCCTCACTCCCGCAGAGATTGCCGACCTCCGAGCCAGCCGCGCCCTAGGCTGAGGCTGCCAATTTTCGCAGCGCGTCCGCGGTCGCTGCATCGGCGGGAAAGAAGGCTTCCAGCGCCAGCTCCGATAATGTGACGTCGATCGGCGTGCCAAACACCGTCGTGGTGGAGAAGAACGACAGCGTGCCCGCGTCGGTCAGAAGTTGCAGGGGCACAACGACGCCGGCGAATTCGCCGCCGTTGCCGGGAGCCTTCCGCACCCTTGCAACACCCGGCACCGGATAGGCGCGCAGCTCGCTCAGAAGCTCCGACAGGACGGAATCAGCGCTGACCTCGATCTGGCGGCGCAGACGCTCCAGCAAGTGCTCGCGCCACTCGGCAAGGTTGCCGATGCGCGGTGCCAGCCCCTTGGGATGGAGACTGAGCCGCAGAACATTGACCGGGGGCTGCAGCAGGGATGCGTCGGCGCCGGTGATCAGCCGTGCCACGGCACTGTTCGACGCCACCATGCTCCAGTGACGATCCACCGCGAGCGCAGGGTAAGGCTCATGCCCCTTCAGCACCAAGTCGATGGCGCGGCGCGCAGACGCAAGCGCAGGGTCGGCCAACGGCCGCTCACGAAACATCGGCGCATAGCCGGCCGCCACCAGCAGCACGTTGCGCTCGCGCAACGGGACGTCCAGGTGCTCGGCCAGATGCAGCACCATCTCTCGGCTCGGCTGCGCGCGCCCCGACTCCACGAAGCTCAGGTGCCGGGTCGATATCTCAGCCTCGCCGGCAAGGTCGAGTTGGCTCAAGCGCCGGCGCTGGCGCCATTCGCGCAGGAGATCGCCAACCGGTTGCGCAGTGCCCATCATCACGCAACCATAGCCCAGCAGCCCGCGGCCAACCAATGACCTGCCAGGTCATGGGTGCTAGCTGAGCCCTATGAACCGTGAGCGGCGCCGGGGAACCCGCGTGACGGGTCGGAGCGCTCACGCAAACTTGCGGCGAAACGTTCGCCGTTCGACGACCACGGGCGCGGATGACCGCCGCGGCTGCACTGTGCGCGGACGACTGACACGCGCTTGGATGATGCGCTCTGCCTCTGCCTGCGCCTGCTCAACCGGCATTTGCATGAGGTCAGCGGCGATTTCGATCTGCTCGCGCGGATCCGACGTGAGCCCTTCCGCCGCGTAGAGGGCATCCTCCAGTGTCGGCAGATCGACACGTACGCGGCGCACCCCGTATTTTGTCACCCAAGACGTGCTCATCGATCACCTGTCCTGCCTGAGGCCCCCCTCTATATCCGCCCCCGCCGCAACGCAGCAATACGTATTGTGCATTGCAGCAATGCATCTCCCGACGGGTGGAGGAAAATGGGCCGGATCAACGCGCCGGAGGCCTAGGCCCGGAAATAGACGATCTGGTGGCTCGTGGCCAACAGACGTCCATCGCGAGCCCACAGGTCCACGACCTGGTCCGAATAGCCCGTGTTGAAGATCTTGGCGTCGGCAACGGCCAGCAAAGGCGCGTCCCCGTTCGCCGCAAGGTCGTCCGCGCCGACATGGAAATAGGTGGTCATCGACACGGTGCCGATCGGCAGCATGGTGCCCCGCACGAGGAAGATGCGGCCGAAGGAAGTGTCGCACAACGCCATCAGGGAGAGGAAATCGAGCGGACGGCCCGGCTTGTCGTTGACCCACACCTGAGAAAAGGCGCTGCCGGGCTCCGCGCTGGGTGTTGCGCTCAGGCGGTGGGGATGGCCGTTGGCAAACCGAAACTCGTAGCGCTGCAGCCAGGCCATCATGCCTTGCAGGGGCAGAGGCGCCAGCGTTTCCGGCGCCGGGACCTGCGGCATCCGCGTTGCCAGGTGCGACCAGGTCTCACGGCGCTGCGCGAACGCCGCCGTGGCCGTGGCGGCAATCCCCGTGTCGCTCTGCGACAGCTCCATCGACCAGTGCTGGGTCGACCGGTTCGAGCGGACCTCGCGGACCCCGATCCTGAAATCGCCCCTTGCCACCGGCGCACAGAAATTGACCGTGATGGCGACCGGCGTGCCGGCCCGCCTGGGATGCGTCATCACCGACTGCAGCAGCGTCGCAGCCGTCACCCCGCCGAACGGACCTGTGAAATTCCAGTAGTCGTCGCTAGTGCGCCCGGCGAAGACCCCATCCTCCATCAGATGCAATGCGATGGCCCTGTCGAAGGGATGAGCCAGGCGATCCGCCGACACCGTCTCAGTCACGCTGGCGTTCCTCCATGGCGGCCGGCAGCACGCAAGTCATTACCTGTGGCGTAATCGACGGACGGCCTCATCCCCTGGATCATAGCGATATCCCACGCAGACGGCCGATGCGGCTGCCTGCCACAACCGAAAGGAGATCGATATGAGCACGGTCACCGAGCTGATCGACCGCTACATCGCCATGTGGAAGCCAAACGGCGGCGCGACCTCATCGCCCAGGTGTGGACCGAGCGCGCCACCTATATGGATCCCGCCCTGAAGGGCGAAGGCCACGCCGGCATCGACGCCATGGTGCAGGGAGTGCACGAACGCTTCCCCGGCCATCGCTTCATCCGCACCAGCGACGTCGATACCCATCACAACCAGGTTCGTTTCACCTGGGCGCTGGCGCCCCAGGGCGGGGCGCCCATCGTGGATGGCGTCGACTTCGGCGTGATCGCCGAGGGCGGACGGCTGCAGGCCATCACCGGCTTTTTCAATCAAACATCCGCCAAGGCGCAGTAACCCACACCACGACAGGAATTTCATCATGTCCCACGACCAGTCCTCCACCTTCCTCCGCCGCGCGCTCATGCTCGATGCGGTCGCCAGCGGCGCGACCGGCCTCTTGATGATTGCCGGTGCCGGCCTCGCAGAGGGCCTGCTGGGCCTTCCTGCCGCCCTGCTGCGCGGCGCGGGCCTCATTCTCATGCCCTACGTAGCCTTCGTGATCTATGCCGCCACCCGCGCGGCCATTCCACGGCCCGCCGCGTGGGCCGTCATCGCCGCCAACGCGCTGTGGACGGGGGCGAGCGCGCTGCTGTTGATGTCCGGCTGGGTGGCGCCGACCGCGCTGGGCTACGCCTTCGTCATCGGCCAGGCCGCGGTGGTGGGGCTGCTGGGCGAGCTGCAGTACGTGGGCCTCCGCCGGGGGGCCGGCCGTCCGATGGCGGCCGCCTGACGCAGCCCATTATCGACGTCAAGCGATTGAGGGCCCGGGGCGGCTTGTCCCCGGGCCCCGTTTTGAGTAAAGAAGCGCCCAGAATTGCAAACGACGGCGCCCAAACCTGTGCGCGCCCCAGCCAGAGCCAGCAAGCCCATGAAGAAAGACGAAGATTTCCACCCCCATTACCACATGATCAAGGTGGTGATGACCGACGGCACCGAGTTTCAGACCTACTCGACCTACGGCAAGGAGGGCGACAAGCTCACCCTCGACATCGACCCCAACACGCACCCGGCCTGGACCGGCGGCAACCAGCAGCTCGTCGACCGCGGCGGCCGCCTCTCGCGCTTCAAGAAGAAGTTCGAAGGCCTTTTCTGAGTCGGCCGTTCTTCCAGCCTGTTTGCGGTGTCCGGCGCGCCCGCTCCTCGGCGCGGGGGACGCGCGTGAAGCCCGCTTTGGGCTTTCGTGTGACTTGGCCGGGTGTTAGCGTGCCCCCGATTCGATGAGCACATCGGGGGTCGCCATGTTCTTGCGGACAGCAATTGCTGCATTGTTTGCCGCGTGCCTGGTACAGGCAGGCCCGGCCCAGGCCCAAGGCGCACAGGCCGGCCAATGCCCTGGAAACCCTAACGCCCTCGGCATCGCCCGCACGGTCGAGATCGACACGACCGGCGGTCCCGGCTTCGGCTTCGAGCAATACAAGATGCACGACTTCCTGCTGATGAAGGAGGTGGTGTTCACGTTCGACGACGGCCCCTGGCCCAACAACACCCGCGCCGTGCTCGCAGCGCTGGCCGCACACTGCACCAAGGCGACCTTCTTCCCGATCGGCAAGCACGCGCTGTGGCACCCGGAGATCCTCAAGGAAGTCGGCGCCGCCGGACATACCATCGGCGGACACACCTGGTCGCACGCCAATCTGGCGAAACTCAAGGGTGACAAGGCGACCGAGGAAATCGAGAAGGGCTTCAGCGCCGTCAAGATCGCGCTGGGCGCGCCGCCGACACCGTTCTTCCGCTTTCCGTTCCTTCAGGACAAGGGCAATCTCGAATATCTCGGCGCGCGCAACATTGCCGTCTTCTCGCATGACCTCGACAGCTTCGACTTCAAGGCGCGCACCGCCGACACGGTCATGTCCACTGTCATGACCAAGCTCGAAAGGAAGGGCAAGGGCATCATCCTGCTGCACGACTTCCAGCAGGCGACCGCGGCCGCCATGCCCGGCCTGCTGAACGAGCTCAAGGCGAAGGGCTACAAGGTCGTGCACATGAAGGCCAAGGCTCCGCTGGCGACGCTGGCGCAGTGGGACGACGCCGCCAAGAAGGAGATCAAGAGCGCCGGCGTCGGGCCCGATCGGCCCACATCGAGCGTCGTGCGAACGGTCGAGGAGCCGGCGGCCCCCCAGCCGACCGCGGCCAAAGGGCCAGCCGCCGCGGTGCCGGTGAAGAAGTAGGCGGGCCGGACGCCGGCGGTCCAGGCGCACGGCGCGGTGCCGGCCGCGTCGAGGGTTGGTTTGGCGCCGCCCGCAATCTCAGAAGCGATATGGGCATGAGTTCCGTCACAGGCGTAGACATTGCGCGCACCCATGAGTTGATCAGGCCGCACGTGCGGCGTACGCCGACGCTCGAAATCAACGGCGCCGATTTCGGGCTCGGCGACACTCCCCTCCGGCTCAAGCTCGAGCACACCCAGCACGCCGGCTCCTTCAAGACCCGCGGAGCATTCGCAAACCTCCTCATGCGCAAGGTGCCACAGGCGGGTGTGGCGGCCGCTTCGGGAGGCAATCACGGCGCGGCGGTCGCCTACGCGGCCATGCGCCTTGGACACAAGGCGCGCATCTTCGTGCCCACCATCTCCTCGCCCGCCAAGGTGGCACGCATCCGCGGCTACGGCGCAGAGCTTGTCGTCGGAGGCGCAAGCTATGACGCAGCGCTGGCGGCCTGCGAAGACTGGATCGCCAGCACCGGAGCGCTGGCCATCCATGCCTTCGATCAAACGGAAACCATGCTCGGCCAAGGCAGCGTTGGACGCGAGCTTGAAGAGCAGGCGCCCAGCCTCGACGCGGTGCTGGTCGCGGTCGGCGGCGGCGGCCTGATCGCCGGCATCGCGGCCTGGTATGAGGGCCGCACGCGGATCCTGGGCGTCGAGCCACGCCTGGCGCCCACACTCAGCATGGCGCTGGAAGCGGATCGCCCCGTCGATGCTCCGGCGGCCGGCATCGCCGCCGACTCGCTGGCGCCCAGGCGCATCGGCGAGCGCGTATTTCCCATCGTGCGCCGCCATGTGGCGGGGTGCGTGCTGGTCGAGGACGACGCCATAGCACAGGCCCAGCGCGCACTCTGGGACACCGTGCGCATCGTCGCCGAGCCCGGTGCCGCCGCACCGCTGGCTGCCCTGCTCAGCGGCGCCTATACGCCGGCTGCAGGCGAACGCATCGGCATCATCGTCTCCGGTGCCAACACGACGGCGGTTTCGTTCGCGGTCCGCGCCTGATCACGCCGCCCGCACGCTGCGCGCGGACTCCAGCCAGCTCTTGATTTTCTCGATGTCCGGCGTCTCGCCGTTGCGCAGCAGCCGCTGGCCCGCCGCCGTCGCGGCAAAGCTCAGCACGTCGGCACACAGCTTGTCCGGCTCCGCCTCGGCGATGGCACTGGCAGTGTGGTAGCCGCCGCCAACCAGGAGCTGGGCGTGCGTGCCGCGCAAGCCCGGCACCGTGCACATCAGTCGAGCCTGATCCTGCCAGCCTGCAATGATCTCCGCCGTGATGTGGCGCACATTCACGAGCACGGAGAGCGCCGCGGGGTCGGCCTTCACAAGATCGCGCACCGTCTTGATGCCATGGGGATAGAGCCGCCTGGCCGTCTTGGGACCGATGGACGGCCCGTCAACGACATCCTGATCCGGCGTCAGATGGAAACGCCGCGCTGCCGATGCCACCCCGCGCTCTGGAGTGGCCTCGGATGCCGCCGCAGTGGTCACCTCCCCGAGGCGGTCGGTCAAACCAGCCCGCGCACGCCGCGGCACCGGCCGCGCCTCCTCGCGTGGCATGCTCGGCACGACGTACAGCATGGGGGCCCGGGTTATGCGGTAGTCGTCGACGATCTCGGCCGGCGCTACAGCCGCCGGCGCCACTACCGGCGCAGGCAGCGATGGCGCGCGCAGGGGAATGACCGCGGCTGACGGCTGCGCACCGCCGGCCTGACGCGCGGCCCGCGCGCGGTCGACGCGGGTGACGACCCGCTCGCGTGGCTGGAAGGGGAATACCTTCGACACCTCCGGCCGCGGCGGATGGACGGCCAGCACCTCCTCGGCGTGCAAGGTGCGCACCACGCGATCATCCTCGGAGAGGTTCTTCTCCACGGTGCCCGTCGTCAGCAGCTCGTCGTACATGCGCTCGATCGTGCGACGCTCCTCAACGTCGGCAATGCGGCGGGCGAGCACTTTCGCCGGGACCTGAACGGCGGCGAGCAATGTTGCGGCCGTCAATCCGACGTCGGGCGCGTGCACATTGGCCTCCTCGATGGCGCGCTGGAGCACGGCGGTATAGCTCAGATAGGCGTAGCGGATCATCTCGGCGACGATGCGCTTGGCAACGCGGTCGAGCCCCGCCGGCGGGTCGACGACACCGCGCTGAATGTCGTAGTGCGCGATCAGCTTCTCGTAGTAGCCGTTGGCCCGCTCCGCACCCCGGCACAGAAGCTGCACCAGCCAATTGGGGTCACTCGGCAGCTCGATCGCCATGTCGGGAAAGTCGCGCTCGCCCAGCGCATACAGCTCGTCGTAGGCCTTCGCGATGCTCCACTCGGCGGCGCGGTGAATGTTGTTCTCCGCCTCCGACTGCGCGGTGTGGAAGGGCTGCAGCGGGTCAGTGTAATAGTGGCTGAGCACACCCGCACAATAGGCCGCCGTCTGCCAGTCCTTCAGCGCCAGGGCTTCGACCAGATGGTGGTACCAGCTCCGCACCTTGTCCGGAGCGCCGCCCCAGAAGCCGTCGCGGGTGTGCAGAACGTGGTTCTTGAAGTCCTTGAACTCGTCGTCGGGCGCCTTCGATCCCTCCAGGTAAAGCTTGGCATGCGCCAGGAACGCGCGCTGCCACAGGTCGCTGTCCAAGCCTTTGAGGTTGCGCAACGCGTCGAGTGCCAGCTTGTGATGCGTGCCCTTGGCGTGGGCAGCGTAGACGATGCGAAAGAGGAGGTTCATGGCAGCGTTTCCCGTGCAGGCCGACGGCAGCGCAACTCGGCAATTGGAGCACGCCAAGCGAGTCGTGTGCTTCGGAGAACGCAGCTATCCCCAAGGTTTTTGCCGGGCCCTGCCTTCGCTTCGTCCGCCTTCGCCGGGTAGAATGCATTGCCGCGACAAAGGACAAGCGCGATGGGCTACGTGATGGTCGACGTCGAGGCTGACGGTCCGGGGTCCTTGCCCCTGCAAGGGCAAAGACCCTGGCTCTGCGCGCTGCACTTGATCGCTGATCAAGTTCGTGCGCTCCGGCCGGGGACGCAAGAGGCGAGGCTCTCCGGGATCCTTGCCCCCGCCTGGAGTCTTTCCGGTTGAGATTGCATCGAAGGTGTCATCCCGGCCGGAGCGCAGCGGAGAGAGCCGCAGGCGCGAGGCTGGTGCCCTGGGCCCCTGATCGGCCTCCGGCCGTCCGGGATGACAATCAGGCTGAGCGCATCCACGCTCGCCCTAACGCCCCTCGCGCCACCAGGTGGCGGCGATCAGGGCAAGCAGCGCGGCCAATGCCAGGAAGCCCGTGAACATCGGTATCAGCTTGACGCCGCGCGTCACGTAGGCCTCACGGTCCTTGAGGCCCATCCAGCCCGAGCCGGCCAGCACGCGGGCATTGGCCAGCATGGAGATGCGCGGCACGTCGACCCCTGAGGAGGCGATGCCGGACAGCAGCCCGCTGCCGCGGGTCCAGAACACGCCGCCGCCGGTGGCTTCCACGAGCGGCCGCAGCTTTTCGTCGGTCGCCGTCACCTCGTTCATCTCGCGCGCATCCTCGATGCCGGCGTGCGCCACAGCGGTGAGCTGGCCCAGGGTCGACTGCGTCTCCATCTTGTAGAGGCCGGGCGCCCTGACATCGATGGTGGAGCGCCACAGCCCGGGCCCCGATTGCTCCAACACCACCTGGGATGCCTCGCCGCCCGGCGCCGACACCTGCACCGGCGCCACCTTCTCCTCCATGGAGCGGCGCTCGATGGTGAGCTTCAGACCCTTGGCCGATGCCAGCAGGCGCTCCTCTTCCAGGTCGGGCTCCTTCATCAGCCAGTGCGAAAGGCGGCGCAGAAGGTCCGAATGGGGGCCGCCGCCTTCATACCCGCGTGCCCACAGCCACGCCTGGTCGGAGAGCAGCAAGGCGACGCGCCCGCGATTCTTGCGGTCGAGCACCAGCAACGGCCTCTCGTCGGCGCCGCTCATCAGCACGCGGCCGCGGGTCGGCGAGATTTCCACCTGTCGGAACCAGCGGCCCCAGCTCGGCTCCTTGCCGTCGGCGCCCGGCAACCCCCGCGTGACAGGGTGCTTCTGGCCGTCGGCGGAAATCTTCGCCTTGAAGGGACGTTCGATGAGCGCACCCGTTGGCATCGCAGGGAGCACGGTGCTGAGCGACGTGTAGGCCAAGCTCATCTTGCCGGCAAAGTCATCACCGGAGGCCACGAGCAGCGCTCCGCCCTCCTGCACGTAGCGGGCAATATTCTCGTAGTAGAGCGTCTGCAGGATGTCGCGATGCTGGTAGCGGTCGAAGATGATGAGGTCGAAATCCTTGATCTTCTCCGAGAACAGCTCGCGCGTCGGAAACGCGATGAGGGAAAGCTGATTGATGGGTGTGCCGTCCTGCTTCTGCGGCGGGCGCAGAATGGTGAAGTGCACCAGGTCGACCGCCGCGTCCGACTTCAAGAGATTGCGCCACACCCGCTCGCCCGCGTGCGGCTCACCCGAGACCAGCAGCACACGCAGATTCTCGCGCACCCCTTCGGCGGCCACGACCACGCGATTGTTGGCGGTCGTCAGCTCGCCCGGCGCGGGTTCCAGCTCGATCTCGGCGATGTTCTGGCCGGCGTGCGGAAAGGCCATGGGGATGGTGACCGTGCGGCCGACCTGTGCGGTGCGTGTCTCGTCCGCCCTGCCCTCGCGGCGAACCTTGAGGCCAACACGCTCGCCAGCGCGGCCCCTGCGCCCCGTCTCGACCACCCTGAGCTCGATGTCGCGCGTTGAGCCGACGATACCGTAGCGCGGCGCCCTGAGCACCTCGATGCGCCGATCGAACTCGTCCGGCGTTCCTGTGAGGAGGGCGTGCACCGGTGCATCGAAGCCCAGCGTGTGGGCCGACTTGGGCACATCATGCACCTGACCGTCGGTGAGCATGATGACGCCGGCCAGCCGGTCGGGCGGTGTGTTGGCCAGCGCGCCGTTGAGGTCGGTGAAGAGATTGGTGCCCGCAGCCTGCTCTCCCGTCGGCTTGGAGGACGAGACCCAGCGCACCTGCAGGTTGGTGATATTGCCGAGCTTGGCTTCCAGATCGCGCTTGATCGCCGCCGTCTGCTCGGGCCGCCCGGCAATCATCTGGCTCAGGCTTTCGTCGACCACGACGATGGCGATGTTGGCGAGGCTCTCGCGCTCCTCCTGGCGCAGCGTGGGATTGGCCAGGGCCAGGAGCAGGGCCGCCAGCGACACCGCGCGCAGCAGCGCGCCGCGCGACCGCCGCAGCAGCAGCATCCCGACCAGGATCGCAGCCAGCACGACGCCGGCCCAGAAGACGGGGCCGGGCACCATCGGCGAGAAATCGATCGACCAACTACTCATGGTCGAACCTCGCAGGAGCTTCCCCCGCCCCCAATCCCTTCCCACAGGGGGAGGGGAGCACGTCGCACACAGACAATGTCGCGGCAAACTTCATCACTGCCCGAGCCTTTCCAGCAGCGCAGGCACGTGCACCTGATCAGCCTTGTAGTTGCCCGTCAGCGCGTACATGACGATGTTGACGCCGGCTCGGAATGCCATCTCGCGCTGGCGCTCACCGCCGGGCACGACCGGATAGAGCGCCTGTCCACGCTCGTCCATCGCCCAGGCGGAAGCGAAATCGTTCGACGTGATCAGGATGGAGCTGACGCCGTCGACGCGGCGGGCCTGGCGCCCCTGATCACTGTCGCGGGGCACCTCGGCTTCCACCCAAAGCTGTCCGCCCTCCCACCGGCCCGGGAAGGAGCGCAGCAGATAGAACGATTTGGTGAGCACATGATGCTCGGGGACGGGCTCAAGACGCGGGATGTCGAGAGTGCCCAACATGCGCTGGAGCGGGGTGGTGCCATCGCCGCGCATGTTGTAGCCGCTGGGCAGGCCCCGCCCGAAATCCTTGGTATCGAAAATGATCATGCCGCCCTGCTTCATGTAGGCGTCGATCTTGGCAAGCACGGCTTCGGGCAATGGGCGGGCGTTCGGCATCACCGGCCAGTAGAGGATGGGAAAGAAGGCGATCTCGTCGGACTCGATCCTGACGGCAAACGGTTGACCAGGCTCCACGGCCGTCCGCGCCGACAGGTACTTGCCGAGGCCAATCAGACCCTGGCGGCTCGCCTCGTCGGTTGCTGCATCGCCAGTGACAACGTAGCCGAACGTGACTTTCGACGTCGCCTGGATGGCGGCCATATCATTGGGGCGGCTGCTCGGCGGCACCTGCGCCTGCGCGCTGGCGGAGGTCGACGTCGCCACCAGAGCGCCAACGGCAAGCGACACAGCCATGAGCACCCCAGCCGCACGACCAGCCCCCCGCCGTGCGAAAGCGAGACCACCCGTCTGCAGCAGCAGCACGGCAAGAATGTCCACAAACAGCAGGGCCATGGCTGCGAGCAGCAGTTGCGGCTTGACCGGCTCGGCCGCGTCACCCTCATAGGCACGCCGCTCGAGGCCGACGGGCAGGCTGGGCAGCGGCTTCAGCAGGCTCTTCTGGGTGAGCAGATTAAGCGCACGCGGTGCCCCGGCGGGGCCGTAGTAGCCCGGCGGATTCTCGGCATTGGGCTTGGCGTCGGCAATCTTGGATGCCGCGATGCCCTGCGTCGTCGGCGGCGGGCTCCGCAGAAGCCCGAAGCCGTCGAGCACCTGCAGGGGCGGCAGCACCTCGACCGCAGGAGCGCTGCCGGCATCCCGGCCGTCGGCAGTCAGCGACTCCTGGCCAGCGCCCCCAAGGCTGCCGAGACTGGTGATGCGCCGAAGCATTTCCACGAACAGGCCCGACAGCGGCAGGTTCGACCAATCGGAGTTGGCGGTCACATGAAAGAAGATCACCTGGCCGTCGCCGCGCTTGGCGGCTGTGACGAGCGGCGTGCCGTCCTTCAGGCGCGCCCAGACTTTCACGTCGGCGCCGAGCGAGCCCGGGTCAGCCAGGACCTGCTTGGCCACCAGCACCTCGGGCGGCACGGCCAGGCCCGCGAACAGGCCTTCGTCGCCAAACGGCGCCAGGGGTTGCGGCGTCGACCATGACAGCGCGCCGCCCAGCGTGCGCCCGCCGATCCGCAGCGCCACGGGCAGCAGATCGTCGCCGCCCTTTTCGAGCCGCGGTCCGGCAAAGCGCACCAGCACGCCGCCCTTTTTCACCCATTCGGCGACGCGCTCGTGAACGTCGTGCGGCAGCACGCCGATGTCGGCCAGCATGAGCACGGACACGTTGCGTTTCATGATGGAGTCGACGGCGGCAGGCAGGTTCGCGCCCTCGCCCCTGGCAATCTCGGTGAAGGGCACCAGCGCGCGTTCGATGTAATAGAGCGGCGCCAGCAGCGGCTGCGCCTGCTCGCGCGATTCGCTCGAGTAGAGGCCGACGCGATGCCATTGCGAGCGCGCATCGAGCAGATGCACGGCCCCCGCCGACCGCTCGCCGCCGATCTCGATGCGGGTGACCTGGTTCCTGAGCTCGAGCGGCAGATCGAAGCCGGCAACGGCGCGCGTCTCGCCCTCGTTCAGGATGAACGGTACTTCGCCCAGCCGCTGCCCGCGTGCCGACATGGCATGCAGAACACCGGTGCGCGCCTTGCCCTCGGCCCGCAGCACCTGAGCCTCGAGGCGGCCGCCCGTCGTCACCGTGGCACTGGCGCCGATCGCCTCCAGCCCCGGCCGCACATCCACCACGGCAAAGCCGGAGCCGGCAACGGCTCTGAGCCGATCGACAAAGGCGCGCGCATCACCATCGTGGTCGATGCCGTCGGCAAGCCAGACGATGCTGGCGTTGGTGGCGCCGCCGAGAGCATTGGTGATCGCCTGAGCCGCAGCCATGCGATCCGGGGCGAAAGGCTGCGGCTGCATGGCGGCAGCGGCGGACCGGGCAACTGCCGGCGCCTCGACCTTCGCAACAAGGCTCCTGCCGGCGTGGGCGGTCGGCACGATCATGACAAGGCGGCTCTGGCCCTCGGCCTCCGCAATCAGCCGCCCAACCATGGACGTGCGCGCCGACCACTGCGCCGCCGCCGCCCAGCCGTTGTCGACCACGAGCACGACCGGACCGGAGCCGGTGAGGGCCGACTCGCGGTTTGGATTGAGGACTGGTTCCGCCAGCGCCAGGATCACCAAGGTGGCGACCAGCATGCGGATGAGCGTCAGCCACCAGGGGGTCTTGGCCGGCGTCTTCTCGCGGTTGTCGATGCCGACCAGAATGCGCGTCGGCGGAAATTCGATACGCTGAGGCCGCGGCGGCACCGTGCGCAGCAGCCACCAGATCACCGGCAGGGCCAACAGACCGGCCAGCAGCCAAGGGCTCAGGAAGGCGATCGGCCCGATCGTCATGCCGCGCCTCCCGATGCCCCGGGCTTCCAGCGGTAGTCTCCCGCAACCCCCTGCAGGCGCATGATGAGCGTGAGCAGCGCCTCTGCCGCCGGCCGGTCGGTATGGTGCACGAGGAACGACCAGCCGACCCGGCGGGCCGCATCTTCCACGCGGGCGCGATGCTCGGCAAGCTTCAGACGATAGGCCTCGCGGAGCGTCTCGACCCGATCTCCGATCCAGCGCTCGCCGCCTTCGGGCGACCTGAACTCCATACGACCCTGGTAGGCCAGCGTCTCCTCGGCCGGGTCGAGCACCTGGATGAGGTGGCCCTGCACGTCCCCCTCCGCCATCTCGATGAGGCGCTGGGCAATGACCTCCGGCGGGTCGAGAAAATCGCTCACCAGGACGGCGCTGGAGAAGCGCGACAGGCGGGCCTTGGGCGGCAGGCTCGCCCTTAGAGCCTCGCTGCCTTCACTCGCAGCCAGGCTCTCGGCCATGCGTGAGGTGGCCCTGCGGCTGGCCATCGGGGGCGTCAGGCCCAGGAGCGCAATGCGCTCGCCGGCTCGCACCAGCATCTCGGCGATCGCCAGCGACAGCACCAGGGCGCGGTCGCGCTTGGTGACGGCGGCGAGGTGGCTTTGGAAGGTCATGGAAGGAGACACGTCGGGCCAGATCCAGAAGGTGTGCGAGGCCTCCCATTCGCGCTCGCGGACATAGAGCGTGTCGGAGCTGGCCGAGCGCCGCCAATCGATGACGGTGGCCGGATCGCTCCCCTGGAACTGGCGGAACTGCCAGAACGTCTCGCCGGTTCCCGCCCGGCGGCGGCCATGGATGCCGTGCACCACCGTATTGGCGACGCGCAATGCCTCGAGGAGGAGTTCAGGCAGGCGATCGGCGAGCGTTTGCGCTTCGCCCTCGAGCCTGAAGACGCTCGCGCCACCCTTGCCCGTTCCTGTCGCGGACCCGCGCGCCGCCACCCGTGCTACCCCAGCGCTGCTGCCAGCCGATTGATCACTCCGCTGGCCGACTCTCCTTCCGCGCGCGCGGCAAAAGTCAATGCCATGCGGTGCTTGAGCACCGGCTCGGCCAGCGCCACGACATCGTCGAGCGAGGGTGCGAGCCGTCCGTCGATCATTGCCTTGGCGCGCACGGCCAGCATCAAGGCCTGGCTGGCACGCGGTCCGGGACCCCAGGCGATGAGACGATCGGTGTCGGCGCCGGCACCGGTGCCTGGCCGGGCCGAGCGCGCCAGCTTCAGGATCGCCTCGACCACCTTGTCCGGCACAGGGATCTGACGCACGAGACGCTGGATCGATTGCAGCTCCTGCGCCGTGATGACCTGCTCAACGCGCCGCTCCTCGGTGCCCGTGGTGGCAAACAGCATGCGCCGCTCTGCCCCCTGGTCGGGATAGCCAACATCAATCTGCAGCAGGAAGCGGTCGAGCTGGGCTTCGGGCAGGGGATAGGTGCCTTCCTGCTCGAGCGGATTCTGCGTGGCCAGCACGTGGAACGGCGCCGGCACGTCGTGCCGCTGACCGGCGACCGTGACATGGTGCTCCTGCATGGCTTGGAGCAGCGCCGACTGCGTCTTGGGGCTGGCGCGGTTGATCTCGTCGGCCATCAGCAGCTGGGCGAAAATCGGTCCCCTGACGAAACGGAAGCTGCGCCGACCGCCCGGCCCCCCGTCCTCCAGCATCTCCGCGCCGATGATATCGGAAGGCATGAGATCGGGTGTGAACTGGATGCGCTTGGCGTCGAGACCCAACACCTTGCCCAGCGTCTCCACAAGGAGCGTCTTGGCAAGGCCCGGCACGCCGATCAGCAGCGCATGCCCGCCGGCCAACAGCGTGACGAGCGTGCGCTCGATCACCAGCTCCTGGCCGAAGATCACCTGTGATGCGGCCTTGTGCACGCGCTGAACGCGCTCACCCGCCGCCTCGATGCGGCCGACAATGGCATCGTCGGTCTGTGTGATAGTGCTCATGGCTGCAAACTATACGCTCCGCCGCTTGGAATGCGAAACTGAGTTGGCAAAGATGGTCACAATATGAACAGCTAAGGCAGAATGCCCGCATTGATGGCAATCTAGCTAAATATAGGGCAACCAGCGTAACGCGGGGATAGGCCGAGGGAAAAGATGCCGAGCCAAGACCGAATGCCACACATCGCGGCAGATCGGATGACCGCCGAGCAGAAAAAGGCCGAGGAAGCGTTCAGGGCCGATCGGGGCTATGGTCTGCTCGGGCCCTTCGCGGTCATGCTGCGCTCGCCCGAGGTGATGCTGCGCGCCAAGGCGATGGGTGATTACTTACGGTTTCGTAATGTTCTTCCCAAACGCGTGAGTGAGATGGTGATCCTCATCACGGCACGGCAATGGACCCAGCAGTTCGAATGGTCGCACCACTACAAGTACGCCATGGAGGCCGGGCTGTCGAAGGACATTGCCGGCGCGATCGCGGAAGGGCGCCGACCCGAGCGCATGGCCGAGGATGAAGCGGCTGCCCATGACTTCTCCATCGAGCTGCATCGCCACAAGAGCGTCAGCGATGCCACCTATGCACGGGCGCTGGCCCTGTTCGGCGAGCGGGGCATCATCGATCTCACCGGTCTCAACGGCTACTACAGCTTCCTGGCCATGATGATGAACGTGGCGCGGACAGCTCCCGATCGCGACGACGTCAAACCGCTCGAGCCCTTTCCCAACTGAGATCATGCCTGCCGAAGCCACCACCAATCGCATTGCCGGGCTGGAAGCGCTCCTCAAGGCGCAGTCGGACAAGGGAGCGGCGCCGGTGGAGACATGGAACCCACCCTACTGCGGCGACATCGGCATGAAGATCGGCACGGACGGCGTGTGGACCTATGGCGGCAGCCCGATCGGACGCATGCCGCTGGTGAAGCTGTTCGCGTCCGTGCTGCGCAAGGACGATGACGGCAAGCACTACCTCGTCACGCCTGTCGAGAAGGTGGACGTTGCCGTGGAGGATGCGCCATTCCTGGCGGTGGAGATGGAGGTGAAGGGCAGCGGACGTGATCAGCGTTTGACGTTCCGCACCAACGTCGATGACATCGTGGAGGCTAGCCCCGAGCATCCGATCCGGTTCGTGGTCGAGCCGGGCAGCGAAGGCTTGAAGCCCTATCTGCTCGTGCGCGGCCGGCTCGAAGCACTCGTCACACGCGCCCTCTACTATGATCTCGTCGAACTGACCGTGACCGACGCGGACAGGGGCCTCGGCCTCTGGAGCGGCGGTGCATTCTTTCCAATGCATGGCGCATGACGGCTTCACACAAGGGACATCAGCATGCTCAAGGACCCACCCCTGCTCACCGTGCGCCGCACGTTTCAGCGCCCGCCGCTCGCGCTGATTGCCAAGCTCGAAGGCGCACAAACGGGCCACATCGTCGATGCCATGCAGGGGCGCGCGGCGCTCGATCACCGCATCAAGCCGGTCGATCTGGAATGCGCTCAGTTCGTCGGCCCCGCGCTCACCTGCCAAACCGGCGCCGACGACAATCTGGCGGTCCTTGCGGCGCTCGCGCTCGCCGAGCCCGGCGACGTGATCGTGGCGGCCGCCGACGCGTTCTCGGCAACCGCCGTGGTTGGCGATAACGTCACCATGATGGCCAAGAACAAGGGCATCGCCGCCATCGTGATCGACGGCATGGCGCGCGACAGCTACGGCATCGTGCCCGTGGGGCTGCCGGTGTTCTCGCGCGGCATCACGCCGAACTCCTGCGTCAGAAGCGGGCCAGGCCGGGTGGGCCTGCCGATTGTATGCGGCGGCGTGGCCGTGCAGGCCGGCGATCTCGTGCTCGGCGACCGCGACGGCGTGGTGGTGATCCCGCAGGGGCAGCTTGAAGGCGTGGCCGCGCATCTGGACGAGATACGGCGCCTGGAGGCGGAGACGCAGAAGAAGGTTCGCAGCGGCATGACGCATCTGCCGAGCATCGAGGAGCTGCTTAACTCGGACAAGGTTGCCTATGTCGACTGAGGGCCGGCAAGCCCGCTGGGGCAGTGCATTTTTGCGCTAGCTAGCCACCATGAAGGTTGCGTCGCACGTGCCCGGGCCCGCTCTCGCTGGCTGGCGGACGCTGTGGCACCACGACCGCGAGAGGGCCACCTGTGCCCGGCCGCCAAAGCCGCCAGAAGCCATACTTTTCGGCCATTCGGCGCATGCCCCGATTGTGAACATGATTGAGGCTTAGAATCGCGCAACATCGTCTCAGACCACAAAAATCTTGATGCTCAAGGGCACAAGGCGGGGTCGCCGTGCGGCCTCAGGCCCGCGGGCTTCGAGATGAGATGGTGAGCTGTGGTTGGACATCGGATGCCTTGCAAAGATGAACGACGATAGATTCGGAAGGCCACTGCGCGCGGCGGTGGCGGCCCTTCTATTGCTGCCGGCCGGTTATGGTCTCGCGCAGGCACCCGAGGCTGGATCGGCAACGCCCGCGGACAATATTGCCGACTTTTTCAGCCAGGTCGGGGATCAGATCTACGAGGACTGCATATTCGAGCTGTCGCAGGAACAGCTCGAGGTTCAACATGCCCTGATCGAGGCCTACATCAAGCAAGGCGCCGGCAGCGCGCTTGCAAGGCAGCTCGCCGTGAAACAGATCCAGCCTCCGAAATTATCCGATCGATGCGAGCAGATCCGACGCCTGCCCAAGACCGCCCCTCCGAATGCGGTGGCAGCGCCACCCGCAAAGAAGCCCAAGCTCGAGGTGGCCGCTCCCAAAACCGCTCCCGCAACGGTCGCGGCAACAGTGCCCCTGGCGGACAGGAAGGTCCTTCCGCAATGGGATTGCGGTCCCGGCATCGACTACGTCACGATTCACCACAAGGGATACGAGAGAAAGCTGACGGGCGGCGAAATCTGTAATCCGTTCGACGATATCGTTCGCCGGGTCCCGGATGCCGTGAAAAGCTTCCGCCTCGGCTACACGATCAAGACCGGCCGCCTGTTCGTCATCGCCGACAATCCGCAGGCGGACGGCAAGACGATTGCCTGGGCCATCTCCGGCCGGGATGTGTGCCGGAACAACCCCGATCCCGACTGCCTGGCTGCGCGCTCCATCGGCCCGCTGCCTCCGGGAGAATATTCCTTCGCATCGGACAAGGACAACAGGGTGAGCTGGGGACCACGAACCAAGCGCATGGTTTCCGGCGTCTATCTGACGAAACTCTGGAACAGGGACCAGTTCAACGCGGCGCAGACCGCCGCCATCCTGGCGCGCAGCAACATCGCGATCCATGTGCGCCTGAAGGGCGAAATGTCCGAGGCCTGCGTGGGGCTGGAGCCGAACGGTTGGGCCTATGTCTCTTCGCTGATCAAGGACGGGCGCGCCACGGGCATGAGCGTCTACATCGACGAGCCCTATCCGCAGATTGCCGAGGCGGCTCCCGTCGTGAAAACATCCTCGTTCTCTCTGTCTTCCCTGTTCAAGTGATTGCCGGCGCGCGTTGGGTTCGTTGCGGGCAGGATAGCCAGCCATCGACGAAAATATGTGCGGACCGCGCACCGACGGGAGCACGCACGGCCGACGCGGCCGGGGCCCTGCCCCAGCCGCAAGCCGGTCAAGCAATCCGATCGGCAGCTTGCGGCACAGTCCCCACGCGGGTGATCGCCAGCCCATTCCGGCAGCAAGCTGAAATGGTCTTTGGTGTATATGCTTCCAGCGGATTGCCTACCCATATCGATACTTGGATTGTTTGGACTGATCCACCATGACCGCCGCGCAACGGTGGTAACCGGCTGGCGGGCGGTGGTATGGTCGCACCCCATGGACATGCCCATCGACGACATCGCCGATCCCTTTGCCGAGGCAGGGTTCCGCGCCCTTGCGCGGCGTGGGCTCAATGCCGCCCCATCGCCGGCGATCTTCGATCCGCGGTCGGGCCTGGCGTTCGGACCCAGCGACTGGGATCTCAATCCGGAGCTGAGAGGCGATCTTGCCGTCATGGAGCCGCCCCGGCCGGCCGCCGTCCTGGTGCCCATCGTGCGGAGACCGGCACTCACCGTGCTTCTCACCCAGCGTTCCAACGACATGCCGAGCCACCCCGGGCAAATCTCGTTTCCTGGCGGCAAGATCGACGACGGCGATATCAGCCCGCTCGCGTGCGCCCTGCGCGAGGCGCGCGAGGAGATCGGGCTCATGCCCGAACTGGTCGAGCCGCTGGGCTACCTCGACAGCTACCGCACCGGCACCGGCTTCCAGATCACGCCGGTGGTTGCGTTCGTGGGCTCCGGCTTCTCCATCACGCTCGACCCGCGCGAAGTGCTCGAGGTGTTCGAGGTGCCGCTGAGCTTCCTGATGAACGAGGCCAACCACCAGCAGGCCGCCCGGGAATGGCGCGGCCGTCAGCGATCGTTTTATGCCATGCCCTATGAGGGACGCCACATCTGGGGCGCGACCGCGGGCATGCTGAAAAACATGCACCAGAGGCTGTTCGCGCGATGATCCGCATCGTCATCGAGAACATTCTGCTCTTTCTGCTGCCGACGGCGATGTATGTCGCCTACGTGCTGCTGACGCGGCGAACCACGTCAGCCGGCATGATCATCAATGATGCGCCGCTGCTATGGCTGTTCGCAGCGGGCGCGGTGATCGTGGCGGCGACCCTCGTCTACTACGGAACCACCACTCCCGGCGGCCGTCCGGACCAGACCTACACGCCGCCGCGCATGAAGGACGGGCGCATCGAGCCTGGCCAGCTCAAATAGCGGTGCCGGCGTGGCCGTTTCCCACCCTCCCCGATTGAGCGGCGCATCCTGGCTCACGCGCGCCGAGACGCAGGCTGTGTTCGCCGCGCTGACGGCGCGCGGCTTTGGAGCGCGCGCCGTCGGGGGAGCGGTGCGCAACGCGCTGCTCGGTCTTGGGGTCAGCGAAGTCGACATCGCCACGACAGCGCGCCCCGAAGAGATCATTGCCGCTGCCGATGCCGCCGGCCTGAAGGCCGTGCCGACGGGCCTCGCGCACGGCACGGTCACCGTTGTGTCGCGCGGGCAGCCCTACGAGGTCACGACGCTGCGCCAGGATGTGGAGGCCCATGGCCGGCACGCCACCGTGGCCTTCACCGACAACTGGTCAGCCGACGCGCGCCGGCGCGATTTCACGCTCAACGCCCTGTACTGCAGCGCCGATGGCGAAGTGTTCGATCCCTTGTCGGGCTATGCCGATCTGGCGGCGCGACGGGTGCGTTTCATCGGCGATGCGGGGCAGCGCATCCGCGAGGACTATCTGCGCATCTTGCGCTTCTTCCGCCTCACTGCCGCCTACGGCGCCGGCCCGCCCGATCCGCAGGGCCTTGCCGCATGCGTGCGCGAGCGAGCGGGGCTGGCGATCCTTTCGGGCGAGCGGGTGAGCCAGGAGCTGCTGCGCCTGTTTGCGGCAGAACGCGGCCCGGAGCTCATCTGGATCATGCTGGACTACGGGCTGCTGCCGCGGGTGCTGGGCTTGGTGCCCCGACCGACATTGCTCACCCGCCTGGCCGCCATCGAGGCAACGCTGACGCTGGAGCCCGATGCCGTTCTCCGCCTGGCGGCGCTGGCCGTCGAGATCCCGGAGGATGCCGAGCGGCTGCAGGAACGTTTGCGGCTGTCCAACGACGATGCAGCCAAGCTTGTACGCGCCTCGGCAGCAACGCGGCGCTTCGATGTTTCAGCGTCCGAGAGCGCAGCCAAGGTCTATCTCTACAGCCGTGGCGAGGCCGCCTACCGCGAGCGGGTGCTTCTCACATGGGCTCGCTCCGGAGACACGCCCGCAAGCGGCGACTGGCGCTTGCGCTTTGAGCTGCCCGAGCGCTGGCGGGCGCCACGATTCCCCATAGGCGGTGCCGACGTGATGGCGCTCGGGGTGCCTGCCGGGCCACGCGTGGGCGAACTGCTCCGCACGCTCGAATCCTGGTGGATCGCCGGCGACTTCACGGCCGACGAGGGAACACTGCGCGCGAAGCTGGCGCAACTCGTCGCGTGATCGGGCAGCAGAAACGCACCGACTGTGCGCCTATCAGATTCTTGCCACATCGAGCGTGGCAGGATGAAACAGCTCGGCAGCCGCGACCAGCCGGTGGGACAACCCCTGCTTGTGATGCTGCTGGAGGAAATAGTCGAGACAGGAGCGATTGGGGCTCAGTCCGTAGGGCCAGAAATCGCGCCCCAAGAGATTTCGCGCCTCCTGCAGCTGCTGGTCGACGAAGGGAAGCATCACCTTGCTGGCGGACGTATCGGTGAGCTTGGTGACGGCGACCGCCTTGGCCTTGTCGAACGCCTTGAGCACCGCGGCCGGCAGCCAGGCATGCTGTTCGGCAAGCGTCTTGCGGACGCCGATCAGGTGCATGATCGGGAAGTTCCCGGTGCGCCGGTAATTGTCGATGGCTGCGCTGCGCGGATCAGGAAAGAGCCAGCCGATGTGCGGATTGGCGGCGATCATCACCGACGGGGTGCGCGGGCCGATCAGGGCATCGATCTCGCCAGCCAACAGTAGCTCAGACAACGAGCGGCCAGGGGGAGCCTCCGTCAGGCTCACCCCAGGGGGCAGCGTGATGGGGAGCTTCTCAATACGCCCCGGCTCCTCGACACCGCCGCGCACCCACCGGATCGACACCGGATCGACCCCGAAATCGTCTTGGAGGAAGGCGCGGATCCAGACATTGGCGGTGAGCTGGTACTCGGCGAGGCCGACCTTGCGACCCTTCAGATCGCCGGGGGCGCGAATGCTGCGATCGGTGCGAATATAGATGCCCGAGTGCCGAAAGGCGCGAGATGGGAACACTGGGATGCCGACATAGGGATTATCGCCGCGGGCAGCGCGCACGATGAAGCTCGAGAGCGACAGTTCGGCGATGTCGAACTCCGCATGCTGGAATGCCCGGAAGAAGATTTCCTCAGGGTCGAGCGTCATGAACACAGGCGTTACGCCATCGATGGCAACCGTGCCGTCGATCAACGGACGCAGCCGATCGTAGTCGCCGACGGCAATGGAGAGCTCAAGCTTCGACATCCAGCCATTTCCTCCCAAGCTTGTCCTCGAGCCCTACCTGCCCTTGATACCGACAGCTTGGATAACGTCGGCAACGCGCTTGGCTTCGATCTCGAGCACAGCGCCGAAGTCCTTGGACCCCGCTGCGGCAGGCTCCACTCCAACGACCGCCAGCTGGCGGATGACATCGCTCTGATGCATGACCGCAAGCGCCTCCGTCACGATCTTCTGGACAACCACGGGCGGCGTGCCAGCGCGCGCGAAAATGCCGATGACAGGCGAGAAATCGAAGCCGGGAATGAACTCAGCCAGGGAGGGCAGATCTGGCGCCTGCGGCGAGCGCCGGGCGCTGTTTGTCGCCAGCAGCTTGACCTGCCTAGCATCGGCGGCGCCGCTGAGCGAAGGATAGGCGGAAAACAGCACCTCGATATGCCCGCCGAGCAGCGCCGGCATCGCCTCGCCCGTCCCCTTGAAGGGCACGTGCGTCATGACGAGCTTGAGCGACGCATTCATCGCCTCCATGGACAGATGGTGCGTGCTGCCCAAACCGGACGAGCCGTAGTTGAGCTGGCCTGGCCGTGCTTTCGCATACGCAATGAACTCACCAATCGTTGCTGCCGGCACCTTGGGGTGCACGGCGAGAAACAGCGGCGCGCGGGCGAGCATCGCAACCGGCAGAACGTCATCCGACCGATAGGCGAGATTGGAATAGAGCGCCGGGTTGATCGACAGGATGGAACCGTCGGTGACCAGCAACGTGTAGCCGTCTGCCGGTGCATTCAGGAGCGCCGCGACGGCAACTCGCGCGTTCGCGCCGGGTCTGTTCTCGATCACCACGGATTGGCCCATCCGCTCCTGCAATCGCAGACCGACAATGCGCGCAACAGTGTCCGGCAGACCGCCCGCCGGATTTGGAACCATGAGCTTGATCGTTTGGTTTGGATAGGTCACTTGGCCATGCGCCGGGGAGGACCCGAGCGACCCGGCGACAAGCAGGGCCGATAGCGAAATGAACGCGGCATGCCGTGCCGAGCAGGTCATTGGGCTCCTCCCGGGAGCTTTGACGATTGCCGTAGCGGCGCAATATATCAGGCTGCCAAGCATTTTGCGCCGGCAACCTGGCGATCCGAGCCTTCCAGATCTTCAGCCCGCTCCGGGTCGGGGCCGCGCCAACTCACACCGCCAGCGGCACGCTGGCTTGAGTGCCGACTGCGAACACACGCCGGTAGCGCTCCACCTCTGCGGGCGGGCCCATCGCCTTGAGCGGGTTATCTGAAATCTTCACCGCCGGCCGGCCGTTGGCGGAGATCACCTTGCAGACGATGGAGAAAGGATCAAGGCCGCCATTGGCGCCGAGCCCGCGGAAATCGTTCGTCAGCAGCGTGCCCCAACCATAGCCGATGCGCACGCGCCCATAGAAATGGCGATGAATTTCCTCAATCGATTCCACGTCGAGGCCATCGGAGAAGATCGCCAGCTTCTTCTTCGGATCCTGGTTGCGCCGCTTCCACCAATCGATGGCGATTTCGCCACCTTGGATCGGATCACCGGAGTCCACGCGCACGCCGGTCCAGTGCGTCACCCAGTCCGGCGCCCGCTCGAGGAAGCCGCGCGAGCCATAGGTATCGGGCAGCATGACGCGCAGGTTGCCGTCATAGTCCTCCTGCCAGTCGGCCAGCACCTTGTAGGGTGCCTCGGCCAGCTCGCGGTCGCCGTTGGCCAGCGCACAGTAAACCATCGGCAGCTCATGCGCGTTGGTGCCGATCGCCTCGACCTCGCGGCGCATGGCGATAAGGCAGTTGGACGTGCCGAGGAAGGCAGGCCCGAGCCCTTCGATCATCGCCTGCACGCACCAGTCCTGCCATAGGAAGCCGTGGCGGCGGCGGGTGCCGAAATCGGCGATGCTGAGGCCCGGGAGCTGCCTGAGACGGCCGATCTTCTCCCACACGCGCGTCATGGCGCGCGCGTAGAGCACCTGCAGCTCGAACTTGCCCATGTCCTTGGTGACGGCACGGCTGTGCAGCTCCATCAGCACGGCGAGCGCCGGGATTTCCCACATGGTGGTCTCGATCCAGGGCCCTTCGAACGTCAGCTCGTACTGGTCGCCACGGCGTTCCAGATAGTACGCGGGGAAGCGGAAGCCCTCGAGCCACTGAATGAAATCCGGCGCGAACATTTGCCGCTTGCCGTAGAACATGTTGCCACGCAGGAAGGTGGACTCACCGCGGCTCAGGCGCAGGGAGCGGATGTGGTCGAGCTGCTCCTTGAGGGCACCGGTGTCGATCAGCCGGGCGAGCTTGACGTGGGTGGTGCGGTTGATAATGCCGAACGTGACCCGCGCGTCCTTGTGGCGGCGGAAGATCGTCTGCGCCATCAGCAGCTTGTAGAAGTCCGTGTCCAGCACCGAGCGGACAATCGGATCGATCTTCCAGGTATGGTTGTAGACGCGGGTAGCGATGTCGGTCATGGCGTGCTCCAGTGGCCGGCGCCTGCCCCGGTCACGAAGGCTGCAGACACACGTTGGTAGCCGGTTCGCTGCCGGCTATGCAACACGCAGAATTTGCACGGGACTTGCGATCGGGCCCAGGGCGTGTCTCACCGGTTGCGGCTTGTGCACGGCCATTGACGAAAAAGCCCCGGCGATATCGCCGGGGCTCTTGCAATTGCCGTCGCGGCAGGGCCTAGAAATCCATCCCGCCCATGCCACCCATGCCGCCGCCACCGGGCATCGGCGGCGCCGCGTCCTTGGGACGCTCGGCCACCATCGCCTCGGTGGTGATGAGGAGACCGGCGATCGAGGCGGCATCCTGCAGGGCACAGCGCACAACCTTGGTCGGATCGATCACACCCTCGCTCACGAGATCGCCGTATTCGCCGGTCTGGGCGTTGTAGCCGAACGTATATTTGGCGTTGTCGATGATCTTGCCGACCACCACCGACCCATCCTCGCCGGCGTTCTGCACGATCTGACGGGCGGGCACCTGCAGGGCCTTGCGCACGATGCTGATGCCGATCTTCTGGTCCTCGTTCTCGGGCTTGAGGTTCTCCAGCGACTTGATCGCGCGCAACAGCGCCACGCCGCCGCCCGGCACAATGCCTTCCTCAACCGCGGCGCGCGTCGCGTGCAGCGCGTCGTCGACGCGATCCTTGCGCTCCTTCACCTCGACCTCGGTGGCGCCGCCGACCTTGATCACCGCCACGCCGCCGGCGAGCTTCGCCTGACGCTCCTGCAGCTTCTCCTTGTCGTAGTCGGAGGTGGTCTCCTCGATCTGCGCCTTGATCTGGTTCACACGCGCAGTGATGTCGGCCTTCTTGCCGGCGCCGTCGACGATCGTGCTGTTGTCCTTGTCGATCGACACCCGCTTGGCGCGGCCCAGCATATTGAGCGTGACGTTCTCGAGCTTGATGCCCAGATCCTCGCTGATCACCTGCCCGCCGGTGAGGACGGCGATGTCCTCCAGCATGGCCTTGCGGCGATCGCCGAAGCCGGGTGCCTTCACTGCTGCCACCTTCAGGCCACCGCGCAGCTTGTTGACGACGAGCGTCGCCAGCGCCTCGCCTTCGACCTCCTCGGCGATGATGAGCAGCGGCTTGCCGGTCTGCACGACCGCTTCCAGCAACGGCAGCATCGGCTGCAGGCCGGAAAGCTTCTTCTCGTGGATGAGAATGTAGGGGTCTTCCAGCTCGACCAGCATCTTGTCGGCGTTGGTGATGAAATAGGGCGAGACATAGCCCCGGTCGAACTGCATGCCTTCCACGACGTCGAGCTCGGTCTCGAGGCTCTTGGCCTCCTCGACCGTGATGACGCCCTCGTTGCCGACCTTCTTCATGGCCTCGGCGATGATCTTGCCCACCTCCTTGTCGCCGTTGGCCGAGATGGTGCCGACCTGGGCTATCTCTTCGTTGGAGGTGACCTTCTTGGCTTTCGCCTTGAGCTCGCTGACGACGACATTGACCGCAAGATCGACGCCGCGCTTCAGATCCATCGGATTGGAGCCGGCCGCCACCGACTTCGCCCCTTCGCGCACGATCGCCTGCGCCAGCACGGTTGCAGTGGTCGTGCCGTCACCGGCAAGGTCGGAGGTCTTGGACGCGACCTCGCGCACCATTTGCGCGCCCATGTTCTCGAACTTGTCCTCAAGCTCGATCTCCTTGGCGACGGTCACGCCGTCCTTGGTCACGCGCGGGGCGCCGAACGACTTCTCCAGCACCACGTTGCGGCCCTTCGGACCCAGCGTGATTCTCACTGCGTTCGCCAGGATATCAACGCCGCGCAACATCCGGTCGCGGGCATCTTGGGAGAACTTGACGTCTTTGGCTGCCATGGCTGGCACCTCCAGGAATGGATGACTTGGGTGTCAGGGCCGGCTCCCCGGCCCCATCGTCTATCCTCGCTGCAGCATTGGCGGACTGCGGGCCAGGCTATCGACTTGCCGGGGCGAACAACCCTCGGCAGAAGCCCACGAGCAGGGTCATCAGGCCGCGGCCCGCACCGACGCCTTTCCCTCGATGATGCCGAGGATGTCGCTCTCCTTCATGATGAGCAACTCCTGGCCGTCGATCTTCACCTCGGTGCCCGACCATTTGCCGAACAGAACGCGGTCGCCCTTCTTGACGTCCAGCGGCACGATTTTGCCGGACTCGTCACGCGCGCCGGGCCCAACAGAAATGACCTCGCCTTGCATAGGCTTCTCCTTGGCGGTGTCGGGGATGATGATGCCGCCGGCCGTCTTGGTATCTTCTTCAATCCGGCGCACGACCACGCGGTCATGCAGAGGGCGAAACTTCATGGCCTCTACCTCACTTTGGCTCCAACGATTTTGCCTATTTTCCGAGCGGTCGACCACAGATTGAGGGGCGGTCGCACCGGTGGTACCGGGCAAGCTCAACGACCCAACGGCCAGGCACCTGCACCACGGCCCTGGTATTAGGAAGCACTATTAGCAGTGTCAAGACGAGAGTGCCAAACGGCCATTCGGCCATCTTGACCGCCGCCCAAGATGTCCTAGGTAGGTGGCACGGGGACGACCCCGTTTTCTTCCGACAGCTCCGATGAGGACGGCCTCATCACCAGTAATGGAGATGAGAAATGGCCTGGATCATTCTTGCCGTGGCCGGTGTGCTCGAAATCGGCTGGGCCATCGGCCTCAAATACACAGAAGGCTTCACCCGCCTCGGACCAACCATCGCCACCGTGAGCGCCATGGTCGTCAGTCTCACGCTGTTGGGCCTGGCCATCAGGACGTTGCCGGTCGGCACCGCATACGCCATATGGACCGGCATTGGCACCGTCGGCACAGTAGCGCTCGGCATCATGCTGTTTGGTGAATCGACCGAGCCCTTGCGCCTCTTGTTCATTGCGCTGATCGTGACCGGCATTATCGGCCTGAAGCTGGTCACCGAGTAGCTCGCCCCAGCCTTGCAGCAGCCCGCGCCGCGGACGGAACCGGCGCGGGATTTGCTTTCTTCGTGGTTAGCCATACCACCGCGGCGGTTGGCTGCTTTACCATCGCCCGCGATACGCAGGTGTTGTGGGAACCGTGCAACCATGCGCAAGCGAATCTCGGTTACGTCTTGCAACTCGTGCTAGGTGTTGGCGGGATGAGGTCGACCGCCCATGACTGTAGCTACCAGTCGTGACTTTGCAGCCCAATTGGCCGGCTACAGCCTGACGACGGCCGAGATCCTCTACCGTTTGCCGGATCACCCCGCCCTGCTGCAGAGCTTCATCTGGCAGGAGTACGATCTCCATCCGCGCTTCCCGCGGCTGCAACGGTTCCTGGATTTCTGGGCACGCAACCTCGACGGCAAACTGTATCGCGTGACCGTCGCGCACAACAAGCTCATCACCCCGGCCGAGGTCAGGCTGGTCACGGGCGACTACCGCGTGCACTGAGTCCAATTGATATTCGCGCGCGCTCCGCCTCGGACAGTCGCGCTCGGGCCAAGCCTCGATCAACTCGCCGGTCACCGCTCTGGTCGGAACGATTTGACCGCGCGCCATCTCGCCCGTACCCGCAAGTTCCCACCCGATGTCTGAGCTGCATGCCCGACCTTCTTGTCGGATGCCAGCAGCGACAATCTCGGCATGGAGGGCTGTCCGGTGCCGAGAATTACAGGATCGAACTCCCAAGAAGGCAGGGTTGAACAAGAAGGCGAAGAAGACAATGAATTCAATGCGGATTTGGCGAAGTGGCGCTCCCTAGGGGAGTCGAACCCCTCTTTTCAGATTGAAAATAGGACGGGTTAACTCCGCTGGAGTTGTTCGGGGTTGTTTGGGTTTGATATTGCAGCATTTTTCTTGACGCTCATTGGTCCGTGTTGTTCCCAGTTGGCGGTAATTGCCCGTGCGGTGAACGCTAGGCGAACGCTAGAAATTGGGAAGCATGCGAGCAAAAATCACGCTGCAATCGGTCAAGGCTTTGAAGCCCGGACAGACGCTTCACGACACCGAGCTTAGAGGCTTCCAGGTCAGGCGTCAGGCGAAGGCAATCGTCTATGCCGTTCGGCGCAGGCAAGGGCGGCGGAACGTACAAGTCACTATCGGTGAGCACGGCGCTTGGACTCCTGACAAGGCTCGCAAGGAAGGTGAGCGCCTGTTACGCGAGCTTGCAATCGGCAACGACCCCACGGCAGCAAAGAGACAGGGCATCACGGTTGGCGAAGCGTCGGTGAAGTTCTTGGAGCACATTGAAGCGAAGCGTGCGGGGGCGACACATCGCGAGTACAAAGGGCATTTCGACGACCATATCTTGCCCGACTTCAAGAACCACGCCCTGGCTAAGATGACGGTGGCTCAAGTTGAGCGTTTGCACCTGAAGATTGGCAAGTCAGGTCGGAAGATGCTCGCCAATCGCGTGGTGGCGACATTTTCGAGCCTTTACGGATGGGCATCGGGCAAGCTGGTGCCACGCGGATACAATCCTTGTTCTGCGCGCAACGGTGTTGAGCGCTATAAAGAGGTGCCGCGAGAGCGCCAGCTTGAAGATGATGAAATCAAGCGTCTCGGCACAGCGCTGCGGGAAATGGAGGCCGAAGGAAGATGGAACGCCTTCGCGCTCGCGGCCTTGAAGCTCTACCTCCTCACAGGACTGCGCCGCGATTCCATTCGCTTGATGCTGTGGGAGAACGTGAATTTCGACAAGGGCACCGTGCTTGTGCACGTGAAGCGGCGCGGGATGGTCAAGGTGCATCTGAGCACTGCCGCTATGGCCGTGCTACGCAAGCTACGCGACGAACCTGACAACGGGAATCCCTACGTCATACGTGGCAGCAAGCCGGGCAAACCCTACGCCAACATCCAAGACCCATGGGACGCCCTGCGCTCCCGTGCGGGATTAAATGGCGTGCGCATCCATGACTTGCGGCACACAGTCGGTAGTGTCGTTGGCGCGAGCAACAATGCCAAGCTCGTTGCGGCGGTGCTGGGCAACACCGAAGCGGCGGCGCGACGTTACATCCATTTGCGCGGTGATGCTGAGCAGCGGGCAGTGGAGCACGTCGGGGAGATGGTGGCTGCACTACTGGCATAAGCTGTTGCAGCACGAGGTGGTCCTGCAAGCGCAGTGCGCTGAATTCCTAGCAGTTTGAAGCGCTAAGCTAGCGTGCCATGCGAGTTGCGATCACGGCCTTACACTGTGAGCGCCGAAACTTTGGTGAGAGCCCTAGGCTGAATCGACATTCAGCGCATCCATAGCATGGCTGCGGCGAGGCAGAGGAAGGCGAGGAAGTGGTGGGCGC
>JAIEQJ010000061.1 GCA_019747815.1 Hyphomonadaceae bacterium
CAGCCGAGACGCGAGCCACCACCCGCCTGCGCAAATCCAGTGAATAGCTGCGTCCCATGATCCACCTCCCAGCACGGTGAATCACAGGTCGCTGATTCGTGGTATCCCCGATTCCCACTTAAGGCACGACGCTCTAGATGCCAACAAGGAGACCGACATGACCAAGCGTCTCGCCGGCGCCGTTCCCACGCGCAGCCGTGCGGTAATCCACGACGGGTTGATATTCACCGTCGCCACGGCGGCCAACAAGTCGCCGTCGCTCTATGAGCAGACGCGCCAGACGCTGGCCGCCATCGACCGCAATCTGGCCGACGCCGGCTCGCACAAGTCGCACATCCTGAGCGCCACCGTCTACATCACCGACATGGCGCAGAAGCCGGAGATGAACCGCGCGTGGGACGAGTGGGTCGACATGGCCCATCCGCCGCAGCGGGCCTGCATCGGCGCCTCGCTCGAAGGCGACACGCTGGTGGAGATCGTGATCACGGCGGCGCAAACTTAAGCGGTCAGGCGGCACAGCCCTTGTGTGGCTTGAGCACGCGCTCGGTCGAGGCTGGATACTTCGCCAGCATGGGCGCGGGCCGCACCGGTCGGCGCACGAGCTCACCGCCGCAGTTGGGGCAGCGCCCACCCGGCAGCCGGCTCGCCGCGCACTCGGCGCAGAACGTGCACTCGAACGTGCAGATCACGGCATCGGCTGCCTGCGGCGGCAGATCCTTGTCACAGCACTCGCAATTCGGCTTGAGCTTGAGCACCTGATCCTCCATGGCACGCGCCACGCCCCACCATGGCAGCTCGCTGCATCCCTGGCTATCCTCGCCCAACAGCATCAGGAGGACGCCATGGAATTCAGTGAGCTGGTGACGCGCTTCGCGGCCGCGGCCGCATCCGGCAACGGCGAGGCGCTGGCCGATCTGTTCACATCCGACGGCACCTACGACGACTATTTCTTCGGCCCCCATACCGGCCGCAAGGCCATCAAGAGGATGCTGGCGCATTTTTCGGACGGTGGGCATAACTTCCGCTGGGAGTTCTTCGACGCCGTGCGGTCCGGCGCCATAGGCTACGCCAGCTATCGCTTCAGCTTCGACAGCAAGCGGCCCGAGGCCAAAGGCGTGCGGGTGATGTTCGACGGCGTCGGCCGCTTCGATCTGGCGGGCGACCGCATCCGCCGCTATTCGGAAGTGTTTGATCGCGGCATGGCGCTCGCCCAGCAGGCGTTCGAGCCGGAGCATTTGCGCAAGATCGGCCTCAAGTATGCGACCAGCTTGAAGGACAGACCCGAGTGGAAGGCGCATCTGTAGGCCCACACCTGTAGGCTCAGCATCGCCTCGCCCGGGCGCACTATTCGTCCCGCGGGATATGCCGCACGACCGGATATGCCCCCACCTGCGACCAAGCTCAGGTCTTGGGAAGGGTTGGGGTCCGGCCGAGGATGGCGCGGGCATGATCGCAATCGGCTTGCATCTGCGCCTGCAAAGCCTCCACGCCGTCGAAGCGCCGGTCGCCGCGAATGTGGGCAATGAACTCCACCGCGATCTCGCGCCCGTAGAGGTCGCCGTCAAAATCCAGCAGGAACACCTCCAGCATCGGTGCCCCGTCGTCGAAGGTTGGGCGGGTGCCGAGGTAGGCTGCCGCCGGGTGCATCTTGCCGTCGACCAGCACGCGCACGGCGTAGATGCCGTGCGCCAGCGTCGTTCCGGGCGCCAACGCAAGATTGGCCGTCGGGAACCCCAATCCCGTTCCGCGCTTGGCGCCGCCGATCACGGTGCCGGTGACACGCCACCAATACCCCAGCATCTCGGCCGCACCGTGCACGTCTCCCTGCGCCAGCTCCGCCCGGATGGCGCTTGAGGAGAATACCTCTCCGGCCTCCGCCACCTGCGCCACCACCGTCACGCCGAAACCGTGGGTCGCACCCGCCCGGCGCAACGCATCGGGATCGCCGGCCCGGCCCTTGCCGAACCGGAAATCGTAGCCGACCACCACGTGCGCCACGCCGAGCCCCTGCACCAGCACCTGCGCGATGAACGCCTCGGCCGATAACCCCGCCAGGGCCGCATCGAAGCGCAGCACGACCACGAGATCGAGCCCAAATGCCTGCAGCAGCTCGAGTTTGCGCGGCAGCGGCGTCAGCCGGAAGTGGGGCTTGTCGGGCTGGAAAAACTCGCGCGGATGGGGCTCGAACAGGATCACGCCGGCCTTGCCGCCAACCTGCGCGGCCGCCGCTTTGGCAGCCCGCAGCAGCGCCTTGTGGCCGCGATGCACGCCGTCAAAATTGCCGATCGCCAGCGCCGCACCGCGTGCCTCAGGCGGCACATGTCCGGTTCCGTGCAGAACGATCATGGCCTGCAACATTGCGGCGAACGGGCGGTCATGGCCATCCCAAGATGTCTCTTCGGGTTTTGGTGGACAGAGTGCATGCCATTGATTCTTATGTCCATGCCACAACGCCATCACTGCGAGCAACCACATGCAGCTTCTCCACCCCAGACACTGGGCGGCAGCCAAGGGCTTCGCCAACGGCATTGCCGCCGAGGGACGCCAGGTTTTCGTCGCCGGACAGGTTGGTTGGGACGCCGACCAGCGCTTCGCCAGCGACGACTTCGTGGCCCAGACCGAGCAGGCTTTGCGCAACATCGTGGAGGTGCTCGCCGAGGCCGGTGCGCGGCCGGAGCACATCGTGCGCCTCACCTGGTATGTGACCGACAAGCGCGAGTACGTCTTGCGCCTGCGCGATGTCGGCCAAGCCTACCGCCGCGTCCTCGGCCGGCACTTCCCCGCCATGACGCTGGTGCAGGTGGTGGCCTTGGTGGAGGACCGCGCCAAGGTCGAGATCGAAGCGACGGCGGTTGTGCCCTCGGCAGGAGCCACAGCCTGATTGTGCATACTGGCGCGGATATGAGCCCGGCTTCATGCATAGCGGCCATGCGGCCGCGCCTTCCTTCTGCGCTTGTGTGGGGACGCCGCGCCGAATAGCACGGCGCTGCACGGGAAGCGTGCCGGCGCCGACACAGGGGGCAATCGCAGCGCATGCCGGTCTTCACGCCGCGGCAGGTGGCGCCAGATGCGCCCAGCGACCCCATCGCCGCGGTGATCTGGGTGACCCTGGCGATGGCGTTGTTCGCAGGGCTCGCGGCCTTCGCGCGTGCGGCCATGAATGCTGGCCTGCACCCGTTCGTGGTTCTGTTCCTGCGCAACGTCTTTGCGGTGGCCATGCTGCTTCCGCTTTTGGCTTGGCGCGGACGCAGCCTTCTCCAGTCGGCTCAGATCGGGCTCTACGGGCTCCGTGTTGCCGTCTCGCTGCTCTCGATGCTGGCCTGGTTCTACGCCATCGCGATCATCCCGATCGGGGAGGTGACGGCCATCAGCTTCCTGGCACCGCTGTTTGGCACGCTGGGGGCGATTTTTCTGCTCGGCGAGCAGGTGCGCGCCCGTCGCTGGGCCGCGCTGATCGTCGGCTTCGCTGGTGCCATGATCATCCTAAGGCCCGGCGGCAGCCCGCTGGGAGTTGGCCAGCTCTGCGCTGTCCTCTCGGCAGTGGCAACCGGCTTGACCGCCGTTCTCATCAAGCAGCTTACCTCCCGCGATGATCCCGACAAGATCGTCTTCCTCACCAACCTGGCGCTCATGCCACTGTCGCTTGTGCCGGCGCTGTTCGTGTGGAGCTGGCCGACGGCGGCCATGCTTCCGCCCTTAATCGGCATGGGTCTATGCGCGGTGCTCGGCCATATCGCGCTGGTGCGCGGCTATGCCGCCACGGATGCTTCCCTTGCACAGACCTTCGAGTTCTCGAGGTTGCCATTCACCGTCGCCCTCGCCTATGTGGCCTTCGGCGAGACCATCGATCTTTGGACCTGGATCGGCGCGCTCATCATCTTTGTGTCCGCCGTGTACATCACGCGCCGCGAAGCGCAGTTGCGGCGACAAGCAGCGAGCAGCATCAAGCCATAAAGTTCTCCGGTCTTTGCATCGCAAAGGCAGGGAACTTCCGCTTGGGGGAGGCGTTTAATCTGCTGCCGGGAATTTGGTGGCTACGGATCACTTTGTGCGCTGCGGTGTGAGTGACACGCGAGGAGAAACAAAAATGAAACGCATGCATGGGTTGGGGGCAGCGGTGGCGGGAGCCCTTGCGCTCGGTATGGTGTCGATCGCCGCTCAGGCGGCGCCGCTCGGCAATGCAGCCGGCGGCCTGAAGGCGACTGCGGGCGAGAACGCTTTGGTACAGGACGTCAGGTGGGGACGCCGCTGCTGGCGCCACCGCGGCCATTGGCACTGCCGCAGATACGGTCGCCACTACCGCTACTATCCCTACTACTATGGCGGCTTCGGCCCGGGTTTCGGCTTCTATTTCGGCCCGCGCCACCATAGATGGCATCATCATGGTTGGCACCATCACGGATGGCATCATCACCATCATTGACGATGAGCCAGTGCTTTGGAACGGGTCGGACATCGTGCCGGCCCGTTTCGCATGCGCAGCACGTATCCACGCCCGGCAGGCCAAAGGGCCTCACCTTGTCATGCCGGCCGGAGCGGGGCGACGAGCCGGTAAGACGAGCCGGTAAAGAGTGATGCGCGGCGCGGCGGGACTCGTAGCCCTGAGCCCCGGATATTCGCCTGCAGCGAAGTCCGGGATGACGGGCGAGGATGTCGACGCCGATTGGATCTAGCTCTCCTCCGGAAAGCCGGCCAGCAGGCGGGCGCGCAAGGCATTGAAGCCGGCGTTGAGGGCCAAACCCAGGATTGAGATGGTGATCAACGGCACGAACATGTCAACGGTGCGGAAGCTGCGTGAGGCATAGACGAGCAGGTGGCCGAGGCCGTTGGTGGAGCTGATCATTTCGGCCAGAAACACCACGATGCAGGAGATGACGAGACCGATGCGGCACCCCGTCAGAACCGAGGGCAGCGCGGCCGGAAGCACGATCGTGAACAGCGCCTTGCGACGCGAGGTGCCTGTCGCCAACGCCGACCAAACGAGCTTCGGCTCGACCGCGGAGGTTCCCTGATAGGTGGCAAGCAGGATCGGGAACACCGCATCGGCCGCCACCAGCGCGATCTTGGAGGCGTGCTCGAAGCCCAGGATCAGGATGAAGGCGGGATAGAGCGCGATCTTGGGAACGGGCGCGAGCACGCGCACGACGGGCCCCACCAGCGCGCCGACGGTGCGGCTGCCCGTCGCCAGCACGCCCAAGGCGACCCCGATCGCGACCGCGATTGTGAAGCCTGCGAACAGGCGGAACAGCGTCGTGGCGGCATGGCCCAGAAACACAGGGTCGGTGAGTTGCTGTGCCAGCCTGGAAAAAACTGCAGCGGGCGGCGGCAGGAGGGATGGCGGAGCCATGCCAGCGCTGGTGAGGCCCTGCCAAAGGGCCAGAACCAGGACGACCGGCAGGCTGCCGAGCAGGGTTTCGGGGATGGCGCGCCGCATCATGACGTGCCCACGGCGATCTGATGCACAGGCTCGGCCCATGCGACCAGCCAGGCCCGCAACCGCTCGAACAAGAGATCGAGAATGAAACCCAGCCCGCCAATGATGACGATCATGGCATACACCGTGTCGTACAGCGCCATGTCGAGCGAGTTGAACAGGATGTTGCCGACCCCGGCCTGTCGCGCGATCATTTCGCTGGTCACCATGGTGATCAGCGCCAGCACCAACCCGGTGCGGATGCCCACGAACACCTCAGGCAGCGCGGCGGGCAGCACGATGCGCACCAGGCGCTGCAGCGGGCGCATGCCCATCGCTGCCGCCGACCACAGCATCTTCTCCTCGACGGCGCGCGCACCCTGATAGCTGTGATAGATGACCGGCAGGCTGACCCCAAGGAAGATCACCAGCGTCTTGGAGGCATCGCCAACGCCGAGCCATAGCATGATGATGGGCATCAGCGCGGCTTTGGGCACCGGATAGATGATCATCAGCAGCGGATTGAAGAACGCGGCGATCAGCCGGCTGCGACCCATCAGCAGCCCGACGGGAACAGCCAACAGCAGCGCCAGACCGAAGCCGATGGCCATGCGGCGGACGGAGTCGGCAATGTTGAACAACGCTTCGCGGTCGGCAAGCAGGGCGGGCAACTGGCGCAGCGCCTCGTGCGCCGGCGGCAGGCCGCTGATCTGGAACACCCGTGCGGCCAGCTCCCACAACGCCAGCAGGCCAAGGCAGGCCAGCAGCGGCGGCAGCCCCGCCGTGGATGTCAGGCGGGGGGTCACGGGGCCTCTTCCGGCGCATCCATCAGCCGCTCGATGTCGACCACCAAAGTCTGGTAGCGCCGGTCCACCAGCAACTGCGCGCGCCGCCGCGGTCGCGACAGGCCGATTGCGACGGTTTGCTTGATGCGGCCCGGCGAGCGGGTCAGCACCACCACGCGGTCGGACAAAAAAACGGCCTCCTCCACGCTGTGGGTCACGAACAGGACGGTCTTGCGGTCGCGCTCCCAGATGTCCAGAAGCTCGTTCTGCAGGCCGGTGCGCGTGTGCGCGTCGAGGGCGCCGAACGGCTCGTCCATCAGCAGGATGCTGGGGCCGTAGGCCAGGGTGCGGGCGATGGCCACGCGCTGCTTCATGCCGCCCGACAGCTCCTTGGGATAGAAATGCTCGTAGCCCTTGAGGTGCACCAACCCGATCAGGGCGCGCGCCCTTTCCTCGGCCTTGGACCTTGCCATGCCGCGCTCCAGCAGCCCGTACATGACATTGCCAAGCACGGTCTTCCAGGGAAACAGCGCAAACTCCTGGAAAACCGGGCCGCGGTCCGGCCCCGGCCCCGTCACGGGTTTGCCGTTGACCGCAACGGTGCCCTCGGTCGGCGGCACAAAGCCACCGACAATGTAAAGCAGCGTGGACTTGCCGCAGCCCGACGGTCCCAGGATCGAGACGAACTCGCCCGCCGCCACATTAAGCGAGATATCGGCGAGGGCCGTATGGCTGGAGCGGCGCGCCGTCTCGAACGACTTGCTCAGTCCCTCGATGGCGATCATTGGGCTTCCCTCTCCCCACGCTGACGGCGGTTGTGGAGAGGCCGGCGAAGCGTGAGGAGAGGAAGACTGGGCCCTCATTCCATCGGCGCCACGATGCTGGCATGGCGGAAGCGGGCGGCGTCCAGCTTTTCCTTGATCATGCCGGTCTCCGCATAGATGTCGAACATCGCCTGAATGCCGGCGAAATTCGGCGCAGCGCCTGCCTCGCGCGCAAAGTCGTTGGGCTTGAGCAGGTAGGTGTCGAGCACCTCCACCGGCGCCTTGATCACCTCGTTCACCACCTTCAAGGTCTCGGCGCGATCGGCCAGCGCCTTCTTCATGCCGGCGGTGAGGTCGCGCACGTAGCGCTTCACAAGCTCGGGGTTCTTGTCGACGAACTCCTTCCGGCACACCTCTAGAATGTGCACGATGTTGGGCTGCTGGTCGGCCAGCGCGAACAGCTTGCGCAACCCGCCCTTGGCCTCGCTGCGCGCCGCAAACGGCTGGTTGAGCACGCCCACGTCCACCCGGCCCGTGCGAATAGCGTCCTCCGAGCCTGGGAAGCCGGTCTCGACCAGGCGGATATCCTTCTCCGGATCGACGCCGTTCTTCCTGAGCAGCAGGAACATGGGGCCGAGAATGCCGGAGCCAAATACATTGGTGCCGACGCTCTTGCCCTTCATGTCGGCGATGGTCTTGATGGGGCTGTCATCCTTCACCGCCCAGTAGACGGAGAAGCTGCCCGGCCGCTCGCCCACGTGCTGGGCGATGATATAGGCCTGCAGGCCGCCTTGGATCGCGCCGTTGGCCAGCGACAGCGGGGCCTGGGTGGAGCAATCGAGCGAGCCCGCCACCATCGCCTGCACCATGGGCGCGGTGCCCTGAAACTGCACCCACTCGATCCTGTAGCTCTTGCCCAGTGTCGTGAACTGCTCTGCTCGGCGCATGAGCCAGTACTTGGCTTCCTCCGCTGGGATCGTCCACCCGACGCGGATGACCTCCTGTGCTGCCGCCGCCGCCGACAAGAACGCAGAGCCGGCAACAGCGAGCGCCAGCATCACCTTCCTGGACATGAAAGCCACCCCCGTTTGTTTCCTCTCCCGATGCGGGCATTGCCGCATCCACGCCGACTTTAGCAAAGTTCCCGATCACCGTCCCATCCGTGGGCGCCGGTCGCTGGTCCAGGCGACCGCAAGACTGCGGCAAACTTGCGCCACCCGGAAACGCCGGGCAAACCTTGGCACCGCCCCGCCGCACGTGCGGTAGTGCTGGCGCAAAGCTCCATCCTTCGGCAAGCTCACGATGGGACCGATCCGGGGAGGACCATAGAGATGACGGAGCCATGCGATCTCTCGGCCATTGAAGCGCGGCGCCTGATCGGCACGCGCGCGCTCTCGCCGGTGGAGCTCCTGGAGAGCTGCCTTGCCCGCATCGCCAGGACCAACCCGGCCGTGAACGCCATTGTCGCCATGGACGCCGATGCGGCGCGCCGGCGGGCCAAGGAGATCGAGCAGGCGGTTCTGCGCGGCGAGGATCAGGGCCTGCTGGCCGGGCTGCCCATCGGCGTCAAGGACCTGCAGGCAACGGCAAACCTCAGAACGACATGGGGCTCGCTGCTATTCAAGGACCATGTGCCATCCGCCGACGAATCAAGCGTGGCCGGCGTGCGCCAAGCCGGCGGTGTGATCCTGGCCAAGACCAACACGCCCGAATTCGGCGCCGGCGCCAACACGACCAACCGGGTCTACGGGCCCACCAGCAATCCCTTCGATCCGGCGAAGACCTGCGCCGGCTCCTCCGGCGGGTCAGCCGCCGCGCTGGCGCTCGGCCAGGTGCCGCTGGCGACCGGCTCCGACTACGGCGGCAGCCTGCGCACGCCGGCCGCGTTCTGTGGCGTGGCCGGCTTCCGCACCTCGCCCGGCCTCGTCCCCGCCGTCGACCGGGCGGCGGGACTGAGCCCCTTCGGCGTCACCGGCCCGATGGGCCGCACGATTGCGGACGCGCATCTATTGCTGTGCGCCCAGCTCGGCGAGGACAAGCGCGACCCGTTCTCATCGAGCGATTGGGCGCGCATCCAGCCCGCCCTGGCCGGCATCGATCTCGGCCGGGTGCGCGCCGCTGTCTCGCCCGATCTCGGCTGCGCGCCGATCGACCGCCACATCGTCGAAATCTTCAGGGCGCGCGTTGCCGCCTTCCGCCCAGCCTTCAAGGAGGTGCAGGAGCGGACGCCGGACTTCGCGGGCGTGCACGAGGTGTTCGAGGTGCTGCGCGGGGTGCACTTCGTCGCCGCACATCGCGAGCGGCTGGAGAAGTCCCGCGACCTGCTCGACCGCAATGTCATCGACAACACCGAGCGCGGCCTCGCCCATAGCCTGGGCGACGTCGCCCGCGCGCATGTGGAGCAGACCAGGCTGATGCGGCGCTTCCTTGCCTTCTTCAAGGAGGTGGACGTGCTGATCTGCCCCGCCGCCTCGGTCTCGCCCTTCCCGCATGCCCAGCTCTTTGTCGAGGCGATCAACGGCGAGAGGATGCCGACCTACATGCGCTGGCTCGCCATCACCTACGCGCCGACCATGGCGCTGGCCTGTGCCGCCGCCATACCCTGCGGCGTCGACCATCTGGGCCTGCCGTTCGGCATCCAGGTGATCGGCCCCAACGGCAGCGACGCCCGCGTGCTGGAAATCGCCCACGCGCTGGAGCAGGCGCTGGCACAGAAAAAGGAAACGGCGCGGCCTGTCCCCCCTCTGGAAAAGCTCACCGTTTAGCCCTTCTCCCCTTGGGGAGTAGGTGCCCGCCGTGTCGAAGACGCGCCTCCGGCACGAAGGGCGGACGAGGGGGGCTTCATTACCGCAGAAGCCGCCCCTCACCAGTTCGGCCGGATGACCTATGGCCGCCCTTGAGAGCATCCTCAAAAACGATTGTGGAGCCTGCGGCCGTAAGTCATAGCCTCACGTCCCCTCCCCCTGGGGAGAGGGGTCCCTGATCGTCAGGTAGAGACCACCTCACCCCACACGTCATACTCGTCCGCGTTCGTCACGCGCGCCTGCACGATGTCGCCGGGCTTCACATCGATCGCGCCGTTGAGGAACACCGAGCCGTCGATCTCCGGCGCATCCCATTTGGAGCGGCCGATGGCGCCCTCCGCGTCCACCTCGTCGATGATGACGTCGATGGTCTGGCCGACCCGCGCCGCCGTCACTTCAGCGCTCACCTCGCGCTGCGCGGCCATGAAGCGGTGCCAGCGCTCGTCCTTCACCTCGTCGGGCACAGCCTCGGCAATGGCATTGGCCGCAGCGCCCTCCACCGGCTCGTACTTGAAGCAGCCTACGCGTGCGAGCTTGGCCTCCGTGAGCCAGTCGAGCAGCAGTTGAAAGTCCGCCTCCGTCTCGCCAGGAAAGCCGACGATAAAGGTCGAGCGGATGGCGAGATCGGGACAGACCGCGCGCCAGCGCTGCAGCCGCTCCAGCGTCTGCTCCTGGTGCGCGGGCCGGCGCATGGCTTTCAACACGCGCGGCGCGGCGTGCTGGAAGGGGATGTCGAGGTAGGGCAGGATCTTACCCTCCGCCATCAGCGGCAGCACGGCGTCCACATGCGGGTAGGGATAGACATAGTGCAGCCGCACCCAGGCGCCGAGCGAGCCCAGCGCCTCACACAGCTCCAGGAATCGCGCCTTGAGCTTGCGCCCCTTGTACGGGCTCTCGGCATACTTGATGTCGAGGCCGTAGGCCGACGTGTCCTGGCTGATGACCAAGAGCTCCTTGACGCCGGCCTGCACCAGCCGCTCGGCCTCCGCCATCACGTGATTGGCCGGGCGGCTGACGAGCTTGCCGCGCAGGTTGGGGATGATGCAGAACGAGCAGCGGTTGTTGCAGCCCTCGGAGATCTTCAAATAGGCATAGTGTCGGGGCGTGAGATGCAAGCCCTCCGGCGGCACCAGATCGAGGAAGGGATCGTGCAGCGGCGGCACGGCGTCGTGCACGGCGGCCACCACCTGCTCGTACTGGTGGGGCCCGGTCACCGCCAGCACGCCCGGATGCTCGGCCAGGATGCGATCCTTCTCCACGCCCAAGCAGCCGGTGACGACCACGCGACCGTTCTTGGCCATGGCCTCGCCGATGGCCTCCAGGCTCTCCTTCTTGGCCGAATCGAGAAACCCGCAGGTGTTCACCAGCACCACGTCGGCACCGGCATAGTCGGCCGACAGCTCGTAGCCCTCCGAGCGCAGCTTGGTGATGATGCGCTCCGAATCCACCAGCGCCTTGGGGCAGCCGAGCGACACCAGGCCCACGCGCGGCGCGGCCTTGGCGGCGGCGCGGCGGGCTTTGGGTGAGGGTTTGGCGGCGGCCTTGCGGCCGGATCGTGCTGAAGGGGTCGGCATGGCGCGCCTTGTAGCGCCACCCGCTGCGATAGACAAATCATGCGATTGCCCCTTGTGGCGTGGGCCCTTGCGACGTGGCTCGGTCCCGCTCAGCAGGGATGACCGCCCTGCCTTGGCGGATTTTGCCCCGCCACCGACACTCCATGGCCACGAAGGGATGGTCGTGTAAGCCCGTGATTCGAAACCATTCCCCTTAGGGAGGAGCCTGCATGCTGAGACGCTTCATGATCCTTGCCGGTGCCGCGCTGGTCGCGCTTGCCACGGTGGCGAGCGCTGAGGCTCAGACCCGCGTGGAAGTGGGCGTGCTCACCTGCAGCGCCCGCGGCTCGACCGGCTTCATCGTCGGCTCGTCCCGGACGCTGCACTGCCGCTTCAACCGGCGCGGCGGCGATGAGTACTATCGCGGCACAATCGACAAGTTCGGCATCGACATCGGCAGCACCCGGCAGGCCACGATCGCCTGGGCCGTCCTGGCCCCGACGGCGAACCTGCCGCCGCGCTCGCTGGTAGGCACCTACGCGGGCATCAGTGCCGAGGCCACGGTGGGGTTGGGCGTGGGCGCCAACGCGCTGATCGGTGGCTCGCGGCGCTCCATCGTGCTGCAGCCCCTGAGCGTGCAGGCGCAACGGGGCCTCAACATCGCCGCCGGCGTCTCCCGGTTCAGGCTGGGGGCAAACTGAGCGTGTCCACACGACCCGCGTGCGCCGTGGCGTTGCTTCTTTAAAGGGGCGCATCCGAGCGCCCCCACATGTCCCTCTCCCCTCGCCCGCAGGGCAATGGGGAGAGGCAGACCCTAGAGCCTGAGCACGCGAATCCAGCGCGCCACGTCGAGCAGGCTCATGGCGGCGGCAGCGACGTAGGTGTAGGCCGCGGCCTTCAGGATCTGCCGCGCAGCCGGCATGTCCACATCCTTGATATAGCCGCCCGCCTTGAGCACCGGCAGCGCGCGGCGGAAACTGGCGTCGAATTCCACCGGCAGCGTCACGGCATGCATCAGCATGGACACCGCCAGAATCAGCATGCCGACGAACACCTCGATGATGAGAAGATGCGGCGTCCTGGCCAGCGCCATGACGATGGGTGCCGCCAGCATCACAATGGCCCCCACCTTCTCCATCCTGATCGCCTGTTTCGCCAACCGCGTCCGCGCCTGCAGGGGCTGGTAGCCCGTGGCATCCTGCATCGCATGCCCCGCCTCGTGCGCGGCAATGACGATGGCGGCCAGCGAGCGTCCGTTCATGTGCTGCGGCATGAGCCGGATGACCTTCGCCTCCGGATCGTAGTGATCGCCGAGCTTGGTCTCCTCCACTTCGACGTGGTTGAGCTTCATGCCGTCAAGCAGGTGGCGCGCAAACTGGCCCCCGGTGCCGGGAATGTCGCTGCGCTCGTCCGAATGCCGGGCGATGACGCGGCGCACCCACATCTGCGGCAGCACGGCAAGGCCGAGGACTGCAGCCAGTATCAGCAGCATGGCAACCAAGAGGGCGCTCCAGAACAGAGTCTTGCCGGCCCCAGATGTAGAGCTGGAGCGTGGCGAAGGGAAGAGAGGCGGGTTGCAGGAGCAGGCTGCTGTCCCCTGCTGCGGAGGAAGCCGGAGGTAGGGCATGCGAGGAGCGTATGTTCATGGACCTGTCCTCCGGCGCCGGCAGCCGCGTCATGCCCCGGCGGGGCCGGGGCTTGCCTGTTCAGTTGGCTTCCGCAAGAAGTCGGCTTAGAACGGCGCCCATTGGCCGCTTTCAAAGCAACCGGCGCCACACTGCTGCTGGACACGATGGACCGAAGCGTCACCACCAAGGCTCCCTACTTCGACGCGCACGAGATTGGCGCCGAGTTGGCCGCCCTGGTCGCCGCGCATGCCAGCGCCGCAGACGCCCGGCCGGCGATCCTGGAGCGCCTGAAGGCGCTGCTCAAATCGGCACGCGCCGAAGCCGACCTGCAGCTGCAGGCGGACGGCAACGGGCGGCGGTGCGCCGAGGGTCTATCGGTCTTCCAGGATGAGTTGATCCGGCTCGTCTACGACCACACGGTCACCCACGTCTACCGGGCCACCAACCCCTCCAATGCCGAGCACATGGCGGTGGTGGCGACGGGAGGATACGGGCGCCGGCTGCTGGCGCCGTTCTCGGATGTCGATTTGCTGTTCCTGCTGCCCTACAAGCAGACGCCCTGGGGCGAGAGCGTGGTGGAGTACGTGCTCTATCTGCTCTGGGATCTCGGCCTGAAGGTGGGCCACGCCACGCGCAATATCGATCAGTCGCTGAAGCTGGCCCGCGCCGACATGACCATTCGCACGGCGCTGCTCGATTCGCGCCTGATCCTCGGCGACGAACCCCTGTTCCTCGACCTGATGCGGCGCTCCCAGCGCGAGGTGGTGCAGGGCACGGCCAAGCAGTTCGTTGAGGCCAAGATGGCGGAGCGCGATGAACGCCATCGACGCGCGGGCGCGTCGCGCTATCGGGTCGAGCCTAACATCAAGGATGGGAAGGGGGGGCTGCGCGACCTCCATACGCTGCACTGGCTCGCCAAATACATGTACGGCCAAGGCCTGGGCGAAGGCACCGTCGAAGCCACCATCTTCACGGCTGACGAGCAGGCGACCTTCCGCCGCTGCGAGACGTTTCTGTGGAGCGTGCGCTGCCACCTGCATTTCCTGACCGGCCGAGCCGAAGAACGGCTGACGTTCGAGGTGCAGCAGGCCATGGCGGAGCGCCTCGGCTATGTGGACCGCGGCGGCCTCAGATCCGTCGAGCGTTTCATGAAGCACTACTTCCTGGTCGCCAAGGACGTGGGCGATCTCACCACCATCCTGTGCTCCGCACTCGAGATGGAGCAGGTCAAGACGTCCCCAGGGTTTGGCCGACTGCTCAATCCGTTGAGCTGGCGCACGCGCCGCCATATCCGCACGACCAGCGATTTCCGCATCGACAACGGCCGCCTCAACGTCGCCGACGCCGACGTTTTCAGGCGCGACCCCGTCAACCTCATCCGCTTCTTTGCCCGGGCCGAGGAGACGGATGCCTTCTTCCATCCCAACGCGGTGCGGCTGTTGCGCCGATCCTTGCGCCTCATCGACGACAAGCTGCGCAACGACCCGGAAGCCAATCGCATCTTCCTGGAGATGCTCTGCTCGACCAAGAATCCGGAGCCGACGCTCAGGCGCATGAACGAAGCCGGCGTGCTCGGCCGCTTCATACCCGACTTCGGCCGCGTCATCTCCATGATGCAGTTCAACATGTACCATCACTACACGGTGGACGAGCATCTGATCCGGACCATCGGCGTCCTCTCCGACATCGAACGCGGCGAGGCGGCCGATTCGCATCCGCTCTCGACCAGGATCATCAACACCGTGCAGCATCGGCGCGCGCTGTACGTGGCAGCGTTCCTGCACGACATCGCCAAGGGACGCGACGAGGACCACTCCATCGTCGGAGGGAGGATTGCGCGCACTCTGGGTCCACGTTTGGGGCTGACGCCCGCCGAGGTCGAAACAGCGGCTTGGCTGGTCGAGCAGCACCTCACCATGAGCCAGATCGCCTTCAGCCGTGACATCGGCGATCCCAAGACGGTCCGCGACTTCGCCAATATCGTGCAGAGCCCGGAGCGACTGAAGCTGCTGCTGGTGCTCACCGTCGCCGACATCCGCGCCGTGGGGCCGGGCATCTGGAACGGCTGGAAGGGCCAGCTCCTGCGCGCCCTCTACTATGAGGCCGAGCCGCTGGTGGCCGGCGGGCACACGCAGCTCGGCGCACGCGAGCGCGCCGCGGCGGCGGAGGAGGCGTTTCGCGCAGCACTCGCCGATTGGCCCGAGGCGGACGTGGAGCGCTTCATCGGCCGGCACTATCCCGACTACTGGCTGCGCACCGACACGCGCAAGGCGGTGGAGCACGCAACGATGATGCGCGCGGCCGAGCGCGGCGGCTCCAAGCTCGCCAGCCACTCGACAACGGATACCTTCACGGCGATCACCGAGCTGTCGCTGCTGGCACCGAACCACCCCCGCCTGCTGGCCCTGTTCGCCGGGGCGTGCGCTGCCGCCGGTGCCAACATCTCGGGCGCGCACATCTCGACGACGCGTGACGGCTTCGCGCTCGACACCTTCCTGCTCGCGCGCGAGTTCGAACAGGACGAGGATGAGCTGCGGCGCGCCAAGCGCATTGCCGAGACCATCGAGAAGCTGCTCAAGGGCGAGAGCAAGCTGAGCGCGCTGATGGCCATGCGGCAAGGCCGGCGCAGCAGCCGCATCGGTGCATTTACCGTTGCACCCGAGGTGCTGGTCGACAACACGCTGTCCAACCAGTTCACGGTCATCGAGATCGCCGGGCTCGACCGGCCGGGCCTGCTCTTCGAGCTCACGAACACGCTCTCCGATCTCAACCTCGACATCACCAGCGCGCACATCACCACCTTCGGCGAGAAGGTCGTGGACGTGTTCTACGTGACCGACCTCACCAACAAGCAGATCACCAGTCCGCAGCGGCAAAAGGCCATCAAGGCCCGCCTCATGGATGTTCTGGCCGCGCCCGGCCCTTAGAGGCTCCACACGGCGAGGGCGGCGCGGTGGCCTTGAAGGCGGCGCAATCGTTGCCCACGTTTGCGCACGCCATGCCCATTCTCAGGATTTCTCTCCTTACTTTTGCCGCTGCCTTCCTCGCCCCCCTGGCGGCCCATGCCGCGTGGTGGCTGTCCTATGACGATGCCGTGGCCTGGCACCGGGCCGACTGGTCGAGCGCCGGCATTCTCCCGCCAGCGCGGGCCAAGCCGGACGCGGCCGTCTACGTGTTTGCGGCGCGCACCGGGCGCTGGAAGGGCATCTTCGCGCACCATAGCTGGATCATCGTCAAGGAGCGCGACGCGACGCGCTACACGCGCTTCGACAAGGTTGCGTGGGGCCGGCCGGTGAAGATCAACAACTGGGCGCCCGATGCCCGCTGGTATGGCCACACGCCCATGCTGGTCGCCGCCATCGAGGGGCCGCAAGCCGAGCCGCTTGTTGTGAAGATCAAGGCGGCGGTGGCGCGCTATCCCCTCAGCGAGCCGGGCGACTATTCCGTGTGGCCGGGCCCCAACTCCAACAGCTTCATCGCCTACGTGCTGGCCGCCATTCCTGAAGCCGGCGTGGTCCTGCCGCCCACCGCCATCGGCAAGGACTGGCGCGTCGATTCGCAGTTTGCCGGCCTGGCTCCTAGCCGAACCGGTGTCCAGCTCTCGCTCGGCGGTTTCTTCGGCATCACGTTCGCCTGGGTCGAAGGCCTGGAGATCAATGTGCTGGGTCTCGTCGCAGGCCTCGATATCCGCCGTCCGGCCCTCAAGCTGCCGGGCTTCGGCCGGATCGGCCTGCCATCGGCGTAAGGCGGTAGCCGCGCATGCGCCTTGCTCTGGCCCATGCGGTCCGCTAAGGCCTCAGCCGCCATGAAGCTCTATCGCGCCTTTGCCACCGTCGGCGGTTTGACCATGGTCAGCCGTATCCTGGGGTTTGCCCGCGACATCCTGATCGCGGCCACGCTGGGGTCCGGCGCGGTGGCGGACGCGTTTTTCGTGGCGTTCCGCTTCCCCAATCTCTTCCGGCGGCTGTTCGGCGAGGGCGCCTTCAACTCGGCGTTCGTGCCGCTGTTTGCCGGGCATCTCGAAGGCGAGGGCCGCGAGGCCGCGCGCAAGTTCGCAGAGGAGGCGTTGGCCGGCCTCGTCTTCGTTCTCGTGCTACTGACCGCGATCGCCCAAATCGCCATGCCGATCTTGATGCTGGGCCTGGCGCCGGGCTTCGCCGCAACGCCCGAAAAATTCGACCTGGCCGTGCTGCTCACCCGCATCACCATGCCCTATCTGTTGTGCATGTCGGTGGTGGCCCTGCTGTCGGGCGTGCTGAACTCGGTCGGCAAGTTCGTTGAAAGCTCCGCGGTCTCCATCGTGCTCAATCTCACCATGATGGCCGCCACCGTCATCGCCATCCTGATGGGCCTCAGCAACGAGCCGCTCGCAGGCGTCGTGCAGGCCTGGGGGGTGTTCGCCGCCGGTGTGTTGCAGCTCGGGCTGCTGCTCTGGGGCGTGCACCGCAACGGGCTGACGCTGAAGCTGCGCTGGCCGCGCATGACGCCGGGCGTGCGCCGTCTCATCGCGCTCGGCATTCCGGGCATCATCGCCGGCGGCGTCACGCAGCTCAACATCGTCATCGGCACCATCATCGCCTCCATGCAGAACGGCGCGGTGTCGCATCTCTATTACGCCGATCGCGTCTATGAGCTGCCGCTCGCCATCGTCGGCATCGCCATCGGCGTCGTGTTGCTGCCGGACATCGCCCGCCACCTGCGCGCGGGCAATCAGGCTGCGGTCATGGACAGCCAGAACCGCTCCTTCGAGTTCGCGATGCTGCTCACGCTGCCCGCAGCGGTCGCGCTCGCCGTCGCGCCTACCGCCATTGTGCAGGGCCTGTTCCAGCGCGGCGCGTTCACGGCGGCCGACACGCCTCCGACCGCCTATGCCCTGGCCATCTTCGCGCTGGGCCTGCCGTCCTTTGTCATGATCAAGGTGTTCTCGCCCGCCTTTTTCGCGCGCCAGGACACGGCAACACCCATGCGCTATGCCGTGCTGAGCCTCACCGCCAACACGCTCGGCTCGATCGCGCTCTTCTTCCTGTTCCGCACGCTGGGCCTGATGCCGCACCTCGGCATCGCCGTGGCGACGTCCCTGGGCGGCTGGCTCAACGCCGGCCTGCTGTATCGCACCCTCATCAATCGCGGCGATTTCGTGCCGGACGCGCGATTGATGCGCGCGCTGAGGCTCATGGTGCTGTCCAGCCTAATCATGGGCGTCGCCGTCTGGGGCACGGCGACCGTCCTGCAGGAGTGGTTTGCCGCCCCTGGGGTGGTATTGCGGGCAAGCGGCCTTGCCCTCCTGGTCACCGCGGGGTTGGCGGTCTACGGCGCGGCAGCCCTGATTTCCGGAGCGGTCGAGGTGCGGCAGTTGCGCGCCCTGCTGCGGCCCAAATCGGTCCCGTAGGCCTACAACCTGAGGGAACACTTGCCTGCAGCCATCGAGCGGGCCATAACCCGCGCCGCATTCGAAAGGACCTCGCATGGCGTTCCCACCCCGTGTTTTTTCAGGCATGCAGCCAACCGGCAATCTGCATCTGGGCAACTATCTCGGCGCCATGGTGCAGTGGGTTGCGATGCAGAACACGCACGAGTGCATCTTTTGCGTGGTCGACATGCATGCCATCACGCAGCCAACGTCGGTCTGGGGCGGCCCGGCCGAGCTCAGAGGCAACATCCGCGCCGTGACGGCCGCCTATCTGGCGGCAGGGATCGACCCGAGGCGGAGCATTCTCTTCAACCAGAGCCAGGTGGCCGAGCATGCGGAGCTGGCCTGGATCTTCAATTGCGTGGCGCGACTCGGCTGGCTCAACCGCATGACCCAGTTCAAGGAGAAAGCCGGCAAGGACCGCGAGAATGCATCCGTCGGCCTCTACGCCTATCCGGTGCTGATGGCGGCCGATATTCTTGCCTATCGCGCCACGCATGTGCCGGTCGGCGACGACCAGAAGCAGCACCTGGAGCTGTCCCGTGATATTGCACAGAAATTCAACAACGATTTCAGCGAATCGATCCGTTCCGCCGGCTTCGAGGACGGCCAATTCTTTCCGCTGCCGGAGCCGGTCATCATGGGACCTGCCACCCGCGTCATGTCGCTGCGCGACGGCACCAAGAAGATGTCAAAGTCGGACGCGTCCGATCTCTCACGCATCAACATGACGGACGACGCCGACACCATCGCCAAGAAGGTCCAGAAGGCCAAGACCGACCCTGAGCCGCTCCCCTCCGAGGAAGCCGGCTTGGCGAACCGGCCCGAGGCCGACAACCTCGTCGGCATTTACGCGGCGCTTGCCGGCCAGAGCAAAGGCGAGGTCCTCAAGGCCTTCGGCGGCGCCCAATTCTCGACCTTCAAGAAGGCGCTGGCCGAGGTGGCCGTCTCCAGGATCGCACCCGTCAATGCCGAGATGACGCGCCTGCTCGCCGATCCCGCCGAGATCGACCGCATCCTGGCCGACGGCAGCGCCCGCGCGCGCGCCATCGCCGGCCCGATCATGAACGATGTGAAGAACATAGTGGGATTCCTGCGCTCATGAAATGGCTCAATGGACGCCGGCACACCCGAAGCAAAGGCGTGCTGAAGCACGGCAAGTGTCATCCGCTATTGTTGCGGATCGCAACCCGTGGCAGCATGCTCCCATGATGAAAAGGCGCCGGGTATTCGAACAAGGCCACGCCCGCAAGCTTCTGGTGATTGTCGACGAGTCGCCGGAGGTTGAAGGCGCTCTTTTCTTCGCCGCGGGGCGCGTCTCCCACGTGGGTGGGCAGATCCTGCTTCTCTACGTCATCGAGCCCGACAACCAGTTCTGGGACGCCGTGCGTCAGGTCCAGCTCGACGAGCAGACCAACAAGGCAAGAGCGCTGTTCCGCCTCTTTCGCCGCAAGCTGAGCAATGCCGGCTACGACAAGGTCGTGGTCGAGGAGGTGATCCGCGAGGGCAAGCTGGTCGACGCCATCCAGCAGCAAATCGAGGACGATGAGGATGTTGCGGTGCTGATCCTGGGGGCATCGAAGGAGGCAACCGGACCGGGTCCGCTGGTCTCTTCGCTGGCAACCGGCGCCACGGCGGGCAAGTTCCCCATCCCCATCACCATCGTGCCCGGCGATCTCAGCCTTGAGCAGATTCAAGCCTTGGCGTGATCTCATCCTCGCATGGCCCCGGGATGCGTGATCCCGGGATGCATGGTCCTAGGTTTTTGACGCGCCGATCCCCATCTACTAGAATGATTCCAAAGTAGTCATGTCCCTGAGCAGAGCGACGCCCATGTTCATCCAGACCGAGCACACGCCCAATCCGGCAACTCTCAAGTTCATCCCCGGCAAGACCGTGCTGGGTGACGGCACCGTGGATTACCGATCGAAGTTGGAAGCGGCGGGCTCCCCGCTCGCGACCAGACTGTTCGACATCGACGGCGTGACGGGCGTCTTCCTCGGCTCGGATTTCATCTCCGTGACCAAAGGCGATGCCGAGTGGCCGCACATCAAGCCGGCCATCCTCGGCGCCATCATGGAGCACTACATGTCCGGCGCGCCCGTGGTGGACGGCGGCGACGCCGCGGAGCAGGACGCGGGGGCTGAGCACTACGATCCCAAGGACGAGGATACGGTGAAGACCATCAAGGAGCTGCTGGATACGCGCGTGCGCCCGGCCGTTGCCAACGATGGGGGCGACATCACCTTCCATGGCTTCAAGGATGGCGTGGTGTTCCTGCACATGCGCGGAGCGTGTGCCGGCTGCCCCAGCTCCACGGCGACACTACGCCACGGCATAGAGAATCTGCTCAAGCACTTCTGCCCCGACGTGCAGGAAGTACGACCCGTCTAGCAGCAAAGCCGATCATACAGGCATAATGCACCCCGCTCGCTGATCGAGCGGGGTTTTTTGTGGTGGGAGGACCTATGCCGGCACGACTGGACGATGCCGCCTTGAAGCAGTTGTTCCTGGACGCGCGCACCTACCGGGCCTGGCAGCCGCGCGAGGTTCCCGACAGCCTTCTCAAAGAGCTGTTCGATCTGTTCAAGATGGGACCGACGGCCTCCAACTGTCTCCCCGCCCGCCTCCTGTTCGTGAAATCGAAAGCGGCGAAGGAACGCCTCAAGCCCCATCTGAGCGCAGGCAATGTCGATAAGACCATGGCCGCCCCCGCAACCGCGATCGTGGCCTATGACGCACGCTTCTTCGAGCATCCGCCCAAGGGGCAGGAGCCGCTGAGCGGGTTTGCCGACAAGCCGGAGCGGGCCCAAACGGCCGCGCTGCGCAACAGCTCCCTGCAGGGCGGCTATCTGATCATCGCCGCGCGTGCGCTCGGGCTCGATTGCGGGCCCATGTCGGGGTTCGACAATGCTGGCGTCGACAGGGAGTTTTTCGCCGGCACCGACCGCAAGTCGAACTTTCTATGCAACCTTGGGTTTGGCGATCCGGCGGGCCTGCGCCCGAGGGGACCGCGCTTTGATTTCGACGACATCGCCAAGATCCTCTAGGCAGCCATGAACGTTCTCGCCTTCGATACCTGTTTTGGAGCGGTGTCGGTCGCCGTGCGGTGGCGGAGCGCCCGGGGCGAGTGGCTGCTGCGCGAAGCCTATGAAGCGCGCACCACCGGCCACGCCGAGCGCCTGTTCCCCATGATGGCCGAGGTCATGGAAGGGGCCGGGCTGGCTTTCTCCTCGCTCGACCGCATCGCCGTGACCGTGGGTCCAGGCACGTTCACGGGTGTGCGTGTCGGCGTTGCGGCCGCGCGCGCGTTGGCTTTGACCACGGGCAGGCCCGTCGTCGGCACGACGAGCCTCGCCGTCATGGCCCATCGCGCCGATCTTCTGGTGGGGCAGAAGCGCGCCGGTCGGCCGCTGGCCGTCGCCGTCGATGCGCGCCGCGACATGGTCTACGTCCAGCTCTTCGCCGAGCCTGCGCTGGGAGCCGGTGAGGCCGCCCTGGCAACGCACGAGGAGGCAGCCCGCACCATCGGGCAAGAGCCGGTGCTCCTTGTCGGATCCGGAGCGGCAGCCGTTGCCGCGGCCCTTGGCGGCCAGGCTGAGGTCGAGTTCCCCGACCTGCAGCCGCATGCCCGGTCGCTTGCCATCGTGGCTGCGGAGCTCATGCCGATGGCCCCCGTCAAGCCCATCTATCTGAGGCCGCCGGACGCCAAGCCGCAGGCCGACAAATCCCCGCCGAGGATGCCCCTGTGACGACGCCCCCCCGCCTCAAGCACGTCAGCATCCTGTGGGTGGGAACAGACGGCGCCGAAGAGTTGGCGAGATTGCATGCCCGCCTTTTTTCCCCGGCTTGGGACATGGCGAGCTTCAAGCTTCTGCTCGATCATCCGGGATCCATTGCCCTCACGGCGCGGACCGGCGAGCCGCCCGAGACCGCTGGCTTCATCCTGGGCCGGCTGGTGGCGGACGAAGCGGAAATTCTCACGCTCGGCGTCTGTGAGAGCTGGCAGCGCCGAGGCATTGGCCGGCAACTGGTCGAGGCCCTCTGCCGGGCCGCCAAAAAAGCGGAAGCGCGCCGGCTGCATCTTGAGGTTGCCGCCGGCAATGCCATCGCGATCCGGCTCTACAAGAGTCTGGGCTTTGAAGACATCGGACGCCGCAAAGGTTACTACGAGCGCCCGGGCGCCGCGCCCGAGGATGCCATTAACCTGTCGCTTGCGCTCTAAAGTCCGCTCCCAGCCGGCGGTGGACGGCCCCTGGGAGGTGGCCTATAAACGGCCACTGAGGATTCGGGCCAGTTTATCCGGAAATATGTCCGCTTCGCTCGAACAGGCAAGCCGCATCGAACGGCTCTGCGCCACCAAGCGGCTGCGCATGACCGGGCAGAGACGCGTGATCGCCCGCGTCCTTTCGGCGGCCAAAGATCATCCCGATGTCGAGGAAGTCTATCGGCGCGCGCATGCGGTCGATGCGCGGATTTCGCTGTCCACGGTTTATCGCACCCTCAAGCTGTTGGCCGCCAACGGCATCCTGGAGCGTCATGATTTCGGCGCCGGCCGTGGGCGCTATGAGGAGGCGACCCGCAGCCACCACGATCATCTGATCGACCTTGAAAGCGGCAGCGTGATCGAGTTCAGAAACGAGGATATCGAGCGCATCCAGCAGCGTGTGGCGCAAGAGCTCGGGTTCGATCTCGTCGGCCACAAACTCGAGCTCTACGGCGTGCCGGCCAAGCGGGCCCGCAAGTAGCAGGTGAGGGGGCTCGACACCCGTCGGCCCTTTACGCTGCCCGCCGTCCCGGCTAAACCATTGGCCGTGAATGCTGCACTGCAAAAATGCGTCTCGCGTCCGAGGCGCCGGGACATACCGGCATGACAACGCCCAAGAAAATATTCGCCAAGACGTTCGGCTGCCAGATGAACGTCTACGATACCGGGCGCATGACGGAGATGCTTGCCCCCATGGGCTTTGTGGAAACGCAGGCCCTGGAAGAGGCGGATGTCGTCCTTCTCAATACCTGCCACATCCGCGACAAGGCTGTCGAAAAGGTCTACTCCGATCTCGGCCGCATTCGCGAGGTGAAGGACGATCGCCGCGGGGCCGGCAAAGCCACGATCATTGCCGTGGCGGGGTGTGTGGCGCAGGCCGAGGGCGCCGAGATCGTGAGGCGCGAGCCCAGCGTAGACCTCGTGGTCGGGCCGCAGAGCTATCATCGCCTGGGTGAGCTCATCGCGCGGGCGGCGCGCGATGCGCGTCCGATCGTCGAGACCGAGTTTCCCGAGCAGGACAAATTTGCCTTGCTGCCCGAGCGCGCTCCAGCGCGCGCGGCGACAGCCTTCCTGACCGTGCAGGAAGGTTGTGACAGGTTCTGCACCTTCTGCGTGGTTCCCTACACGCGGGGCGCGGAATATTCGCGGGCCGTTGCGGACGTGGACGCGGAGGCGCGCCGATTGGCGGCCCATGGCGTGCGCGAAATCACGCTGCTTGGGCAGAACGTCAACGCCTATCATGGGCTGGGGCCCGATGGGCGGCCGTGGTCGCTGGCGCAGCTCATCGGGCAGCTTGCCAGCATCGAGGGGCTTGAGCGCCTGCGGTACACCACCAGCCATCCACGCGACATGGCCGACGATCTGATCGCCGCGCACCGTGACGAGGCGAAGCTGATGCCCTTCCTGCACCTGCCGTTTCAGGCCGGCGCCGACCGCATTCTCGCCGCCATGAACCGTAAGCACACGTGCACCGACTACCTGGCCCTCGTCGACCGTATCCGTGCCGCACGTCCCGACATCGCGCTGTCAACCGATGTCATCGTCGGCTTTCCCGGCGAGACCGATGCGGAGTTCGAGGATACCCTGAGGGTGCTGGAGCGCGTGCGCTTCGCCCAAGCCTACAGCTTCAAGTACAGTCTGCGGCCGGGAACACCCGCCGCCAGCCTGGAGCAGCTTCCCGAGGAGGTGAAGATTGCGCGGCTCAATCGGCTCCAGGGGATTATCAATACACATCAAACGTTGTTCAATTCCGCCCAGGTCGGCAAGGTTCTGCCGGTGCTTTTTGATCGCCAGGGGCGGCGCCCGGGGCAGCTCGTCGGCCGTTCCCCCTATCTGCAGGCGGTCCATACACAGCTCGATTCATCGTGCCTCGGCAAGACCTTGGAGGTTGAAATTACGGCCGCCGGCCCCAATAGTTTGGCTGGGGTTGTACAGGCGGCCAGCGCCGCTTGAGGCGGAGGGCACGGAGTGTGGTAGGGTGCGGCTTGAGGATTCGGGAACCTGCATTCATTCGGAGGCCGCCTAATTGACAGGCGTGCGTGGGCCAGCGGCGGCGGGCTTGGGCAAAATGCCCCGGGCCGAGCAGGCACGCTTGGTCGTGCCATTCGAGGACAATCGCCATCTCAATCGCCTTCTTGGCGAGTACGACGGCCACCTGGCATTGCTGGAGGAGCGCCTGGGCATCGCCGCCCATGCCCATGGCAACGTGGTGACCCTGACGGGCCCGCCGGAGGCCTGCGAGATTGCGCGCGACGTGCTGGAGAATCTCTATGCGCGCGTCCGTCAGGGCGAGGACATCAGCGCGGGCGATATCGACGGTCTTCTGCGCCATGCCAAGGCGGAGGCGCCCGCCAAGGATGGCCTCGCGCAGATCCGCACCCGCCGCAAGGTGATCACGGCACGCTCGCCGACCCAGACCAGCTATATTCAAGCCTTGGACCGCGTCGATCTCGTGTTCGGCCTCGGCCCGGCAGGTACGGGCAAGACCTATCTGGCGGTTGCCTATGCTGCCCAGTGTCTGGAACGCGGACAGGTCGAGCGGATCATTCTGTCCCGGCCGGCCGTCGAAGCCGGCGAGCGGCTGGGGTTTCTTCCAGGTGACATGCGGGAAAAGGTCGATCCCTACCTCCGCCCGCTTTACGATGCACTCTACGATGTGCTGCCCCCGGCCAAGGTCGAGCGCGATCTGACCGCCGGCGTCATCGAGATTGCGCCGCTCGCCTTCATGCGCGGACGAACGTTGGCGCATTCGTTCATCATTCTGGATGAAGCACAGAACACGTCGGCGATGCAGATGAAGATGTTTCTCACCCGCATCGGCGAAGGATCGAAGATGGTGATCACGGGCGATCCGAGCCAGATCGACCTGCCGCCAGGCCAGAAATCGGGCCTTGAGGAAGCCGTGGCGCTGCTCTCGGGCATCAGAGGCATCGAGACGGTTCGTTTCAATTCAGGCGACGTGGTGCGCCGAGATCTGGTGGCGCGCATCGTCGAGGCCTACGACAAAGCCGGCAAGAACGGCTAGCGCTGTGCGTTGCTTATGAACGACCCAAGCGACAGTACGCTCGCGGCTCCGGCCAGCGACTCCACCGCCGCCTCGGAACCTCCAGAACGGCTCTTAGTCGTCATCGTACATGAAGCCGGTGACTGGAGTGCCTTTGCCGAACACGAGCAGGCGATCGAGCGAGCGGCCGCCGCGCTTGCCGGCCATTCCAGGTGCCGACGCGCCCTGGGTGCGGAGGCAACCGTGGTTCTGGCTGATGAAGCGCTGGTCCGCACCCTCAACCGCACCTATCGCGGCAAGGACAAGCCGACCAACGTTCTGTCCTTTCCGTTCCAGGTTCCACCCGGCGCAGCCCGGAGCGGCATCCTGGGCGATGTCGTGCTGGCCGCGGAGACCCTCGCACGCGAGGCGGCGGAGCGGACAATTCCGCCCGTGCACCACCTCCAGCACCTCGTCGTCCATGGACTGTTGCATCTTCTGGGGTTCGAGCATGAGACGGACAGCGAGGCCCACGACATGGAGCGGCTAGAAACCGAAATTCTGGCAACGCTCGGGATCGCGGACCCTTATGCACCTGTCGAGATCGAATAAGAGTGCCATGAACAACGAGCAGACGGACGACAAACCGGGCGCAGCCCCCGCGCCGGAACCAGAGGCGGCAGAACCATCCTACGGGTGGCTGACCGCGCTCAGAGCCAAGCTGGGCCTGCCCGGCGCACCGACACTGCGAGCAACCCTCGAGAACTCGCTCAAGAATTCAAGCGAAGACGAGGCGTTCTCGGCCGACGAGCGCGAGATGCTGCTGCGGACGCTGCGCTTCGGGGCGCTCAGGGTCGAGGACGTAATGGTGCCGCGCGCCGACATCATTGCCGTCGATGAGAACGAGCCGATCCTCGAGCTGCTGAAGACCTTCGACGCCGCAGGCGTGTCGCGGGTGCCGTTGTTCCGCGAGACGCTCGATGACCCGCGCGGCATGGTCCACGTCAAGGACCTGCTGCGATGGATGATGGGAGACGCCCTGGGCCGCCCAGCAAGCGCCGGATACGTGCCGTCTTCCGCCATCCGCCCCGCTTCGGCCAGTCCAGCGGCGGCACGTCCGCCCGACCTGTCGCGTGTCGACCTGTCGAAGCCGATCGCCTCGGCGAAGCTGCGCCGCCCCATGATCTTCGTGCCGCCGTCCATGCCGGCCGCCAATCTGCTCATCCGCATGCAGGCGACGCACATTCACATGGCCCTGGTCGTCGACGAGTACGGCGGCACCGACGGGCTTGTGACCATCGAAGACCTTGTTGAGCAGATCGTCGGCGACATCGAGGACGAGCATGATGAGGCCGAGGCGGCCAACATCATCAACGATGCCAAGTTGGGATTGGTGACCGCGGCACGCACACCGGTGCACGAGTTGGAAGCCTACCTGGGCCTGAAACTACTGACGTCGAAGGAGGAGTCGGAGGTCGATACGCTGGGCGGCCTCATCTTCTCCCTGATCGGCCGGGTTCCGGCGCGCGGCGAGGTGATCGCGCATCCGTCGGGGATCGAATTCGAGGTGCTCGATGCCGATCCACGCCGCGTCAAGAAGCTGCGGGTCCATGTCCCGCGCAGCGCGCCTGCCGACGCAGCCTCCGCCAAGCCTTGACTTGATCGGTATGGACGCCGAGCTTGCGGGCGTCCCACCCCTGAGAGACCCATGCCCGGCAACCTGTCGATAGCGGCGCTGGCAGAGCGCGTGAAGGGCCTCGATGGATGGCGCCGCCGCGCCGCCGCTTTCATCGCCGGCATCGCCTCGGTTCTGGCGCTGGCCCCGTTCTTCGTCTGGCCCGTTCTGTGGCTTACGCTGCCGGTGCTGGTTTGGCTGATCGACGGAGCGGTCGAACGCGGCCGGCGAGGCAGCAGCGGGCGCTGGCATGCGCGCCCCATCGCTCGGGCCGCGGAGATCGGCTGGTGGTTCGGCTTCGGCTATTTTCTCGCGGGCCTGTTCTGGATCGGCGAAGCCTTCCTCGTGGAGGCGGAGGTCTTTGCCGTCCTGATGCCCTTGGCTGTCCTGCTGATGCCGGCGGGTCTGGCGCTGTTCTATGCCGCAGCGGCCGCGCTCGCTGCGCCTTTCTGGCGAACCGGCATCTGGCGCGTCCTGGCGCTGGCACTCTCGCTGTCGGCGATGGAATGGACGCGCGGCCACGTGCTCTCCGGCTTCCCCTGGAATGTGCTCGGCTATGCGCTCACCCATCCCATATCGCTCATGCAAAGCGCCGCGGTCTTCGGCATCTATGGGCTGACGCTCATTGCGGTGCTCGTCTTCGCGCTTCCACCGGTCCTGTGGAGTGAGGCTTCGGCCCGGTGGTCCAGGCGCATAGCGCTCGGCATCGCCCTGCTGCCGCTGCTGGTCGTCACCGCCGCCGGCCACATCCGGCTCGCGCTCGCGACACAAGCCACCGTCCCCAACGTGAAAATCAGGATCGTGCAGCCGAGCGTGCCGCAGCGCGACAAGTGGCGCCCCGAGAACCAGCAGCGCATCTTCTTCGATCACCTCGACCTGTCACGCCGGGATGCAACAGGCGCCATCGACAATCTCACCGGCATCACGCACGTCGTGTGGCCGGAAGCCGCCATGCCCTTCCTGCCGCTCGATACGCCGGAGGCGCTGGCCGCCATCGGCGAACTGCTGGGAGACAGGGCGATTCTCATCACCGGTGCGCTGCGGGCCGAGCCGGCGCCGCCGGACGCGCCGCGCCCGCGGACCTTTTTCAACAGCCTTTTGGTGTTCGGGCGGGGCGGACTGCTGCTGACCCGCTACGACAAGATCCATCTCGTCCCGTTCGGCGAATTCCTGCCCATGCGGGGCCTGCTCCAAGCCATGGGCCTGCGCCAGCTCACGCATGCCGTCGGCAGCTTCGATTTCGGGGCCTCACCGCGCCCCCTGCTCGGCATACCCGGCTTGCCCCCAACCCTGCCGCTCATCTGCTACGAAGCCATCTTTCCGGGTGCCCTTGTTCAGGGGGCGGAACGCCCAGGACTCATGGTTAACGTCACCAATGACGGGTGGTTTGGCAACACCACCGGCCCGCGCCAGCACCTGCATCAGGCCCGGGTTCGCGCCGTCGAGGAGGGCCTTCCGATCGTCCGCGCTGCCAATAATGGCGTTTCCGCTGCCTTTGATGGGTATGGCCGTACGCTTGGCCGCATCGACCTCGACGTGCGCGGGGTGATAGACATATCTCTGCCCATGGGGTTGCAGCCGCCACCCTATGCGCGATTTGGTGATTTGGTTTTCTTTACGATCTGGTTACTCGGGGGCGTCATTCTAGGCAGGGTAGTGCAGCGCTAGTTGCACACGTGTTCTTGCGTCCGCTATCTGCTGTCCGTCACAGGGACCGGAAGTTGACGCTCCACAGGACTGCACCTACCACTTGCGTTAAAAGACAACGTTTGCGGGGCTTGGATGTCTAGACCAACAGGGATCGCCGAGAACTTGGAAGGCGATGAGAAAAGCTCGCGACGGCCAAATCCGATAGATGTTCATGTCGGCAGCCGGGTGCGCTTTCGGCGGATGCTGCTGGGCATGAGCCAGGAGAAGCTCGGCGAGAAGTTGGGACTGACATTCCAGCAAGTGCAGAAATATGAGAAGGGCATCAATCGCATTGGCGCGAGCCGATTGTTCGATCTCGCCCAGGTGCTGGGCGTCTCGGTACAATTTTTCTACGAGGAAGCCCCGGCCTCGGAGCCACAGCAACCGGCGGCGGACGGCTTTGCCGAGAAGCAGGACGAGCACTCGATTGTGGAGTTCCTGCGCAGCCGCGACGGTCTTGAACTGAACAAGGCCTTCGTGCGGATTTCGGATGCCAAGGCGCGCAGAGCCATCGTCGAACTCGTCCGCAGCCTGGCCAACGACACCGGCACCGGCACCGAGACCGAGTGAACGGGCCGCCGGGAACCACCCCATGCGGGCAGGCCGGCCCGCTCTCCGTCGTTTCGCGACATCGCCGCACTTCTCCGTCATCTTGACCCTTGCCTGAAACACTGCAAGAACCCTCGCGGTTTTCGCAGATTATCCAGCCAAGGGGTGTGCCACGTGTCGCGCAAGTCATACTTGTTCACCAGTGAATCCGTCTCCGAGGGACACCCGGATAAGGTCTGCGACCGCATTTCAGACGAAGTGGTTGACCTTTTCTTTCGCGAAGGCCCCAAGGCCGGCGTCGACCCATGGCAGCTGCGTGTGGCCTGCGAGACCCTGGCCACGACCAATCAAGTGGTGATCGCCGGCGAAACGCGCGGGCCCAAGACGATCACCAAGGACTGGGTGGCACACGTGGCCCGTCTCGCCATCAAGGACATCGGCTACGAACAGGAGGGTTTCCACTGGGAGAAGGCCGACATCAAGGTCATGCTGCACCCGCAGTCGGCCGACATCGCGCAGGGCGTGGACAGCGGCGGCAACAAGGATGAAGGCGCCGGCGATCAGGGCATCATGTTCGGCTACGCGTGCAAAGACACGCCCGAGCTGATGCCGGCTCCGCTCTACTACAGCCACAAGATCCTGCGGCTGATCTCCGAGGCACGCCACGCCGGCAAGGAAGCGGTGCTGGGCCCCGATTCCAAGAGCCAGGTGACGGTGCGCTACGAGAACGGCAAGCCCGCCAGCGTAACCCAGATCGTCGTCTCGCATCAGCATCTGGTGGAATCGATGACGTCGACCCAGGTGCGCGAGCTGGTCGAGCCTTATGTCAGGAAGGCTCTGCCCTCCGGCTGGATCAACAAGGATACCGTCTGGCATATCAATCCGACGGGCAAGTTCTTCATCGGCGGTCCCGATGGCGATACCGGACTCACGGGGCGCAAGATCATCGTCGATACCTACGGTGGTGCGGCACCCCACGGCGGCGGCGCATTCTCCGGCAAGGACCCCACCAAGGTCGACCGCTCGGCAGCCTATGCCGCTCGCTACCTTGCCAAGAACGTGGTGGCTGCGGGTCTTGCCGATTGCTGCACCATCCAGCTCTCCTACGCGATCGGCGTGGCCAAGCCGCTGTCGATCTATGTCGACGTGGCCGACAACCCCAACAAGATCGACGTGGCGAAACTGGAATCGGTGCTGGGCGAGCTCGTCGATCTTTCCCCGCGCGGCATCCGCAAGCACCTCGATCTCAACAAGCCGATCTACGCGCGCACTTCGGCGTACGGTCATTTCGGCCGGGCCCCGGAGCAGGACGGCGGCTTCTCCTGGGAGAAGACAGACCTTGTCGACCCACTGAAATCGGCGATGGCGTAGGCGCGCGAGCGCCTCGCCGGCAAAGAGGAAGCGTATGCCTGGTGCTGGCTTGCCTAAGGGATCGCGGCGCAAGCTGATCGAGTTTGACGCCGCGACCTGGCATGCGTTGCGTGGCCTGGCGCAAGACAGCATGAGGTCGCTGCAGGACCTCGCCGACGAGGCGTTCCGCGATCTGCTACGCAAGCACGGCCGGCCGGTGACCCTGAAGGAAGCCCTGCGGGAGAGCGCGCGCCGGCTGCCTGCCAATGATCCGGCCGCCAGGCGCAAGAAGCGGAGCTAGCACAGCGCTTCTCCTCTTGCGCTAGTGTTGGCGGACGCGAGCGAAGGGCGGACGACGGTCCCGCTGAAGGCAATCGGCATGCATGGCGAAACACAAGGCAGGCAGCCGCCGGACCGGGACTTGCGCTCCTATGGGCGCAGGCGAGGTCGCGCCCTCAGCGCTCGACAGAAGGAGCTGTGGCACCGTGTCCTGCCTCAGATCGCGCTTCCCAACGACGTCGGCGCTCTGTGCCAGCCGACGGGTCTGTTCGCATCACCGGTCAAGCAGGTGTGGCTCGAGATCGGTTTCGGCGGCGGGGAACACCTGATCTGGCAGGCCACGCACAACCCCCACGTGGGCTTGATCGGCTGCGAACCGTTTGAGGACGGCGTCGTCAAGGTGCTGAATGCAGTCGACACCGATCGCCTGGCCAACATCAAGGTCCATGCCGACGACGGCCGTCCGCTGTTGCGCATGTTGCCCGAGGCCAGCATCGACCGGGTGTTCATTCTGTTTCCCGACCCCTGGCCCAAGAAGCGGCACCACAAGCGCCGCCTGGTTTCCGAGGACACGGCCGCCGCCTTGGCGCGCATCCTGCGCACGGGAGGCGAGCTGCGCGTCGGCACGGATATCGGCGCGTATGCATGCGCAATCCTGCAGGCGGTGCTCCACAACCAGCGGTTTGCCTGGATGGCGGCAGCGCCCGAGGATTGGCGCAACCGCCCCCCCGACTGGCCACCGACGCGCTACGAGGAGAAGGCGCTTCGAGAGGGTCGGCGATGCTACTATTTCCGCTTCCGTCGGGCTTGAGCGCGCGGCGCCTTCGCAGGCGCACAGTCTGCCTGCGACATTTTTCACACTTCTTGCTTGCAAATGGCCCAGGCCGCGCCTATGATCCCAACGCTCATGATCATCTCAACTCTGAGAGTGGGCCCTTGGGGTCCGCTCTTTTTGTTTTGGGAGGTCCTCTGAGCCATCCCAAAGCGAAGTGGCATTCATACTCATAGGGCTGAGAACGGTGAGCGGCGCTATATCCGAAGCGCGCTTCATAAGTGAGACCGGCGTGGCGGCCGAGGTAGCGACACTGGTCGAGCCGGCGCTCAACGACATGGGCTTTCGCCTTGTGCGGGTCACAGTGTCAGGGCGCGACGGGACCACGGTACAGATCATGGCGGAGCGGCCGGACGGCTCCATTACGGTGGAGGATTGCGCGGACATCTCGCGCAACCTGTCGCCGCTGCTGGACGCCCACGACCCCATCTCCGGCCACTACATGCTGGAAATTTCTTCGCCCGGCATCGACAGGCCCCTGGCTCGGGCGTCCGACTTCGAAGCCTGGGCGGGCCACGAGGCCAGGATCGAGATGAGGGAGCAGGTGGCGGGCCGCAAGCGGTTCCGCGGCGTCATTCAGGGTCTTGCCGAGCATGCGGTTCGCCTTGAGGTGCCGCCGGACCAGGGCGGCCCCGACGTGAGGCTGCCGGTTGGTCTCATCGCTGAGGCGAGATTGGTGCTGACGGATGACCTAATTCGCGAAACGCTCCGGCGGGCGAAGAAGGCGAATGCAGATGCGGCAACCGCCGCTGACCAGGTTTGAAATGGAGGGTGCCAGGGTATGGCGCAGGCAGGTGTAAGCGCAAACCGGCTGGAGCTGTTGCAGATAGCCGATGCTGTGGCGCGGGAGAAATCCATCGACCGCAAGATCGTCATCGAAGCCATGGAGGACGCGATCCAGAAGGCCGCGAAATCCCGCTACGGCGCCGAGAACGATATCCGCTGCGAGATCGACCCCAAGTCCGGCGAGACCAAGCTGACCCGGGTGCTGCATGTGGTCGAGGTGGTCGAGAACGATTCGACGCAGGTTACGCTCGCGGACGCCAAGCGGCGCAATCCCAATGCCGAGATCGGCGACGTGCTCGCCGAGACGCTGCCGCCCCTGGATTTCGGGCGGGTGGCCGCGCAGAACGCCAAGCAGGTCATCGTGCAGAAGGTGCGCGAGGCCGAGCGTGAGCGTCATCACAACGAGTACAAGGACCGGGTGGGCGAGATCGTCAACGGCACGGTCAAGCGCGTGGAGTACGGCAACGTCATCGTCGACCTCGGACGGGCCGAGGGCATCATCCGCCGCGACGAGATGATCCCGCGCGAGAACGTGCGGCTCGGCGATCGCATCCGCGCCTATATCTACGACGTGCGCCGCGAGCAGCGCGGCCCGCAGATCTTTCTCTCCCGCGCGCGGCCCGAGTTCATGTCGCTGCTATTCAAGCAGGAAGTGCCGGAGATCTACGACGGCATCGTGCAGATCAAGTCGGTGGCGCGCGATCCAGGCTCGCGGGCCAAGATCGCGGTCATTTCCAAGGATTCCTCGATCGATCCCGTCGGCGCCTGCGTCGGCATGCGCGGCGCGCGCGTGCAGGCGGTCGTAGGCGAGTTGCAGGGTGAAAAGGTCGACATCATCCAGTGGAACCAGGATGCCGCGACCTTCATCGTCAACGCGCTGGCACCGGCCGAGGTGACCAAAGTGGTGCTCGACGAGGATTCCAACCGCATCGAGGTCGTCGTGCCCGAGAGCCAGCTGTCGCTCGCCATCGGCCGGCGCGGACAGAACGTGCGGCTCGCCTCACAGCTCACCGGTTGGGATATCGACATTCTGACCGAACAGGAAGAATCCGAGCGCCGTCAAAAGGAATTTGCCGAACGCTCGCAGCTCTTCATGGAAGCCCTGGATGTCGACGAGGTGATTGCCCAGTTGCTCGCGACCGAAGGCTTCGAGACGGTGGCGGAGGTCGCCTACGTCGACACCACGGAGATCGCGCACATCGAGGGCTTCGACGAAGACACCGCCGGGGAAATCCAGGCACGCGCGAGGGAGTACCTGGAGAAGCAGGAAGCCGAACGCGATGCCAAGCGCAAGGAGCTGGGCGTGGCCGACGAGCTTGGCAAGCTCCCCGGCGTAACAACCGCCATGCTGGTCGCCTTCGGCGAGAACGACATCAAGACGGTAGAGGACCTCGCCGGCGCCGTTCCCGATGACCTCACCGGATGGACGGAGCGCAAAAAGGAGAAGGACGCCGAGCCGGTCCGGCACAAGGGCGCGCTCGACGGCTTCGATGTGGGCCGCAAGGAAGCCGAAGACATGATCATGGCCGCGCGCATCGCGGCCGGGTGGGTGACCGAGGAGGATCTGGAGAAGATGCGCGCAGAGCAGGCCGCCGCCGTAGCGGCAGCCGAAGCAGCCAAGGCAGCCCTTGCCGCCCCTGCAGGGGCCAAGGCCTAAGGTCATGGCCGGGAGCAGGCACAGGCGTGATGGGCGCAAGGGCGAAGGCGAACGATCAAGACGATGGGGCGGACACCCCGCTGCGTCTGTGCGCCGTGTCGCGCGCCCAGAAGCCGCCTGACGAGCTGATCCGCTTCGTTCGGGCACCCGACGGAACCATCACACCGGATTTGGCGCGCCGCCTCCCCGGCCGCGGGGTGTGGGTGGACGCAACACGGGACGCTGTTACCGCTGCCGTGCGTCGGCAGGTCTTTGCCCGCAGCCTCAAACAAGCCGTCCTGCTGCCCGACGACCTGCCTGCCCTGATCGAGCGGCTGATGCTCAAGCGGCTGGGCGAGGCCATCAGCATCGCCAACAAGGCCGGCCTGCTGACGGCCGGTTTCACCAAGGTGGACGAGCTAATCGCCCGTGGACAGGCAATCATTCTCATCCATGCGGCCGATGGGGCACAGGACGGAGCAGCCAAGCTTGACCGCAAATTCAAGGCCTTACTGGGTCCTGACCGTGCGGCAGACGCAACCGTTAGCGAATTGACCGGACCTGAATTGGATTTGGCCACAGGCCGGTCAAATGTGGTACATGCTGCAGCGTCCGAGGGTGGTGCCAGCCAACGGATTCTACAGGAAGCCGTGCGTCTTAGGCGCTATCGGTCAGGTCGCGGGGCCTCGGGCACCACTGAAACGGCACACGGAGCAGACACAGGGCGTGCATGAGCGAGACTAAGGAAACCGCCGACAAGACCCTTTCCGTGGGCACGCGCAAGCCGTTGAGCTTGAAGCGGACGGTTGATGCCGGCCACGTGCGTCAGAGCTTCAGCCACGGCCGTTCCAAATCGGTCGTGGTCGAGAAGAAGAAGAAGCGCACGATCTCGAGCCCCGGCGAGGGCGACGAGGCTGCCGCACCCGGCCCCACAGTGCAGGACGCAGCGTCTGCCCATCCTGGCGGACTTTCCACGGATGAAATGGATGCACGTCGCCGTGCCCTGGAGACTGCCAGGGAACGCGCCGAGGACGAGGTGCGGGAGGCTGCGCGGCTGGAGGCGCTGCGCGCCAAGGAGGAAGCCGAAAAACCCAAACCCGCACCCGCCGCCGTGCCGGAGACGATCGCCGAAGCCCAAGCTGAAACACCGCCGCCCGCGCCGGAACCCGCCGTCGTTGCCAAGCCGCAGCCTGTGAAGGGACCGGTGGTGGTGCTGCCTTCTGCAGACAAGCCCAAGACCGAACTGCGCCGCACCGAGCCGGTCGGCAAGCGCAAGCTCGATGTCGAGCCGAGCGACACCGACGAGGACGTGCGCAGCAAGAAGAAGGGCGCGAAGGTTGCCAAGAGTCCTGCCCGCGTCGGCGACGAGCGCCGCGAGCGCGGCAAACTCACCATCAACAACGCGTTTGACGAGGCCCAGCGGCAACGCTCTCTGGCATCGCTGCGGCGCAAGCGCGAGCGGGAGAAGCTGAAGCAGGCCGGCATTCAGCAACCCCGCGACAAGGTCATGCGTGAAGTCATCATTCCTGAGGTCATCACCATCCAGGAACTCGCCAACCGCATGACCGAGCGCGCCGTCGATGTCATCAGGCTTTTGATGAATCAAGGCGCGATGCACAAGATCAACGATGTGATCGACGCCGATACGGCCGAGCTCATCGTGCGCGAGTTCGGCCACACGCCCAAGCGCGTGTCCGAGGCCGATGTCGAGGAAGGCTTTACCGGAACCGCCGATACCGATGCGGAGCAGCAGCCGCGGGCACCCGTCGTGACCATCATGGGTCATGTCGACCACGGCAAGACCTCGCTGCTCGATGCCATTCGCCAGACCAACGTGGTGGCGGGCGAGGCCGGCGGCATCACGCAGCACATCGGCGCCTATCAGGTGACAGCCCCCAACGGCGAGAAGATCACCTTCATCGACACGCCGGGCCATGAGGCGTTCACGGCGATGCGCGCCCGCGGCGCCAAGGTCACCGATCTCGTGGTGCTCGTGGTGGCGGCCGATGACGGCGTGATGCCGCAGACGGTGGAGGCCATCAACCACGCCAAGGCCGCGGACGTGCCAATGATCGTGGCCATCAACAAGATCGACAAGCCCGATGCGGATCCCCAGCGTGTGCGCACCGACCTGCTGCAGCACGAGGTGATCGTGGAAAGCATGTCGGGCGAGACGCTCGAAATCGAGGTATCGGCCCTCAAGAAGACCGGCATCGACAGACTGCTCGAGGCGATCCACCTGCAGGCGGAGCTGCTCGAGCTCAAGGCCAATCCCGACCGCTCGGCGGAAGGTGTCATCATCGAGGCCAAGCTGGAGCGCGGCCGCGGCCCGGTCGGCACCGTGCTGGTGCAGCGCGGCACCCTCCAGGTCGGCGACATCATCGTGGCCGGCACGGCGTGGGGCCGCGTGCGCGCGCTGATCGACGATCGGGGTGAGCCCGTGCCGGAGGCGGGCCCATCGGTGCCGGTCGAGATCCTGGGCTTTGATTCCGCGCCGGAGGCGGGCGACCCGTTCGCCGTCGTCGAGAACGAAGGCCGGGCGCGCGAAATCACCGACTACCGCATCAGAAAGCGCCGTCAGACGCTGGGCTCGGCGGGAACGGCCCGCACGCTCGAGCAGATGATGCAGCAGCTCAAGGAGGCCGGCCGCAAGGAGTTCCCGCTTGTCATCAAGGGCGACGTGCAGGGCTCCGTGGAAGCCATCGCCGGCGCGCTGAGGAAAATGGGCACCGACGAGGTCGAGGCGCGCATCATCCACTCCGGCGTGGGCGGCATCACCGAATCTGATATCGCGCTCGCCAACACGTCGAAGGCTGTGGTTTTCGGCTTCAACGTGCGTGCCAACACGCAGGCCAAGGCCCTGGCCGACCAGTCGGGCGTCGAGATCCGCTACTACAACATCATCTACGATCTCGTGGACGACGTGAAGGCGGCCATGTCGGGCCTGCTGGCCCCGACGGTGCGCGAAGTCTTCCTGGGCAACGCCCGCATCCTGGAGGTGTTCAACATCTCCAAGGTCGGCAAGGTGGCAGGCTGCCGGGTCACGGAAGGCAAGGTGGAGCGCGGGGCCAAGGTGCGCCTCATTCGCGACAACGTGGTGATCCACGAGGGCACGCTCTCCACGCTCAAGCGCTTCAAGGACGAGGTGAAAGAGGTTCCGGCCGGCCAGGAGTGCGGCATGGCGTTCGCCAACTACCAGGATATCCGGCAGGGCGACGTCATCGAGTGCTTCAACGTCGAGACGATCGCGCGCTCGCTCTGAGGCGCCCGCATTGGTGATTGGGGGCGGGCCTTCCCGGGTCGGCCCCTTCTTGCTTCCGAGCCGAGACACATAGCATGGCCAACCGCCGTTCCGAAAAGAGCACCGGTCCGTCCCAGCGCCAACTGCGCGTCGGCGAGCTGATCCGGCATGCGCTGGCGGAAATGCTGGCGCGGGGTGAAATCTACGACGAGGTGCTGGCCTCGCACGTCGTGACCATTCCCGAGGTGCGCATGTCGCCCGACTTGCGTCTTGCCAGCATTTATGTGATGCCGCTCGGCGGCAAGGACGTGAAGCCGGTGCTGGCGGCGCTTGAGCGCAACAAGAAATACATCCGCGGTGAGATCGCCCACGAGATCAATCTCAAATTCGCACCCGACATCCGCTTCATGGCCGACGAGACGTTCGACGAAGCCGACCGGATCGATCGATTGCTCGCCAGCGACAAGGTTCGCAGGGACCTCGGCAAATAGTCATGACACGCCGCAAGAAAGGGAAAGCCGTCAACGGCTGGCTCATCCTCGACAAGCCCGTCGGCATGACCTCGACACAGGCCGTCAGCGCCGTGCGCCGCCTGTTTGATGCGCGCAAGGCCGGGCATGCGGGCACCCTCGATCCGCTGGCGACCGGCATTCTCCCCATCGCGCTCGGTGAGGCGACAAAGACGGTGCCCTATGCCGTGGAGGGCGAGAAGGGATACCGCTTCACGGTGCGCTGGGGCACCGAGACCGATACGGACGATGCCGAAGGCCGCACCGTTTCGACCAGCGACTTGCGACCGGAGGGCAGTGCAGTGGAGGCCCTGCTGCCCCGCTTCATGGGCGAGATCCTGCAAACGCCGCCGGCATTCTCGGCCATCAAGGTCGACGGCGAACGCGCCTATGACCTGGCGCGTGCCGGCGAAACGGTCGAGCTCGCGGCACGGCCCGTCCGCATCAACGTGCTGCGGCTGGTGGAGATGCCGTCAGCCGATACGGCCGTATTCGAGGCCCAATGCGGAAAGGGCACCTACGTGCGTGCGCTGGCCCGCGACATGGGCCGATTGCTCGGCTGCCTCGGTCATGTGATCGCCCTGCGGCGCACCCGTGTCGCATCCTTCGTCGAAGCCGATGCGGTGCCCCTGGAGGCTCTGCGCGCCGCGGCTGAAGAGGGCAAGGAGGCAGCACGCCGCTTGTTGCTGCCGGTGGAGGCTGCCCTCTCGGAGCTGGCCGTGCTCAACGTCGGCCAGAACGACGCCGCGCGGTTGCTGCGGGGCCAGGCCGTGCTGATCCGCGGGCGCGATGCGCCGACCGACACCGGCCCCACGTATGCCGTCTGCAAGGGCCATCTCATCGCCATTGGCTGCATCGAGCGGGGAGAGTTGCATCCGCTTCGGGTGTTCAATTTGGGCGGGGCAGATAACTAGCCAAAATCAATGCCTTAAGGGGGCTGTTTTTCCCTCGCAAACAGCGCAAATTCGTGTATAAGGCGCTCATCCCTGGGGCTGCGCTCGAGCAGCACCGCACCTGGGGTTTTCCGCGACCCGAGCTGGACGACATCCCGGCCGTGGCCGCATTTCATCGCTCCCTGCACATGAGAAAGGTAACCGATGTCGCTGAGCGCAGAGCGTAAGCAGAAGATCGTCAAGGAATACGCAACCAAGAAAGGTGACACGGGCTCGCCCGAGGTCCAGGTGGCCCTCCTGACCGAACGCATCAATGGACTGACCGAGCACTTCAAGACTCATAAGAAGGACAACCATTCGCGGCGTGGCCTGCTCAAGATGGTGAGCTTGCGCCGCCGGCTCCTCGATCACGTCAAAGCCAACGACGAGGGGCGCTACCAGAAGATCATCGAGCGTCTGGGAATTCGCCGCTAGCGGGACGACCCGCCCGCCGCGGGGCCTGCTCACGTCACCGCATGCGACGGCAAAGTGGGCCGGCTTCCATGAGCGGAGGTTGCGGCGCTTGGCGCTGTTCACAACGAGAAACGAGATACGACATGTTCGATACACATCGCGTAGAGATTGAATGGGGCGGACGCAAGCTCAGTCTGGAGACGGGGCGCGTCGCCCGCCAGGCCGACGCTGCCGTGCTCGCCCAGTATGGCGAAACCAGCGTGCTGGCGACGGTGGTCGCCGAGAAAAGCGTGCGACCGGGCATCGATTTCTTCCCGCTCACCGTAAATTACCAGGAGAAGACCTACGCCGCCGGCAAGATCCCCGGCGGCTTTTTCAAGCGCGAAGGCCGCCCGAGCGAGAAAGAAACGCTCACCTCCCGCCTCATCGACCGGCCCATCCGACCGCTGTTCGTGGAGGGCTTCAAGAACGAGACGCAGGTCGTCGCGACCGTGCTCTCCCATGACATGGAGAACGATCCCGACATCGTGGCCTTGGTCGCCGCCTCGGCAGCGCTGACTTTGTCTGGCGTGCCCTTTCTCGGACCCATCGGCGCCGCCCGTGTCGGCGTGATCGACGGCCAGTTCGTGCTCAATCCCATGATCGACGAGATGGCCAAGAGCGATCTCGACCTGGTCGTGGCCGGCACCGGCGACGCCGTGATGATGGTGGAGTCCGAGGCCAAGGAACTCCCCGAGAAACAGATGCTCGAGGCCGTCATGTTCGGCCATACCGGCTTCCAGCCCGTGTTGAAGGCGATCATCCGGCTGGCCGAGAAGGCGGCCAAGGAGCCGTGGGATTTCCAGCCGCCGGATACCTCCAAGTACAAGGACAAGGTCAAGGCGCTGGTCGAGGCCGATCTGCGCAAGGCCTTCGCCACACCCGAGAAGCAGAAGCGTCACGAGCTGATCGAGGCCGCCAGCACCAAGGTCAAGAAGGAGCTGCTGCCCGAGGGCGCCGATGCCAACGAGGAGGTGCTGCTGGCCTCGGTGTTCAAGAGCCTGGAGTCCGATGTCGTGCGCGGCGACATCATCAAAACGCAGAAGCGCATCGACGGCCGCGACCTCAAGACCGTGCGGCCCATCACCTCGGAGGTGCACGTGCTGCCGCGCACGCACGGATCGGCACTGTTCACACGCGGCGAGACGCAGGCCATCGTCGTGGCGACGCTCGGCACCGGCGATGACGAGCAGTTCATCGACGCGCTGGAGGGCACACGCAAAGAGCGTTTCATGCTGCACTACAATTTCCCGCCGTTCTCGGTGGGCGAGACGGGGCGTATGGGCTCGCCGGGACGCCGCGAGATCGGCCACGGCAAGCTGGCCTGGCGCGCGGTGCACCCGCTCATGCCCTCGGCGGAGGAGTTCCCCTACACGGTCCGGCTGGTCTCCGAGATCACCGAATCCAACGGCTCCTCGTCGATGGCGACCGTGTGCGGCAGCTCGCTGGCGCTGATGGATGCCGGCGTGCCCCTGAAGCGGCCGGTGGCCGGCATCGCCATGGGCCTGATCAAGGAAGGCAACGGCTTTGCCGTGCTCTCCGACATTCTGGGCGACGAGGACCATCTGGGCGACATGGACTTCAAGGTGGCCGGCACCGAGAAGGGCGTCACCTCGCTGCAGATGGACATCAAGATCACGGGCATCACCGAAGAAATCATGCGCATTGCGCTGGATCAGGCCTATGCCGGGCGCATGCATATCCTCGGCGAGATGAGCAAGGCCATTTCCGGCGCCCGCACCGAGCTCGGCGAGCATGCCCCGCGCATCGAGACGATCAAGATCCCGGTCGACAAGATCCGCGAGGTGATCGGCTCCGGCGGCTCTGTGATCCGCGAGATCGTGGCCCAGAGCGGCGCCAAGGTCGATATCGAGGACGACGGCACGGTGCAGATTGCGGCGTCCAAGCGCGAGGCGATCGAAGCCGCGCTCGCGCGCATCAAGGCCATCACCTCCGAGCCCGAGGTCGGCGTGATCTACAAGGGCAAGGTCGTGAAGATCATGGAGTTCGGCGCCTTCGTGAACTTCTTCGGCAAGCAGGACGGGCTGGTGCACATCTCCCAGCTTACCCAGGGCCGGCCTGAGCGCGTCGAGGAGGTCGTGAAGGAAGGCCAGGAAGTGTACGTGAAGCTGCTGGGCTTCGACGACCGCGGCAAGGTGCGCCTCTCCATGAAGATCGTCGACCAGGCGACCGGCAAGGAGATCCCGCGCGCCGAGGGCGAGCCGGAAGAGCAGTTCGAGAGCCGCCCGCCGCGCCGTGACCGTGGCGACCGGGGCGGGCATCGCGAGCGCCGGCGCGGCTAGGGCCCATCGTCGTCACTGCTGAATGAGACGGAAACGAGCCGCCTTGAGGCGGCTCGTTTGCGTTCGGCCATGCCCCGGTCCCAGTCCCGGTCCAGCCAACGGGTGGACCCGGGGTGAAGCTTGGGCACAGCGGTAGACCATTCAGTGCTTGGGCCGAGCACGTCCTTGGGGGTGAGCGTCCCTGCGCGCCGGCCTGTCCCTTTCCACAGCGGCCAGCCGGTCCAGCAGCGCTCCCAACCGCTTGGGCAATCTCGCCTCGACGATGTCGCGGGATTCGTCGCGCAACGTCCGTCCGATCCGCTTGAGAACTCCATTCTCAGTCATGCGATTGCTTCCGTCTTTGGCTACGTAACGCCCGGCGGACTCGCCGGTTCCCGGCGCCGGAACACGTGTTTGCGTTGCCTCTCCATTGGCATTGTCTGCTAAGCTTGAGCCCGTCTGCACCGGGGAAATCGAGGATCTCATCGATGCATCGCCAATCGCTGATCGAGTACGCCAAACCGCTCCAGGCCACCGAGGCACCCACCCCGACACCGCAGGGAACCGAAGTGCTGCTGCGCGTCTCCCACTGCGGGGTATGCCACTCCGACATCCATCTGCAGGATGGCTATTTCGATCTGGGCGGCGGGCAGAAGCTCGACGTGCGCAGCGGCCGCCAGCTCCCCTTCACGTTCGGACATGAGATCACCGGAACCGTGGAGGCTGCCGGCCCCGAGGCCCAGGGCGCCGTCAAGGGCAAGCAGTATGCCGCCTATCCCTGGATCGGCTGCGGCAAATGCGGGCTGTGCGCACGCGGCGACGAGCACATGTGCAATGCGCCCCGCGCGCTGGGCATCACCGTCGACGGCGGCTATGCCACGCACGTTATGGTGCCGCATCCGCGCTATCTGCTGGACGTAGCAGGCATCGCACCCGAGATCGCGGGGCCCCTGATGTGCTCCGGTCTGACGGGCTACGGCGCCATCAAGAAGGCCATCCCGTATCTGCGCGCAGGGCCTTTGCTCATCGTCGGTCTCGGCGGCGTCGGCATGATGGGCCTGCAGTTTGCCCGTGCGCTCACGGACCAGCCGATCCTCGTTGCCGATCTCGACCCGAGCAAGCGTGAGGCAGCGCTGAAGCTTGGCGCCAAGGAGGCCTTCGACGCGGCCGATCCCGGCGCGCGCAAGGCCATCGGCAAGGCTGCCGGAGGCGGCGTTGGCGCGGCGGTGGATTTTGCCGGCTCCGACAAATCGCTGAATTTCGCCCAGAGCGTGGTGGCCAAAGGGGGCGCCGCAATCGTGGTCGGCCTGTTCGGCGGCAGCTTCACGCTGCCCGTGCCGATGTTTCCTCTGCGCGCGCTGACCATCATGGGCAGCTATGTCGGCTCCACCACGGAGGCGGCCGAGATGATCGATCTCGTGAAGGCCGGCAAGATCGCGCCGATCCCGGTGCAAAAGCGGCCCCTCGACCAGACCAACAAATCGCTCGACGATCTGCGGGAAGGCAGAATCGTCGGCCGGGTGGTCATTACGCCCTGAGGCAGCAAGCGATGAAGATCACCGTCATGGGCCCAGGCGGCGTCGGAGGCTACTTCGGCGCGCGCCTGGCCGCCGCCGGCAGCGACGTGACGTTCGTGGCGCGCGGCGCGCATCTTGCGGCGATGCAGGCGGGGGGCCTGCGCCTCGACAGCGCGTTCGGCAACCTGCACATTAACCCCATCAAAGTGGTTGCGGATGCGCGCGAGATTGCAGCGGCCGATGCCATCATCTTCGCCGTCAAGATGCGCGATACGGAGAGCGCCGCGGCAAGCCTGGCGCCGCTCGTTGCCAAGGGCGCGGCCATCTTCACGTTTCAGAACGGGGTGGAGAGCGCGGAGCGGATCGGCAAGGTCGTCGGCGCCGGCCGTGTGGTGGAGGGTGCGGCGCGCATCGCCTCCAACATTCCCGAGCCCGGCGTCATCAAGCAGATCGGCAAGTTCGCGACGCTCGAATTCGGCGAGCGGGACGGCAAGCCCAGCGCCCGCACGACGGCCTTTCATTCCGCCTGCGTGGCTGCAGGCATCAATGCGACACTTTCCGACGACATCTCGCGCACGCTGTGGCTGAAATTTTCCATGTTGGCCCCCGTCTCCGGCATGACCGCGCTGACCCGCGGACCGCTCGGGCCTATTCGCAATACGCCTCAATCCTATGCGCTGCTGAAGGCCGCCATCGAGGAGGTCGTTGCCCTCGGCATCGCCCTGAAGACCGGCCTCGAGCCCGACGATGCCGCCAAGGGCATCAAGCTGATCGATGGGCTGCCAAGCGAGATGATGGCGTCGATGTGCCATGATTTGCTGGCCGGCAAGCCGATCGAAGTGGCCGGGCTGTCGGGCGCCGTGGCCCGGCTGGCGGAAGCGAACGGTGTGGCCGCCCCCACGCATAAATTCATGGCGGCAGCGCTGGCCCCCTTCATCGACGGCAAGCCGAAGGTCTAAAGGATCGGCTTTGCCGCGCACACGCCGTCGTCGGCGTGCTGCGCACGGCTACGACGGCCAGCGCTCGAACGGCGGTGCATCGGGCCAGAAGATGCGCGCCGTGGCGCTGACGCGCACCGGATCGCCCGTGGTCAGCAAAACGGGCGGCGCCACGGCCCCGTCTTCGACGTAGCGCGGATGCCGCGCAAGATAGTCTTCCAGGCTGTCGGCCACCACCTTCGGCTGCGAGAGCAGGCGCGTGAAAACCGGCAGATGGCGACGGAACAGGTGCTCGACCAGCGGATAGTGCGTGCAGCCCAGGATCGCCCGATGCGGCGGCGTACCCGCCGTCTGCGCCAGCATAGCGGTGACCGCACGCTCGACCAAGCCATCGAGCTCGGCCTCCGGCGCACCCCGCTCGATGGCACCGGCGAGCTCGGCACAGGTCTGCTGCACCACCGTCACCTGGGGGCAGCGCTTGCGGATCTCCTCCGGATAGGCGTGCGAGGCGATCGTCCGGGTGGTGCCGAACACGACGACCAGGTCGGTATTGTATTTCTGCGGATACTGCGGCGTGGTAACCGCCCAGGGCGTCTGGGTTGCCGCCTCCACCGTCGGCGCGACAATGCCGAGGATATTGCGCCCCGGCCAGCCATTGACCCCGAGCCAGCCCGTCTGCAGCGTGCGTGCGGCAACACATGTGGCCGTATTGCAGCCGAGCAGCACCAGTTTGCAGCCGCGCCGGAACAGAGCATCAACGCCATTGCGAGTCAGCGCCACGATGTCGTCGGAGGCGCGATCGCCGTAGGGCACGTTGGCATGATCGCCCAGGTAGACGAAGGCGACGCGCGGAAAGCGCTCGACAAGCTCGCGAAAGACGGTGAGGCCCCCGTGGCCTGAATCGAAAACGCCGATCATGGTTCCAGATGCCACGCCCAGGGCATCGGAGCAATCAAGTGCCCCGTGATCTACTCTGCCGATCTTACTCCGCGGCAGCCTCCGACGGCGACCGGCCGGCCGCCACTGCCTCCTGCTCCTGCGTCTTCAGCGCCTCCAGCGTCGGCATGGCCACTGCGTTGTATCCGCAGTCGACATAATGCACCTCGCCCGTCACTGCCCCGGACAATGGTGAAAGCAGATAGAGGCCGGCGCCGCCCACCTCGTCCAGCGTCGGCGTGCGCTGCATGGGCGAATGCTCACCCTGGAAATTGAAGATGGTGCGCGCATCCGAGATGCCGGCACCGGCCAATGTGCGCATGGGCCCCGCCGAGAGCGCATTGACGCGGATGCCTTGCGGACCAAAGTCTGCCGCCAGATACCGCACGCTCGCTTCCAGCGCGGCTTTGGCAACGCCCATCACGTTGTAGGACGGCACCACGCGCTGCGATCCGCCATAGGTCAGCGTCAGCATGGCGCCGCCGTCGGGCATCAATGCGGCCGCCCGCTTTGCCACCTCGGTGAAGGAGAAGCAGGAGATCACCATGGTGTTGGTGAAGTTCTCACGCGATGTGTCGGAATAGCGCCCCTGGAGCTCGCGGCGGTCGGAGAAGGCCAGCGCATGCACGACGAAATCCAGGCTGCCCCAGGTCTTCCCGATCTCCGCGAAGGTGTTGTCGACGCTCTTGAGATCGCTCACATCGCAACTGACGATGATCTCGGAGTTGACCGACTTCGCCAGCGGTATGGCGCGCCGGCCGAAGGCTTCGCCCTGATAGGTGAATGCCAGCTTGGCCCCTTGACCGGCCAATACCCGGGCGATGCCCCAGGCTATCGAGCGCTCATTGGCGACCCCCATGATGAGGCCGCGCTTGCCCGCCATCAGCGGGCCCGGCTGGGCGATATCTTGTTTCGTCATGGCTATCGTCCATTCATGAAGTTGCAGGCGCACCCGCGCTGAAGCCTGGCCTTCCCCCAACACCGAAGGCCTGGCGATTTATCTCCACTCCGTCCGATCGACAGCACGCTTTCGACGGATCGGCCTCGTTTCCCCGCTCTTATGCGTCGTGGCGCCGGAAGATCAGCGTCGCATTGGTGCCGCCAAAGCCGAAGCTGTTGGACATGACACAGTTAAGGGCGACGTCGTCCTGGCGCTTCAAGACGATCGGCACTCCGGCGAAGTCCGGGTCCAGCTCGTCGATATTGGCGCTCTCGCAAATGAACCCGTTGTTCATCATGAGCAGCGCGAAAATGGCCTCCTGCACGCCGACGGCGCCCAGCGAATGGCCGGTGAGTGATTTGGTCGACGAGATCGGCGGCAGATCGGAGCCGAAGACCTCGCGAATGGCATCGATCTCGATCTTGTCGCCAACCGGCGTCGCGGTGCCATGCGGATTGATGTAGCCGACCTTGCCGACACCCTTGCCGTCGTTGCCCTGCAGGGCCATGCGCATGCAGCGCACGGCGCCCTCGCCGGAGGGCGCAACCATGTCATAGCCGTCGGACGTGGCCCCGTAGCCCACCACCTCGCCGTAGATCCTGGCGCCGCGGGCCTTGGCGCGGCCCAACTCCTCCAGCACGACCACGCCGGCACCGCCGGCAATGACGAAGCCGTCGCGGTTCTTGTCATAGGCGCGGCTGGCTCTGGCCGGAGTCGCGTTGAACTTGGTCGACATGGCGCCCATGGAATCGAACAGCACGGACAGCGTCCAGTCGAGCTCCTCGCAGCCGCCCGCAAAAACTACGTCCTGCTTGCCCCACTGAATGAGCTCTGCGCCATTGCCGATGCAGTGCGCGGAAGTCGCGCAGGCTGAAGAGATCGAATAGTTGGTGCCCTTGATCTGGAACGCGGTGGCGAGCGCGGCCGACGGCCCGGAGCACATGCCCTTCGGCACCTCGAACGGGCCGACCTTCTTGGGATCCTTCTCGCGCGTGATGTCGGCGGCGCGCACGATGGCTCGCGTCGATGGCCCCCCCGAACCCATGACGATGCCGGTGCGCTCATTGACGACATCGCCAGGCTCCAGCCCCGCATCGCGGATGGCCTGGTCCATGGCGATGTAGTTCCAGCCGACACCCGCTTCCATGAAGCGCCTGGGCTTGCGCGGAACCATCGGCTCCCATTCCAAGTTCACGGCGCCATGCACCTGGCAGCGGAACCCGAGCTCAGCATACTTCTCCGCGCGCACGATGCCGGACTTGCCCTCTCTCAGAGAGGCCAGAACTTGCTGGGTGTTGTTGCCGATCGAGGACACGATGCCCATGCCGGTCACGACCACGCGCCTCATTGCAGAACCTCACTTCGCATCGTCGTGTCGCGGCCCTCGATGTCGAGAAATCTGTTCAGCGCCATTGTGCGGACTCATTCCACAACCGGCTGAGCACCCGCTTCGAACAGCCCGACGCGCAAATCGGTCGCCTGATAGACCACCTGCCCATCGGCCTGCACGACGCCATCCGCAATGGCGAGCTTGAGCTTGCGCAGGATCACACGCTTCACGTCGACCACATATTGCACGGTCTTGACGGTCGGCGTAATCATACCGGTTAATTTCAGTTCTCCCACCCCAAGCGCCCGTCCCTTGCCCGGAGCGCCGAGCCAGCCGAGGAAGAAGCCGGTCAACTGCCAGAGTGCGTCAAGCGGCAGGCAGCCGGGCATGACCGGATCGCCCTTGAAATGGCAGGCCCACAACCAATCGAGGGCTGGATTGCCGGCAATGCTGAGCTCGGCCACGATCTGGCCTTTGCCGTACGCGCCTCCGGTGTCGGTGATGCTCGAAATACGGTCGAACATCAGCATCGGCGGCAGCGGCAACTGTGCATTGCCGACCCCGAACAGCTCACCTCGGCCGCAGGTTAACAGATCCTGGTATTCGTAGCTCGTCGGGCGCTCCGCCATTGCCCTCTCGGTCCCCACCCCCGCTGGCGCACAGCGCGCGCTTGGCCCCACGTGTTGCAGGGTTTCCTATCACACCCACAGGCCAGCCAAAAGCCTGAGTTCCGCCCGACGGCCTGCTGCGGGCCATCCGGCTGCCGTTGCGGGCACTACCGGACCCGCATATACTTAAATTGTTCGCCCGTTGGAAGGCTGTGAGACGAATTGCCGTGCAGTGGCGGCATCGGCCATGGGATAATCTTTCCGCGAATATTGGAAAATCTGCCGTGCACCCTTCGATGGGAACAGACACCAGCAAACTGCTCCGGCGTGCCGGGCTGCGCCCGACGCGGCAGCGCGTCGCGCTGGCAACGCTTCTATTCGGGGCAGGCAACAGGCATGTGACGGCCGAAATCCTGCATGAAGAGGCTGTGCGTGCGGGCGAGCGCGTGTCGCTGGCCACGGTCTACAACACCCTGCATCAGTTCAAGCGGGCTGGATTGCTGCGCGAGATCGCCATCGGCGGCCAGCGCGCGTATTTCGACACCAACACGTCGAACCACAACCACTATTTCATCGAGGGCGACGGCAAGCTGATGGACATCCCCGGCGACACCATCCGCGTGGATGGGCTGCCGGAGCCGCCGGAAGACCTGAAGATCTCGCACATCGACGTGGTCGTGCGCCTGGTGCCGAAGTAGGGCCCGCCACCCGCGCGTCCCGCTATTCCTTGATTTCTTCGTTGGGGTAGGTTCCCCAGAGCTTATTCTGCTCAATGTACCCGCGGTAGTTGCCCACCGATATGCGGCACCAGCCGTTCCCGCAGGCAATGATGCCGGCCAGCACGCCGGCCTCGACCTGAGCAATGGCACGCGCGCCCTGCCGGTCATCATCGCGCAGCGTGGCGGAGGGAGCATTGGCCTGCCCTTCCTTGCGCTCCCATGGCAGGACGAGCACCGTCCGGCGGCCGCTGAGCAGGCTGCCATGCACCCAGCCCTCGGTGCCGCCGGCGTCCCGCACCCGTCGCCACTGCTCGCTCTCCTCGATGATCTGGACCGGCAACCCCGTACGCCTGAAAACCCAGGTGGCGGGGTGGTCGGCGCCGGGGCCCTGGCGCAGGAGCACGCGGTCGGCCTTGAGGCTCACGTAGCGGAGAACCTTCACGCCAGCGCCGCCGGCCCCGGTTGCGGATGCCTCCGGCTGGGCCTGGGCTGCAGCCCGTGGCATGCCTGAGACGGCGACAGCCGCACCGAGCACGCCTCCGACACAGAGGCCGCGGAGAAGGCGCCGGCGGCGTTCACTGGACTTGCACATACTCTGGCCCAAAAGCACGGTTTCGCAGAGGGGATCAAGCCCCAAGCGATGGCCCTCTTGCCAAGGCTCGGGGCGGATCCATTAAGCTTCGTTTGTCATCGCCACGGTATCTGTTAGACAGGCCTCATCCCTGGGCACGCAGGCCGCCCGCTCAACCTCCGACGAGTTCGTGTTGCCATGCCGACACCCTCCAAGAAACCCCTGGTAATCGTTACGCGCAAGCTGCCGGAAGCAGTGGAAACGCGCATGCGGGAGCTGTTCGACGCGCGACTGAACGTCGACGACAAGCCTCTGAGCCAAGCCGAGTTGGCAGAGGCGGTCAAAACTGCGCATGTGCTGGTGCCCACCGTCACCGACCGTATCGACCGCGCCCTCATCTCGCAGGCCGGCGCCCAGCTCAAGCTGATCTCCAATTTCGGCAACGGCGTGGACAACATCGATCTCGATACCGCGCGCGCACGGGGCATCATCGTCACCAATACGCCGGGCGTGCTGACCGAGGACACGGCCGACATGACCATGGCACTCATTCTGGCGGTGCCGCGCAGGCTGGCCGAAGGCACGGCCATGCTGAAGGATGGCCGCAGGACCTGGGCCGGCTGGTCGCCCACCTGGATGCTGGGCCATCGCATCTGGGGCAAGCGGCTCGGCATCATCGGCATGGGCCGCATCGGCCAAGCCGTAGCACGCCGGGCCAGGGCCTTCGGGTTGCAGATTCACTATCACAACCGGCGCCGGGTGGCCGACGAGGTCGAGCAGGATCTGGAGGCGACCTACTGGGACAGCCTGGACCAGATGCTCGCGCGCATGGACATCATCTCCGTGAACTGCCCGCATACGCCGGCCACCTATCACCTGCTGTCGGCGCGGCGCCTCAAGCTGCTCAAGCCCAGCGCCTACATCGTCAACACGGCGCGCGGCGAGGTGATCGACGAGAACGAGCTGGCGCGGCTGATCGAGGCGGGTCAGATCGCGGGCGCAGGCCTCGACGTGTTCGAGCACGAGCCCGCCATCAATGCCAAGCTGCTGGCGAGCGACAGAGTGGTGGCCCTGCCGCACATGGGATCGGCCACCCTGGAAGGCCGCATCGACATGGGCGAGAAGGTCATCATCAACATCAAGACCTTCCTCGACGGGCACAATCCACCCGACCGCGTGCACGCGGCGATGTTCTGAGACGCTTCAGGCATGACTGAAAGCGGCGGCATCTCCCGGATCGAGGCCGAGGCTGCCGCCCTGAAGGCTGCGGCGGATCTCTATCATGCCTACCTCACCGGCCTGATCCTCACGCTCGTCACCCGGCGCAGCGCCGATGATGCGGCGGAGTGGGTGTTCCGCGTCTTTCGCCACCAGCATCACGAGAAATTCCTGTCGAGCTTCGACAAGCTGGGCCTCAAGGGGTTGCCCGACGCGGTGGCGTGCGCGGCCTACCACTACCTCTCCAACAGCATCGGCGGGGTCTCTGTGGAGTTCATGCGCGAGAGCGATCGCAAGGCCTGGGTCAATTTCGTGCCGCCGCGCTGGATCTATCCCGGCGCCAGCATCTGCGGGGTGCCGAGCCAAGTGTCGCGGGCCTTCCTGCGCGGCTGGTACGCGCAGAACGGCGCTTCTCTCGGCAATCCGCGGCTGGGCTTCGTCTGCACGGCGCAGACCACCGATGGGCAGCACGGCCTCTCCGGCTATTTTCTGGAGCATGATCGTGACCTTGAGCCACAGGAGCGGCTGCAGTTCCGCCCCGGCGAGCTGCCGCCCCCGTTCGATCCCGCCGCAGCACCCAGGCTGCCGGCTGCAGACTGGCCTCCGGAACGGCTGGCGAAGGCGGCGCGCAACTATGCCATGGACTACATCCGCTCCGGCCTGCCGCGGCTGGTCGAGATTTTCGGGCCGGCGGAGGCATCGCATCTGGGCCGCGTGACAGGCCGGCTCATCGGCGCTCAACTTTACAGGCAGACGGCGGCACAGCTTGGTGCCGCAGCCGGCGGCGCGGAGGCTTTCGGCACATACATGATGCGGCTGGCAGCCGGCGAGGGCGATCGCGCTCAAACGGCCCGGCAGGGTGATGCCGTGCTCGTGCGACGCGAGAGCTGGCGCCTGATGCAGGGACTGGAGCCGCTGTCTCCCGCCGTCTTCGAGGCCTGGGGCGGGCTGCTGGAAGGGGCGCTCGCCGTGCACGACCGCTTCTGCGTGCTGGAGGTGCTGTCCCGTCGCGACTGGGGCGACGACGCGTTCGTGTGGCGCATCCGGCCGCGCGCCGGGCAGAGCGCGTGAGGATGCTGAGCTGGAAGCCAGTCCCTTGTGGTCCTTGGGTCCCGAACATCTCGCTTCGCGAGATTCGAGGATGACAGGGACGCTCAGGCCTGAAACTCCGCGCGTGCCGGCATGTCGTTGATGCTGTCGAGGATCAGGTCGGCTTGGCCTTCAAGGTCGCGGCGGCCGCTGGTCCCCGACAACACCCCGATCGTGAGCGCAAACCCCGCCGCACGCCCCATGGCCAGGTCGTGCACGGCATCGCCGACCATGGCAGCTTGCCCGGGGACGATGCCGACGGCCTCGCAGAAGGCCAGCGCCATGCCCGGATCGGGCTTGGCGCCGTGGCCCGAGTCGCAGCCGGCCGCGAAATCGAAGAGACTGCGGATGCCGTGCGGCGCCAGCGACGCCTCGAGCCCACCTATGGAATCGTTGGTGGCAAGGCCGAGGCGAAATCCGCGGCGCCTCAATTCCGCGATCGTTGCGTGAACACCCGGGATCAGCACCGAGTACTGCGCGCCGCCCCTGCGAAATATGCCCTCGATGCCGGCCGCCAGCTCCGACGCGGCGGCAACGCCTGGATGCGCGGCGAAAGCCCGGGCAATGTCGGTGTAGTCGCCCGCCGCCAGCGGCGTGCCAGGTGTTACGCGGTCGGTCGCAGGATCATGGCCGCCGAGACGAAGGAGGCGATCGGCGAGGGCCTTGTCGCCGTGCGCCGCATAAAGCGCCGCTTCCCGGTTGATCGGCACCCACGTGCGCCAGTAGTCGATGATCGTGCCGTCCTTGTCGAAGAGAATGCCCCGGATGGCCATCGCCAGCCCCCTCTGCCGCCGGTCAGGCCACGCAGACCGCGTCACCCCTGGCCGCCCCGTGGATGGAGAGGTCGCGGACGGTCGGCGCCGAGCCGGACAGCGGATTGGCCGGGTCCCAGGCCACCTTGATCTCGCTGAACCGCGTCGCCAACGCATCGTAGATGAGGAGCCGCCCGGCCAGGCTGTCACCGATGCCGACGATCTCCTTGAGCACCTCGGTTGCCTGCAGCGTGCCGATGACGCCGACGGCGGCACCGAGCACGCCGACCTCGGCGCAGTTGGCGACCGTGCCCGGCGGCGGCGCTTCCGGAAAGATGCAGCGATAGCTGGGGTAGGGCTTCCCGTCGGGACCCGTTGCATGCGGCTTCAGGGTGGTGAGATAGCCGTCGAAGGGACCGACTGCGGCGAACACCAGCGGCCTCTTGGCCAGATAGCAGGCGTCGCTGACGAGATAGCGGGTGGCGAAATTGTCGGATCCGTCGGCAACGATGTCGTAGCGCGAGACGATGTCGAGCGCGTTGGCGGCGTCGATGCGCTCGTCATGGATTTGAACGCGAACATGCGGATTGAGCTTGCCGATGGTCTGCCGGGCGCTCTCGACCTTGGACGTGCCGATGTGATCGGTATCGTGCACGATCTGGCGCTGCAGGTTGTCGAGCGACACGCGATCGTCATCGATGATGCCGAGGGTGCCGACACCCGCGGCTGCCAGATACATGAGCACCGGCGACCCCAGCCCGCCGGCGCCGATCACGAGCACCCGGGCCGCCTTGATCCTCTGCTGGCCCTGGCCGCCCACGTCGCGCAGCACGAGATGGCGCTTGTAGCGCTCGATTTCTTCAGGCGTGAGAGCCATGGCGATGCGTCCGATGCATGGGTTGGGCCCAGTCTACCCCAAAATCCAGGAGCGGAGCGCCCGCGTTTTCACCTCCGCCGCAGGGATTTTCCGCAGCCGGCGGCCCGCTCCCCGGCAAGCGCTACATCTTCGTATGAAGGCCGGCGGAGTGAAGAAGGCCGTTGGGAACGAGGCGGCAGTTCTCGGCGCCGTATTTCGATGCCCGGGCCCACTCGGCCGCTTCCTGGTTCACGCCCGACAAGGTCTGCTTGGCCGTGACATGGGTGGTCCACTCGCCACCCCGCCTGCAGAACTGAATGTAAAACCAGGAATCCCGCCTGGTGATGACGCCTTGCGCACAATCGTTCTTGTCGGTCGATTCCCGCCTGCACTCGTCGACCGCCAGACGCTCGGCATCGGTGCAGCTCTCCATGCCGTAGGCCGCACCGAACGCACCGTCGGCCGTGTAGGCCACGGCGCCGCACCTGCCGCCGGAAGACGGCGCAACGTCCGCGCGCGGGGGCGGCAAGGCCTGGCGCGGCGGTTCCTGCGGCCTCGGGGCCAGGTCTTGCGGGCGCGGTGGCGGGCCCTGCTGCACGGACGGCGGACCCTCCTGGCCGGGCGGGGGATTCTCCTGCCCGTTCACGGCCACGGGGATCAGAAAGACCAAGGCGCACCATGCTGCCACGCGCGTCGACACGGCCGTTCTCTCCTGCTGCAAGACCTGCCCGTATCCTAGCCGCTCTTGCGCCCGGAGCACCAGGGCTGGAGCGCACATCGGCGTGTTCGGCGATCCGGGGCCTTGCCCGAGACGGAGGCTCTCGGGCAAGGCGCGAGGGAGCCGCCTACTTGCGCAGGTAGCTCCTGTGCAGCCATCGGCCGTTGGCGCTGCGCGTCTCGTTGTAGAGGGCTTCGTCGCTGTCGCGCGTCTCCTGGCGCGTCCTGAGCGCCGTCTCGCGCTCCCGGGCCAGCCCCTTCTCCGCCGCCGCCAGGAACTCTCTCGCGGTCACGGGCGTGGGCGGCGCAGGCGCATTGGCGGCCGCCTGCTTCTCGCCGATGGCTTCCGTGGCCGCGGCTGCCAGTTGCTTCGCCCACATCTTGCGAAACAAGGCGTTCGACGGATAGACGTTGGCACTGACCGCCTTGCCGTTGATGGCGACGATGTAGCCGATGACATCGGCATCCTGCAGACCCTGGCGCTCCAGCGCGGCAAGGTAGGCCGTCTGCGCCTCCTTGAGCTCAGCGTTCTCAAGCGACAACTGCAGGCTGGTCGCCGATTGCGGCGAGGCGACGCGGGCATTGAGGCCGGCGGACAGCTCGTTCTGCATCCGGGCGACCGACTCCCACATCTGCTGCTGCCGGCTGGCCGTGTCGCCGCCAGCCTGGGCAGGACCGCCCGCAGGCCGTGGGCCCGACGGCGCTGCGCTCGCCGGGGCCGCCATGATGGCAAGCGCCTTGCGCGACGGCAGCGCATCCGTCGCGCTCGTGAACCTGGCCTGGTCCTCCGCGCCGCGCGGCGACCAGCGGCCCTGCTCCACACAGAACGAGGCGATCGGGATCAAACCCGACTTCGGCGGCAGCAGGAGGCTGACCGTCAGCACCCGATCCTGCTTGCCGCCCTTCACGATATCGCCGGCCTGGACAAAGATCTCCTCCTCGCCGGTGTTCTCGATTTGCAGCTCATTGACACGGCCGGTCTCGATCACCTGGACGCGGCCCTTCGCCAGCGCCTCGGCCAGGGTGAGCGGCACCGGCCCGGCGGCACTGTTGCCGTGGATGAAATAGATGGCGAGGTTCTCGTGCACGTATGGCCCCGAAACCTTGTGGTCGGCATCCGCGAATGCAGACCCGCCGGCGGCGCCGAACGCGGCAAACGCGGCCGCGGCAAGAGGGGCGACTGAGGCAATGCGCATGGTTGTTCCTTTCCCGCATAACTTCAGGCAACGCCCTTGTCCTAGGCGGCCTTCTTGACCGGGCTTCGGTGAAGTGGCGGCGAAAGCGCGTTCAACCTGGGGCAGGCCGAAGACACCGGCCGTGCGTGACCGGCGTGTTACAATCAGCCGGAGGATTAACGGAGCGTCATCTTCAGACCCGGTTGTGCAGGACTGCGCAAGGATGTTGCCGCCGTACCGGCTCAGCGCGCCTTGCGGCCGCGCGCGGCGCGCTTGGGCGCGGGCCGAGACGGCCTGGCCGTTCCCGTCGAGCCGAAACCGCCGGCGCCGCGACGCGTGAGGGAGACTTCGCTCGATAGGCTGAGCGCAGCGCGCTCGACCCGCTGCACGACGAGCTGGGCAATGCGCTCGCCGCGCGCGACGGCGAACGGCTTGTCGCCCAGATTGATCAGCAGCACCTGCACCTCGCCGCGATAGTCGCTGTCGATGGTACCGGGCGTGTTGAGCACGGTGATGCCGTGACGCAGGGCGAGGCCCGAGCGCGGCCGCACCTGCGCCTCGTGTCCCCGAGGAAGCTCCAGGATCAGCCCGGTGGGAACGAGCGCCCGCGCGCCGGGTTTGAGCACCAGCGCCTTGTCGACTGCGGCCAGCAGGTCCATGCCGGCGGCGCCGTCCGACTGGTAGGCCGGCAGGGGAAGATCGCGACCGTGCGGCAGCCGCACGACCTTGATGCGCAGGATTGGTGCAGCCCGCTTGCGCGTCATGTCACGGCGGTGTTTTCGGTGAGCCATCGGGCGGCGCGATCGAGGAGCCGCCGCGCCACCTGCGCCTTGTCGAGCTCGGGCCAGCTTTCGACGCCTTCCGCCGTGATCAGATGCACAGCATTGCGGTCGCCGCCCATGATGCCGGTCTCGGGCGAGACGTCGTTGGCGACGATCCAGTCCGCGCCCTTGGTCTTGCGCTTCTTCTTGGCGTGCTCGATGACGGTCTCGGTCTCGGCGGCAAAGCCGATGACGAGCGGCGGGCGCCTGCCGGGACGGTCGCCGGCGACGGTCTTGAGGATGTCCGGGTTCTCGACCAGCGCGAGGCGGGGCACGCCCTTGGCGCCCTTCTTGATCTTCTGCGAGGCCTGGCTCGCGACCCTCCAGTCGGCCACGGCGGCGGCGAAGACGGCCAAGTCGGCCGGCAGGGCCGCACGCACCGCGTCCAGCATCTGGCGCGCGGTCTCGACGCTGACGATGTCGACCCCGGGAACGGGCCCAACCTGGGTCGGGCCGGAGACCAGGGTGACGCGGGCCCCGAGCGCGGCCGCTTCGGCGGCAATCGCCGCACCCTGCTTGCCGGAGGAGCGGTTGGCGATGTAGCGCACGGGATCGATGGGCTCGTGCGTCGGCCCGCTGGTGACGAGCACGTGACGACCGGCGAGAGGCAGCCCTCCTCCGAGGCGTTGGGGCACCCCTCCACCCTCGCCCTCCCCCGCACGCGGGGAGGGGACGCTCGGCGAGGGGAGCGAGAGAAGCTTCCCGATCGCCTCCACCAGCTCCGGCACCTCCGACATGCGGCCGGGACCGGCCTCACCCCTCTCGGCCATCTCGCCGACGTTGGGGCCGACGAAATGGATGCCGTCGGCCTCGAGCAGGGCGACATTGCGGCGCGTGGCTGGATGCAGCCACATGCGCGGGTTCATGGCGGGCGCCACCAGCACGGGCTTGTCGGTGGCCATCAGAACGCAGGCGGCAAGGTCGTCGGCATGGCCGCCCGCCATCTTGGCGAGGAGGCCGGCCGTGGCCGGGGCGACGACAACGAGATCGGCCTCGCGCGACAACCGGATGTGGCCGATCTCGCGCTCGTCGTTGAGGTCGAACAGCTCGGTGAACACGCGCTCGCTGGACAGGGCGCCAACCGAGAGCGGCGTGATGAAGGCCTGCGCGGCCTTGGTCATCACGGCACGCACGGCAATACCCCGCTCGCGCAGGCGGCGGATCAGGTCGAGGCACTTGTAGGCCGCAATGCCGCCGCCGATAATGAGGACGATCCGCTTCTGCGGCAGCACCTCGCGGGACATGAGCCCGACAGGCACGACGCCGCGCTGCAGGCGCTCGTGCTGCTGGCTCATGTAGGCGCGCACCTTGTCGGCGGTCTTGAGCGTGACGCTGTGGCCCTTGCGCAGGTTGGCGACCAGATGGCCGTCGTTGACCGCGGCGACGCCGAACTTGGTGGGCGTCAGGCCCGACTGGTCCAGGAACGCCTCGATCTCGGCAAGCAGATCCGTGCTGGTAGCGGCCATACCCACAACTTAATGGGTAATTCCCCATCAGTCAATGGGATTTGATCGGGCGGAAGATTTGTCGACGCGGCCGCGGGATCAGCGCGTGAACAGCGCCTTGCGGACCACCGCGTGCACGCCCCAGTTGCCGTCCGCAACCTGGGTGATGCCGAAATCCACCGCAAGGGACATCAGCGTCACGGCATCGTCCTCGCTCAGGTCGTACTGCTCGATGAGAAACTTGCGCGTCATGCGGAAGGCGGCCCGCAGCGCCAGATCCAGCGACGAGCGGCTGTAGATCTCGGCTTGCGCATTGCGCCCCAGATCCTTGAGATAGTTGGCGTAGCAGAACGCCTGCAACACCCACGCCTCGGGCGTCTCCAGGATCGGGGTGGTCAGTCCTTGCGCGAAGGGATAGCGTGCGTCGCCCGGCTTGATCAACGTCAGGCGGAAATCACCGGTCAGCGAGCATTCGAGACCCGTGCCGTTGACCTCGCCGTCGCCCTGCGCCAGGTGGCCGTCGCCGACGGAGAACAGCGCACCGGGCACCGACACGGGCAGAAACACCTTCGAGCCCGGACCGCAGCGCCAGTTGTCGATGTTGCCGCCGAAGTAGCCCGGCGGAATCGAATCGACGATGTCGGCCTCCTTCGGCGCCACGCCGATGAAGCCGAAATGCGGCCGCAGCGGAATGGTCACGCCATCGAGCGCGCCGTAGCGCTTCTCGACGATCTTGTGGTCCACGGGGATGCCGGGGTAGTCCATGGTCGGATGCAACGTTCCGAAGGGATCCATCTGGGGCACCCAGCGGAAGCTGTAGAGCGCCCGTGCTCCCGTCCGCATCGCAGCATCCACCTCGAAGATGGTGATCACCTCGCGTCGCTGCGGCCGCTCCAGCATGTCGTCGTACTGATAGCCCCACCACGCCGCCGCATTGCTGGCAAAGCATTTGCCGGCATGGAGCGGATTGGCGCTCGGTCGCGGCTTGATGTCGAGGATCTCGACGGCGAGCACATCACCGGGCTGCGCCCCCTCGACATGGATCGGCCCCGTGCAGATGTGCACGCCGAAGCCCTCACCCGCGCCCCGGCCGAACACGGACGCGTCCATGGGGCCGGCTCCCCGCCGGTCGACAGCCTTCTCGCTGGCCGTCCAGCGAAAGACGCTTTCGGCCCCCGTGTCGCCGGCAATCATGCGCTCGTAATCGTCGTAGGCATGCTGGGTCAGCGTCTCGATGGTGACGTGGGCGTCGGCACCGACCCGGAGCACGGGCGCGATGGAGCGGCTGAGATAGCCCCAGTGAACGGTCTTGCTCGAAGCCGGCAGATAGTGGCGCTCGCTCTGCACGGCGACCTCGGGCGCGGTCGCCTCCGTCCCAGCCGATGTGGCGGCAGGCGCCACCGCGACGGCGGGCGTACGGGCGGCGCTGGGGCTGCGCGGTGCGGTCGGGCGCACGAGCGGCCGCCCGCGCGTTCTCGGGCCCTCGGCCTGGAGATCGATCAGCTTGCGGATGCTGCGCGGCGATGCGCCGAACGCTGCGCTGAAAGCACGGCTGAAGTGCGCCTGGTCGCGAAAGCCCCAGCGAAACGCGATGTCCTGAATGCTCTTGTCGGCGTGCGACCGATCGAGCAGGTCGATCCGGCAGCGTTCGAGCCGGCGGTTCCTGACATAATCCGACAGCGTCAGGTTGTGCCGCTCGAACAGGCGCTGCACATAGCGCCGTGAAAGACCAACGCGCGCCACCAACGTGTCGATCGACAGGTGCGGGTCGCCGAGCTGTGCCTCGATCTCCGCGGTCACGCGGCGGAAGTGTGCCGATTGCACCTGCGTCACCGCATCCGCTTCGGCCCGCGCTTCGGCGAGCAGGCTGCTCGCAACCAGCTCGACCACCGCCGTTTCGGTGGATGCGAGCTCTTCCGACTTCAGGGCATTGAAGTGACTGGAGAGCACGCGCATCACCGGCCGCGCTGCGGCGGCAGCCACGGACACGCCGAGCACGATCGGAAGCCGCAGCGGTGTGCGGCCGACGCGGTTCATGAGCCGCTGGCGCGGCAGCTCCAGGATCAGCATCTCAAAATCGCTGCGCAGGCTCATCGTCCAATCGAGCCGCATGTCGAGCACGGAGATGTCACCATCGGCGAATTCGAGCGCGCGGCCCGATGATGTGATCCTGCCGCGCCCCTGAACGTGGAAGGCAACAAGCAGCGGAAGGGCGTTGGCATCACCGCCGCGCCGATCGACTGTGAAGATGCGCTGGCCGCTGGAACGGAGGAGCATGAGCCGGGCACCGGTGGACGAGCGGACCAGGCTGACATCGCCGCGGCAAAGCGCGGGATCGTCGCACTCGCAGCCGAGATTGAGCGGCTCGAGGGCTGCCGTCCATGCGGTGGCCCGCGCGCGAGCCGGAACAGCCTCGATTGACATCCGATCTGTGCTTGTTGCCATGGCCGTTACCGAATCCCAAGAGCCCACGTCACAGACTGCCCCGGCCTGAGAAGCATCGCACGCGCCGGGCGAGGAACGAATATTGGAGCGGCGAACGGCCGAAGCACTTGTCCCTAAACGCACAAAATCTTGCTTGCGCAGACATCTGCTGTGCCAGCAGGCGGCCACTTTCGGCCCATGCTCGCACAACAATGTGTTGATCAAACGAGAGTATTCCGAGGCAGCCGCCAAGATGAATGCCTGCCGCTTGATCCAAACGCGGCGCAATTTTGCGCATGCGCGCGCCCCGCACGCCTGCAAATCTTCACCGGGGAGCTAACAACCGGAGGTCTTCAGATGTGCAACGGTGATGACAGCGCATGCCCAGAGTTCGCCAAGCATGCCGCAACGGTTCGTGACGATCTCGATCGCGAGCGCAGGAGCTTTCTCAAGAGCGGTTTCGCGGCCGCCGGCGGCGCCGGCGCGCTGATGGCGGGCGGTCTTTCGCTGGTCACGCCCGCGCTCGCGCAGGTGTCGCAAGCCAGGCAGCCGGCACAGCGGGCCTACCACTATTTGCCCGCCAACAGCGAAAATGTGCATTGGGGCTATTTCAGCAAATCACTCAAGCCCAGGGTTGAGCTGAACTCGGGCGACTACGTGACCATCGAGACGCTGACCCATCACGCGGGCGACGATCTGGAACGCATGGTGACGGGCGATCCGGGGGCGGAGAGCGTCTTCCTCTGGACGAAGGACAAGAAGGGCGTCAACCGGCGCGGCGCCGGCCCGATGGATGCGGCCAGGGGCGCGGGCGACGGTGCCGGCGTCCACATCATGACGGGTCCCGTGGCCGTGCGTGGCGCGGAGCCGGGGGACATCCTGGAGGTGCGCATCATCGATTGCGTGCCGCGCCCCTGCGCCAACCCGGCTCATAAGGGCAAGACCTTCGGCAGCAACGCGGCGGCCAACTGGGGGTTCCACTACAAGGACCTGATCACCGAACCCAAGCCGCGCGAGGTGATCACCATCTACGAGGTCGACGCCACGGGCGCCAAGAGCTGGGCACAAGCGGTCTACAACTTCCGCTGGGTGCCGCAGAGGGATCCCTTCGGCGTGATGCACAACACCATCGACTATCCCGGCGTTCCCGTCGACCACACCAAGACGAGCCGCAACTTCGATGTGCTGAAGGGCGTGCGGGTGCCGATCCGGCCGCATTTCGGCACGCTCGGACTGGCGCCGAAAGAAGCAGACTTCGTCAACACCATTCCGCCGAACTACACCGGCGGGAACATCGACAACTGGCGCATCGGCAAGGGCGCGATCATGTACTATCCCGTGGCCGTGCCAGGCGGCCTGTTGTCGGCCGGCGACCCGCACGCCTCGCAGGGCGACAGCGAGCTGTGCGGGACGGCCATCGAGTGCTCGCTGACCGGCACCTTTCAGCTCATCCTGCACAAGAAGGCCGATCTCGCCGGAACACCGCTCGAGAAGCTCGACTATCCGATGCTGGAGACGCAGACCGACTGGCTGGTGCACGGCTTCAGCTATGCCAACTACCTGGCCGAGCTCGGGCCCAATGCGCAGAGCGACATCTTCAGCAAGTCGTCGGTCGATCTCGCCCTGCGCGACGCCTTCCGCAAGATGCGAACCTTCCTGATGACGGCAAAGAAGCTCACCGAGGACGAGGCCATCTCGCTGATGTCCATCGGCGTCGACTTCGGCATCACGCAGGTCGTGGACGGCAACTGGGGCGTCCATGCCGTGATCAAGAAGGACATTTTCGCGGCCACGGCCTAGCGGCTGCACGCCATGCGGCGCGCCGGCGGCTATCCCACCGGCGCGATCAGCCATAGCGCAATGGCCGCCAGCGCCAGCGCGCCCACCCACAGCGCCCGGCGGGTCCAGCGGTTGTGTTGGGCCTGGGCGGCGGCGAGGCGCTCCACCGTCTCGTCATCGAGGCGCAGGCCGCCGCGCGCCATGTCGGCGAGCGCCAGCGCGGTGCTCTCCGCCCGCTCCAGCAGGCGCGGCACCTCGGCCACCACCTTGCCGAACAGCTCCGCGCCTTCCCCGGCCTCCCTGAGGCGGCCGGCGACGCCGAGGTTCAACTCCACCCACTCGCGCGCGATCGGCTCGGCCGCGGTCCAGATGTTGAGCTCAGGGTCGAGCCCGCGCGCCACGCCCTCCACCACCACCATGGTCTTCTGCAGCAGCAGCAGCTCGGGCCGTGTCGCCATGTCGAACACTTCGGTGTAGGCGAAGAGCTGGCCCAGCAGGTCGGCCATGGAGATTTCCGCGGCCGTGCGGCCATGGATCGGCTCGCCGATGGCGCGCATGGCCTGGGCGAACAGCTCGACCGACTGATGCGGCGGCACGTAGCCGGCCTCGAAGTGGACGGCGGCGGTGCGATGGTAGTCGCGCGTGATGAGGCCGTGCAGGATCTCGGCGAGAAAGCGCCGCTCCTTGGGGCCGAGGCGGCCCATGATGCCGAAGTCGACCGCGACGACGCGGCCCTGCGCGTCGACCAGCAGGTTGCCCTGGTGCATGTCGGCGTGGAAGAAGCCGTCGCGCATGGCATGGCGCAGGAACGAGCGCAGCACGGTGAGGCCGAGCTGGCGCAGGTCGTGGCCCGCGGCCCTGAGCGCCGCGCGGTCGGCGATCGGGATGCCGTCGATCCATTCCAGCGTCAGCACGCGGCGGGCGGTGCGGCGCCAATCGACGGCCGGCACGCGAAAGCCGCCAAGCTCGGGCGTGTGATCCTTGGCGATGTTGTCGGCCATCTCGGAGATGGCGGCGGCCTCCAGCCGCATGTCCATCTCGATCTGGACGGAGTGCGCCAGCGTCTCGACCACGGCGACGGGGCGCAGCCGCCGGGTCGGCGGGTGGAAGCGCTCGATCTGGCGCGCGGCGAAGAAATAGCTGTCGAGATCGCGCTTGAACTGCTTCTCGATGCCGGGCCGCAGCACCTTCACCGCCACCTCGCGGCGCGCGCCGTTCTCGATCACCACCGCCTTGTGCACCTGGGCGATGGAGGCGGCGGCAATGGGCGGACCGAACTCGGCAAAGTGGTCTTCCAACCTGCCGCCGAGCTGCTCCTCAATGGTCCTGCGCGCTTCCGCCATGGAGAAGGGCGGCAGCTTATCCTGCAGATGCCGCAGGTCGCCCGCGAGCTCGGGACCGATCAGATCGGCGCGGGTGGCGAGAAACTGGCCGAGCTTGATGTAGCTGGGACCGAGGCTGGTCAGCGCGCCGGCGACGCGGCTGGCCTTGGGCTGGCGGGCACGGAACGGCCACGTGAGCATGCGGATGGGCAGCGTCGCCGCCCTGGCCAGGTGGAGCGCCAGCGGCGGCTTGGTTCCGGCCGGCACGAAGCGCACGCCATGCTGTGCCAGCACGATGCCGGCGCGCGAGAGGCGGAAGATGTTACCGACGGTGGAAGCCATGGTGCCCGGAATCATCCAACGGAGCGAAAGCCGCGCTCACGCTGCTTCATATGCGAGGAAGGCGGTTAAAGTACCACCATATTTCCGGCAGGCGGTGAATGGCCGCAAAAGCGCTTCGTTGCCGCAGGTACCAGAATCTGGTATTCATGCATAAGCAACAGCTCAGGATGTGCCAATGGCAAAGAATACATCGGTCATCCTCGGCGACCACTTCGCCGAGTTCATCGAGCGCCAGGTCAGCGAGGGCCGCTATGGTTCGGCCAGCGACGTGGTGCGGGCCGGGCTTCGCCTGCTCGAAGAGCGGGAGATGAAAGTCGAGGCGCTGCGCGCCGCGCTGGTTGAAGGGGAGCACAGCGGCGCCTCCACGGCCTTCGATTTCGATGCGTTCGTCAATCGCAAGCGGCGGAGCAAACGGAGAGAAAAGACGGCGACATGAGCCGCTACGTTCTTTCGCCGCGTGCTCAACGGGATCTCGATGAGATCTGGGACTACACTGCCGACAGGTGGGGTGCGGACCAAGCTGAAAGCTACATTCGCCTTCTGCAGAGAGCCATCGAGACAGTAGCGGAAGATCCGCGCAGGGGCCGACCTTGGGACGTGGTGCGCCCGGGATATCTCAAGTATCCCGCCAGCTCACACATGTTGCTGTATCGGCGGCTCCGGAGCGCCGTAGGTATTGTTCGCATTTTGCACGGCCGCATGGATTTCGAACAGCATCTATAGCCACGCACGGATCCGAGACTGGATACTCGCGGCGAGCCCGACTAAGACAGCAGCGTCCATATTTGGAACTCAGCATGGCACAAGCCGCACCACCCGTCCCGACCTTTGCCAACGGCTGGCAGCAGGCCACGCGCTATCCCGATCCCGCCATCGTGGCGCTCGATCCCAGGTTCGAGAAATACTGGCTGAAGCTCGCTTGCGTGGAACGCATCGCCACCGGCTGCCGCTGGGCGGAGGGGCCGGTCTACTTCGGCGACGGGCGCTATCTGCTGTGGAGCGACATCCCCAACAACCGCATCCTGAAGTGGGAGGAGGAGACGGGCGCGGTCGGCGTCTACCGCCGGCCCTCCAACTTCGCCAACGGCCACACGCGCGACCGCCAGGGCCGCCTCGTCGGCTGCGAGCACGGCGGGCGGCGCGTCATCCGCACGGAGTACGACGGCTCGATCACGACGCTGATGGACAGCTTCGACGGCAAGCGGCTGAACTCGCCCAACGACGTGGTGGTGAAATCCGACGGCTCGATCTGGTTCACCGATCCCATATTCGGCATCCTGGGCGACTACGAGGGCTACAAGGCGGAACCCGAAGTCGACGCCAACGTCTATCGCCTCGATCCCGAAACGGGGAACGCCAGCATCGTGGCGGAAGGCGTGCTGGGGCCCAACGGGCTGTGCTTCTCGCCCGATGAGAAGCTGCTCTATATCGTCGAGAGCCGCGGCGTGCCGAACCGCAAGATCCTGGCCTACGACGTGACTGACGGCGGCCGCCGCATCGCCAACAAGCGCGTGCTGATCGATGCCGGCCCCGGCGGCACGCCCGACGGCCTGCGCTGCGATCTCGACGGCAATTTGTGGTGCGGCTGGGGCATGGGCTCGCCCGACCTCGACGGCGTGCTGGTGTTTGCCCCCGACGGCACGCCGATCGGCCGCATCGCGCTGCCCGAGCGCTGCGCCAACGTGTGCTTCGGCGGCCTGAAGCGCAACCGCCTGTTCATGGCGGCGAGCCAGTCGGTGTATGCGCTCTATGTCAATACGCAGGGGGCGCGTGGCGGCTGAGGCCGGCGACAGCCGGAACCATTCAGGGCTCGAGGTGTTGAGCGCTCAGGACCGGCCTGACAGGGGCAGCTGACAGGGGGAAGGACGGGGCAGCGGGAGATGCCCATGGCACCGGCAACGAAATGGCGGCGCGCCGCACCGACCAGGAAAGCCCAAGCCTCGCGACGGAGCAGGCCATCACGCTCGAGGGCCAAATCGCAGCCCAGGGCACGCAAGAGCGCCAAGCCCGGCACGGGCGGCGGCGCGTTCTTTCACGTCGAGGTGCGGCCGAAGACCGGGCTCAAGACCTTGCGCACGCACGATATCGGCGATCCGGGCGGCATCGAGCGCGTGGCCGGCAGGGGCGCCAGCGGCTCGTGGAGCACGGTGACGTGGCTGATCAGCAAGGCGCTCGCGCACCGCGAGGGCGACCGGTTGGTCGCCGATACGACGGATGCGCGCAACCTGCTGCGCACGCTGGGAGCACAGCCCAGACATGTGCGCGGCGACCGCTTCACGGCCAAGGATCGCCGCAACGTGCCGGAGCGAAGCAAACCCGCACCGGCGCCGAAGCGGGCGGAACGGCGGAATATCAAGAAGGCCCAGGCGGCGAGGAGAAGAGGGTGAGACGACACCTCAAGATCGCCCCATCAATCCCGGTCCGCCCCGAGCCGGAGATGCTCACCGGCCATGAAACGGCGAAGGCGCCAGACAAGCGTAGTTCCGCGTATCCTAGCCTGCCGAGGATGTGGCAAGGTCCGTCCGCTGCGATCACTGTGCGGTGTGGGCTTCCATACCTGCACACGCTGCCAGCCGGGACGGCCGACAACGGCGTCAGCCTCCGGAGCGAAGCACGGATTGGGTATCTGCCCGTCGTCTGCCAGGGTTTCTACCGATAGTGTCCCAGGCACGCGCATCGTGTCCTCCCTCGTAGAGGGTGAGCCATGTCCTCGCCGCAACCGACATGGCCCCTGCTCTCACGCTTGCGATCAGGAGGACACGATGAATGTCATAAGCGGGCTCGCCCGTCGTGCAGCTACGGCTCTCGCCGTTGTGTTGTCACTGGCATCAGCGTCGATGCTGATCACGGCGCAAGCACAGCAGCCCGCTCGCACAACCGCCAGCTCGCCGTCGACCTCCTCGGAGGAGGCAAAGGCCATCGCCCAGGAAGCGTATATCTACCTCTACCCACTGATCCTGATGGACGTGACGCGCAAGCAGCTGATCAATCTTGACCCGAAGAGCAGTGCAATGGGCGGGCCTGCCAACACGTTCACTCACGTTCGCACCTTCCCGACCGCCGCAATGAGGACGGTGGTACGGCCGAATTTCGATACGCTCTATTCCAGCGCGTGGCTCGATCTGAACGGTGGTCCGATCGTAGTGTCAACGGCGGATACCGGCGGCCGCTTCTTTATGCTGCCGATGCTCGACCTATGGAGCGACGTTTTCGCGGTGCCGGGCAAGCGGACGAACGGCACAGGCGCGGCGAACTTTGCCCTGGTGCCACCGGGCTGGACCGGAACTCTACCGCAGGGCGTTGAGCGCATCGACGCGCCCACGCGATATGTCTGGATCATCGGGCGGACCCAGACCAACGGGGTGGGGGACTATGATGCCGTCCACAAGGTGCAGGATGGCTACAAGCTCACACCTCTTGCCGATTGGGGGAAGACCCCGCGCAAAGTCGCACAGAAGATCGACACCGCCGTCGACACCAAGACCGAGCCCATGCGGCAGGTCAACGAGATGCCGGCCGTCGACTATTTCGGGTACGGCGCCGAGCTGATGAAACAGAATCCTCCGCATGTCACCGACTGGTCGATCGTTGCGCGGATGAAGCGCATCGGCCTCGAACCGGGCAAGAGCTTCAACGCGGGCGAAGTGAGCGCCGACGTGCTCGCGCAAGGTGCTGCCGCCGGCCTCAAGCTCATGCGGGACAAGGCCCCTACGATTGCCCGCGTCACCAACGGCTGGCAGATGAACACCGACACGATGGGCGTGTATGGAAACTATTACCTTAAACGGGCCATCGTCGCCCTCGCCGGCCTCGGCGCCAACCAGCCCGAGGACGCGATCTATCCGCTCAATGTCACCGACGCCGACGGCAGGCCCGTCATGGCTGAAAACAACTATGTCCTGCATTTCAGCAAGGACGAGCTCCCGCCGGTGGGGGCCTTCTGGTCACTGACGATGTACGATGCGGAGGGCTTTCAGATTGCGAACCCGCTCAACCGGTTTGCGATCGGGGACCGCGACGCGCTGAAATTCAATCCAGACGGCTCCCTCGATCTGTATATCCAGCATGAGAACCCCGGCCCCGACAAGGAATCGAACTGGCTGCCAGCGCCGAAGAGCGGGCAACTCGGATTGACGCTGCGGCTCTATGCACCGAAGCCGCAAGTCACGGAGGGCCGCTGGAACCCGCCAGCCATCAAACGCCAACCGGCCGCGGGCGGACGCGCCCTTCAATAGGAAAGCCCGCGTCGCCGATTGCCGCTCCCTTGGTCCTACAGGGACGCCCATTGCGCGACCCGTTAGGTCTGCTCGGGCTCACGCACTGCTGCTCAAAGCCTTGAGATCAGCGAGCAAGTTGCATCGGATGAACCCTGCGGCCCGACGATCAAGGGGCTGCGGCGCTCGCCCGGGCCGATGCCTGCGGGGCCTCGGCGCCCGTGTTGCCTCCGCTGCCGTTCGCTCTCTTGCCTTCCGCCGCCTTGGCTTGCAGCTGCTTGACGGCCTGGGTGGTCACATCCTCGTTTGGCATCACCTCCCGCCGGCACGACTTCCCCTCGAAGCTGGCGCCCTCATCGATCGCCAGCGCCTTGTGGAAGATGTCGCCTTCAACGCACGCCGTATCCTGCAGAACGACGCGATTGGCGCGAATCATGCCTTTGACCTTGCCGCGCACGACGGCCTCCTCGGCGACAATGTCCCCGGTGATCTCAGACTCCTTGCCGATGACGAGGCGCACACAGTGCACGTCGCCGCAGACCTTTCCCTCGATCTGAACGTCGCCCTCACTGCGCAGATTGCCGCTGATCGTGACCCAGGCATCGATCACGGTCTGCACCGACCTCCCCGGCGCCGTCTTGCCCGCCGAGCGCTGAAGTGCGGGTGGCTGGAGATTGATCGGAACGTCGCGCTCGTTGCTTTCCGGCTTGTTGGTGAACAGCATGTCGGGCCTCTGTGTCGATGCGATTGGGGGGCTGGGTGACGGGTTCGATGCAATGGTTCTGGCGGCGTTTGCCGAAGGCTTCATTCGGGCGGCGAATGCAGTGAGCCATCTCGGGGTGGCGGCATGATACGGCGCAGGCATTGACCGAAATCTAATGCCGACGGGCGATCACGCCGATTGCTCAAGAATCGCCGAAACCTTCATCACCTAGTGGACCTGACGACGTGAACCTGACCACGTGAACCTGACGACGGGGCCATCGGCCCCAACGCCCTTCGCCAGGCCCGCCGGCGACTAGGCACGCAGAGCTGCAGATACTACCATCGGCTGCACCATAGAACCGGCACGGAGGGAACGACCATGACCACCGAGATCAAGCTCGGCGAGATCATCATCCAACGGGTGGTCGAGCAGGAAGGGGCGATCTTTGCCCCGCTGGAGTTCTTCCCGACGCTGACGCGGGAGCTGCTCGAGGAGAACCTGCCGTGGCTGGCACCGAAGTTCATCGACCCCGCGACGGGCAAGCTGATCTTGTGCGTGCAAAGCTACCTCGTGCGCACCCCGCACCACACGATCCTGATCGACTCCTGCGTCGGCAACCACAAGCCGCGACCGACGCGCCCCTTCTGGCACATGCTGGCGAGCGACCGCTACGAGAAGAACCTGGCCGCCACCGGCATCGGCGTGGGCGACATCGACTATGTGATGTGCACGCACCTGCACGTCGATCACGTCGGCTGGAACACCCGGCTGGAGAACGGGCGCTGGGTGCCGACCTTCCCGAAGGCCACGTATTTGTTCGCCGACCGCGAGCTGGCGCACTGGACGGCGCAGGAGAGGCTGGACCCAGCCAATCATCCCTGGATCACCGACTCGGTGCTGCCGATCGTGGCGGCCAAGCGCGCCGAGGTGGTCAGGAGCGATCATCACTTGAACGATCTGGTGCGGCTCGTTCCGACACCGGGGCACACCATCGACCACTTCTCGGTGCACGTGGGCCAATCCGGGCAGGACGCACTGATCACGGGCGACATGATCCATTCGCCGATCCAGGCGCGCTATCCCGAGCTCGGCATGCGCGCCGACCATGATTCCAAGCAGGCGGGCCTCTCCCGGCGCACGGTGTTCGAGCGCTTCTGCGACAGCTCCACGTTGATGTGCATGGCGCATTTCCCCTCGCCCTCGATCGGGCGCGTCGCCCGCTGGGGAGAGGGCTTCAAGTTCGTCTCGGCCTGAGACGCATCCAAGGCCAGGCGCTGCGGCTTTGGCCCTGGGTCCCGGATATTCGCCTGCGGCGAATTCCGGGATGACAGCCTGCGCCCCACGCGGCCCGCCATTGCGCGCGGCCGTTGCGTCTCCTGCGATCTGTTTGCCATCAACCGAGGCTGCAAGTACGGTGGCGCCGCGTTCGGGGTGCGCGTTTCACCTGCGGGGATTTTTTCGACCATGACGACCGGTATCTCCGACCCACTCGCCGGCCTGCTCGGCAGCCAACGGCTGACCGCCGTCGTCGACATCGGGGCGAACCCGATCGACGGCGAGCCGCCCTACAAGAGGATGCTCGCCAAGCGCCTGTGCACGCTGGTCGGCTTCGAGCCGCAGGCCGACGCGCTGGCCAGGCTCAACGGCGGCAAGAGCGATCTGGAAACGTATCTGCCCTACGCCGTGGGCGATGGCACGCGAGGCACGCTCAAGGTCTGCCAGGCCCCCGGCATGACGAGCCTCTTCACGCCCGAGCCGCGCATCCTCAACCTGTTCCCAGGTTTTGCGCATTTCGGCAGGGTGGTGCAGGAACTGGAGGTGGAGACGCACACCCTGGACAGCATCGCCGAGATCGGCCGGCTCGATCTTCTCAAGATCGATGTCCAGGGCGGCGAGCTCAGCATTTTTCGCAATGGCAAAGCGCGCCTCGGCTCCGCCGTGGCTGTGCAGACCGAGGTGTCGTTCATGCCCCTGTACACGGGCCAGCCCGTGTTTGGCGACATCGATCTGGCCTTGCGGGCGCTCGGCTTCGTGCCGCACATGTTCGCGCACATCAACAAGAGGATGATTTTGCCGCTGCACAACGCGGAGAACCCCTATTCCGCGATGAACCAGCTGCTGGAGGCGGACGTGGTCTACGTGCGCGATTTCAGCAATCCCGACAAGATGAGCGATGAGCAGCTCAAGCACCTGGCCCTGATTGCGCATCATTGCTACGGGTCTTACGATCTGGCGACGAACTGCATCCATCACCTGATGCTGCGGGGCTCGCTGCAATCCGACGCGGTCGAGCGCTACCTGGCGATCCTCAAGGGTGCAGCCTGACCCTCCAGCCATGAAGGACCATCAATGCTGACGCTCTACTACACTCCGGGCACCTGCTCGATTGCCCCGCGTATCGTGCTCGAGGAGAGCGGCGAGGCGTACGAGGCCAAGCGCATCGATCTCAGCCAGGGCGAGCAGAGAACCGAGGCCTATCGCAAGATCCATCCGCAGGGCCGCGTGCCGGCGCTGGGGCTCGACGGCGGCGGCCCCCCGCTCACGGAGAACACCGCGATCCTGCCGTATCTCGGCAAGCGCTATAAGCTGTGGCCGCTCGATCCGCTCACCGAGGCACGCGCGCTCTCGATCATCGGCTTCTTCTCATCCACCGTGCATCCAGCCCACGCGCATATCTCGCGGCCCGAGCGCTACGCCACCGATGCCTCCTACTTCCCCCACCTCCAGGAGCAGGGGCGCAAGGCGTTTCACGGCTATCTGCAGCAGATCGACGACATGCTGGCCGGCCGGCAGTGGCTGTCGGATCAGTACTCGGTGCTCGATCCCTATGCGTTCACGTTCTACACCTGGGGCATGCGGCGCGAGCTGCCCATGGCCGAGCTCAAGCATTACAGCGCCCACAAGGACCGCATGCTGGCCCGTCCCGCCGTGCGGCGCGTGGTGGAGGTGGAAGGCATCAAGGTGTGACGGCGCTGCCTCCGGCTCCTCATTCACGTGAAACAGATTAACCAAAATATTGATGTTTCACGTGAAACATCGAGTGAGCGATTGCACAAAGGAAGGGGCCACCTTGGGCGGCCCCTTCTGTGGCCGGCAACCAAACGCCGCCGCGATGCGGGCTCATGCCGGCTTTGATCCGCCGTCGGCCTCGCCGCGCAGGCGGTAGAGGTTCTGCAGCAGCGCATCGAGGCCGCCGGCGCCGCCACCGGTGTGCAGGTCGATGCGGCCGACCTTCTCCACCAGCCGTCCTTGACGATCACCTTGAACCTGAACAGCACGACACGGTCTCCAATCAAAATTGCTCCCCCTCTCCCCGTGAAGAACGGGGAGAGGGACTGATCGTCATCCCGTCTTCTCCCTCGCATGGTTTCGGCGAAATCAAAGCGCGATCTGGGAAAGGTGTAGGCGGACCATGTGGGCACGCCGATCGCGCCTCATGGCCTGAACCCGTCCGGCCTCACCTGAGCCCGTCCTGAGCCCGTCCTGAGCCCGTCCTGAGCCCGTCCTGAGCCCGTCGAAGGACGGACCACACGCCAGGCCGTGGTTCGACAAGCTCACTACGGGGTGGCGCCTCGGTTGCGCGTTCGACCACGCTCACTACGGGGGGCTGGACGCGGCAGCACATGCGCCATGTTCAGCAATCAAACCAACCGTTGCCGGATGATCACAGCCGAGGGTGCATCAGACATCAGAACGATCGACAGCCCTTGCTCAGGCAGGGAGGTTTTCGGCACAATCCGACCGCCTGCTGTATGGCGTATAGGTGCGTCATGTCGGTGTTCGTGCGTCGCCGGGCCGTTAGTCCGCACTCCCTCACAATCCGATTGGTTGCGGCAGCCGCGTGCCGCACCCTTGGCCGTGCGCTCACGGCCACCGGCGCGGTGGCGCTGGTGCTGTGCCTATTTTCGACCCCTTCCCTCGCACAGACCACATGCCTCACCGCTATCACCGTCTCCAAGGCCAACGTCGTCGGCTCCCTTGCGCCAACCGACCGGCTCTTTGTGACGGGCTTCCAGGAAGTGGTATCCGACGACGCTATCGTGGGGCCGATCATCGACGTCGCCGGCGTCAAAGTCTTGGGCGCTGGGGTGCAGACAGAGTCCTTCCTGCAGAAAATTACGCCAGCATGCTGCGCATCAAGGGCACCTTCCCCGGCCAGCCCGTGCGGATCGACTTCGACGTGATCTACCAGCCGGTGGCCGGCCGCTGGCGCCTCTTCGGCCTCTCCGTGCAGACGGTTGCCACCGCACCGGTGGCGGCGCCGCCCGCCGCCGAAGCCGGCGTTGCCAAGTTCGCGCCGAAGATACCCCCGGCGGCCAAGACGGTGGACCCACCCAAGAAATGAGCCCGGCGCGCGAGCTTGCCTTGCAGGTTTCGCAACCGTTCCTCCCCCTCAGCGGCCGTGCTGCCGCTCGACAGGATGTGGTGAGCGGTTGCGGCGCGGGACTACATCGCCCGCCGGCTCTTGATGGCGGCGGCCAGCGTGCCCTCGTCGAGATAGTCGAGCTCGCCGCCGATCGGCACGCCCTGGGCCAGCCGCGTCACCGCCACGCCATGGCCCTGCAGCTGCTCGGTGAGGTAGTGCGCCGTCGACTGGCCTTCGACGGTGGCGTTGAGCGCCAGCAGCACCTCCTTCACCGGCGGCACGGCGCGCTCGATGAGCTTGCCGATGCTGAGCTGCTCGGGCCCCACGCCGTCCAGCGGCGACAGATGCCCGCCCAGCACGTGATAGAGGCCGCTCACCACGCCCGCCCGCTCCAGCGCCCACAGGTCGCCGATCTCCTCCACCACCACGATCAGCGATCGATCGCGCCGCGGGTCCTGACAGATGGTGCAGGGGCTTGCGGTATCGATGTTGCCGCAGTTGGCGCAGGCGACGATCTTGGCGGCCGCGTCCGCCAGCGCCGCCGCCAGCGGCTCCAGCAAATCCGTGCGCCGCTTGATGAGCGCCAGCGCCGCCTTGCGCGCGGAGCGATGACCGAGCCCGGGCAGTCGCGCCAGCAGCGCGATCAGCCGCTCGATTTCGGTGCCTGCAGATTGCTTGCTCATGGCGTCACATCTCTGCCCTCTCCCCGGCAAGCGGGGAGAGGGCTGCTCGTCAGAACGGCTTCAGTCCCGGCGGCAGCGGCAAGCCGCCGGTGACCTCCTGCATCTTGGCCTGCACCACCGCTTCGGCCTTGCCCTTGGCATCCTGGAACGCCGCCAGGATGAGGTCCTCCAGCATCTCGGTCTCGTCCGGCTTGACGAGGCTCGGATCGATCTTGATCGCGCGTGGCTCCATCTTGCCGTTGAGCGTCACCTTGACGAGCCCGGCGCCTGACTGGCCCTCGACCTCCAGCGCCGCCAGCTCCTCCTGCAGCTTCTGCATGCGGCCTTGGATCTCGCCCGCCTGCTTCATCAGTTTCATGAGGTCTTTCATGGCAGCTCCGCCGGTTTGAGGAGTGGTCAGGTCGTGCGCGGCGCGTTGGCGAGCTGAGCGTGGACGTGCAGCCTCGGCCTCTTCACCGAGGGCAAGGGCCAACCGCCGCCTGCATCGCACACCTGTATCGCACCATCCCGCAATCTCAAAAACCAATTCAGCCCGTGCCGGTGTCGTCCTGCTTTGCACCGGGCAGCGGCCGGACGCTGGTGATCTCGGCATCGGGAAACTGCTGCAGCACGGCAGCGACGGCGGGATGGCGCTGCACGTCGCGGACCTCGGCCGCGGCCCGCTCGCGGGCCACCTCGCCGAGGGTGCGCGCCCCCGGGTTCTTGCTCAACGCCACCATCCAGCGCTTGCCCGTCCAGGCGTTGAGCTTCTCGCGCAGCTCGTTGGCGAGCTCCTTGGGGGCACCCGCCAGCAGATGCAGCTCGATGCTGCCAGCGGCGTCGAACCTCACGAGGCTCACATGCTCTTCCAGATGGATCTTGAGCTTGGCCTCCCGCCGCGCGCCCGCCAGCGCCACCACCTCGGCAAACGAGCGCACCACCGGCAACGGGGCCGGTGCGTAATCCTGCACCGCCTCGTCCTCGTCGTTGATATCGTTGTCATCGCCATTGTCGGCATCGAGCCGATCGACGGGCGCCCCGGCCGCAACCCGCTGCTCCGGCGCCTCCGACGGCCTGCCGGCGCGCACGCCGACCGCGTCGCCGCCCAGCGTTCTGATGATCTCGTCCGGCGGCGGCAAATCCGCCGTATAGGCGAGACGGATCAACACCATCTCGGCGGCGGCCGCGGGATTGGGCGCGTTGGCGGCTTCTTCCAGGCCCTTGAGCAGCATCTGCCAGGCGCGCGACAGGATGGCCATCGACAGCCGCTCGGCCAATGCACCCGCCCGGCGCCTCTCCTCGGCCGAAAGCCCCTCGCCCGCAGCCTCGATCCCCAGCGACTTGGCGCGCGTCGTCACATGCACGGCCTCGGCCAGATCGGCCAGCACCTGCTGCGGCTCGGCGCCATCGCGATGGAGCTGCGCGAACTCTTCGAGTGCCTCTGCGGCAGAGCCGGCAAACAGCTTCTCCAGCAGGTCGAAGATGCGCCCGCGATCGGCCAGCCCCAGCATGGCGCGGACCTGGCCCGTCCCGACGCTGCCCGAGCCCATGGCCAGAGCCTGATCGAGGAGCGACAGCCCGTCGCGCACCGAGCCTTCCGCCGCGCGCGCGATCAGGGCCAGGGCCTCGTCCTCGGCCGTGCCGCCTTCCTTGGCGGCGATGGCCCTGAAATGCTCGACCAGAACCGGGACATCCACCCGCCGCAGGTCGAAGCGCTGGCAGCGTGACAGCACCGTCACCGGCACCTTGCGCACTTCCGTGGTTGCGAAGATGAACTTCACGTGCTCGGGCGGCTCTTCCAGCGTCTTGAGCAGCGCATTGAACGCACCCTTGGAGAGCATGTGCACCTCGTCGATGAGGTACACCTTGTAGCGGGCGACCAGCGGGCGGTAGCGCGCGCTCTCGATGATCTCGCGGATGTTGTCGACGCCAGTGTTGGAGGCGGCGTCCATCTCCAGCACGTCGGGATGCCGCCCCTCCATGATCTCGACGCAGTGGCGCCCGAACTCGGGCATGTCGAACGTGGGCTTGACCACGCCGTCGCGCTCGTAGTTGAGCGCGCGCGAGAGAATGCGGGCCGTGGTGGTCTTGCCGACGCCGCGCACGCCCGTCAGCATGAAGCCCTGCGCGATGCGGTCGGCGGCGAACGCATTCTTGAGCGTCGTCACCATGGCATCCTGGCCGATCAGGTCATCGAAGGTGGTGGGCCGGTACTTGCGGGCCAGCACGATGTAGGGCGCGGCCTTGCCGGGCTCTTCATCGCCGCCGCTCGCACCTGCTTGCTTCTTTCGTGCCATGTCGGGTTTTATGCCGTGTCGGGTTTGTGCCGTGGCGGGTTTACGCGCTCCAACGTTATCCCCGCGAAGGCGGGGACCCAAGTCACCGCGCTTCACGGGGCTGGGACATGCAGAACCTCGTCTTTGCCTGGGTGCGCGGAAACATCCTCGCACACCCTGGCATCGACGCGATCTGGTGCCCGCCGCCGCGGGCATGACGAGCAAGTGGGAGGCTGGACAAACGACCCGCATCTGGCTCGTTAGGGCTGCTTCCTTCCGGACCTGACCCGGTTGGCGAGAGACACGTCCGCCGCCAACCTCCCGCCTGCTTTATCCTACGAATGACCCTGCAATATCAACCCATGCGCCGTTGTGCAGCACTTGCGCATAGAATGCGTTTGCGTGCTTTCTTACGCTGTGCTGATCTCGCCTGCCTAGCAGGGGAGCATTCGGATGCCTACTGTCGGTGCGACGCTTTTGCTCGATCGGCTGGGGCCGAAACGGAGCGACGCTGAGTTCGTGAAATCCAAGCAGGAGGCGCCCGGCGCGCGCTATCTGCTGCTGGCAGACCTCAAGCCGGTGATTCGCTCCAACCCGGAGCGCACGACGGCAGAGCTGGCCTGGTTCTCGCGCCAGGACCTTCTGGAGTTCGGCCTGCCCGTGGCGGAGGCCTTGTTTCTCGGCGTCGACGCCGAAGCCAACGGGCATTTCGCGGTGGCCGTGACCGAACACCGCACCCGGCACGTGCCCGGCGCGATCGAGCGGCTGCGGCCCATCGTCGATCTCAGATCGCTCGCCATGCAGGGCGTCATGTCGCCGGAGGAATTGTCCCTGTGCGGCCAGGCCCGGGCGCTCGCCCAGTGGCACGAGAATGCCCGCTGCTGCGGCCACTGCGGCGGCACCACGCTGATCAAGGACGGCGGCTGGCGCCGCAAGTGCTGGGCCTGCGGGCTCGAATGGTTTCCGCGCACCGATCCCGTGGTCATCATGCTGATCACCGACGGCGACCGCTGCCTGCTGGCGCACGAGCACCGCTTCGGCGACAAGATGTATTCCACCCTGGCGGGCTTCATCGAGCCCGGCGAGGACATCGAGCATGCGGTGCGCCGCGAGGTGCTCGAGGAAACCAGCATCAAGGTCGGGGAGGTGAAGTACCACTCCAGTCAACCCTGGCCGTTTCCCCATTCGCTGATGCTGGGTTGCATCGGCAGCGCGCTGACCACAAACATCACGATCGACAGCGGCGAGATCGCGGAAGCCCGCTGGTTCTCGCGCACGGAGGCACGGTCGATGCTGGAGCGCCGGCATCCGGACGGCCTCACCGTGCCGGGCAAGCAGGCGATTGCCAACGCTTTGATCACGACCTTCGTCGACACCGCCTAGCCCGCGTCTGCCGCCTTGGGCTCGGAGTGTCCACGGTCCACGGTTCGCCATCATTGGCTGGCAAGCGACCTGAGCTTTTGAACCTGCATCGGGCTGCACAGGATTGCGCCGTGGTCCATCCGCTGCCATGCCAAGGTCGAGGTCTCGATGCCTCGTGAGCCGAATGCCATCGATTTCTGGCGGGGCGTTGCCCTGGTCTCGATTTTCGTCAACCACGTTCCGGGCATCTGGTACGAGCGCCTGACGCACCGCAATCTGTCGATCTCGGATTCGGCGGAGCTGTTCGTGTTCCTGGCCGGGTGGTCGCTGGGCCTGCTGGTCGGCGGCAAGGAATCGCGCAAGGACATCCCCGTGCTGGGCTTCCGCCTCGGCGGACGCGCCGTCCAGATCTATGCGGCGCATATCCTGATCAGCGGCCTGGCGCTCGCCCTTCTCGCCGCCACGGCCTATTTCACGGAGAACGCCCTGATCCTGGAATGGCACAACGCCTCGGCCTTCTTCCAGGACCCGGCGCATGTGCAGATGGGCATCGTCGTGCTCACCCATCAGCTCGGCTACTTCGACATCCTGCCGCTGTATGTGGTTCTGATGCTGGCAGCCCCCGCCCTGGCGGTGATCGACCGCCTCGCCAAGCCGCTGCTGGTGCCGCTCTCGCTCGCGCTCTATTTCGCCTCACTCACGGTGCCGTTCACGGCGCCGACCTGGCCGGTGGAAGGACAATGGTTTTTCAATCCGTTCACGTGGCAGGCCATCTTCGTGCTGGGTTTTGCCCTGTCGCGGGATGAAGGACTGGGCGCCGTTGTGCGGCGCAATATCGTGGCCATCCGCTACGTCGCGGCACCGATCGTCCTCATCACGGCGGTGCTGGTGTGGTTCAACTGGTTCCCCGATCCGACCAAGCTGCCCGAGCCGCGCCTCCTGTTCCTCAACGGCAAGAGTTTCTTGACCCCCATGCGCCTTCTGCAGTTTCTGGCGCTGGCGGCCGTTTTCTCCGCCGCCTACCCCTACATTGCCCGCATTCCCTGGCTTCCCGCGTTCATGTCCATTCTCGGGCGCAACTCTCTTCAGGTGTTTTGTGTAGGGTCTCTCCTAAGCTTAAGCGGGCAAATCATTCGTTTCCTCTACTCGGGCTCACTAGCTGTTGATACCATCGTGATCATTGTGGGGGTCGGCCTGTTGTGGCTGACGGCATGGATGTCGGAATGGAGAGAGCGGCACTAGGTCCGCGCATAGCCGGCGCACTTCTCATCGCCGTGGGCACGCTGGCTCTGGCCGGCGGGGCCGCGGCGCAGAGCACGCCTGCGCCGCCCGAGCCGCCCGCCGTCGCCAAGGAGTGCGGCGAGACCCGGGTGAGCGATGTGCTGCTGCCCAACAGCGCGCTCGCCCTCCAGCAGCGCAAGAAGATCAAGATTCTGGCGATCGGCGCATCGTCCGCCGCGGTGCTTGGCATGGGGCGCGGGGGGACGCCGCCGCTGCTGGAGCGCATTCTGGAGCGCACCATCAAGGGCCTCGACGTCGAGATCATCAACCGCGGCTTTTCCGGCGAGCTGGCCGAGGCGGCAGGCGAGCGGCTCAAGATCGAGGTGGCGCTCAATCACCCCGACATCGTCCTGTGGCAAGTGGGCACCAACGACGCCTTGGCCCAGGTGCCGGTGGAGGCCTTCCAGCTTGCGGTCAGCAATTCGGTGCGCTGGCTCAAGGCGCACAACATCGACGTGATCCTGGTCGGCCTGCATTACATGCGCCAGCTCGCCAAGGACGCGCACTACCAGGCCATCCGCGCCAGCCTGCGGCGCGTCGCCAGCGCGGAGAACGTGCTGCGCATCGGCCGCTACGAGGCCATGGAGGTTCTGACGCGCACGATGCAGGCCAACGGCCAGCCCGAGCCGCAGGATTTCGGCCTGAGCGAGACGGGCTACAACTGCATGGCGCAATTCATTGCACGCACGATCACCGTCGGGCTGTTCGCCAGGTCACCGAAGAAGATCGATCCTGCGCCACCGCCGCCGCCCGAGCAACCGCGCTAGGCCACGGGGGCAGCAGGCCGTGCGTCTGGCTGCGGGCGCCCAGAGTCTCTCCTGTTCAGGTTGCCTCGCGGAGGCTTCGCGGGCCCGTGGTGAGCATGACAAGGCCCGTTGGCTGGAGCACCGCGGGCGGCCTCCTCCTCTGCAGTCCCGGAAGCCGAGGCCGGCGCGCGCGCTCCGGCCGGGGACGCAAGGGCAGGCGCTTCGGCCGGGACGCAACCCTGGCGTTGGTGGGCGCAGCCCGTCCTTCGACAGGCTCAGGACGAGGGCGGGCCCGTGGCTTGGGTGATGCCACCAAGGACGGAAGGGCGCTACCCGCGTTGGGCGGCCTTGAAGCCCGCCGATACCGCCTCCTGCTCGGAGCAGAACCAGCGCTCGCCGCGGGCCTTCTGCACGCGCACGCGCTCATAGTCCGCGGCCCAGGGCAGAACATAGACGCGCGACGCACCGGCGACCTGCCCCTTGATCGGGCAGCCGTCCGGCGCCCGGCGCTTGGCCTCTTCCCAAACCTTGGCCCGGTAGGCGGCCGGGCGCTCCGCGTCCCCAGCGGACCACAGCCCCGCCTTGGCCGCGCGCGCTTCCCGCTCCTGGGCGGCGTAGCGCACCAGCAGGGTGCCCTCGGCGAACACGTGGCCCTGGCGCACGAGCTCGGCGCCCACATCCTTGTCGCCGATGGCGCACTGGCCGAGCGTTCTGCCGGCCGCGTCGCTGCCGCTCAGTGTGCATTTCACGGTGCGGCCGCTGACAAGCCTGGACAGCGCGGCCTCCGCCGCCGCCCCGCAGCGCCACCCTCTGGCGCCGCAGCGCTGCTCGCCTTCCGGAGCGTCGATGCCGGCCAGCTTGATGCCGACGCTGCCGACACGAAGGGTATCCGCACCCAGCGCCACGGCACGGCCCTGCACCGGCTTGCCGCCGCCGATGAGCGACAGATTGGCGACGCTGCCGAGATGGCCGAGGCCCGCGCCGCTGGCGAGCCAGGCCGCACCGGCGATGAGCACCAGCAGGCCGGCGAGCATCAGGCCGGCCTTCCCCCACAGAGCCGGCAGGCGCGGCAGGCGCCAGCTCAGCACCGGCGCCAGCATGGGCACCAGGGCCGCCATGAGCACGATGCCGATCGCCAGGGTCATGACCGCCTCGCGGTCGAGCCCGACGCCGCGCGAGCGGCCGATGCCGGCGCCGAGCGCAATGGCACCTGCCAGAATCACGGGACCACCAATGTTGGGGCGCGCGACCGCGGCGATGATGGGCCGCGTGACCGCGCGCAGGCCATAGAGCAGCAGCGACCAGAGGGCCTGCAGGCCGAGACCTATGGCCCCGACCCCTGCCGCCGCGCCGTCGCGGGCGGCCGAGCCGGCCGCCCGCGAGCCGGCCGCCAGGGCCACGCCCGCCGCGTTCATGTGCTGGCCGGCGGCCCGCCGCGCCACGTGCACACGCTCGCGCCGCGCCTCACGACGCAGCTTGACGGTCGTGCGGATATACTTGTGCCATTCGAAGCCGTCGGGCTTCCTGCGCCAGGCGAACATGGGTGTTCTCCCCTGAGCGTCCGAAACGTGCGAATGCAAGCCGCCGAACTCACGCGCGACACCGGTCGAAACCTGCGGCCGAATCGTGGCGGCGATGGGACGTCAGAATCAGCGTCCGATCAACCCGATTGGGTCACGCCGGCGCGGTTTTTTTCCCGCAGCGACACAGCGCAGCCGCAGCAGGGACGCTTCCATGCGCTGCCCGGCGGCCCCGAGCGACCTTGGCACCCTACCGCACCCGCCTTACAGTCCGACTGGAAGGGACATGGGACACGCCAGGCATGGCCGGGAGCACGTTCGACTACGTCGTCGTCGGGGCGGGGTCTGCCGGCTGCGTGCTGGCCAACAGGCTGAGCAAAGACCCCACCGTCAGGGTCGCCCTGATCGAGGCCGGCGGCCCCGATCGCAATCCCTGGATCCACATCCCGGCCGGCTACTATCGCAATTTCTCCAACCCCGCCGTCACCTGGCAATTCGGCTGCGGGCCGGAACCGCATCTCGACGGCCGCATCATCCCGTGGCCGCGCGGGCGCGTCTTGGGCGGCTCCAGCGCCATCAACGGGCTGCTCTACGTGCGCGGCCAGGCCCAGGACTTCGATGTCTGGCGCCAGCTCGGCAACGTCGGGTGGTCCTATCAGGACGTTCTGCCCTATTTCAAGCGCTCCGAGGACCAGGAGCGCGGGGCAGACGCCTATCATGGCACCGGCGGCCCGCTCGGCGTCAGCGATGTGCGGCTGCGGCAGAACCAGCTTTGCAACGCCTTCGTCGACGCATGCGTTGCGGCCGGCATTCCCCGCAACGGCGACTTCAACGGCGCCGACCAGGAGGGGGCGGGCTACTTCCAGCTCACCAACCGGAACGGACGGCGCTGCTCGGCCGCGGTTGCCTATCTGCGCCCGGCCCGCTCCCGGCGCAACCTGCACATCATCACCGGCGCGCTCGTGCACAACATCGCGCTCGACGGCCGGCGCGCGACCGGCGTGCGCTATGCGCGCAACGGCCATATCGCAACCGTGGCCGCGGCCCGCGAGGTCATCCTGGCCGCCGGCGCGATCGGCTCGCCGCACATCCTGCAATTGTCCGGCATCGGCCCCGCGGCAGCCCTCGAGGCCGCCGGCGTCCCCGTGCGGCATGACCTCGCCGGCGTCGGCGAGAACCTGCAGGACCATCTGCAGGTGCGCTTCGTCTATGCCTGCAGCGGCCCCGGCAGCCTCAACGACGTGTGGCACAGCCGCTGGCAGCAGCTTGTCACGGGGCTTGAGTACGCCTTCACGCGGCGCGGCATTCTCACCATCGGCGCCGGCGCGGTCGGCGCCTTCGCCCGCTCGCGGCCCGACGTGGAGCTGCCCGACATCCAGTTCCATTTCCTGCCGCTGAGCGCCGACCGGCCGGGCCAGGGCCTGCACGCGTTCTCCGGCGTCACGGCAACGGTGTGCCAGTTGCGCCCCGAGAGCCGGGGCACGCTTGCGCTCACCGGTGCCGACCCCGCGGCGGCGCCCAGGATCGTTGCCAACTATCTCGCGGCCGAGGCCGACCGGCGCGTGCTGCTCGACGGCATGCGGCTGATCCGCCGCGCCACCAGCCAGCCGGCGTTCGCCAGGCATGTGATCCGGGAGCATCTGCCGGGGCCCGAGACAACCACCGACGCGGCGCTGATGGCCTACGCCCGCGCCTACGCCACCACCGTCTTCCACCCCTGCGGCACCTGCAAGATGGGCAGCGATGCCAGGGCGGTGGTGGATGCGCGCCTCAAGGTCCGCGGCATCGCCGGCCTCAGGGTGGCCGATGCCTCGATCATGCCCACCATGACCTCGGGCAACACCAACGCGCCCACCATCATGATCGGCGAGAAGGCGGCCGACATGATCCGCCAGGACGCCCGCGCCGGAGCGCATGCCGCGTGACGGCCGACTGGGACGCCGCCCGGGCGCGCAGGGGCGCACCGCGCTCCGAGATTCCTTCCGTCCTTGGTGGGATCACCCAAACCGCGGGCTCACCCCCGTTCTGCGTCCCGGGCCGGAGCGCCAAGGGTTGCGCCTCCGGCCGAAGCGCCAAGGGATGCGTCCCCGGCCGGAGCGCGCGATCTTGATCAGCGATCAAGGTCGGCGCGGAGAGCCGGGGTCTTTGCCCCGTGCGATGCGAGCGCATCCGCTCGGCGAGGCTCTGCGTGCCGACGGCTTCGACGGGTGAGGTGCGCAATTCGGCGGGGTAAGGATCCCGGAGAGCCTCACCTCGGCGCGAGCGCCGGGCTCGGCTTCCGGGAATGCAAAGGTGACAGCCCATTTCCTGCGCCCCCGACCGAAGCGCGCAAGGGAATACCTCCCCGGCTGAAGCGCCAAGGGATGCGTCCCCGGCCGGAGCGCGCGACCTTGATCGGAGATCAAGGTCAGCGCGGAGAGCCGGGGTCTTTGCCCGTGCGATGCGAGCGCATCCGCTCGGCGAGGCTCTGCGTGCCGACGGCTTCGACGGGTGAGGTGCGCAATTCGGCGGGGCAAGGATCCCGGAGAGCCTCGCCTCGGGCTCGGCTTCCGGGAATGCAAAGAGGAGGCGGCCCGCGGTGCTCGAGCCAACGGGCCTTGTCATGCTCACCACTGGTGGCGGCGAAGGCGCCGGCGAGACAACCTGAACCATAAAAACTCTAACGGCGGCTCAGGCTCCTGAGCGCCGCCTCCGCTCACAGGACGGATTTTCACAGCACAGATGCAATAGGATGTTTGCGGACATTGCGAGCGCTGCGCAAAATCAGCAAGGTGGACAAGCGCTGCCTTGACATTGTTGTCTTGGCATTGCCGGATGAAGCCTCGGCGAGGTCGGATTGCATGGCTTCGCCCTCTGCACCGCCCACCCCATTCGATACCTATGATCTGAAAGAGAAAAATGCCATCCATCGACTACGAGGCCGAATACAACAACCGCCAGCGGGTGCCTGAGCACGTCGAGATCGGCGAGCGGTGGGCGTTGTTGTCTGCAGCCTACCGGCTGGCCGGTGACACCCGGATGAACCAGCCCTACGGCAAGCGCGAGCGGCAACGCTATGACATCTTCCACGCGGCGGGCGAGGATGCCCCGCTGGTGGTGTACATCCACGGCGGCTACTGGCAGCGCGGCGACCGCAAGGACTACTCGTTCGTGGCGCGCGAGCTCAATGCCAACGGCATCACGGTCGCCATCCCCTCCTACTCGCTGTGTCCCGCCGTCTCCGTCATGGAGATCGCCGACGAAATCCAGCTCTGTCTCGCGGCGCTCTGGAAGCAGACCCGCAAGCGGCCCGTCGTCGTGGGGCACTCGGCCGGCGGCCACCTGACCGCGGAGATGCTGGCCCGCGACTGGAGCGGCTTTGCCGGCGTGCCGGCCGACCTGGTGCAGCGCGGCTGCGCCATCAGCGGCCTGTTCGACCTGGCCCCCCTGATCGGCACCAGCCTCAACCAGGCCATCGGCCTGACCGGCGGCACGGCGCGCGCCGCAAGCCCCCTGTTCCGGCCGCCGCCGCCCAAGGGGCAGCGCCTCATTGCCGCGGTCGGGGGCGAGGAGAGCGATGAGTTCCTGCGCCAGAGCCGCGACGTCGCCGCGAACTGGAGCGCGGTCGGCCTGGATGCCCGATGCGAGGTGATCGCCGGCACCAACCACTTCACGGTCGTCGATGAGCTGATCCGGCCCGGCAGCGCGCTGCTGAAGGGGATCATCGCGCTGGCGCGCGAGGGGGACGGCGACACCCCCGCAGCATCGCAACCGGCAGCGGAATAGCAGCCGCACCGCCGGGAGCCCGCGCGCGCCACTCTTGCCGCTCCCGGCCGCGGCTCCCGATCTCAGTGCTTGCGGCGCAGGACCGGACGCGCGTCGATGACCGAATGGGAAATCGGCGCCAGCCGGCGGCGTTCTGCCGCCGCGATCTCGGCCAAGGCTGCGGTGAGCCGATCGGCGGCCCGCTCCAGCTCCGGCACCCGCTGAATGTCGTCGCGGATGTAGACGAGCGTTTCGCGGATCGTGTCGAGATCGACCAGCGGGACACTGGGCTTGTGATGCAACGGCTCCCCCATAGGCTCAAAGCGAAAATCATCCCCGCCCGGCGTCTTCTCGACAACAAGCGGCCAAATGGAAAGCGCTGCCGCCGATAGCAGTTAACAGTCTGTCTTAATGCGCAGGACACGGATCAGAGGGGCGCACCCGACCGGCGAATGCCGCACGACCTGGCTTGCTGCCGGCGCGGGCCGTTGCCTGTATGCTGGGTGCGACAAGATGCAAGTCCGATACTTGGGGAGAACGCGCCGATGAAGCCTCTGCTCCTGCCCAGCATCCCGCTTGTCCTCGCTATGCTGCCGCTGGCGTTCTCAGCCGGCGCGGCCGAGAAGGTCGCCGTTTCCCTCGGCACCGCCACGCCGGGCGGCGGCTTCCCCGTCTACGGCCAGGCGTTCGCCGATACCATCAACGAGCTCGAGGCCACCCTCGAGGTCAAGCCGCAGACCACCAAGGGCAGCACCGAGAACGTTCCGCTGCTGGAGGCCGGCCGGATCGATCTGGGGCTCGTGCAGGGCGAGGCGGCGATGGAGGCCCTGAACGGCATCGGCCGGCCGCCGGCGGACCTGCGCATCCTCGCCGCCATGTATGCGACACCCGGCATGTTCGTCGTGCGCGCCGACAGCGCCTATCGCACCATCGACGACCTCAAGGGCAAGCCGGTCGCGTTCGGCGCCAAGGGCTCGGGCCTCGTCATCCTGGCCCGCTACGTGCTCGACGGCCTCGGCATCGATCGTGACAAGGACTTCGAGGCGATCTTTCTCGACAAAGCCGGCGACGGCCCCGAGATGGTGATGAGCGGCAAGGCGGCGGCGCTGTGGGGCGCCGGGATCGGCTGGCCGGGCTTTACCGCCGTCGCCAAGGGGCCCGCAGGCGGGCGCTTCATCGTGCCCGACGCCGAGGCCATCACGCGCATCCAGGCCAAACACCCCTTCCTCAAGACGCTGACCGTGCCGGCAGGGACCTATCAAGGGCAGCCGGCGCCCATCGTCTCGGTCGGCTCCTGGAGCTTCGTGCTGGCGCGGCCGACGCTCTCCGACGACATCGCCTACAAGCTCGCCCGCGCGCTGCACAAGGGCGAGGGGGCCATCGCCAAGCGGCTCGCGCAGGCCAGCGAGACGACGGCCGCGAATACCGCCGCGGCCGCTCCCAAGCGCGCGCTGATCCATCCGGGCGTGCTGCGCTATCTCAACGAGATCGGGCTGGCGCAGTAGCCCGCTGTCATCCCGGCAGTCGCGATCAGCGACCATCCGGGACCTAGCAAGTTCATGGTTCTAGTGTGATCCAGATCGAGAAATTCGCTCAGCAGGCGTGCTGCGAGGAAGGGCGAATTTCTCGATCATCACACTAGAGTGCGATCGTTTCATATGGAAGCGCAGCTTCCAATTGAAACGTGAATCGCACTCTCAGCAACTCATGCAGAGCAGGATTCACGCTTCGGCCCAGGCCCTCGCCATTGTGGCAAGGTGCTTCAATCCGAAGCGATCCTGCTCTAGTGCCGAATGCACCGCGCCTTCCCTCTGGGTCCTGGATATCTCGCTGCGCGAGATTCCGGGATGACAAGCTCGGGACGACAAGACTCACATGTGGATCGCGCGCTTGTCGACGGAGAGGGCGGCTTCCTTCACGGCCTCGGTCAGAGTGGGGTGCGCGTGGCAGGTGCGGGCGAGATCCTCCGCCGAGCCGCCGAACTCCATGATCACGGCGGCTTCCGCAATCATCTCGCTGGCCGCGGCGCCGATGATGTGCACGCCGAGGATGCGGTCCGTTGCGGCATCGGCCAGGACCTTGACGAAGCCGTCGGTGGTCTTGTTGACCTTGGCGCGGCCGTTGGCCGTGAACGGGAACTTGCCGACCTTGTAGGCGAGCCCGGCCGCCTTCAGCTCCTCCTCGCCCTTGCCGACCGAGGCCACCTCCGGGAACGTGTAGATCACGTTGGGGATCACGTCGTAGTTCACGTGGCCCGCCTGGCCGGCCAGGATCTCGGCGACCGCCATGCCCTCGTCCTCGGCCTTGTGGGCCAGCATCGGCCCGTCGATCACGTCGCCGATGGCATAGATGCCGGGCACGTTGGTCTGGAAGCGATGATCGACCACGACGCGCTTCTTGTTGTCGAGCTTGACGCCCGCCGCCTCCAGGCCCAGGCCGTCCGTGTAGGGCACGCGCCCGATGGACACCAGCACCACGTCCGCATCGACCGACGTGGCCGCGCCGTTGCCGGCGGCGGGCTCGACCGTGACGCGATGCCCCGCGCCGTTGCGGTTGACGGCCGTCACCTTGCTGGAGAGCTTGAAGCTCATGCCCTGCTTGGCGAGGATGCGCTGGACACTTCTCGCCACGTCGGCGTCCATGCCGGGCAGGATGCGATCGAGGAACTCGACCACCAGCACCTCCGAGCCGAGGCGGCGCCACACCGAGCCCAGCTCCAGCCCGATGACGCCCGCGCCGATCACCAGCAGGCGCTTGGGCACCTGCGGCAGCGCCAGCGCGCCGGTGGACGAGACGATCGTCTCTTCGTCGATGCCGATGCCGGGCAGCCGGGCCACGTCCGAGCCGGTGGCGATGACGATGCTTCTGGTGTCGAGCTGCCGCTTGCTGCCGTCGGCGCCGGCGACCTCGACCCTGCCGGGCCCCAGGATCGTGCCCGTGCCGTGATGGGTGTCGACCTTGTTCTTCTTCAGCAGAAAGGCAACGCCGTCGACGTTGCCCTTCACGCCCTGGTCCTTGAAGGCCAGCATCTTGGGCAAATCGAGCTTCGGCGCGGACACCTCGATGCCCATGGCGGCAAAGGCGTGGCCCGCCTCCTCGAAGCGCTCGGACGTATGCAGCAGGGCCTTGGAGGGAATGCAGCCGACGTTGAGGCAGGTGCCGCCGAACGTGGCCCGCTTCTCCACCACGGCCACCTTGAGCCCCAACTGCGCGGCACGGATGGCGCACACATAGCCGCCCGGCCCGGTGCCGATGACGATGAGGTCGTAGGTCACGCTCCCTCAAACCTTCCATTCGGTGGTAACGGGATCCCAGATGCCCTCTGCCTCCATCCGGAGTGCATCGGCGCACAGATCGATCTCATCGCCATCCGCCGTGCGCCATTCCAGGGAGCGCCCGCCACTGCCCGGATGCGCGGTACGAAAGAAATCCGGGTCTCGCAAGGGCGCAAAGACCTTCCCCGTATCGAGAAGTCTCTGAAAGTCGAATGTCGCCTTGTAGCCATCGGCAAACGTCAGGGTGGCGACGGGCGGATCGCTGGTCTCGACCGACACGATTTCCTGTCCCAGCGCTACTCGACCTTCCCAGGGTGCTCGCTGTTTCGCGCTTTGTCCCAGCATTCCTGCAATTCCTTCTGGCGACTCGAGGCCCAGCGTCTGACCGCAGCGAGTTTTGCGGGCGGCAACGAGCCCTCTATAAGTTCCAACGTCTCCAACAATATTTGGCCCTTGTGCTCGGCAAACTCAATGTGGAAATGAGGTGGAGGATGATCATTCCAGAAAAAGATGATCCTGACCCCTTCCGATCGCGACGGTTGGCATATGGACCAAGCCTCCCCGCGCCTATTCTTTATCCCTACACCTCCAGAATGAACCGCTGCGGGTCCTCCAGGCACTCCTTCACGCGCACCAGGAAGGTCACGGCGTCGCGGCCGTCGACGATGCGGTGGTCGTAGCTGAGCGCCAGGTTCATCATCGGCCGGGCCACGATCTGCCCGTTCTTGACGATGGCGCGCTCCTCGATGCGGTGCATGCCGAGGATGCCCGACTGCGGCGCATTGAGGATCGGCGTGGAGAGCAGCGAGCCGAACACGCCGCCGTTGGTGATGGAGAACGTGCCGCCCTGCATCTCCTCGATGGCGAGCTTGCCCTCGCGCGCGCGGCGGCCGAAGTCGGCAATCGCCTGCTCGATCTCGGCCAGCGACATGCGGTCGGCCTCGCGCACGACAGGCACCACCAGGCCCCGGTCGGTGCTCACCGCCACGCCGATGTGGTAGTAGTTCTTGTAGATGATGTCCTGGCCGTCGATCTCGGCATTGACGGCGGGCACCTCGCGCAGCGCCTGGATGCAGGCCTTCACGAAGAAGCTCATGAAGCCGAGCTTCACGTGATGGCGCTTCTCGAACAGGTCCTTGTACTCGTTGCGCACCTTCATGATGGCGCTCATGTCCACGTCGTTGAACGTGGTGAGCATGGCGGCCGTGTTCTGGGCATCCTTGAGGCGGCGCGCAATGGTCTGGCGCAACCTGGTCATGCGCACGCGCTCCTCGCGGGCGGAGTCGCCGGGCGCCGATGGTGCCCGCATCTGCGTCACGGGCACGGGCACGGTCGTCATCGGCGCGAGAGCGGCCGCTTCCGGGGCGGCACTGGCGGCGGCGGGCTTGGCGGCGGCGGGCTTGGCGGCAGCCGCCATGACGTCCTCCTTCAGCACCTGTCCGCGCCGGCCCGACCCCTGCACATCGGCGGCGGAGAGGCCCTTCTCCTCCAGCATCCTGCGTGCGGACGGAGCCGGCGGCATGCCGCCGTTGCCCGACGGCGCGGCGGCCGGGGCCGGCCGCGCTGCAGGCGCCTCAAGCTTCGGAGCGGTGGGCGCAGGCTTGGGCGCGGCGGCGGCGCCCTCGTTGATGGAGCCCAGCACCGAGCCGATGCCGACGGTGGCACCCGGCTCGACCTTGATGTCGGAGAGCACGCCCGCCACCGGGGACGGCACCTCCACCGTCACCTTGTCGGTCTCGAGCTCGACCAGCGGCTCGTCCACCTTGACCGCCTCGCCCGGCTTCTTGAACCACTGGCCGACGGTAGCCTCGGTCACGGATTCGCCAAGCGCCGGCACTTTGATCTCGATTGTCATTGCCTCTCACACCCTCAGCCGGCGAGCGCCTGCTCCACCAGCGTCTTCTGCTCCAGATTGTGCCGGCTGGCGAGACCGGTGGCCGTCGCCGCCGACGATGGCCGCCCCACATAGCGCGGACGCGTGTTGGCGATCGGCGTGTGCTGCAGCACCCATTCGATGTTGGGCTCGGCGAAGTGCCATGCGCCCATGTTGCGCGGCTCCTCCTGCACCCACACCACCTCGGCCTTGGGAAAGCGCGACAGCTCCGTCACCAGCGCCTTGGCCGGGAACGGATAGAGCTGCTCGACGCGCAGGAGATAGACATCGCTGATGCCGGCGGCCTCCCGCGCCTCGTAAAGATCGTAGTAGACCTTGCCCGAGCACAGCACGACGCGGCGCATCTCCGCATCGGGCTTGAGGGTGATCTTCTCGCCGCTGCGCACCTGGGCGTCATCCCACAAGACGCGATGGAAGGTGGTGCCGGGTCCCAGCTCGGCCAGGTCGGAGGTGACGCGCTTGTGCCTGAGCAGCGACTTGGGCGTCATGATCACCAGCGGCTTGCGGAACTTGCGGTGCAGCTGCCGGCGCAGGATGTGGAAGTAGTTGGCGGGCGTCGTGCAGTTGGCCACCTGCCAGTTGTCCTCCGCGCTCATCTGCAGGAAGCGCTCCAGGCGCGCGGAGGAATGCTCCGGCCCCTGGCCCTCATAGCCGTGCGGCAGCAGGCAGACGAGGCCCGACATCCTGAGCCACTTGCGCTCGCCCGAGGAGATGAACTGATCGAACACCACCTGCGCGCCGTTGGCAAAATCGCCGAACTGCGCCTCCCACATGACCAGCGCATTGGGCTCGGCCAGCGTGTAGCCGTATTCGAAGGCCAGCACCGCCTCCTCGGACAGCATCGAGTTGATGACCTCGAAGCGGCCCTGGTTCGGCGACACGTACTTGAGCGGCGTGTAGCGCCGCTCGCTTTCCTGGTCGATCAGCACCGAATGGCGCTGCGAGAAGGTGCCGCGCTCGCTGTCCTGCCCGGAGAGGCGGACGGGAAAGCCCTCGTTGAGCAGCGTCGCGAACGACAGGTGCTCGGCCATCGACCAGTCGAGCCCCGTGCCGCTCTCCACCATCTCGCGCCGGCGCTGCAGCAGACGCTGGATGGTCTTGTGGGCGTTGAAATCCTGCGGGATGGAGGTGATGCGCCGGCCCACCTCTTTCAGGGTTTCGATCGCCACGCCGGTCTCGCCGCGCCGGGCCTCGTCCTCGGCGAAGCCCATCTTGGACCAGCGGCCGTCGAGCCAGTCGGCCTTGTTGGGCTTGTAGCTGTCGGATGCGGCCAGCTCCCCGTCGAGGTGGGCGCGGAACCTGGTCCTCAAGTCCTCGACATCCTGCGCGGTGACGACGCCCTCCTCCACCAGGCGCTGGCCGTAGATCTGCACCGCGCTCTTGTGGCTGCGGATGGCGCGGTACATCAGGGGCTGCGTGAACGCGGGCTCGTCGGACTCGTTGTGGCCGTGCTTGCGGTAGCAGAACATGTCGATCACGACCGGCTTCTGGAACCGCTGGCGGAACTCGGTGGCGATCTTGGCGACGTGCACCACGGCTTCCGGATTGTCGCCGTTCACGTGGAAGATCGGCGCCTCCACCATCTTGGCCACGTCCGAGCAGTAGGGCGAGGAGCGCGAATAGCGCGGGTTGGTGGTGAAACCGATCTGGTTGTTGATGATGAAGTGGATGGAGCCGCCGGTGCGGTGGCCCTTGAGCCCCGACAGGCCGAAGCTCTCCGCCACCACGCCCTGGCCGGCGAAGGCGGCGTCGCCGTGGATCAGCAGCGGCAATACGGGCGTGCGCTCGCCGGCCTTGCAGCCGTGCTGGTCCTGCTTGGCGCGCACCTTGCCGAGCACAACGGGATCGACGATCTCCAGGTGCGAGGGATTGGCGGTGAGGGAGAGGTGCACGGTGTTGCCGTCGAAGGCGCGGTCCGAGGAGGCGCCCAGGTGGTACTTCACGTCGCCCGAGCCCTCGACATCGTCGGGCTTGAACGAGCCGCCCTTGAACTCGTTGAAGATGGCGCGCAGCGGCTTGCCCATCACGTTGGCGAGCACGTTGAGGCGCCCGCGATGCGCCATGCCGATCACGATCTCCTTGACGCCGAGCTGGCCGCCGCGCTTGATGATCTGCTCCAGCGCCGGAACCATCGCCTCGGCGCCGTCGAGCCCGAAGCGCTTGGTGCCCGTGTACTTGACGTCGGCGAAGGTCTCGAACTGCTCGGCCTCCACCAGCTTGTTGAGGATCGCGCGCTTGCCTTCCGGGGTGAAGGCGATGTCCTTGTCCCTGCCCTCGATGCGCTCCTGGATCCACGCCTTCTGCAGCGGCGAGGTAATGTGCATGAACTCGACGCCGATGTGCCGGCAGTAGGTGCGGCGCAGAATTTTCAGGATCTCGCGGATGGTCGCCATCTCCAGGCCCAGCACCTTGTCGATGAAGATGGGGCGGTCGAGATCGGCGTCCGTGAAGCCGTAGGTCTCCGGGCGCAGCTCCTTGTGGATCTTGCGGCCCGAGAGGCCGAGCGGATCGAGGTCGGCGGCCAGATGCCCCATCACGCGGTAGGCGCGGATCAGCATCAGGGCGCGGATGCTGTCCTGGGTGGCGCGCAGGGAGACGGCGGGGCTCAAGTCGAAGCCGACGGCACTGGCCCGTGCCTGCAGGCGGCCGCGGATGTGCTGCTCGGCCGCACCGTAGTCACCGGTCAGGGCGCCCAGCAGCTCACGGTCGCCTTCGACGCTGAGCTGATCGAGCGGCCTGGCCCAGGATGGGCCCGCGTGCGCGTCGCCGTCCTGCTGCTCCTCGTGCAGGCTGGCGAAGAAATGGCGCCACTCGTCGCTCACCGAGCCCGGGTTGCGCTCGTATTGGGCCTGCATGTCCTCGATGTAGGCGGCGTTGGCACCGTGCAGGAAGGATGTCCGCGCAAAGGCTTCGTTCTTCGGCTCGCGTGTCATAGGGGGGTCAACGCTTCATTGGATCGAGTGCAAGGGAGGGATCGCACGCAGAACTGACCAGGCGGCCCACCGGAGCGTCTAGCTACCACATCACATCGTGATGTACAGGGTCGCGCCCCATATATGGGGTTCAAACGCGCCCATATATGGGGTTCAAATATGACTGACCAATAAAGATCGGGGCCCTTTGCACAGCATGGCAGGCGCCCACTTGGGCATCGGTCTCCCGGCCTGAGACGCCGGATGGGGCCGGGGCGGCAGGGCTTGGCGCCACTGCCTGGGCGATACTCACGCCATCGGCAGCCCACCGTAGTTCTCCGCCAGCGTGGTCTGCGCAGCCTTGGAGCCGACGAGATAGGCAAGCTCCGCCGCCTGCGCGCGGCGCTCGAAGGCAATGGCCTCCGGAAACCGGTGGGTCAGGTTGGTCATCCACCAGGAGAAGCGCTGCGCTTTCCAGACGCGGGCCAGGCAGCGGTCCGAATAGCCCTCCAGCAGCGCCGTGCGCCCAAAGTTGTAGTAGTCGACCAGCGCTTGCGTCAGGAAGCGCACGTCGGCAACGGCCAGGTTCAAGCCCTTTGCGCCTGTCGGCGGCACGATGTGCGCCGAGTCGCCGGCAAGGAACAGACGTCCATGCCGCAGCGGCTCGGCCACGAACGAGCGCAGCGGCGCCACGCTTTTCTCCAGGGACGGCCCGGTTTTGAGCGCGGCCGCGGCGTCGGGCGGGATGCGTCGCTTGAGCTCGGCCCAGAAGCGGTCATCCGGCCAGTCGGCCACGTCCTCGTCGGCCGGCACCTGCAGGTAGTAGCGGCTGCGGGTCATGGAGCGCATGGTGCAGAGTGCAAACCCGCGCTCGTGGTTGGTGTAGATCAGCTCGTGATTGACGGGCGGCGTATCGGCCAGAAGCCCAAGCCAGCCAAATGGATACACCCGCTCGTAGATGCGGATCACCTCGTGCGGAATAGCCTGCCGGCTCACCCCGTGAAAACCGTCGCAGCCGGCAATGAAATCGCACTGGACCTCGTGCAGGTCGCCGCCCTTGTGGTAGCGCAGCCGCGGCCTGTCGCCGGTCAGGCCATGCAGGCTGACATCCTCGGCCTCGTAGACGATCGGCGTGCCCATCGCCGCGTGGGCGTCCATCAGGTCCTTCTGCACCTCGGCCTGGCCGTAGATGGTGACGACCTGGCCGGAGAGCGCCTTCAGGTCGATGCGATGGCGCCTGCCGTCGAAGGCCAGCTCCAGCCCTCCGTGGAGGAGACGCTCGCGCGCCAGGCGATCGCCGACGCCGGCCTCGGTGAGGATGTCGACCGTGCCCTGCTCCAGCAGGCCGGCGCGGATGCGGGCGCGCAGATATTCCGGCGTGCGCCGCTCGAGCACGACGCAGTCGATGCCGGCGAGCCCCAGCAACCGCGCCAACAGCAGCCCCGCAGGGCCTCCACCGACAATTCCGACTTGCGTGCGCATGCGCCTTCATAGAGCAGCGGCGCGGGCTGCGGAAGGAAGCGAACGGCACGGGAGCGGCGAGATCCACGGCCCATTCGCTCCGTCATTTCAGCCCTTCAAGCGGTTCGCCGGCACGTCCCAGAACGGCCGGCTCGCCTCGCACTGGGCCTGGCCCTTGTTGAAGCCCATGTCCTTGAGCGCGGCCTGATCCAATGCGAGCAGCCGCCGGCGCTCGGCGCGCACCTGCAGCGCAATCGCCGTGGTCCGGGCCCACCGGAAGAGCGCGATGCTGGCCATGATCTCGTTTCCTGCACGTTCGGTTTCGTCGGCCCCCGGCTTAGGCCGGCCTCTTGCATAATGAAATGAAATATTATTTATTGTGAGCATCACGTATCGTTATCCAAGGATCGCCCATGCGCCGCGATATCGATGTCGGTTTGCTCAGGGCCTTCATCGCGGTGGTCGAAACCGGCAGCGTGACCGGGGCTGCCGGCCTGCTCAACCTCACCCAGGCGGCCGTCAGCCAGCAGCTCAAGCGCCTGGAGGAGCTGTTCGGCACGCCTCTGTTCGAGCGCCACCACAAGCGGCTCAGCCTGAAACCCGCCGGCGAGCGGCTGATGGCGCACGCCCAGCGGATGATCGCACTCAACGACGAGGTGTGGTGCACGATGAGCGCGCCGGCCTACGAGGGCGAGGTGCGCCTGGGCGTTCCCCACGACATCGTCGGCCCCTATCTGCCGCCGGTTCTCAAGCGCTTCGACAAAGCCTGGCCGCGGGTGCGCGTTTCACTCGAGTGCCGAACGACGCAGCAACTGTGCGATCTGCTGCGCCAGGGCAAGATCGATCTCACCTTGACGACGGAGCAGCAGTGCCGCGCCGACGGCGAGACCCTGCTCGAGGACGACCTGGTCTGGACCGGCGCCATCAACGGCACGGCGCATCTGCGCGATCCGCTGCCGCTCTCCCTGGGCGATGGCTCGTGCGAGTTCCGCCCCTGCGTCCTCCAATCGATGCGCGAGACCAACCTCGACTGGCGCCTGGTGTGCGAGATCAGCAGCATGGAAGCGCTGTTCGCCTCCATCGAGGCGGACCTCGCCGTGGGTGCCTTTCTGCGCGGCACCATCCCGCACTACCTGCAGGTGGTGGAGAGCGACCGGTTGCCGAAGATGCCGAAATTCCTGATCAACATGTACCTGCCGCCGGCGCGGCAGAACCTCATCGCGGTAGAGCTTGCGCGCCATATCCGCCAGGAGTTCGCCGCGCAGGTGCGCCGATCCGGCAGGCCGGAGGCCGACGGCAAGGCCCGGCGCAAATCACCCTCCGCAGCCGCAATGGCCGGTTGACGCAACGGGCCGAGACGGGCCTCTCGCTTCTTTCCGGTTGAAATTGAATCGCAGGTGTCATCCCGGCCGGAGCGGTGCGCAGAGCCGGGACCAGAGGCCACAGGCGCAAGGCTGGGGCTCTGCTGGGGCTCTGGGCCCCTGGATCCCGGATCGGCCTCCGGCCGTCTGGGATGACACCGAGCCTGGGCGCTTCCACGATCGTGGGAAGACGCTAGCGCCGGGTCGCAAAGAGCAGCCATATCGCGATGGCGACCAGAACCAGCGCCAGCGCGCGGCGAACGATGGCGCTGCGACGCTCGTCCTCCAGCCAGGGCCGGGCGGCGCCCGCCAGCAGCACGATGGTGGTGTGCACGAGAGTGGCGACCGCCACGTAGACGACCGACAGGGAGACGGTCTGGCCAATCAGCGATCGCGACTCGTCGACGAATGTCGGCAGAATGGCGACGTAGAACACGCCGGCCTTTGGATTGAGCAGGTTGGTGATGAGGCCGCGCACGAAGTACTTGGCATTGTCAACCTCGCTCTCGGCCGTCTTGCTGGGCGAGGTGTCCGCTCCGCGCCAGCCCTCCCAGGCCAGCCACAGCAGATAGATGCCGCCGGCCCAGCGCAGAACGTTGTAAAGAAAACGCGAATTGGCGATGACCGCGGCCAGGCCGAGCGCCGCCCCGAGACCGACGATGAGGAGGCCGAGCGCGATGCCGGCGGTTGCCGCCAATCCGGCCCGCCGTCCCACGCTCGCGCTCAGCACGGCCAGGTAGGCCATGTTCGGCCCCGGCGTCATCTCGATCACCAGGCAGGTCACGGCAAACGTCAGCAGCGTCTCCGGGGAGAGAGTGATCATCTCCGATCCAGCCTTGATCCAAGATCGCCCACTCTGGCGAGCGGTGCACGAGCCTCGCTGCATCCTATCGAGGACGGCGCGCTGCGGCAGCCTGGCAGGTTAAACGTGAAGAAACACATCGTGTGCAAGAGCATGCCGGCATGGTGCTTGCTTGGGGCAGACGCGGCGCCTTGGCGCGTGCAAGCTGTGCGGAGGCCACCTTGAAGGCGAAGGGTGTGATAGTGGACAAAGCCGACGACCAGCGATCCGCTGCGGCTCGCCGGCACCCGATGGGCTCCTGATGGCGAACCCGATGCACGCGCTGCTGCAGGCCTGGCGCCGGCGCTGGTGGCAACCCGACCCCGCCGCGCTCGAGGCGTTCGCGGGCCTCACGCCCATGACGGTGGTGACCGGCGGCTCGGAGGGCATCGGCCTGGAGCTGGCGCGCCGGTTCGCAGCCGCCGGCCATGATGTGATGCTGGTGGCACGGCGCGCCGAGCCGTTGCGGCAGGCCGCGCATGGGCTGCGCGCCGAATCCAAGGCGACCGTCGTGGTCGTGCCTGCCGACGTCACCGCCCCGGATGCGATTGCCACCATCGAGGCGGCGCTGGCAGCGCACGGCGCCTATGCCGACGTGCTCGTCAACAGCGCCGGCATGGGGCTGTCGGGGCCATTCCATGCCCATCCACCCGACGACGTGGTGCGCCTCATCGATCTCAACGTGCGTGCGCTCTCGCTGCTGACGCGGCATTTCCTGCCGGGCATGCGGCAGCGCGGCCGCGGCGGCATCCTCAACGTGGCCTCGCTCGGCGGCTATGCGCCGGGACCCAACCAGGCCGCCTACTACGCCAGCAAGGCCTATGTGCTCTCGCTCACAGAGGCGGTTGCCGCGGAGACGGCGGGCGAGGGCGTGCGCGTCTGCGCCCTGGCGCCTGGCCCGGTCAACACGGCGTTCCACGCGCGCATGGGCGCGGAAAAAGCCTTCTATCGCTTGCTGGTACCGCCGGCCTCGGCGCAATCCGTCGCTCGCGCCGGCTATCGCGGCTTCGTGCTGGGGCTGAGGGTTACCGTTCCCGGCTTGTTCAATCCACTGTTGGCACTGGCCATGCGCATCATGCCGCATAGAATTGTGATTCCCATCATCGGATGGTTGCTGCGACCGCGCGAGGATGAGCGAAGGAATGTTTGACGCCCTATCCCCTGACGTGCACGGCGAGGATCGTGCCATCGGCCAGGTGCCTGTCGGCACCGCCGCCAGCCCAGACAAAAAGCCCGTCCTGATCGTCCTGCATCAGGAGAATTCCAATCCCGGCCACGTCGGCCAGTGGTTCGTGCGCAACGGCTACCACCTCGACATCCGCAAGCCGCGTTTCGGCGAGCCGCTGCCCGCCACCATGGCCAACCACAGCGGCGCCGTCATCTTCGGCGGCCCCATGAGCGCCAACGACAAGGACGACTTCATCCGCACCGAGACCGAATGGATCGGCGTGCCCCTCAAGGAGAAGGCGCCCTTGCTCGGCATCTGCCTCGGCGCGCAGATGCTGGCGATCCACCTCGGTGCCAAGGTGGGCTTCGATCCCGAGGACCGTGCGGAGATCGGCTACTATCCGCTCATCACGACGGAGGAGGGCCGCCGCCTGGGCCCCTTTCCCGATCATGTCTATCAGTGGCACCGCGAGGGCTGCGAGCTTCCCGCCGATGCCCGCCTGCTGGCCACGTCGGACGGCGCATTCCCCGTCCAGGCGTTCAGCCACGGCGCCACGGCCGTCGGCGTCCAGTTCCATCCCGAGATCACCTACGCGCAAGTCCATCGCTGGACCGGCCACAACAACACGCGCCTTAAGATCAAGGGCGCACACGAGCGCCAGCAGCACATCGACGGCCATGTCGCGCACGGCCCGAGGGTGCAGGCCTGGCTCGGCCGCTTCCTCAATCGCTGGGCAAGAAGCGAACTTGCACTCGGCTGACGCCCGTTCGTCAATTTGTAATCATTCGCCTGCCAGAGTGGGCTCGAGGCGCCGCGGATTGAATGTAACAGCGTACCCGGCGCTCATGGCACGGCCAGATGCAGTTGCGTCTCGGCCGTGCCGCTTTTGCTCGCCCTTCAGCCCGCAAACAGCCGCTGCACCAGCCGCCGCGCCAGCACACCGGCAACCCGCCGCCGATAATGGCCGGGCGTGAACGTGGTCTTCATCGACATGATCTGGTCGCGCACCAGCTCATCGAGGCCCTTGAAGACGCGGGCGTCCAGCGCACCGCCGCACAGCGCCTCGGTGCCTTCGAGCAGGACGGGCCGCGGATTGGTGCCGGTGACGGCCACGCGCAGGTGCGCGAGCGTGTCGCCCACGCGCCGCAGCGCCACCGCCACGCCCGCAACCGGATACTCGATCGAGCGGCGGATGCGGATCTTGTCGTAGCCTGAGCGCAGGCCGGGCGTGCTCGTCACGCGTACGGCTGCGATGAACTCGCCGGGCTGGAGCGCCAGGTAGTGCTTGCCGTCGCCCTGGCCCGAGCCGTCGTGGCGGGCATGGCCGATGTAGAGATCCCGCAACGGCAGCGTGCGCTTGCCTGCAGCGTGCTGGATATCGACCTCGGCGTCGAGCGTCATCAGCGCCGGCGCGAGATCGCCGCTGAAGGTGGCGAAGCACACGCCGCGGCTCTTGGGCGCCACGTGGCAGATCTCGCCCGTGGTCTTGAGACAGTGGTTGTTGGCGGACCGCCACCATTGGCTCTGATTGTAGAAGATGCAGCGCGTGTCGAGGCACAGGTTGCCGCCGACCGTGCCCATGTTGCGATGCGTGGGGCCGGCAATCGAGGCGGCCGCCTCGGCCACCACCGGATAGTGCGCGACGACGCCGGGGTGCTGCGCCACCTCGGCCAGCCTGACGGAGGCACCGATCTCCAGCCCCTGCGCGTCGGCCCTGATGGCGCGCAGCTCCGCGACACCGGTCATGTCGATCAGCACCGCAGGCGCGACGATGCCGCGGCGGATGTTGACCACGAGGTCGGTGCCGCCGCCGAGCAGCTGGGCCTGCGGATGGGCCGTGCGCGCCTCGAGCACGCCGGCCAGCGAGGTCGGGCTCAGCACCTGGAATTCGCAGAGGGCCTCCATCAGGCGCCTCCGTTGCGCGTCTTGCTGGTCCGCCCGCGCTTGTCGATGGCGTCGAACACGCGGTCCGGCGTGACCGGGAGAGTGTTGAAGCGCAGGCCCGTGGCGTCGGCGATGGCGTTGGTGAGCGCCGGCAGGAAGGCGGCGAGCGAGCCCTCGCCCGCCTCCTTGGCGCCGAAGGGGCCGTGCGGGTCGTTGCTCTCGATGATGCCCACCTCGATCGGCGGCGAGTCCTGGATGGTGGGCACGCGATAGTCCAGCATGTTGGCGGTGAGGAGCAGGCCATCGTGATAGCCCACCTCCTCGCTCATGGCCTGGCCCATGCCCATCCACACCGAGCCCTGCACCTGGCCCTCGACGGTGAGGCGGTTCAGCGCCTTGCCGCAGTCGTGCGCCACCCACACCTTGTCGACGGTGACCGCGCCGGTCTCCTCGTCGACCGTCACCTCGACCACCTGGGCGGAATAGCTGTAGCCCATGGTGCCGCCGATGGCCGCGCCGCGATATTTCTTGCCGCCGTGCGACTCCGGAATGGTGGAGTAGTTGCCGGTGACGGTGATGGTGCCGTCGTCCTTCAGCGCCTCGGCCACCACCTCCTCGAAGGTCAGGCCCTTATCCTGCGCGCCGGCGCGATAGGTCTCGCCCAGGCATTCGATATCGCCGGGCGCGGCATCGAGCTTGCGCGCCGCAGCGGCGACCATCAGGGCTTTCAGCTTGCTGGCCGCATCGATGGCCGCATTGCCGACCAGGAACGTCACGCGCGAGGAATAGGAGCCGTTGTCCTTCGGCACCACCTCGCTGTCGCCCGACACGATGCGCACGCGCGAGATGTCGAGGCCCATCACCTCGGCCACGGTCTGCACCAGGACGGTGGACGAGCCCTGGCCGATCTCCGCCGCGCCCGTCAGCACCACGATCGAGCCGTCGAAGTCGAGCTTGAGCTTGACGGTGGCGTGCGGCTCGCCGGTCCAGTTCACGGGCTTGGATGCGCCGGAGATGTAGTGCGAGCAGGCAAAGCCCAGCCCCTTGCCCTTGCCCAGCCTGCCCTTGCGCGACTTCCAGCCGCTCTTCTGCTCCACCCAGTCGATGCACTCGGGCAGGCCGTAGCTGTTCACCATCAGGTCGTTGTCGGTGAAGGTCGGCGCCTCGAGGAGGTTGGCGCGCCGCACGGCAAGCGGATCGAGCCCCATCTCGGCCGCCATCTGATCGAGCAGGCTCTCGAAGGCGAAGCGCACGTCCACCGTGCCGTGCCCGCGGAAGGCGCCGCACGGCGGCGTGTTGGTGAGCACGCGCTTGCCGATGTACTTGACGTTGTTGAGGTCGTAGATGGCATAGAGCATCGATCCCGAATAGAGGATCGTCACCACGCCATAGCCCGAGTGGGCGCCGCCGCGCTGGGTGCACTCGCACTCGACGGCCGTGATCCTGCCGGTCTTGGTAAGGCCGATCTTGAGGCGAATGTCGGTCTCGGGCCGCCCGCGATGGGTGATGAACGTGTCCTCGCGGTTGATGGCCAGGCGCACGGTGCCGCCGATCCTGCGGGCGAGCAACGCGGCGATCAGCTCGACGTTGAGGCATTCCGTGCGGCAGCCGAAGCCGCCGCCCACGAACGGCTTCACCACGCGGATGCGCGACATGTCCAGCCCGATGACCTGCGCCAGCATCAGGTGCACGTAGTAGGGCACCTGCGTGGAGGCATGCACGGTGAGCCGGTCGCGCACGGCATCGTAGTCGGCGATCGCCGCGTGCATCTCCATCTGGTTCTGGCACACCTCGGCACAGTTGTAGGTGGCTTCGCGCACCAGATGGGCGCTGGTAAAACCTTCGGCCACGTTGCCGAGCTCGAACAATACGTCGCGCTCGATGTTGCCGGGCTTCCTCTCGTGCAGTTGCGCGGCATCGGGCGCCAGCGCCTCCGCCGCCTTGAAGTAGGCCGGCAGCTCGCGCACTTTCATCTTGATGAGGCGGATTGCCTTGTCGGCGGTCGCCTCGTCGATGGCGGCGACCGCCGCGACCGGCTCACCCTTGTAGCGCACCTTGCCGCGCGCCAGCGGATACTCGTTGCGCGCGATCGGCAGCACGCCGAACGGCTTGTCGCAGTCCGCACCCGTGACGACCGCCAGCACGCCCGGCAGCTTCACCGCCTCGGACACATCCACCGCGATGATCTCCGCATGCGCATGGGGGCTGCGGTAGATGCGGCCCGCCAGCATGCCCGGCGCAATGAAGTCGGCCGTATACTTGGCGCGGCCCGACACCTTGTCGGGTCCGTCGACCATGGGCACATAGCCGCCGATCGTGTGCGCAGGCGCGATCTCGGTCATCGACTGATCCACCGTGGTGGGCAAGCAATCATGGGCTGCGCGCCTCGCCCGTTGCCAGCAGAGCGGACGCGTGCTGCACGGCTTCGACGATCTTCACGTAGCCCGTGCAGCGGCAGATGTTGCTGCCGAGCGCGGCGCGGATTTCGTCCTCGGTGGGGCGCGGATTGCGGCGCAGCAGACCCGCCGAGGCCATGATGAAGCCCGGCGTGCAGTAGCCGCACTGGGAGCCGAGCTTCTCGTGGAAGCCGCGCTGCACCGCCGACAGGGCGCCGCCCTTGCCGAGCGACTCCACCGTATCGACACGCTTGTCGGCCACCGTTGCCGCCAAGGTCAGGCAGGAGAGCGTGGGCTTGTCGTCCACCAGGACGGTGCAGGCACCGCACTCGCCCCCATCGCAGCCGGTCTTGGTGCCGGTGAGGCCGACCGTCTCGCGCAGATAGTCGAGCAGCAGCCGGTTGCCGGGCACCGCGTCGGTGCGCTTTCTCCCGTTGAGGGTCAGCTCGATAATCGTTGCCATCACGGGCCCATCCCAGGAAACAGCGCGGCTTCTCCTGACCGCAGGCTGGAATAGTTATAAAACAAAATCGATGGGGTCACCAATCAATTTTGCCCCCTTCCGCCTGCGAACAGCCAAGCCAAAGCTGCCGCGTGCCGGGCAAGGGAGGGGAGGACCGCCACCGGGTGGAACGCGGCGAGGTGCGGGATCGGCCATGGCCGCCGGACGCAGGCCTCCTACTCGATGGGCGTCACCACGTATCCCGCCTCGCGCAGGAGCGCGACCAGGCCCTGCCTGCCCGGCAGGTGCAGGCCACCGACGGCAATGAAGGCATCCCCCTCGGCCAGCAGCGCCAAGAGCTTGTCCCGCATGTCGAGGTTGCGCGTGACGAGCAGGCTCTGCTCGGCCGCATCGAAGGCCGTCGCGCGCGCCCCGACTTTCTCCGCCAGCACGATCTGCAAGGGCCAGATCGCCCCCAGCTCCCGCTGCAGGTAGAGCTGGATCATCGTCTCCATCAGGTCGTCGATGCGATGATAGAAGCGAATGCCGGATTTCAGCATCTCGACCTGATCGGGCTCGGGCACGCTGGCAAGCGCGCGGAACTGGGAGTCCAGCGTCTCCAGGCCCTCCGTCTTGATGCCCCGGCCTTGCACGGCCTTGGCCAATCTTGCATCGAGCGGCAGCAGCCCGGCCGCCAGGCGCCGCCGCTCGCAGGCCGAGACGGACAGCAGCATCGTCGCCACCCAGGGACGGAACATGCCCCCGATGCCGGGCGGGATGCCGGAGCGCGAGAGCGCTTCGGCCACTTGGCGGGCATCTTCGGGGCCGAGAAGCTGATCGAGGCGGCGGCCATCGGTGAAGAGCATCAGCTCTGCCACCTGCGGAGAGCCGGCCAGCGCCTGCATGAAGGTTTCCGGCGAGACGTCCTCCAGCTCGAGCACGAGCCGGCGCGAGGCCGCGAGCGCCTGCTCCACCGCCGGCGAAAGCGCGTTGATGCGCTCGTCGGAGAGATGCATCGTGCCGAAGAGATGGGATGGCGGGGCGCCGGCCCTCTCCAGCCGCCACAGGATCGCCTTGGCATTCGCGGTGCTCGCCGAGGCCGCCATCACACGCGCATGCGCCGCCTGATCGGTCTGGCGCAGCTCCTCGAGCACATTCTTGCCGGTGCACGCGGGCGGCTGGGCCTGCGCGGCTCCCGCCTGCACGTTGAGCAGAAAGAGCACGGCCAGACATCGGCGCAACCGGCGCATCGGGCCCTCCACGTTCGGCGCGCCGCGACGGTGACCCTCCGCCGCGGCAGGGTCATGGCGCGCGCGGAATTTTTCCGGCCACCGCTTCAGGCGCGCGGATGGGCGCGATCATACACCGCCAGCAACCGCTCGCGGTCGACTTCCGTATAGACCTGCGTGGTCGACAGGCTGGCGTGCCCCAGCAGCTCCTGGATCTGGCGCAAGTCGGCGCCGGCTGAGAGCAGATGCGTCGCAAACGAGTGCCGCAGCGCGTGCGGCGTCGCCGTGTCGGGCAAGCCCAGCGCCTCACGCATGCGCTGCATGACGAGCTGGACGATGCGCGGGCTCATGCGGCCGCCTTTGGCACCGAGGAACAGTGGCGTGCCGGGCGCAAGCGGATACGGGCACAGCGCGATATAGCGCGCGATGGCCTCTCGCGTGACGGGCAGCACGGGAACCAAGCGCTCCTTGCCGCCCTTGCCCAAGACGCGCAGCACCTCGCGCTCCGGGGTGGGCGCATCCTTGCGGGCAATCGACAGCGCCTCCGAGATGCGCAGGCCCGATCCATAGAGCAGCAGCAGCACCGCCGCATCCCGTGCCGCGAGCCAATCCAACGCGGCGGCGGCCCCGCCGTCGACAACGGCTGCGGCCTTCTCCACCGTCAGCGGCTTGGGGATGCCATGCGGCACTTTCGGCAGCGCCACCTGCAGGATCGCACGGTTCCGGGCCACGTCGTGCGCTTCCAGCCAGCGAAAGAACATGCGCAGGCCCGACAGGCTGCGCGCCAGCGACCGCCCTGCCAGGCCGGCCCGGCGCCTGGCCGCCATGAAGGCGCGGATGCGCTTGGCATCGAGCCGGGAGAGATCAGCAAGGCCGGGTGCATGCCCCAGCTCGCCCCTGAGCCAAACGAGGAACTGGCGCAGATCGCGCTCGTAGGCTTCGAGCGTCTTGTCGGCCTGGCCGCGCTCATGCGCCAGATGCGCCAACCAAGCCCTTGCAGCGCCGAGCAAATCCTCGGCCAGCGAAAGCCCGCCGTCCTCCAAGGCCATCACCAGACTGGCGCCGTGCATACCCCCATCCGCCCCAATTGCCGGGTGACCCTTGATGCGTCGGGTTAAGGCGCTGTTAAGAGGTCAGCCGACCCGCACGATTTCTCCTCAACGATGCGGCAAACATCCGGCCGGCGGGCCACTTCCAATCCCGCACATGTGTCTTGCTTCCGCCGCCTTCCTGGCTCATATACGCCCGCAGCCGGTGTACTCCAATCGGGGTGCAACCTCACGATCTGTGGTTTTGCTGCTTGCCCATCTGGGCGGTTTGCCTTCCCCATGTCTGAGCGGCCGGGCCGAGCGTGCGGCTCAACTGACCGGCGACTTTCACGCTTACTGGGAAAAGGAACTCCCCCCATGCGCGTCACAGGTACCGTGAAATTCTTCAACACCGCCAAGGGCTACGGCTTCATCCAGCCCGAAGGCGGCGGCAAGGACGTATTCGTGCACGCCACGGCGCTGGAGCAGGCGGGCATCCGCTCGCTCAACGAGGGTGACAAGGTCACCTTCGTGCTGGAGGATGACAGGCGAGGACGCGGCAAGCAGGCGGGCCAGATACAAAAGGCCTGACGCCGGCCAAAGCGCGAACCAGTGTCGATCTGCGGTTCCGTGGTCGGCCTGAACTAGAAAGCGCCTTCCGCAAAAGTCGGAGGCGCTTTTGCTACCTTGTAGGAGTGCATTGCATGCCAAGCCACAAATTCAACGTCGGCCAGACGGTCGACTTCAAGCCCAGCCGGATGGGCTTTCCCGCAGCGAACCGGGAATGCACGATCGTGCGGCGGCTGCCCGCCGAAGGCGGTCATCACCTCTATCGCATCAAATGCGCCACGGAGGCGTTCGAGCGGGTCGTCAGCGAAGCGCAGCTCACCGAGCGGGCGGCGTGATACGGGAAGGCGTCCAGCACGCACAAAGCCGCGTCTAGACAATCCGCTGTCCGGTCTTCTTCCAGTCATTGAGGAACAGCTCCAGCCCCTTGTCCGTCAGCGGGTGGTGCACCAGCGCGCGCAGCACCGCGGGCGGCAGGGTGGCCACGTCGGCGCCGATCATCGCCGCCTGCTTCACGTGCGTGACGTTGCGGATCGAAGCTGCCAGGATCTGCGTCTTGAGATCGGGGTAGTTGTCGTACACCGTGCGGATCTCGCGCACGAGCTCCATGCCGTCCTGACCCGCATCGTCGAGCCGGCCGACGAAAGGCGATATGAAGGTTGCGCCCGCCTTGGCCGCCAGCAACGCCTGATTGGCCGAGAAGCACAAGGTGACGTTGACCATCACCCCGTCGCCCGTCAGAGCGCGGCACGCCTTCAGACCGTCCCACGTCAGCGGCACCTTCACGGTCACGTTCTTGGCGATCCTGGCGAGCGCCCGGCCTTCATTCAGCATGCCGTCGAGATCGGTGGCGGCCACCTCGGCGCTGACCGGCCCCGGCACCGTCTCGCAGATCTCGGCAATGATGGCCTTGAAGTCACGCTTGGCCTTGGCGACGAGCGAGGGGTTCGTGGTCACGCCGTCGAGCAGTCCGGTGGCGGCCAGCTCCTTGATCTCAGCGACGTCCGCGGTATCGACGAAAAACTTCATACCGGCTTCTCCACGCATTTCGCCGGCGCCTGCGCCTGGCGTTCGCCCAGACATGGGAACTAGTGTGATGATCGAGAAATTCGCCCTTCCTCGCAGCACGCCTAGTGAGCGAATTTCTCGATCTGAATCACACTAGAACCATGAACTTGCTAGTGTCCTTTCGATCGCGAAGTTCGTTCAGCGCCTGCTGCACGATCCGGCGAACTTCGCGATCGGGACACTAGGCTATACCCTCGATTCCCGCCCGTCGCTTCTAGTCCCGGGGTTCCGGTTTGGAAAGCCTGCTTGCAAAACTGGATGAAGGCCGGCCGGCGGGCCCTGCCCCAGGGCCTCGCGTGCCCGTGCTGATGCCGGTCGCGCTCGACCAGACCTACGACTACCTGCTCCCGGCGGACATCGCGGCTCCACCGGGCGGCTTCGTGCTGGTTCCCTTCGGCCCGCAGAGCCGCATCGGCGTGGTGTGGGACACCGCCGTCGGCGATCCCGGCAAGCCGATCCCCGAGAAGAAGCTCAAAGCCGTCACCGCCGGCCTGCCCGAGGTGCCGCCGCTGCCCACGATCTCGCTGCGCTTTGCCGAATGGTTGGCCCGCTACACGCTCTCCCCCCTCGGCATGGTGGTGCGCATGATGATGGGCTCGTCGGCCGTGTTCGAGCCCGTCAAGCCGCGCTTCGGCGTCAGGCTCAACCAGGAAGCCGCCGAGCCGCCGCGCATGACCCCCGCCCGCAAGCGCGCGCTCACGATTGCTTCCGACGGCCTGATCCGGGCCAAGAGCGCGCTGGCGACAGAGGCGGCCTGCACGAGCGGCGTGATCGACGGCCTCATCGCGGCCGGCAACCTGATCGAGGTTGCCATTCCCGAACGGCGATTCGGACGCCCCAATCCGACGCACACGACGGTCGACTTCGCCGATGCGCAAGCCCGTGCGGTCGACGCCATGCGGTCGGCCGCCGAGGGCGCCTTCTCCGTCACGCTGCTCGACGGCGTGACGGGCTCCGGCAAGACGGAAGTGTACTTCGAAGCGGTGGCGCGCACGCTGGAGAAGGGCAGACAGGCGCTCATCATGCTGCCCGAGATCGCCCTCACCAGCCAGTTCATGGATCGCTTCACGGCCCGCTTCGGCTGCGCGCCGGTCGAGTGGCATTCGGCGCTGTCCTCGCCCGAGCGGGCGCGGGCCTGGCGCGCGGCGGCGACCGGGGAAGCCCGCGTCGTGGTCGGCGCCCGCTCGGCGCTGTTCCTGCCCTATAGCGAGCTCGGCCTCATCGTCGTGGACGAGGAGCACGACGGCGGCTTCAAGCAGGACGATCGCGTGCACTACCAGGCCCGCGACATGGCCGTGGTGCGCGCCAGCCTCGGCAAGTTCGCGGTGGTGCTGTCGTCCGCCACGCCGTCCATCGAGAGCCACGTCAACGCGCAGACCGGCCGCTACCGCAGCGTCACCCTGCCCGGCCGTTATTCCGGCGCCGAGCTGCCCGAGATCATCCCCGTCGACATGCGGCGCGAGCCGCCCGAGAAGGGCCGATGGCTCGCCCCGGCGCTGGTCTGCGCCATGACGGAAACATTTGAGAGGAAACAGCAGACGCTGCTGTTCCTCAATCGCCGCGGCTATGCGCCGCTGACCCTGTGCCGGTCCTGCGGCCACCGCTTCGACTGCCCGCAATGCACCGCCTGGCTGGTGGAGCACCGCTATCGCCATCGCCTGAACTGCCATCATTGCGGCTTCTCGCTGCCGCTGCCCGAGAAATGCCCCAAGTGCGGCGAGCCCGACACCCTGGTGGCGTGCGGCCCCGGCATCGAGCGCATCGCCGAGGAGGTGGGCGAGCGCTTCCCGCAAGCCCGGCTGGCGCTGCTGTCATCCGACCTCGTGCCGTCGCTCACCGAGATGCGCGAGATCATCAAGACCATCGAGACGGGCGATGCCGACATCGTCATCGGCACGCAGATGGTGGCCAAGGGCCATCATTTTCCGCAGCTTGCCACGGTCGGCATCGTCGACGGCGATCTGGGGCTCGGCACCGCCGATCCACGCGCGGCCGAGCGCACGTTCCAGCTCCTGCATCAGGTCACCGGCCGGGCCGGACGCGTGCTCGCCATGGGCCGCGGCTTCGTGCAGACCTACATGCCCGAGCATCCCGTGATGCAGGCCATCATCACCGGCGACCGCGACGCGTTCCTGGCAAACGAGATCCGCCAGCGGCAGGCGGGCCTGCTTCCGCCCTATGGCCGGCTGGCGGCCCTCATCATCTCGGCACGCGACAAGGAGCTGGCCGAGCTGTTCGCCCGCGATGTCGCCCGGCATGCCCCGCCGGCCGAGCGGATCGAGGTGTTGGGCCCGGCCGAGGCACCGCTTGCCGTCATCCGCGGCCGCCACCGCTGGCGTCTGCTCATCAAGGCGCCGCGCGAGCTCGACGTGCAGGCCTATCTGCGCGCCTGGCTCGACACGCTGCCCAAGCCGCCCTCCGACCTGCGGCTGACGGTGGACATCGATCCGTATAATTTCCTTTGATTGCGCCTGCGCGCCAACGCGACCCGGAGACCCGGCAGATCAGCATGCATCTGCCGGCCCCCGGGGCTCACGCGATGCGAGGGCATCGCGGCGATCGAGACATCAGGAGGCGGCGTCGCGGCCGGCTATCGCAAATAGGGGCAGAGACGACGCTCGCCGGAATAGGTCGTGTAAAGCCCGGTGCCCCACTCGAAGGAGCGGAAACTGCGCGCGCAGACCACGCGCGGATCGCCGCGAAACCCTGACGGATAGGAGTAGGGGCCGTCGTAGCCGTCATCGTCGTAGTAAGTGCCGCGACGCGACCGGTAGGCCTCGTTGGCGATCACGGCCCCGCCGAGGAGCCCAAGGCCGATCCCAATGCCAAGCCCCACACCGTGTCCGCGGCGGTGAACCTTGATGATCCCGGTGCCGGGCTCTGCTGCGGCGGGCGACGGCGCGAACGCCGGCGAGGCCGGGGCAGCCTGAGCCACGGGTGCCAGTCCGAGCGGCAACGCAACGGCACAAGCCGACAATAGTCTCCAGATGGGCATAAGATCTCCTTGATGGGACAGAGGGCTAAGGCTCCCCAGCGCAGTGAACGATGATAACGTTGCGCCGGGTCCTACCCGTCGCTGCCGCGGGCTCAAGCGCTCGCGGAACAGGGAATAACAGGGCCGCGGCGCCGTCCCGCCCGGCCAGATGCGGCATTCCATACACAGCCGCGCGGTTGCTGCACCGCGCCCAGCATGCTATGCGCGGGCAAGGGGTGACTGCAACCGCGCTGCAGGCTTTTTGGCCATCCGGCTGTTGCGCCAGGGCGCGCCTCCGTTCTCCCATTGTTCCAAAGCGGAAGCTTATTGCACGTGTCCACTGATGAACCCATGATGGCGAGCATGGCGGGGCGCTATGCCGCCGCCCTGTTTGAGATCGCCAAGGACGAGAAGCGGCTCACGCAGGTCGAGAGCGACGTCAAGACGTTCCAGACCATGCTGGATGCCAGCGAGGATCTCCGCCGCCTGGTGCGCAGCCCGGTGATCACCGCCGACGATCAGGCCAAGGCGCTGGCCGCCATCCTGGAAAAGGCCGGCATTGCCGGTCTGACCGCCAACTTCCTCAACCTGATCACCCGCAACCGCCGCCTGTTCGCGGTGGCCGACATGCTCAAGAACTTCCGCGCCCTGCTGGCGCGCGAGCGCGGCGAGGTGAGCGCCGATGTCGCCTCCGCCCACCCGCTCAGCAGCGAGCAGATGAACGCGCTCAAGGACGCGCTGAAAGCCCAGGTGGGCAAGGACGTGCAGATCAACACGCGTGTCGATCCCCATCTGCTGGGCGGCCTGGTCGTCAAGGTCGGCAGCCGGATGATCGACAGCTCGCTCAGAACCAAGCTCAACAATCTCAAAGTTGCGATGAAAGGTATTGGCTGATGGACATCCGCGCCTCAGAGATCTCCTCCATCCTCAAGGAGCAGATCAAGAACTTCGGCAAGGAAGCCGAGGTTTCCGAGATCGGCCAGGTGCTGTCGGTCGGTGACGGCATCGCCCGCGTCTACGGCCTCGACAAGGTGCAGGCCGGCGAGATGGTGGAGTTTCCGGGCGGCATCCGCGGCATGGCGCTCAACCTGGAAGCCGACAACGTCGGCGTCGTGATCTTCGGCGACGACCGCAGCATCAAGGAAGGCGACACCGTCAAGCGCACGGGCGCCATCGTCGAGGTGCCGGTGGGCAAGGGCCTGCTGGGGCGCGTGGTCGACGGCCTCGGCAATCCGATCGACGGCAAGGGCCCCATCAAGGCCGACGGGCGCAAGCGCGTCGACGTCAAGGCGCCCGGCATCATTCCCAGAAAGTCGGTGCACGAGCCGATGGCCACCGGGCTCAAGGCCATCGATGCGCTGATCCCCATCGGCCGCGGCCAGCGCGAGCTCATCATCGGCGACCGCCAGACCGGCAAGACCGCCGTCGCGCTCGACACCATCCTCAACCAGAAGTCGCTCAACCTGGGCACCGACGAGAACCAGAAACTCTACTGCGTCTACGTCGCTGTCGGCCAGAAGCGCTCCACGGTGGCCCAGTTCGTCAAGGCGCTCGAGGAGAACGGCGCGCTCGACTACTCGATCGTGGTGGCGGCCACCGCCTCCGATCCGGCGCCGATGCAGTTCCTGGCGCCGTTTGCCGGCTGCACGATGGGCGAGTACTTCCGCGACAAGGGCATGCACGCGGTCATCATCTACGACGACCTCTCCAAGCAGGCCGTCGCCTATCGCCAGATGTCGCTGCTGCTGCGCCGCCCGCCGGGCCGCGAAGCCTATCCCGGCGACGTGTTCTACCTCCACTCGCGCCTGCTGGAGCGCGCCGCCAAGATGGGCGATGCCGCCGGCAAGGGCTCGCTGACCGCGCTGCCCGTCATCGAGACGCAGGCCAACGACGTCTCGGCCTACATCCCGACCAACGTGATCTCCATCACCGACGGCCAGATCTTCCTGGAGACGGACCTGTTCTACCAGGGCATCCGCCCGGCGGTGAACGTCGGCCTGTCGGTGTCGCGCGTGGGCTCTTCCGCGCAGACCAAGGCCATGAAGAAGGTCGCCGGCAAGATCAAGGGCGAGCTGGCGCAGTATCGCGAGATGGCGGCGTTCGCCCAGTTCGGCTCCGATCTCGACGCCACCACCCAGCGCCTGCTCAACCGCGGCGCACGCCTGACCGAGCTGCTCAAGCAGGGGCAGTTCTCGCCCCTCAAGATGGAGGAGCAGGTGTGTGTGATCTTCGCCGGCGTCAACGGCTACTGCGATCCGATGCCGCTCGACAAGGTCAAGCGGTTCGAGGAGGCGCTGCTGACCAACCTGAGGAGCCAGAACGTCGCCATCCTCAACGACATCCGCGACAGCAAGGACCTCTCCGACGCCACTGCGGGCAAGCTCAAGGGCGTGGTCGAGGACGTCGCCAAGCAGTTCGCCTGAAGCTCAAACGGTAGCGGCCGGGCTTCGGCCGCCTAGGGACATCGAAGGCTCACATCAAAGGCTCACATCAAAGGCTCCCATGGCCTCCCTGAAAGACATGCGCAACCGCATCGCCTCGGTGAAGGCGACGCGGAAGATTACCAAAGCCATGCAGATGGTGGCGGCTGCCAAGCTGCGGCGCGCCCAGGAGGCGGCGACGGCCGCCCGCCCCTATGCCCAACGCATGGCCGAGGTGATGGCCAGCATCAACGCGACCATGGCCGGCAAGACCGGTGCGTCGCCGCTGCTGGTGGGCACCGGCAACGACCTGGTGCACCTGCTGCTCGTCATGACCGCCGAGCGCGGCTTGTGCGGCGGCTTCAACACCAACATCGCCCGCCTCGCCCGGCAGGACGCCGCGCGTCTCGTCAGGGAGGGCAAGACCGTCAAGATCCTCTGCGTCGGCCGCAAGGGGGCGGACGCCCTGCGCCGCGACTGGAGCCGGCAGATCATCGACCGGGTGGATCTCAAGGCGGTCAAGCAGGTCGGCTTCACCAACGCCGAGGCGATCGCGGGCAAGATTCTCGCCCGCTTCGAGGCCGGCGAGTTCGACGTCTGCACGCTCTACTACTCCGAGTTCAAGTCGGTGATCGCGCAGAAGCCGACCGCACTGCAGCTCATCCCGGCGCGCGCGGGCGATGCGGCCCCCGCACAGGCGAAGCCCCAGGCCAGCCACGAGTTCGAGCCGAGCGAGGAAGAGATCCTGGCGCCGCTGATTGCCCGCAACATCGCCACGCAGGTGTTCCGCGGGCTGCTGGAGAACGCCGCCAGCGAGCAGGGCGCGCGCATGTCGGCCATGGACAGCGCCACGCGCAACGCCGGCGACATGATCAACAAGCTGACGATCAAGTACAACCGCCAGCGGCAAGCCAACATCACCAAGGAACTGATCGAGATCATCTCCGGCGCCGAAGCGCTGTGAGTGGAGTTCGCAAGACAGGGATATCCGTACATGGCCACCAACAAAGTCGGTAAGATTCGCCAAGTGATGGGCGCCGTCGTCGACGTGCAGTTCGACGGGCACCTGCCCGAGATTCTGAACGCGCTGGAGACCACCAACCAGGGCCAACGGCTGGTGCTGGAGGTGGCCCAGCATCTGGGCGAGAGCACCGTGCGCACCGTCGCCATGGACAGTTCCGAGGGCCTCGTGCGCGGCCAGGACGTGACCGACACCGGCCAGCCCATCGCCGTGCCCGTCGGCGACGAGACGCTCGGCCGCATCATGAACGTGATCGGTGAGCCGGTGGACGAGGCCGGCCCGATCAAGACCTCCGGCAAGCGCGCCATCCACCAGCCCGCGCCGAGCTTCGCCGACCAGTCGACGGAGGCCGAGATCCTGGTCACCGGCATCAAGGTCGTCGACCTGCTCGCGCCCTACGCCAAGGGCGGCAAGATCGGCCTGTTCGGCGGCGCCGGCGTCGGCAAGACCGTGCTGATCATGGAGCTCAT